>SYIK01000005.1 GCA_005798905.1 Bacteroidota bacterium | reverse complement strand
TTCGTGGTAGCAGCCACAGTACCAATTCTGCATAGCAAACTCCGTTGGCTGCTGCCATTGCGGTTCAACATATATTATCCGAAACTAAGCTAACAAAACTTTCGCTTTTTATACCAAAATATGTTGGCTTAGCGAAACTACAGGTTTCGCATAATTTTTTCTTTATCATAATAATTTATCTAACGGGGATTGTATTTTACTCATGTGTTTTTTACTAACATGAGTATAAATGCTTGTCGTCTTTAAACTATTATGCCCCAACAATTCTTTTATACTTATTAAATCTGTCCCACCCTCTAACAGGTGAGTTGCAAAAGAATGGCGCATGGCATGGATTGAACCTTTTTTTGTTACACCTGCTTTCTTTTTTGCGTCTTTTAAAATTAATTGGGCACTGCGCGAACTATATTGTTCGCCATATTGTCCTTCAAAAAGCCAAACCTTTGGTTTGTATTTTTGAAAATATTCGCGCATCAGAATTAACAATTTTTCACTTAACATTACTTGTCTGTCTTTTTTCCCTTTGCCTTGTCTTACTGTTATTACCATGCGCTTACTGTCAATATCTTTAATTTTCATATTAACTATTTCGCTTACCCTTAAACCACAAGCATAGGCTAAACATAATATTGTTTTGTGTTTCAGGTTTTCCAATGCCATCAATATACTTTTTATTTCTTCTTCGGCAAACACAGTTGGCAGCTTCCATTCTTTTTTGGCTCTTGGTAAATCATAAACTGTGCGTGATTGTTTTAATACTTGTTCATAAAAAAATTTAATCGCATTTATTTTTTGATTTTGCATTGTTGAACTCCAGTTCTCTTTTCTGCGCAGCATAACCAAATAATCCATGATTTGATTTTTAGTAATTGACGAAGGTTTTTCACCGATGAAATATAAAATGAAAGAAATAAAATGTGTTCGGTAATTATTAATAGTATTAGAAGAATAATTTTTTAAACGCAAAGTTTCAGTGTATGCTGCAATCGCTAATTGTTGCATTTTGCTCGAAATTTTTTTGACGGATTTTGTTTTCAAAATCATTACCGACTTTATATCCACAGCAGTAAATTTCCTCCAAGGTAGCAGTTTAAAAATTACTAAACAATACCACTTATAGGTAGTGGGGTAAAATGTAATTGCCTTTAAAAACCAAAAGCCATCGAATATTCGATGGCTTTCTAAGTTGACCCATAAGGATTCGAACCTTAACAAACAGAATCAAAATCTGTTGTGCTACCATTACACCATGGGTCAAACTTTGGGTTGCAAAAGTAGGGATTGTCGTGCTTCTTCCCAAATGGTTTTGTAAATGTTTTCGTCCCTTTTTTACTTTAGCGTGCAACAATTTTATTTTTCCGTATTTTTAAAATTAAACGATTGGCCATGTCAAATTTAAACCGCCGAAATTTTATTGGAAAAGCAAGTGCATTTTCCGCAACCGCATTGCTTGCTTCGCTTTCGCAACCGGTTTGGGCAAGAAATTTGCAAGCAGCATTAAAAGAAGCGGAAGCATTTTCGCCTTTGGAACTGGCAAGCGAAGAAGATTTTTGGTATTATATTCAACAGTCTTTTACGGTTTCTTCGGGAATTATCAACCTAAATAATGGCGGCGTTTCTCCTGCGCCAAAAACGGTTCAAGATGCTGTAAAACGCTATTACGATTATTGCAACGAAGCGCCGAGTTATTATATGTGGCGCATTTTGGATCAGGGCAGAGAACCACTTCGCAAAAATTTGGCAAAAATTGCTGGATGCTCGCCAGAGGAAATTGCGATAAATAGAAATTCTTCGGAAGGGTTGGAGACGGTTATTTTTGGTTTGCAATTAAAAGCAGGCGATGAAGTGGTGGTTTGCAAATACGATTACCCAAACATGATTAATGCTTGGAAACAAAGAGAAATTCGCGATGGCATAAAACTCGTTTGGGTTGATCTTGACTTACCAAGCGAAGATGAAAATTATTTTGTAAATAAATATGTAAGTGCCATTACTTCAAAAACAAAAGTGGTGCACATTACACATGTCATCAATTGGAATGGACAAATAGTTCCTGTAAAAAAAATTGCTAACGAAGCACATAAAAAAGGATTGGAAGTGATTGTGGATGGTGCGCATAGTTTTGCGCAGTTCGATTTTAAAATTCCGGATTTGGATGCCGATTATTTTGCGACAAGTTTACACAAATGGTTGTACGCACCAATTGGCAGTGGACTTTTATATATTCGGAAAGAAAAAATTAAAAACATTTTTCCCATGTTTGCAACCGACAATCCATTGAAAGACGATATTCGAAAATTTGAATCGTTGGGAACGCGACCATTTTTTATAGAACAAGCCATTACAAAAGCGGTTGAATTTCACGAAATGATTGGAAGCGAAAGAAAAGAAAAGCGTTTGTTTTATTTGAAAAATTATTGGATGGAAAAAGTAAAAAACATTCCAAAAGTAAAATTGCAAACATCGCTAAAACCAGAATGGGGCTGTGCAATCGGGTTTGTTGGAATTGAAGGCCGACAAGCAGGAGAGCTGGATAGTTTTTTATTGGATAAATATAAAGTACACACCGTAGGAATTGTTTGGGAAGAACTAAATGGAATTCGCGTAACACCAAATGTTTATACTACTACAAAAAATCTGGACGTGTTAGTGGAGGGAATTACAGCTTTTGCAAAAAGCTAAATGATAGAAATCAGAAAATAATTTTTCTTGCCTTTTTGTACCAAAAGATATTTTTGATGCAGCAATAAATTGGTTTCAATTTTCAATTCTGCATTCACAATTTTATTTCTATTAATACTTACGCCACCACCAAGTATCATTTTTCTTGCTTCGCCTTTGCTTGGGAAAATTGCAGTTTCTACAAGAAAAGAAACGATATCAATTCCATCAGCAATTTTATTTTTTGAAAAATCAGATTTTACAATTCCTTCCATTTCTTCTAAATCGCTAACAGAAAAATCTTCGATAGAACTTGCTTGATGAGAAAAAAGTTTGTCGGTGGTTTCAATTGCTTTTATTAGTTCCTCTTCGCTATGAACAAGCGAAGTAATTTCTGCAGCAAGTTGTTTTTGTAAAATTCTTTTTGATGGATCAATATTATGCGAAGCAATTAAATTTTCTATTTCTGATTTGGATAAAAAAGTAAAAATTTTAATCCATTTGTTTGCATCTTCATCGCTTGCATTCAACCAAAATTGATAAAATTGGTAAGGTGTTGTTTTTGTTGCGTCCAACCAAATATTTCCTTTTTCAGTTTTCCCAAATTTACCTCCATCGGTTTTTGTAATCAACGGACAAGTAAATGCAAATGCTTCACCGGCCGATTTGCGTCTTACCAATTCTGTTCCCGTAAGTATATTTCCCCATTGATCACTTCCGCCCATTTGAAGTTTACAATTTTTGTTTTTGTAAAGCCAATAAAAATCGTAACCCTGAACTAATTGGTAAGAAAATTCTGTAAAACTCATTCCTGCTTCACCTTCAATTCGCTTTTTTACACTGTCTTTGGACAGCATATAATTTACGGTGATATGTTTTCCAACATCTCTTATAAAATCAAGAAAATTAAAATCTTTGAACCATTCATAATTGTTTACAATTTCGGCAGCATTTGTTTTTGCCGTATTAAAATCAAGAAATTTTTCAAGTTGTTTTTTTATGCCGGATAAATTATGATTCAACTCTTCTGCGCTTAATAAATTTCTTTCTTCACTTTTTCCACTCGGATCGCCAACCATTCCTGTAGCACCTCCAACTAATGCAATTGGTTTGTGGCCTGCTTTTTGTAAATGCATTAATAATAAAATAGGAACCAAACTTCCAATATGTAACGAGCTGGCAGTGGGATCGAAACCAATGTATCCCGAAGTCATTTCTTTATTCAATTGCTCTTCTGTGCCGGGAATTATGTCCTGAATCATTCCTCTCCACCTTAATTCATTCAACAAGTTCATTCAAAAAAAGTTTGAGTAAAAATAAGATAAAAAAACATTCAATTGAAAGTGAAGAGATTATAACATTCAAGCAGTAAATCTTAACTTTACAATGTGCTACAAAAATAGTTTTCAATTTTTTGAACTATGAAATTAAAAATTGGGGTTTCATTCTTGTTTTTTACATTTTCCACTTTTGCTGGGCATTCTCAATTCAGAAAATATTCAAATGAATTTTTAAATATTGGTGCAGGTGCAAGAGGCATTTCAATGGGAAGTGCACAAGTTGCATCTGTAAGCGATGGCACATCGGGCTATTGGAATCCTGCGGGTTTGGTTGCTGTTAAAGAAACAAAAAGTTTGAATATTATGCACGCAGAATATTTTGCCGGCATCGGCAAATATGATTTTGCAAGCATTGCATTGCCAACAATTAATAGCAAAAGAACTTTGGGTGTAACGGCACTTCGGTTTGCTGTTGATGATATTATGAATACGTTGTTTCTTGTTGAACCCGATGGTACAATAAATTATAATAATATTCAAGCTTTTTCTTCGGCAGACTATGCATTTATTTTTTCTGTTGCACAACAATTAAAAGAAACCGAACAAAAAAATATTCGATTTGGGATAAATGCAAAAATCATTCACCGCAATGTTGGCAAGTTTGCAAAAGCGTGGGGATTTGGGCTGGATGCGGGTCTTCAAATATTTAAAGACAAATGGCGGTTTGGAATTGTTGGCAGAGATATTAGCACCACTTTCAATGCTTGGTCGTTTTCATTTACCGAAAGAGAAAAAGAAATTTTGTATTTGACGAATAATGAAATTCCGGTTAAGTCAACCGAACTTACTGCACCAAAATTAATTTTGGGAATTGCAAGGCAATTCGCCATCAATAAAAAAATTAATTTGCTTGTGGAATCAAATTTTGATTTATCGTTTGATGGAAAACGAAATACATTAATCAGTTCCAATCCAATAAGTGTTGATCCAAAATTGGGATTGGAATGTGATGTAAATAATATTTTTTTTATAAGAGCTGGCATAAATAATTTTCAACAAGCACTTGCCGATGCAGACACGTTGAATCAAAAAAAGGGTTGGATTTTTCAGCCAAGTGCAGGTGCAGGGTTTAAAATTTCAAATGTTACAATCGACTATGCTTTTGCCAATTTAGCCAACCAGTCAAGTCCATTATTTACGCATGTGTTTTCTGTAAAAGTTGATTTTAAAGGTGATAAAAGAAGATAAAAATAATTTTAGGGTTTAAAAATTTATGAAGCAATTTTTATTTTTAATATGTTTTTTGAGTTTGTATTTTTTTGCTAAAAGTCAACCATTTAATAACGAGTGGATTGATTATAATAAAACATATTACAAATTTAAAGTTGGCGAAACAGGCGTTTATAGAATTTCGCAAACATCACTTTCAACAATTGGATTGGGAAGTACAGCTGCTGAAAATTTTCAATTGTGGCGAAACGGACAACAAATTCCAATTTATCTTTCTGCAGCTTCTGGTCCATTAGGCAATGATGGTTTTATAGAATTTTGGGGAGAAAAAAATGATGGTCAACTTGATAATTTTTTATATCGAGACATTTCCTTTCAATTAAGTACGACACATAGTCTTCAAACAGATACAGCAAGTTTTTTTCTTACGGTAAATTCTGCTGGTGGCAACTTGCGGATGCAAAACACACCCAATAATATTTCGGGAAATACGTTATCGCCCGATGCATATTTTATGCATTCCGAAGGAAATTATTTTAAACATCACATCAATCCCGGATATTTTGCTGATGCAGGTCAGCGGGTTTATTCATCTTCTTACGATAAAGGAGAGGGTTGGACTTCTTCAGATATTTATGCAGGGCAAAGTTTGACGAACACGCATCAAGTTTATTTATATAATAATGGGCCGACAGCTACTTTTAAAATGAATATTGTTGGCAATGCATTAAACCTTCGCCGATTTAGAATTAAAATAAATTCAGACAGTATTGGCGGGCAACAACTTGATTATTTAGAAACGGCAAATGTTTCTATTCCCAATATTCCTCTTTCAATAATGAACACTGGAAATGCAACAATTGAAATCAAAAATCAAAGTACGGTTGTGAACGATAGAATGGTTGTAGCTCAATACGAACTTGTCTATCCACGCATTTTCAATTTTGGGAACACGAAAAAATTTGCATTTTCGTTGCCGGCAAATTCTATCGGAAATTATTTAGAAATAAGCAATTTTAATTATGGAACGACAGCTCCAATTTTATATGATTTTACCAATCAAAAAAGATATGTGGGCGATGTTTTAAATCCGGTGCTAGTTCGGTTTGCTTTGGAGCCGTCAACGGTTGCGCGCAAACTTGTTCTTTTTAATGTAGAAGTATCAAATATTTTTTCAGTTAATAATTTTACAACGCGAAGTTTCAAAAATTTTTTATTGCCGGCAAACCAAGGTGATTATTTAATTATTTCACATCCTTCTTTATTTTCAACAACGAGTGGAGCGAATCCTGTTGAGCAATTTAGAACCTATCGTGCTTCAACAGTTGGCGGTTCTTTCAATTCAAAAATTTATGAAATTGATGAATTGGTAGATCAATTTGCATTTGGGATAAAAAAACATCCATTGTCAATTCGAAATTTTTTACGTTTCGCAAGAACAAATTTTACAACCATCCCAAAATTTGTTTTTTTGATTGGACATGGAGTTGTTTACGATCAATACCGAACAAATGAATCAAATGCAGATGTAGAAAAATTAAATTTAATTCCAACTTTTGGATGGCCTGCTTCAGATATTTTATTGAGTTCGGAAGGTGCAAGTTCTATTCCAATTACGCCCATTGGAAGATTATCTGTAATCAACGGAAATGAAGTAGCAACTTATTTAAACAAAGTTCAGCAGTATGAAACTGCACAACAATTCAGCTCTCCGTTAATTCAAGATAAAGCTTGGATGAAAACGGTAATGCATATGGTGGGAGCAAGCGATCCGTTTCTTCAAAACCAATTGAATTTTTACATGAACGGGTTTAAAAGAATTATTGCAGATACTTTGTTTGGAGCCAATGTGCATACGTTTAGCAAAACTTCTACCGAAGCGGTGCAACAAATAACCAATTTACAATTGCAACAACTTTTTACAAACGGAATTACGCAACTCACTTATTTTGGACATTCTTCTGCAACAATTTTGGATTTTAATTTGGAGAATCCCGAAGCATATAATAACCAAGGCAAGTATCCATTTTTTATTGCGATGGGTTGCAGTGCTGGTGATTTTTTTAATTTTAATCCTTCGCGATTTTATGTAAAAGAAACACTGTCGGAAAAATTTGTATTGGCGGAAGAAAGAGGAAGTATTGCTTTTTTTGCAAGTACGCACATCGGAATTGTAAACTATCTCGACTTATACAATAGAAAATTTTATGAAGCTGAATCGATTACACAATACGGAAAAAGTTTTGGTGAAATCATAAAAGAAACGATTACAAAAATGTTGTTTCAAGCAGGGCCGAATGATTTTTTTGCACGATTTCTTACCGAACAAAATACATTTCACGGAGATCCGGCACTAAAATCAAACACGCAGCCCAAAGCAGATTATGTAATTGAAGATCCGCAAATAAAAATTACGCCAACTTTTATATCGGTTGCGGAAGCCAACTTTAAAGTAAATGCGAAGTTGACCAATTTAGGAAAAGCAGTGAGCAATGAAATTGCAATTGAAGTAAAACGTCAATTGCCAAATGGTACAATAATTTCTGTTTTAAAAGATACCATTCCGGGAATAAGATTTATTGATTCATTGGAAATTTCAATTCCCATCAATCCAATTACCGACAAGGGGTTGAATAAAATTACTGTTTCAATTGACGTGGATAATAAAGTGGACGAACTCTTCGAAACGAATAATTCAATTACAAAAGATGTATTTATTTATGAAGACGAAGCAAGGCCGGTTTTCCCATTAGAATTTGCAATTGTAAATCGGCAAAATATAAAATTGATGGCTTCAACTGCAAATCCATTCAGTCCGTTAAAACAATATCGAATGGAAATTGATACGACCGAAATGTATAATTCGCCATTGAAAAAAACACAAACAATTAGTTCCATCGGTGGGCTTTTAGAATTTACTCCCGGAGTTTTATTCAGCGATTCTACAGTTTATTATTGGAGAATTGCACCGTTGGATATTGCGGGAAATCCTACAAAATGGAATTCGGTTTCGTTTGTTTATTTATCCAACAGCGATCTTGGTTTTAATCAATCTCATTTTTTTCAACATACAAAATCAACCACGCAACGATTGCGTCTTGATTCATTAACTCGCTCTTGGAAATATTTTCCCATCGTCAATAATTTATTTTTAAGAACAACCACAAATCCAACCGGTGGTACTTTCGATTCGGAATTTTCGGTAATGGTAAATGGAGTAGGATTGATAAAAAAAGTTTGTTTGAGAAATTCAATACAATTTAATGTATTCGATTCGGTAAGTTTCAAACCTTGGAGTAATGTAGATGCAAACGGCAATAGTCTTTTTTTATATGGAAGTGCCAGTACGAGTTGCAGCCCATACAGCAGGTACAATTTCGAATTTTCTTACATGACGCCGAGCAGTAGAAAATTGATGATGGATTTTATGGACACAATTCCCAATGGTAGTTTTGTTACTGTAAGAACTGCAGATTACGATATGGTCAATTCATTTGCTGCAACTTGGAAAGGCGATACTTCTATTTATGGTTCAAACAATTCTCTTTATCACAAATTGAAATCTGCGGGATTTGCAGAAATTGATTCAATCAATAAACCAAGAGTTTGGGTATTGGTGTATAAAAAAGCAAGTACCGGTTTTATTCCACAATATAAATTTTCGCAAGGTATTTACGATAGAATAAATATGTCGGTGGATTGCATCACAACTGATAGCGTTGGCTATTTAATATCTCCTGTTTTTGGAAAGGCAAAACAATGGAAGCAACTTAAATGGAGAGGCACAACAGACGTGCTGCCAGGCGATAATCCAACAATTGATGTTATTGGAATAAGTTCATCAGGAACTGAAACCGTTTTGATGAATGCAATTCAACTTTCGCAACAAGATGTAGATCTTTCTTTTATAAATGCTGTTCAATATCCTTATTTAAAATTAAAAATGCGCAACATTGATTCGATTCATTTTACACCTTATTTGTTGCGTTATTGGAGAGTGACTTATGTTCCCGTTCCGGAAGGAGCAATTGCTCCAAATTTATTTTTTCTATTCAAAGATACTTTGGAAGTTGGTGAACCTCTTGCATTTAAAATGGCGTTTAAAAATATTAGTGAAGCAAATTTTGACAGTTTAAAAGTAAAATTGCAGGTAACAGATAATAATAATGTTTCTACAAATTATCCAATTCCAAAATTTAGAACTTTGCCGGCTTGGGATACTGTGCATGTTCGCTATACCCTGCCCACAGCAAGTTTGCCTGGCTCCAATATATTTTTTAATGACGTAAATCCGGACAATGATCAACCCGAGTACACTCATTTCAATAATTTCATCTATAAAAATTTTTATGTAAAACCGGATAAAACAAATCCGTTGTTGGATGTTACATTTGATGGTGTTCATATTTTAAATAGAGATATTGTTTCTGCAAAAACAAAAATTTTAATCAAACTAAAAGACGAAGCAAAGTGGATGGTATTGAATGATACAATGGCTGTTACGATTCGTGTTTATTTTCCGGACGGTTCCATTCGTCCTTATTATTTTAAAAATGCTGACACGTTGAAATTCACTGCGGCGGGCAATGCACCGAATAATGACAATACGGCTTCAATTGATTTTTCTCCGATATTTTTATTAGATGGCTATTATGAATTAGTTGTTTCGGGAAAAGATAGAAGTGGAAACGGCGCCGGAATTTTAGATTATAAAGTCGGTTTTCAAGTAATCAACAAAGCGATGATTTCGAATTTACTTAATTATCCAAATCCATTTACAACTTCCACTGCATTTGTGTTTACACTTACTGGTAGTGAGTTACCGCAGAATATCAGAATTCAAATTTTAACAATAACAGGAAAAATTGTAAAAGAAATTTCGAAAGAAGAATTAGGAACTTTAAGGATTGGGAGAAATATTACCGAGTATAAATGGGATGGCACAGATAATTTTGGGCAGCAATTAGCGAATGGAATTTATTTATATCGAGTGATAACAAACTTCAAAGGAAAATCGCTTGAAAAATATAAATCAAGTGATGATAATACCGACAGGTTTTTCAATAACGGTTATGGAAAAATGTATTTGATGCGTTAAAAACAAACCCCTTTTTATTTGCGTAAGTTTGCAACCAAAGCACGAAAAAAATTATGGGGAAAATCGCGATTAATATAGCTACAGGAAGTTTGCAACAAAAGGAAATGATTGTGGGTATTGATTTGGGAACAACAAATAGTTTGGTTGCAATTATTCATCCACAAGATAGAAATCCACAAGTGATAAAAGAAGTTATGGGCAATTCGCTTGTTCCTTCCGTTTTACATTTTGATAAATCTGGCGAACCAATTGTTGGTGATGAAGCGTTGAAATATTTGTTAACGGATCCACAGCAAACTATTTTTTCAGTAAAGCGTTTGATTGGAAAATCTTACAACGACATTCGGGAAAGAAGTAATTTTTTTACCTATAAAATATTTGATGATCAAACTGAGAGATTAGTTAAAATTCAAGTGGGAGATAAATTTTATTCGCCAGTTGAATTGTCATCTTTTATTTTAAAAGAATTAAAAAGTCGTGCCGAACATATTTTAAAAACTCCAGTTACAAAAGCTGTAATTACAGTGCCGGCGTATTTTAACGATGCGCAACGACAAGCAACTCGAGATGCAGGAAAACTGGCAGGGCTGGATGTGTTGCGTATTTTGAATGAACCAACTGCTGCAAGTTTGGCGTATGGTTTGGGATTAAATAAAAATGAAACGAAGACGATTGCCGTGTATGATTTGGGCGGTGGAACTTTTGATATTTCTATTCTTCGAATAAGCGACGGAATTTTTGAAGTGCTTTCTACAAATGGGGATACTTATTTGGGTGGTGATGATTTTGATGATGCAATTGTAAAATTTTGGAAAGAAAAAATTGAGTTAGAAAAATCGGCATTAAAATTTTCAGAAAATAATAAACAAGAATTTCGTTTAAAAGCAGAAGCCGCGAAAAGGCATTTGAGTTTGCATCATGAATTTATCAGCAATGTTGATGGTTATTTAATAAAAATTAGTAAATCGGAATTTGAAAATTTAGGTTCCCCACTAGTTAATAAAACAATTCTTTGTTGCGCGAATGCACTGAAAGATGCAGAGATTTCAATAACTGAAATTGATGAAGTAATTATGGTTGGAGGTTCAACGCGAATTCCATTAGTAAAACAAACGGTTGGTCAATTTTTTAATAAAAAAGTAAATGATACGTTAAACCCTGATGAAGTAGTTGCATTAGGTGCAGCAGTGCAAGCCGACATACTTGCAGGGAATAACAAAGATTTTTTATTGTTAGACATTACGCCGCTTTCATTAGGTATTGAAACAATGGGAGGATTGATGGATGTTTTGATTCCGCGAAATTCAAAAATTCCAATACGTACTAGTCGACAGTATACTACACAAAAAGATGGACAAATGGGGATTGTGATTTCTGTTTTTCAAGGTGAAAGAGATTTGGTAAAAGACAATCGAAAATTAGCTGAATTCAAATTGAGTAATATTCCTGCAATGCCGGCAGGGTTGCCAAAAATTGAAATATCTTTTTTAATTGATGCCGATGGAATTTTAAATGTAAAAGCAAAAGAGTTGCGAAGTGGTGTTACACAACAAATTGAAGTGAAACCTCAATATGGACTTACGGATAAAGAGGTTGAAAAAATGTTGTTGGATTCCATTGAACATGCAACTGAGGATATTCAAACAAGAGCATTGGTGGAAGTTCAAACAGAAGCGAAGCAATTATTGGATGTTACAAAAACATTTATTGAAAAAAATAAAACACATCTTTTAAACGAGGAAATAATTGCTTCTGAAAAAATAATGGAACAGTTGGAAATTTTGATAAAGTCCGGGAATAAAGATGAAATTCATGCAGCTATCGAGCAACTCAATGAGCAATCTCGGCCTTATGCCGAACGGTTTATGAACGAAGCAATTGGCAAAGCGATGAAAGGGAAACAAGTATAATTTTCGTAACCATTTCCCATTTCAACATCTTCCCCTTATCTTTGCGCTCTTAAAAAAAATACCAAAGGAGGTATATCATTTATGTTAATTATAGATTCTAAAGATTGCGAAAACATTGACAAAGCGCTCAGAAAGTATAAAAAGAAATTTGAGAAGTCAAAAACTTTACTAAAGTTGCGTGCACGCCAGGCTTTTATCAAGCCTTCCATTAAGCGTCGTGGCGAAGTGTTGAAAGCTGTTTACAAGCAAAACCTTGCAATCGGTAAAATAGAAAAATAATTTTATTTTCTTATTCAACTTATAGGAGATGGCTACAGAGTTTTATAGCTTTGTAGTCATCTTTTTTTTATGCGCCAATTTTCCCAAATTGAAATTCAACCTTTTATTGATTATCTAAAATTTGAAAAAAGATATTCCACACACACTATTCGGGCTTATCAAGACGACCTTATTCAGTTTTTTGATTTTTTTGAAATAACTTATCAATCCATTTCACTTTCCGAAATAACACATACGTATATTCGAAGTTGGTTAGTGAATTTGAAAGAAAAAAAAGCAACTGCGCGAACCATCAACCGAAAAATATCAACTTTAAAATCTTGGTTTAAATTTCAATTGCGGTTGGGAAGCATTGAATCTTCGCCAATGGCAAAAATTATTGCGCCAAAAATTGAAAAACGATTGCCTGTTTTTATAAAAGAAACCGACACGGAAAATTTACTTGAAATAATAAATATTCGAACGGAAGATTGGAAATCTTTAAATACAAAGATTTTAATTTCTCTTTTTTATTCAACCGGAATGCGACTTGCTGAATTAATTCAACTTAAAGAAAATCAAATTGATTTTTCAAAAAAGCAAATCAAAGTATTAGGGAAAGGGAATAAAGAAAGAATTTTACCGGTCAGCAGCGAAATAATCGAACTGCTGAAAGATTATGAACATTTAAAACGAAAAGAATTTGCAGAAACCGATGAAGTGTTTTTGGTAAGAGAAAATGGGAAAAAAATGTATCCAAAATATGCGTACAATCTCGTTAATAAAGTTTTGGCAGTTAATGTAAAAACGTTGGATAAAAAAAGTCCACACGTACTGCGGCACACATTTGCTACCCATTTATTAAACAAAGGCGCAAATTTGAACGCAGTGAAAGAGTTACTTGGTCATGCGAGCCTTTCTAGCACGCAAGTTTATACACACAATACGATTGAAAAATTGAAAGAAGTGTATAAAAAAGCACATCCAAAATCTTAATTTTTTAAAGTATTATTTTTTCGTACCTTCATAACGAACCAAATCATAAATAACGGAAATAAAAAACAATTCGACAAGTTCTTTTTTTATTCTATCATTTTTAAAACAATTAATTATGGATGTTCACATTCAATCCGTACATTTTGTAGCGGATGCTAAACTTTTAGATTACATAAATAAGAAAGTACAAAAATTAATTATTGTTCAGGATCGCATCGTAAAAGTTGATGTTTTTTTAAAACTCGATAATATGGCTCATCATATTAAAGACAAAATAGCTGAGATTAGAGTGACGATTCCACGACACAATTTTTTTTCGAAAACAACTAGCAAATCTTTTGAAGCATCATTCGACGATGCACTTGATTCTTTACTTATTCAATTAAAAAAGGATAAACAAAAACAAGCAGCATAAATTTTTCAAAACCTCTTCGGAGGTTTTTTTTATTGATTTTTGATGCAAAAAAGATTTCCAAATCTTTTTCCAATTATCAAATTCCCTTACCTTTGCCTCCCTTAAGAATTAAGGGTAGTTCTTTAATGTAATTACTGTCGGTATGTATTGAAGTTTGGCAGAATTATTGTATGCCACTTTAGCTCAGCTGGTAGAGCAACTGATTTGTAATCAGTAGGTCGTTGGTTCGATTCCGACAAGTGGCTCAATAAAAATGGGCAGATGGCCGAGTGGTTAAAGGCGACAGACTGTAAATCTGTTCTCTCACGAGTACGCAGGTTCGAACCCTGCTCTGCCCACAGAAGTTCTTTTGATAAAGTATTTAGCAGCGGGAGTAGCTCATTTGGTAGAGCGATAGCCTTCCAAGCTATAGGTGGCGAGTTCGAGCCTCGTCTCCCGCTCTTCATCTTTGTCCGTATAGTTGAAGAAAAAGTGTGGTTGAAAATAGAGATTATTTGAAATAGTTGATGTGGAAAAGCTCACTAAACTTTACCAGCCGTTGTAGCTCAGTGGTAGAGCACTTCCTTGGTAAGGAAGAGGTCGTGAGTTCGATTCTCATCAACGGCTCAAGAAGATCAATTTCAATTTTAAAATTGAAATTGATTATTAAACAATGAATGTTAAAGCATTGAAATTTATAAAAATAAATTCGGTGCAATTGCAGGATAAATTAAATTTGTAAACACAACTTAAAAAAGGATAACATGTCAAAAGAAGTCTTTAAGCGGGATAAACCCCATGTAAACGTCGGAACTATTGGTCATATCGACCATGGTAAAACAACACTAACCGCAGCCATTACAACTTATCTTGCAGAAAGAGGGTTGGCGACTGCAAAATCGTATGGAGATATTGATGCTGCTCCCGAAGAAAAAGAGCGTGGTATCACCATCAACACAGCACACGTAGAATACCAAACAGCTAACAGGCACTATGCACACGTTGACTGTCCAGGTCACGCTGACTATGTAAAAAATATGATTACAGGAGCTGCACAGATGGATGGAGCTATTCTTGTAGTTGCAGCAACAGATGGCCCTATGCCACAAACAAAAGAACACATTCTTTTGGCTCGTCAAGTTGGCGTTCCGAAGATTGTTGTATTTATGAATAAAGTTGATTTAGTTGATGATCCTGAATTGATAGAATTAGTTGAAATGGAAATTCGTGACCTTTTAACTTTCTATGGTTTTGATGGTGCAAATACACCAGTTATTCAAGGTTCTGCAACAGGTGCATTGGCAAGTGACGAAAAATCACTTAAAGCAATTGGGGATCTGATGGATGCGGTTGATACATATATTCCATTGCCTCCTCGTCCAGTTGATCAGGCATTCTTGATGAGTGTTGAAGACGTATTTTCAATTACCGGTCGTGGTACAGTTGCAACTGGTCGTATTGAAAGAGGTAGAGTAAAAACTGGTGAAAACGTTGAATTGGTAGGTCTAATTGAGAAACCTTTATCATCAACTGTAACTGGTGTTGAGATGTTCCGTAAAATACTTGACGAAGGGGAGGCTGGCGATAATGCTGGATTATTACTTCGCGGTATTGATAAAAAAGATATCCGTCGTGGAATGGTTATTTGTAAACCAGGTTCAATTACGCCACATACAGAATTCAAAGCTGAAGTTTACGTATTAAGCAAAGAAGAGGGTGGTCGTCATACTCCATTCTTCAATAAATATCGTCCACAATTTTACTTCCGTACAACTGACGTAACAGGTGAAGTAGAATTGGCAGCAGGAACAGAAATGGTAATGCCTGGCGATAATACTTCTTTAACCATCAAATTGATTCAACCAATTGCGATGGAAAAAGGGTTGAAGTTTGCGATTCGCGAAGGTGGACGCACAGTAGGAGCAGGACAGGTAACTGAAATTCTGAAGTAAGAAACTACTATAGTAATTTTGCAATTAGCTAATTGGCAAATTTGCTGATTAGCTAATTGTACTTACGGGCATAGTTCAATGGCAGAATAGCGGTCTCCAAAACCGTTGATGGGAGTTCGAGTCTCTCTGCCCGTGCTTTCGGAGTTAAAAGAAATTGAAAATTTTTTTGAGTATAAAACAAGAATGACAATGAATAAAATTTCAAACTACTTCAAGGAATCTTATAGAGAATTACTTGAAAAAGTAACCTGGCCAACTTGGGCGCAATTGCAACAATCAACTATGATTGTAATAGTTGCGACTCTTGTTATAACAGCATTAGTGTGGGTAATGGATACATTAACCAATGGTGGTTTGAAATTCATTTATAATATTTTTTAATAATGGAAACAACAAATGTACAAGGGAGCGCAACTGTAGAAACGAAATGGTATGTTTTGCGTGTTGTTAGCGGTAAAGAAAAAAAAGTAAAGGAATATCTCGATAAAGAAATAGCAAGAAATGGTTGGGACCAAATTGTAAAACAAATTTTTTTACCGGTTGAAAAAGTTTACAAAGTACAAGGTGGTAAAAAAGTAATGCGGGAACGCAACTATTACCCCGGTTATGTAATGGTGGAAATTGAAAGTGGAAAATTTTCCGATGATTTACGAGATACAATAAAACATGCATCTAATGTTATTCATTTTTTAGGGAAAGAACATCCGATTGCATTACGTAAGTCGGAAGTAAATAAAATGTTGGGCAAGATGGATGAAATGGCTGAGGTTGGCGGATTGAGACTTAATGAGCCATTCATTGTGGGCGAAACAATTAAAATTATTGAAGGACCTTTCAACGACTTTAATGGTACAATTGAAGAAGTAAATGAAGAAAAGAAAAAGTTGAAAGTAACAGTAAAAATATTTGGACGTGCAACTCCGGTTGAATTAAATTATATGCAGGTTGAAAAATTAAATTAGTTCAAAAAGAATAAATAATTTTCTTAAAAGCAATTCGATTAAGAATTGCTTTTAATTTTAGGACATGTTTAAGCGTCTTTTTTTTATAGTAATTTATTTTAGTTGCTGGGTAGTTTTTTTTGAAACTGCTCGTGTTTTTTTTCTGCTTTATGAATGGCCGTTAACAAAATCACTTTCCTTTTCTTTAATAATAAAAGCATTGCTAAATGGAGCAAAAATGGATGCTTCAATGGCTGCTTATTTTTCTATAATTCCAAGTTGTTTTGTAATTGTAAGCTTGTATTTTAATTCTTTGCGTAAGAGGTTTCTTTATATTACTTACACAGCCACTCTTCTTTTTTTTGAACTATTCATAATTATTGGAGATGCGGAAATGTATAAGGTTTGGGGAAGTAAAATTGATGCAACTTCATTAAAATATTTATCGTCTCCAGCAGAATTGTGGGCTTCAATCAGCTATTTACCGCTTTTTTGGATTGGATTCATTTTTGTTATTTGTTATTTTCTGTTGTTGAAAATTACAATAAAAGTATTTTCAAATTTTAATTATTTATTGCATTCAAATGAAAAAAAAGTTTTACAACTATTTTTAGTTTTACTTATTTCAATTAGTTTAATAATTCCAATAAGAGGTGGGGTTCAATTGGCGCCAATAAACCAAAGCAGTGTTTATTTCTGTAATAATAATTATGCAAATAATGTTGCCATTAATGCATCTTGGAATTTTATGTATTCGGTAATGCGAATGAATCGGCTTAGTCAGAATTTTTATCAATACATGAAGGAAGATGAAGCAAACAAATATGTAAATGATTTGTTCAATAATGAAAATAAAGTAGAGCAAATTATAGAAGTTAAAGATGGAACAAAGCCGAATTTGCTTTTTATTGTTTGGGAAAGTTTTACAGAAAAAGTTGTAAATAAAATGGTTCAGGGAAAATTCATTGTGCCGAATTTTCAAAACTTAATTAAGGAAGGAATCTATTTTGAAAATTGCTATGCTTCCGGAGATAGAACTGACAAAGGAATTAGTGCAGTTTTGAGTGGCTATCCAGCTATGCCGAAAACTTCAATCGTAAATCATCCCGAAAAAACAACGCACTTGCCCGGGCTTGGAAAAACGCTTTTTGAAAATGGGTTTTCAACAAATTTTTATTATGGCGGCGAAGCCGAATTCGCAAATATTAAAAGTTATTTATTCGCTCAAAAGTTTGAAAAATTAATAACAAAAAATGATTTTCTTTCTTCACAAATGATTTCAAAATGGGGAGTACACGATGATGTAATTGCTAAAAAATTAGTTGACGATATTCCAAAAATGAAGCAACCATTTTTTACAACTTGGTTGACATTAAGCAGCCACGAACCTTTCGAAATACCTACCAATCCGGTATTTAAAGGGAACGATGATTCAATTCAATTTTTTAATTCATTATTTTATACCGATTCATGTGTGGGCGCATTTATTGCCGAATTGAAAAAAATGGAATTATGGAAAAATACAGTTGTGGTAATTGTTGCAGATCACGGACATTATTTGCCAATAAGTGAAAACAAAGCTGATGCATTTAGAATCCCACTATTACTATTGGGTGGGGCTTTGAATAATCAAAATAAACTGATTAAAAAAACAGTGAGTCAATTGGATGTAGCAAATACGATGGTGCAGCAATTGGGATTCAACACACAGCAATTTTCTTTTTCTAAAAATTTATTTGATGCTTCATCAAAAAGTTGGAGTGCTTTTACTTTTAATGAAGGGATTGGTTTTGTAACCGACAGCAGCAGAATTGTGTTTGACCATATTTCAAATAAAAATATTTTAGAAGAAGGGAAAACAAACAAAAGTCAAACCGAAATTGCAAAAGCAATATTGCAATCGTATTATTCAGATTTTTTAAAGAGATAGCGTTCGGGTTTTATTTTTTAAAAAAATAATCCAACAGTTTATACTTTTCCCTTATCTTCGCCGCCCAAATTAGTTCTTTAGCAACCCGTTTATTCGGGAATGAGGAATTTGGGAGTCACGATTTATCGCGACGCTAAAACCAATAAATCACAAAAAAATGGCAAAAGAAATCTCAGGCTATGTAAAGCTTCAGTGTAAGGGAGGGCAAGCCAATCCAGCACCTCCGATTGGACCTGCATTAGGTTCCAAGGGTATTAACATCATGGAATTTTGTAAGCAGTTCAATGCACGTACTCAAGATAAAATTGGGAAAGTACTACCAGTTTTAATTACCGTTTATTCCGACAAAAGTTTTGATTTTATTATCAAAACCCCTCCAGCTCCGGTTCAGCTATTAGAAGCTGCAAAGTTGCAAAGTGGTTCAAAGGAATCTAACCGTGATAAAGTTGGAAAAGTAACTTGGTCACAAGTTGAGGTAATTGCAAAAGATAAAATGCCCGACTTAAACTGTTTTACAGTTGAAAGCGCCATGAAAATGGTTGCAGGAACTGCCCGCAGTATGGGAATTACCGTTGAAGGCAAAGCGCCTTGGGATAATTGATTGCTTCATTTTTAAAAAACGAATTACAATGGCTTTCATTAGTAAGAAAAGAAAAAAAATTGCATCTAAAGTTGAGATTAATAAAATGTACTCACTTAAAGAGGCGTCTTCACTTGTAAAAGAAGTTACAACTTGCAAATTTGATGCTTCAGTTGATTTGCATATTCGATTAGGTGTTGATCCAAAAAAAGCGGATCAAGCTATTCGTGGTACCGTTACACTTCCTCACGGAACAGGTAAAACAAAAACGGTACTGGTACTTTGTACTCCAGATAAAGAAGCTGATGCAAAAGCTGCAGGTGCTGATTTTGTTGGGCTTGACGAATATGTTACAAAGATTGAAGGTGGTTGGGTTGATGTGGATGTAATAATTGCAACCCCAAGTGTAATGCCAAAAATTGGTAAACTTGGTAAAGTACTTGGCCCACGCAATTTGATGCCAAATCCTAAAACAGGAACTGTTAGCAATGATGTTGCTGGTGCAGTAAACGAAGTAAAAAAAGGAAAGATTGCATTTAAGATTGATAAGAATGCAATCATTCATGCTTCAGTTGGTAGAGTAAGTTTTTCGGCAGATAAAATTGCAGAAAATAGCCAAGAGCTTTTGAATATTATTATCAAATCAAAACCGTCAACTGCAAAAGGAATTTATCTAAAAGGTATTAGCATGGCTAGTACAATGAGTCCAGGAATTGCAATTGATACAAAAGGGTTTATTCATTAAAATTTAAAGGCCATCCTTAAAAAATAGTATTATGACTAAAGATCAAAAAAACGAAGTAATTGAATTGTTGAAAGGGAAATTTTCTCAATACAACAATTTTTATATTACAGATACAGAATCACTTACTGTAGTACAAGCTGGGCAATTGCGTCGTGCTTGTTTTAATAAGCAAGTGGAAATGAAAGTGGCAAAAAATACACTTATCAAAAAAGCATTGGAATCGATAGATGCTGAAAGATTTACTGGTGTTTATGATTCTTTGAATAATGTAACCGCATTAATGTTTTCAGAAAATCCAAAAGAGCCGGCACTTATTTTAAGTAGTTTTCGTAAAGAAGCAAAAAGTGAAAAGCCTGTATTGAAAGCTGCATTTATTAATGGCGATGTTTATGTTGGCGATAATCAATTGGCTGTTCTTGTTAAAATTAAAACAAAGAACGAGTTGATTGGCGAGGTTATTGGGTTGTTACAATCACCTGCTAAGCGTGTGATTGCTGCATTGTTGCAAAATGCAGAATCGAAAGCAGAAGTAGTTGCAGAATAAAAAAATATTTTCCAATTGATAATTGGGATAAAATAAAAACCCAGGCCTGAGGGAAAATAAAGGCAAATTTTTTTAATCACTCCGCTGGAGACCTTAATAAAAAAAGGCAATGAAGGCGGTAAAAATTTAAATCAAATGGCAGACGTAAAAGCATTAGCAGAAAGCCTTGTAGGCTTATCAGTAAAAGAAGTTCAAGAATTAGCGAGCTTCTTAAAATCAGAATACGGAATTGAACCAGCAGCAGCAGCAGCAGTTGTTGTAAGTGGTGGCGACGGTGGCGCAGCAGCAGTAGAAGAAAAAACTTCTTTCAATGTAATATTGAAAAGCGGTGGTGCTTCTAAACTTGGTGTTGTTAAAGTTGTAAAAGATTTAACTGGCCTTGGTTTGAAAGAATCAAAAGAGCTTGTTGATGGTGCTCCAAAACCTGTAAAGGAAGGAGTTTCTAAAGCAGAAGCGGATGACATTGCAAACAAATTGAAAGAGGCGGGTGCAGATGTTGAAATCGTTTAATTCGTATTAAACTTATTTTTAAAACCCTTTGCAATTTGCGAAGGGTTTTTTATTTCACCATTAAATAAGGTGAAATTTTAATGTAAACTTCATCTGTAATTGAAAAAATTTTTTTAAGTTCTTCCAAATTTTGAAATGACCCGTGTTGATTTCTGTAAGCAATAATTGTATTTGCAAGTGACCATCGAATGTAGGGGTGTAGTTTTAATTCATCAAACGAAGCTGTGTTGATATCGATTTTTTTAATTGTTTCTGTTTCAATTTTTAACCATTGCTTTATTTTTTGAAAAGTAGAATCGGACAAAGCATAAACTTCTCTAATTTGTTCAACAGAATAAAAACCGCCAAGTTTTTCCCTGAATGAAATTATCCGTGTTGCAAGTTTATTGCCAATTCCGGGGAGATTGATGAATGCTGTTGAATCTGCAATATTTATATCAATTGAGAAATAAGTTGGTGTTGTGTAAATTTTGGTTTCAACTTTTTCGGTTGAAGCTTGAGAAAAATTTTCAGTGATAATTTTCGGTTCAATTTTTATAAAAGGCAATAAACGTTCGAATTCATTTATTCGCAAACCATAAATTTTTTTCAAATCTTCTGGTTTGTAAAAATGTCCTCCTTTGTTAAGATAATTGCCAATTGTTTTTATTGTACTTTCTCTAAGATTTAGTTTTCTCCATTCATCAGTTGAAATTGTATTTGGGTCGAAAAAAAATAATTTATTGTTCAACTCTGTTTTCGTTGCGTTTGTCGAGTAGTCGTATTGATGAAAAGAATTTTCCTCTTCAGTTGTTGTTTTCAAATTTTCTGCCAAAGCAATCCAGCTTGTATCAATTTGTGATTTCGATTCACTTGCATTTTTTTGAATAAATTTTGGTAAAAAAGTAACGAAGAACAACAAAGCAATAAGACTCAAAATTCCAATTCTTTCTTTCCTTGTAAAACTTAAATAATCTCTTATAAATTCTTTGATGCTCACTAAAATATTTTTTTAAATGTAGGGTCATTTTGGAGTAAAAAAAATACCCTATAAGTAGTATAAAAATGGCAAGATTTTTGTTACAATTTTTTTATTGGTTTTAACCCTAAAAGGATTACCTTTGCAATCCTTTTATTTCGTGCAACTAATTTTGACAATTCAAATCATGACTAAGTAATTGATTTTCATAGTTTTTCACTTTGAAAATTAGATATTACTTTGTCTGTTTTGTTTGTCCGTAATGTATAAAAACCGGTAAGTACGCCTATGTCTTCTACAAAAATGAATCGCAGGGTAGATTTTGGTAAAATAAAACATCTTACCAACGCCCCAGATTTGCTCGACATTCAAATTCAATCTTTCAGAGAATTTTTTCAATTGGAAACAACGCCAGACAAAAGAAACATTGAAGGATTGTTTCGCGTTTTCAAAGAGAATTTTCCGATAACGGATACTCGAAACATATTTGTTTTAGAGTTTGTCGATTATTTTATCGATCCGCCTCGTTATACCATGGAAGAGTGTATGGAACGTGGATTAACGTACGCACTTCCATTAAAAGCCAAACTTCGTTTGAGCTGTAATGACGAAGAGCACGTAGATTTTCAGACAATCGTTCAGGATGTTTTTCTTGGAAACATTCCTTACATGACACCGCGTGGTACTTTTGTTATCAATGGCGCAGAAAGAGTTGTCGTGTCTCAATTGCATCGTTCACCGGGAGTTTTCTTTGGTCAATCAACTCATCCAAATGGAACAAAAATTTACTCTGCAAGAGTAATTCCTTTCAAAGGAGCTTGGATGGAGTTTGCGACAGATATTAACAATGTTATGTATGCATACATTGATCGTAAGAAAAAATTTCCTGTAACTACTTTGTTGCGTGCAATTGGCTTTGATTCTGATAAAGCAATTTTGGAATTATTTGGAATGGCCGATGAAGTAAAAGTGGATAATAAATCTTTACAGAAATATGTTGGTCGACGACTTGCAGCTCGTGTATTGAGAAGTTGGGTTGAAGATTTTGTAGATGAAGATACCGGAGAGGTTGTTTCTATTGAAAGAAATGAAATCATTTATGAACGCGATACAGTTTTAGATGAAGAAGTAATTAGTACAATTGTTGAATTGGACATAAAAACAATTTTTGTTCAAAAGGATAATGTTGGTGGTGATTATGCAATTATTTACAATACACTAAGTAAAGATACTTCAAACAGTGAGTTGGAAGCTGTTCAACACATCTATCGTCAATTACGCGGAACTGATGCACCAGATAATGAAACTGCAAGAGGAATTATCGACAAATTATTTTTCAGCGATAAGCGTTATGATTTAGGAGAAGTTGGTCGTTATAAAATAAATAGAAAGCTTGGTTTTGATAGCACAAAGGTGAACAAAACACTTACAAAAGCAGATATCATAGAAATTGTAAAATATCTTGTTCGACTTACAAACGGAAAAGCGGAGATTGATGATATTGATCATTTGAGTAACCGTCGTGTTAGAACAGTTGGAGAACAATTGTATGCGCAGTTTGGTGTTGGTCTTGCGAGAATGGCGAGAACAATTCGCGAAAGAATGAATGTGCGTGACAATGAAGTATTTACTCCGGTAGATTTAATTAATGCAAGAACACTTTCTTCTGTTATTAATTCTTTCTTTGGAACATCGCAACTTTCTCAATTTTTAGATCAAACAAATCCGTTAAGTGAATTAACGCACAAACGTCGTATATCTGCACTTGGGCCAGGTGGTTTAAGTCGCGAAAGAGCCGGATTTGAAGTACGTGACGTTCACTATTCTCACTACGGTCGTCTTTGTACAATTGAAACTCCGGAAGGACCAAATATTGGATTGATTTCTACACTTTGTGTACACGCAAAAATTAACCCGATGGGATTCATCGAAACTCCTTATCGTGAAGTTGATGGAGGCAAAGTGAATATGTCGAAATTAATATTTTTAAATGCGGAGCAAGAAGATTCTGCAAAAATTGCACAAGCAAATTCTTCATTGAATAGCAATGGAAGTTTTGTTGATGATAAAGTATTAAGTCGTGTAACTGGCGATTTTCCTTTGTTGGAGAAAAACGAAGTTCAGTTTATGGACGTAGCACCTAACCAAATTGTTGGATTAAGTGCATCGTTGATTCCCTTTTTGGAACACGATGATGCTAACCGTGCATTGATGGGAAGTAACATGCAACGTCAAGCTGTTCCTTTGATTCGTCCTGATGATCCAATTGTTGGTACAGGATTGGAAGCAAAAGCAGCACGTGATGCAAGAATTCAAATTCATGCATCAGGAAATGGAGTTGTAGAATATGTAGATGCAAATGAAATTCATATTCGTTACAGCCGCGACGAAAATGAAAAGATAGTTAGTTTCGAAGATGATTTAGTAATTTATAAATTAACTAAGTTCATTAAAACCAATCAGGAGACCTCTATTAATCTAAATCCTGCTGTAAAAAAAGGACAAAAAGTTAAGAAGGGAGATTTTCTAACTGGTGGTTATGCTGTGAAAGACGGCGAACTTGCTTTAGGAAAAAATCTGAAAGTTGCATTCATGCCTTGGAAAGGATACAACTTTGAAGATGCGATTGTAATTAGCGAAAGAGTAGTTCGTGAAGATATGTTTACTTCTGTTCATATTTCAGAATATGAATTGGAAGTTCGTGATACCAAATTGGGCGAAGAAGAATTGACACCGGATATTCCAAATGTTGCCGAAGAAGCAACAAAAGATTTGGATGAAAATGGTATCATTCGCATTGGTGCACAAATTAAAGAAGGAGATATCATCATCGGAAAAATAACTCCAAAAGGAGAAAGTGATCCTACTCCTGAAGAAAAATTATTGAGAGCCATCTTCGGTGATAAAGCGGGTGAAGCAAAAGATGCTTCATTAAAAGCACCAAATGGGGTAGAAGGTGTTGTTATTGATCGTAAACTTTTTCAACGTGTAAAAAAAGACAAAAATTCTAAAGTAAAAGAAAGAGCGTCTTTGGAAAAACTTGAAAAAATTCACGAAAAAAATGAAATTGATGTAAAAGAATTATTGTTGGAGAAATTGCAACAAATTCTTTCCGATAAAACAAGTGCTGGTGTAGAAAATAATTTTGGAGAAATTGTAATTGGAAAAGGAACAAAGTTCAATTCAAAAAATTTAGCACAGCTCGACATTCAAAATATTAATCCACTTCATTGGACGAATGACAAAAAAGTTGATGAACAAATCAACACTTTGTTACACAATTACAACATCAAGTTTAATGAAGAATTAGGTCGTTACAAACGCGAAAAATTCAACATTAGCATTGGGGATGAATTACCAGCTGGTGTTTTAAAATTGGCTAAAGTTTATTTAGCAGTAAAACGTAAGTTGAAAGTTGGAGATAAAATGGCTGGTCGTCACGGAAACAAAGGTATTGTTGCAAAAATTGTTCGTGCAGAAGATATGCCTTTCCTTGAAGATGGAACACCGGTTGATATTGTACTTAATCCATTGGGTGTACCAAGTCGTATGAACCTTGGACAGATTTATGAAACTGTACTTGGTTGGACAGGAGAAAAATTAGGAATGAAATTCTCTACGCCAATCTTTGACGGAGCTTCGGTAGATGAAATTGCACAATATTGCAAGGATGCCGATATTCCAATGTACGGACATACTTATTTATATGATGGAGAAACAGGTGTTCGCTTTCATCAAAAAGCTACAGTTGGAGTTATCTATGTTATCAAACTTCACCACATGGTGGATGATAAAATGCATGCTCGTTCCATCGGACCATATAGCCTTATTACCCAACAGCCGTTGGGAGGTAAAGCACAATTTGGAGGTCAGCGTTTTGGAGAAATGGAAGTTTGGGCATTGGAAGCCTATGGTGCAGCAAACATTTTACAGGAATTACTCACTATAAAATCCGATGATATTATTGGCCGTGCAAAAGCTTATGAAAGTATTGTAAAAGGCGATAATATTCCGAAGCCTGGTATTCCAGAATCGTTTAATGTATTGGTACATGAACTGAGAGGATTGGGACTTGATATGAAATTTGATTAAGTTCTAATTAACAATTTTATAAAATAATTTTTTTTAAGAAACCAACAATTTGGCAATGAAAAGAGAAACTCGTCAAAGGCCTACATTTTCAAAAATTACAATCGGACTTGCATCTCCCGATTCTATTCTTGAAAAAAGTCATGGTGAAATATTAAAACCAGAAACAATTAATTATCGTACTTACAAACCAGAACGTGATGGTTTGTTTTGTGAAAGAATTTTTGGGCCTGTAAAAGATTTTGAATGTGCTTGTGGTAAATACAAACGCATTCGTTATAAAGGAATCGTATGCGATCGTTGTGGAGTAGAAGTAACGGAGAAAAAAGTTCGTCGCGAAAGATGTGGACACATCAAACTTGTAGTACCTATAGTTCATATTTGGTATTTCAAATCTTTGCCAAATAAAATTGGTTATTTACTTGGGATGAGTTCTAAAAAATTGGAAACTATAATTTATTATGAACGTTTTTTGGTAATTCAGCCAGGTATTCGCGAAGAAAAAGGGCAAGAAGTTGGTCATTTACTAACTGAGGAAGAGTATTTAGATATTTTAGATACGTTGCCAAAAGACAATCAACATTTGGCGGATGAAGACCCAAACAAGTTTATTGCAAAAATGGGAGCAGAGGCTGTTCATGATATATTGCAACGAATCGACTTGAATCAACTATCTTTCGATTTGCGCAATGCAGCAGCAACTGAAACATCACAACAAAGAAAAGCCGATGCATTAAAACGTTTAAGTGTTGTAGAAGCTTTTCGTGATGCAAATACAAGAATTAATAATCGTCCTGAGTGGATGGTTATGCAATACATTCCTGTACTTCCACCAGAACTTCGTCCACTTGTTCCATTGGATGGTGGCCGTTTTGCTTCTTCTGATTTGAATGATTTATATCGTCGTGTAATTATTCGCAACAATCGTTTAAAGCGCTTGTTGGAAATTAAAGCACCCGAAGTAATTCTAAGAAATGAAAAGCGGATGTTGCAAGAAGCAATCGATTCTTTATTTGATAATTCAAGAAAATCGAATGCAGTAAAAGCAGAAGGTGGAAGAGCATTGAAATCGTTGAGCGATGTATTGAAAGGAAAACAAGGTCGCTTCCGTCAAAATTTATTAGGAAAGCGTGTTGACTATTCTGGACGTTCTGTAATTGTTGTTGGACCAGAATTGAAACTACACGAATGTGGTTTGCCAAAAGATATGGCTGCAGAATTATTTAAGCCATTTATTATTCGTAAACTTATTGAAAGAGGGATTGTAAAAACTGTAAAAAGTGCAAGAAAGTTAGTAGACAAAAAAGAAGCAATCGTTTGGGATATCCTTGAAAATATTTTAAAAGGTCATCCAATATTATTGAATCGTGCCCCAACACTTCACCGACTTTCTATTCAGGCATTTCAACCAAAATTAATTGAAGGCAAAGCCATTCAATTACATCCGTTGGTTACTGCTGCATTCAATGCCGACTTTGACGGTGACCAAATGGCCGTTCACGTTCCGCTAAGCCATCCTGCAATTTTGGAAGCACAATTATTAATGTTGGCTTCACACAATATTTTGAATCCTCAAAATGGTACACCAATTACACTTCCTTCTCAGGACATGGTTCTTGGACTTTACTACCTTACTAAGGGGAAGAAAAATATTCCGACTGAATTAATTCGTGGCGAAGGGATGAAATTTTACAATTCAAGCGAAGTATTGATTGCGTATAATGAAGGGCGTGTTGATTTACATGCTTGGATAAAAGTAAAAGCTGATGTTCGCGAAAATGGCGTGTTGAAAAATAAATTAATTGACACGACTGTTGGCCGAGTTATTTTTAACCAACATGTCCCCGTTGAAGTTGGATTTGTAAATGCATTGTTGACGAAAAAGAATTTACGCGAAATCATTGGCGATATAATTAAGATTACCAATATGCCAAAGACAGTTAAGTTTTTGGATGATATTAAAAGATTAGGTTTCCGTACCGCATTCGAAGGGGGATTGTCGTTTAATATTAGTGATCTTGTAATTCCTGTTGCGAAAGAAGAAATGTTGGAAAACGCAAAAGAAGAAGTAGAAGAAATTTGGGAGAGTTACAACATGGGATTAATTACCAACAACGAACGATACAATCAAATTGTTGATATTTGGAGCCGCGTAGATACAAGAATTACTGAAACTCTAATTCGCGAAATGAGTTCCGACAAACAAGGGTTTAACTCAGTTTTCATGATGTTGGATTCAGGAGCCCGTGGTAGCAAACAACAAGTAAAACAACTTGCCGGAATTAGAGGGTTGATGGCTAAACCAAGAAAAAGTGGATCAACAGGATCTGAAATTATTGAAAATCCAATTCTTTCAAACTTTAAAGACGGACTTGATGTATTGGATTACTTTATTTCTACACATGGTGCTCGTAAAGGACTTGCAGATACTGCATTGAAAACAGCTGATGCGGGTTACCTAACTCGTCGTTTGGTTGACGTTTCTCAAGATGTAATTATTACTGAAGAAGATTGCGGAACACTTCGTGGGATTTCTACTAGTGCATTAAAAGATAATGAAGATGTAATAGAACCATTAGCTGATAGAATTGAAGGTCGTTTCTCTTTGCATAATATTTATGATTTAGAAAATGATTCAATCGTAATTGTAGAAGCAGGGGAAGAAATAACAAGCGATTTAGCAAAAAGAATTGATGATAGTGGAGTTGAAACTGTTGAAATCAGATCGGTATTAACTTGCGAAAGCAAACGAGGATGTTGTGTAAAATGTTACGGTAAGAATTTATCAACCGGAAACATTACACAAAAAGGTGATGCCGTAGGTATTATTGCTGCACAATCAATTGGAGAACCAGGTACACAGCTTACCTTGAGAACTTTCCATGTGGGTGGAGTTGCAGGATCTGCTGCTGTTGAATCTACTTTAGTTGCAAAAATTGATGGAACCGTTCAATTCGATAGTTTACGAGTTGTAAATATTGAAAATAAAGAAGGAAATAAAGTACAAGTAGTAATTGGTCGTACAGGAGAAATGAGAATAATGGATATTAAAAATGATCGAATTCTTATCACTAATAATATTCCTTACGGCTCTACACTTGTTGTAAAAGATGGTCAAAAAGTAAGCAAAGGCGATGTGATCTGTACTTGGGATCCATTCAACAATGTTGTAATGGCAGAGATAAATGGTACCATTAAGTTTGAAAATATTATTGAAGGAATTACTTATCGCGATCAGTCCGACGAACAAACTGGGCATCGTGAAAAAGTGGTAATTGATTCTAGAGATAAAACAAAAATTCCTTCGTTGCTTGTAGAAGGGAAAGAGAAAAAAACATATAACTTACCAACAGGAAGTCACATTATAATTGAAGAAGGTGAAAATGTAAAAGCTGGGCAGGTTATCGTGAAAATTCCAAGGATTATGGGTAAGCTACGAGATATTACGGGAGGTTTACCACGTGTAACTGAACTTTTCGAAGCAAGAAATCCAAGCAACCCTGCTGTAATTTCTGAGATTGATGGTGTAGTTTCAATGGGAAATATTAAGCGTGGTAATCGTGAAATCATCATTGAAGCAAGAGATGGAATTCAAAAAAAATATTTAGTTCCATTAACGCGTCAGATTCTTGCACAAGATGGTGACTTTGTAAAAGCAGGGACATCTTTGTCCGATGGTCAAACATCGCCGCAAGATATTTTGTCAATTCAAGGTCCGTTTGCCGTACAACAATATGTTGTAAATGAAATTCAAGAAGTTTATCGTTTACAAGGTGTAAAAATTAATGATAAACACATTGAAGTTATTGTTCGTCAAATGATGCGCAAAGTAAATGTTGTAGATCCGGGTGATACTAAATTTTTGGAAGATGATTTGCTTGACAAATTTGAATTCATAAAAGAAAACGATTGGGTTTACGATAAAAAAGTTGTTACCGATGCAGGCGATTCACAAAAATTGCGCGCTGGACAAATTGCAACTTTAAGAGAAGTGAGAGATGAGAATTCTGTATTGCGTAGAAACGATAAAAAATTAGTTGAATATCGCGATGCAAAACCAGCAACTTCTTCTCCAACTTTATTAGGAATTACTAAGGCGTCACTTGGAGTAAAAAGCTGGATATCTGCAGCATCTTTCCAAGAAACAACAAAAGTACTTTCTTCAGCAGCCATTCATGGTAAAACAGATGAGATGCTTGGATTGAAGGAAAATGTAATCACTGGTCATCTGATTCCTGCAGGTACAGGTTTGCGCGAATTTGAAAGCATAATCGTAGGAAATAAAGAAGATTACGAGTTGTTGCAAACTGCTAGAGAAGCAATGGCATTTGATGAAGAAGAATAAGTAATTGTAAAAAATCATATGTTTTAAGGAGTAAATTAATTTACTCCTTTTTTATTGAAATGTATTTGTGTTAACAGTTTCATAAAGTAGTTTCATTGCCTATATTTGTTGCTGTTCAAATATTAAATTGCAGGCAATATGAAAAAGATTTCTATTATTATTAATGTGGGTTTAATTATTGCAGTTTGTGTGTTGTTTTATCTGCATTTTGGAAATAGTAATTCAACTAATAATTTACTTTTTGCTTCTGATGCCACTAGTAAAAATGCTTTAAAGCACCCATTTCGTATTGCGTACTTTGATATGGATTCTGTAGAATCAAATTTTTCGTTAGCGAAAGAAATGCAAATAGAACTTACCAAAAAAGAAGAAGCAATCAATATTGAAATGAATCGCTTACAAAGCAGTTTTCAAAATAAATATCAGCAATTTCAAGAGATTGGGTCAACGATGAATCAAGCACAATTAGAAGCAGCGCAGCGCGAATTGTTTGAATTGGAACAAAGCATTAAAAGTAGAAAAGCACAGCTCGATCAAGATTATCAACGTTATTATATTGACAAACAACAAGAAATAATTTCATTGATAAAAAAATTCTGTGAAGAATTTAATAAGGATAAAACGTATTCGCTCATTATTGCCAACGAACCTGGGCTGATTTATTACAAAGACAGCACTTATAATATTACTGCATTATTGTTGCAAGGGTTGAATGAAGCGAAGCATAAACTTCAAAAATAATTTTTCAATTTTTCTTGGTTCTCTCATCAATTATTAATTTGTGTATTTTAGTTTGGGATAATATAATTCGAATTCCTTATCTTGAACTTTAATAAAATACAATGTCAAATCAAACTTCTTTTAAGCCAACACTTGGTCTTTTTGACGGAACAATGCTTGTTGCAGGTTCCATGATTGGTTCAGGTATTTTTATTGTAAGTGCAGATATTACCAGATATGTGGGCAGTGCTGGTTGGCTAATTGCTGTTTGGGCAATTACTGGTTTTATGACACTTGCTGCTGCATTGAGTTACGGAGAATTAAGTGGAATGTTTCCTAAAGCAGGCGGGCAATACGTTTATTTAAAAGAAGCGTACAATCCACTTGTTGGTTTTTTATATGGGTGGAGTTTTTTTGCAGTGATACAAACAGCAACGATAGCTGCTGTAGGTGTTGCCTTTTCAAAATTCCTTGCTTATTTAGTTCCTGAATTGGGCAACGATTATTTTTTAATTGATATAGAAATTACTAAAATCTATTCTGGACAATTAATTTCCATTGCAATAATTTGTTTGTTGACTATTGTCAATTCGAAAGGAGTAAAAGAAGGTAAAGTAATTCAATCCGTATTTACATCGGCAAAACTTTTAGCACTATTTGGATTAATTGTTTTTGGTTTTGTTTTAACCAAAGAAAGTTTTTGGTCGCAGAATTGGGAAACGGGTTTTACTGCAGTTCAAAATTTAGGGCAAAAATCGGAAGGGGGGGGAGTTACACCACTGCCAAGTTGGACTTCAATATCAGGAACAGTTTTGATGGGTGCAATTGCTTCAGCAATGGTTGGTTCAGTTTTTAGTAGTGATGCTTGGAATAATGTAACATTTATTGCAGGAGAAATGAAAAATCCAAAACGAAATATTGGATTGAGTTTATTTTTAGGAACATTAATTGTAACCGTAATTTATATTTCTGCCAATTTGATGTACTTAAATGTAATGCCTTTACAAGAGTTAGCATTTCCTACTGACGACAGAGTAGCGGTTGCTGCAGCTAATAAAATATTTCCAATGGCCGGAACTGTTTTGATTGCTTTATTAATTATGGTTTCAACATTTGGTTGTAACAACGGATTAATTCTTTCCGGTGCAAGAGTATATTATACAATGGCAAAAGATGGTTTGTTTTTTAAAAAAATTGGCGAACTAAATAAAAACGGTGTGCCACAATTTGCATTATGGATTCAATGCATTATTGCTTCTATCTGGAGTTTGAGTGGGCGCTATGGCCAATTGTTGGATATGATTTCATTTGTAGTTGTACTTTTTTATATTCTTACAATTGTTGGAATTTTTATTTTAAGAAAAAAAATGCCGAATGCAGAAAGGCCGTATCGTGCATTCGGTTATCCAGTTTTACCAATTCTTTATATTTTGATGGGCGCAACTTTTTGTATTCTGTTGATTATTTACAAACCAGAATTTACATGGCCGGGGTTAATAATTGTGTTATTGGGTGTGCCATTTTATTATCTCGCCATTTCAAGAAAAATAAAATCGATGTAGAAAAATGAAAAAGATAAACACACTCTTTAATCAGATTAATAAATTGAAAGTGGGAGTGATAGGCGATGTAATGTTGGATACTTACAACTGGGGAAAAGTGGAGCGTATTTCGCCGGAAGCGCCGATTCCAATTGTGTCGTTGCAACGCAAAGAACATAGAATTGGTGGAGCTGGAAATGTTGCTTTAAACTGTACAAGTTTGGGTGCACAAGTATTTGTTTTAACAGTTTTGGGAGCCGATCACGAAGCAAAAATTTTAGAAAAATTATATACTGAACAAAAAATAAATACGAAGTATTTAGTAAAAAGTAAAAAAAGAATTACAACTACTAAAACAAGAATCATTAGTCGCAATCAGCAAATGCTTCGGTTGGATTCGGAAAACTCTAACGATCTTTTTTTAAAAGAAGAAAATGAATTAATAGAAAAAGTAAAAAAATTTATTCAGATTGAGAAACCAGATGTGTTGATTTTTGAAGATTACAACAAAGGAGTGTTAACGGAGAAAATAATTTCTACGTCAATTGAACTATGTAAAAAAGCCGGTGTTATTACAGCTGTTGATCCGAAACGGAAAAATTTTTTCAATTACGGTGGAGTTGATATTTTCAAACCTAATTTTAAAGAAGCTAAAGATGCCTTGCATTTGCAAAGTGACAAGGTTGATTTATCTACTTTAGAAAGTATTCATACATCAATAAATAAAATATTAGGGAATCGAATTTCCTTAATTACACTTTCAGAAAATGGTGTGTTTTGGCAATTGGGTAAACAGTCCAAAATTCTCCCATGTATATTACGAAATATTGCCGATGTTTCAGGAGCTGGTGATACCGTTATTGCTACTGCAACATTATTTTATGCAGTAACAAAAAATATTGCAATTGCAGCTGCAATTGCAAATATTGCAGGAGGGTTGGTATGCGAAGAAGTAGGAACTGCTTCAATTAGTAAAGAAAAATTGCTCAAAGAATGTAGAGCTCTAAAGTAGTAAATAATTTAAAAGTGACACCTTACAAAGGCTTCCATTGCTGCATAATGAGTAAGTCCCAAATCTGCAAATTGTTTAGCCGTAGAAGCATTTCTTTCTTCCGCTCTTTGCCAAAATTCTCTTGAATCAGCACCTTGAAAAGTTACCATGTCTTTTTGTGATTGGTGAATAAAAATTCCAAATCTTTTTTTCAAAACTTGATCTGGACTCATAGGAACTGCCATGTTAATTTCTTCGATATTCCATTCGTCCCATGCACCTTTATATAACCAAAGCCAACAATCATTAATCCAAAGATCACCTTCGGTTTTTATTCTTTTTAATGATTCAATAACAATATTAAAACAAGTAATGTGTGTGCCATGAGGGTCTGCAAAATCACCAGCACAATAGACTTGATGAGGTTTAATTTTTCGAAGTAAAATTATTGTAGCCTTAATGTCTTTTTCACTTATTTTCTTTTTTTCAATTTTACCTGTTTCATAAAAAGGCAAGTTCATGAAATGAATATGTTCATCTTTGATACCTACAAAGTGGCAAGTGGCTTTTGCTTCGCAACGACGGATTAAACCTTTAATGTTGCGAATTGTTTTTGTATCGGCTTGATTTATTTTTTTTGCAAATAGAAATTTTCTAGTGTTTGAAATTATTTTTTCTGTTTTTTTAGAATCAATTTTTACAATTGCTTCAAATCCTAATGAAAAATCTAAATACCGTGTTACAAATTCATCAGTTACGGCAATGTTTCCACTTGTTTGATAAGCAACTTGCACATCATTCCCTTGGTCGTGCAATCGTTGAAAAGTTCCACCCATACTAATAATATCGTCATCGGGATGTGGAGAAAAAATAAGGCATCGTTTTGGGAATGGAATTTCACGTTCTGGATGATTAGGTAAACTTACATTAGGTTTTCCTGCTGGCCAGCCCGTTATTGAATCCCTTAACATATAGTACACTTTCAAATTTATTTCATAGGCATCACCAAACTCAATCAACAAATCACTCAATCCAAATTCATTATAATCTTTGTTATTTAAACTCAATATGGATTTTTTTAATTTCATTGCCATATTCACTACTGCTTTTTTAACAAGCAATTCAGTCCATTCGCAATCTCCCGTAAGCCAAGGGGATTTGTTTCTTGTCAATTCTGAAGCAGCAGCTTCATCAATTACAAATTCTACCGCATCATGATTTTGTAATAATGATGCGGGCACTTGTTCAGTAACATCATCTTCTACAGCATTTTTTATAACAGTTGATTTACCACTTCCCCATGCCATCAAAATAATTTGTTTCGCTTTCATTATTTCACCAATACCTAAAGTGAGTGCAAGGCGTGGAACCTCAGAAATATTTGCAAATTCATAAGTACTTGATATTCGGGTTGAGTTATTAAGTGTAATTAACCTTGTTTTTGAGTTTATGCTAGAACCTGGTTCATTAAATCCAATATGTCCATTTTTGCCAATCCCAAGAATTTGCAAATCAATTCCTCCAGCTTTTTCAATATTATTTTCAAATTCGCGGCAATGCGTTTTTATTTCCTCTTTTTTTATCTCTCCATCGAGTAGGTGAATATTTTTTGGGTTAATATCAATCTGGTTAAATAAATGCAAATGCATGAAGTGATTGAAACTTTGCTGAGCATTTTTTTTAATCGGGTAATATTCATCAAGATTAAAAGTGATAACATTTTTAAAACTTAATTTTTCTTCTTTATGCATGCGCACTAATTCGCTATATAGTGCTTTTGGTGTAAATCCAGTAGCAAGTCCTAATACACAGTTTTCTTTTTTCTTTTGTTTTTCCTTTATTAATGCTGCTATTTGTTGTGCAATATTAATTGACGCTTGCTTAATACTAGGATAAATTTTAACAGGAATTCGTTCAAAGCTATCTGTAAGATCCATACGTAAATGTTAGAGGTATTTTTAAAATCAATATCTGCAAAATAACATATTTTTTATCAAACATCTGTTGGCTAATCAAGTAGGAAAATATATGAATTCGTTTAAACCGGAATTTCCATAATTAAAATTTCTGATTTGCTTGTTGTAGTTATTTTTAATTCGCTTGTTTCAGTTATTGCCAGCGCATCACGACGATTTAATTTTTCTCCGTTGATATTAATTTCTCCTTCAATTACAAATACATAAACACCATTTTTTTTTACTTTTAATTCATAATTATAGCTGAAATTGGCATCCATTTTTCCTAAACTAAACCATGCATTTTGATGAATATTTAATCCCACTTTTTCACCCATTGGCGAAACAATGACAATGAATTCATTTTTTAGATTTTCAAAATCAAATAATCGTTGCTCGTAATTCGGTGTAACATTTTTTTTATTTGAAAAAAGCCAAATTTGAAAAAGTGAAACGGGAATTGATTTGCTATGGTTAAATTCAGAATGTTGAATTCCAGAACCAGCACTCATTACTTGCACTTCGCCTTTGCTAATTATTCCATGATTACCCATGCTGTCTTTGTGTTCCAATTGACCAGATGTTGGAATAGTTATTATTTCCATATTGTCGTGAGAGTGTGTGTCAAAACCCATTCCGCTGGAAATTGTATCGTCGTTTAATACACGGAGTGCACCAAAATGAATTCTTTCCGGATTGTGCCAAGACGAAAAACTAAAACTATAATTTGTTTTCAACCAACCATAATCAAAACTTCCTCTGGATTCTGCTTTGTGTAAAATAGTTTTCATGATTAAAATTTAACGAGTCAATTGAATTTCATAATTTGGCAAATCTAAATAGTATGTTATGATTAATCGAAGAAAATTTATTCAGCATTCGACAATTTCTTCTTTGGCAGTATTGATTAATAAAAATTTATTTGCGTCAAAAATTTCTAATTTTAAAAATAAACCAATTGTTATTTCTACTTGGGATGCAGGTTTGGAAGCAAATAAAGCTGCGTGGCAAATTTTAAGTAAAAATGGACGGGCTTTAGATGCTGTTGAAAAAGGAGTAATGGTAACAGAAGCATCTAAAAATTGTTGCATTGGACTGGGTGCAAATCCAGACAGAGATGGATTTGTAACATTGGATGCTTGTATAATGGATGAAAATTTTAATTGTGGTAGTGTTGCATTTTTAGAAAGAATAAAACATCCAATTTCAGTTGCAAGGAGAGTAATGGAAAAAACACCTCATGTAATGTTGGTAGGAAATGGTGCGCAACAATTTGCATTGAATGAAGGATTTGTGTTGGAAGAACAAAAATTATCGAAAGATGCGCAACAATCATATAACGATTGGTTGAAAAAAGCTGAATACAAACCGGGTGTAATTAATATTGAAAACAAACAACAACAAGCTCCTGCAAAATTGGATAATGGTGATTGGAATCATGATACAATTGGAATGATTGCAATGGATGCTAATGGAAATTTGAGCGGTAGTTGTACCACAAGTGGAATGGGTTTTAAAATGCGAGGACGAATTGGTGATTCTCCCATTATCGGTGCAGGTCTTTATGTTGACAATGAATTTGGGGCTTGTGTTGGAACTGGTCAAGGAGAAGATGTGATAAGAGTTGCCGGAGCACATGCTGTTGTGGAAATGATGCGACAAGGTTTTTCCGCAGAACTGTCTTGCAAAAAAATTATTGAAAGAATTGTAAAAATAAAAGGAGACAAAGTAAAAGATATTCAAGTTGCATTTATAGCATTGGATAAAAATGGGAATAGCGGTTCATTCGCAATTCATAGTGGGTTTAATTTTGCAATAAAAAATAATACAGAAGAAAAATTAATTGTTTCAAAAAGTTGGGTTTAGAAAATGAGTTACAAAATTGAAATAGCAACTTCGGATTTTAATACTACCAAATCGGCTGTGGAAGGAGGTGTCGACAGAATTGAACTTTGTGCAAATCTTGCCGAAGGTGGAACAACACCTTCGTATGGATTGATAAGTCAATGTCGTAATTCATTTGATGTGTTACTTTATCCAATTATTCGTCCTCGAGGCGGAGATTTTTTATACAACAAAGATGAATTTGAATTGATGCAGAAAGATATCAAACTTGCAAAAGAATTGGGATGTGATGGTGTTGTTATTGGGTTGCTAAATATGGATGGAACAATTGATTCAATCAGGACAGCTGCGTTGGTTGAATTAGCTTATCCAATGGGAGTAACTTTTCATCGGGCTTTCGATCGCTGTAAAAATCCTTTTGAAGCTTTAGAAGAATTGATTGAAATTGGATGTGAAAGAATTTTAACTTCTGGCCAAAAGCCTAATGTGAATGATGCGTTGGACATTATAAATGAATTAAATAAAAAAGCAGAAGATAGAATTGTCATTATGCCGGGAAGCGGCGTGAGAAGTGACAACATAAAATTGATTGCTGAAAAAACGGGTTGTTTCGATTTTCATACTTCGTTGCGCGAAAAAATAAAAAGTCCAATGCAATTCATACATCCGTCTTTCGAAAATTCTGAAGAAAGTTATACCAACAATCACATCAATTCAGCCGAAGTAAAAAAACTGAGAGAGGCATTGTTTGCAAAATAAAAATTTACAATTTCAAATTTTTCAAAAATGTAGCACCTGCTTGTGTAGATTTTAATGGTGTTGTGCCTTCATATTTTTCTTGTTCAACAATAAAATAGTCCATTCCGTTTTGCTTTGCAGTTTTTAAAATTTTTGCGAAATCAATACTTCCAGTTCCAAGATCGCAGCTTGCATCTCTTTCAATTGCATTTTTTATTCTATCTTTTATATGGCAAAGACGAAAACGATTTTTGTATTTTTTTAACCACTCTTCCGGATTTTCTTTTGCTGTGACTACCCAATAAATATCCATTTCAAAATCAACCAAATCTGGATCTGTATTCATCATCATCACATCCTGTGGAAATTGACCTTCTAATTTTTCGAAAGAATAATTATGATTGTGATATGCAAAACGGATTCCATTTTTTTTACATATTTCTCCTTTTTGATTGAAGATTTCTGCAATTTTTTTATAATCATCAATTTTTTTCTGTGCCCCCACCCATGGAGAAATTAGATACTTCATTTCTATTGCTGCAGCGTCAGCAACTTTAGTTTCAAAATTTTTATGAATATCGCAATGGCTTGAAACGATATTCATTCCCAATTCATTTACATAAGATTTAAATTCTGTATTCTTCATTCCCCAAAACATTCCTTTTGCTCCTTCAAACGATTCCAATTGTTTATAACCAAAACCAGCAACTAGTATTAAAATACCTTTTGGATCTTTTGGAAAATCATCGCGTAGCGTATAAAGTTGTAATCCAAAATTTATATTTTTTTTTGCATCTTCAAAATTTGCAATTGTTGCCAAAATAGAATTGGAAACAAAACCGGAAAGTGCGATGCCTCCACCAATTTTTAAAAATTCTTTTCGTTTCATTTTTTCTTGTTTCTAAAGAAAAATAAAAATAACAACGCCACCCCAGCTGCAAATAAACAAGGGAATATCCAAATATTTTTCCAGTCATGCATGGTGTCGCTGATTTTATATTTATCAACATACATGCCAGCAACATAAAAACCAATATACATTCCTAAGCCATAAGTGGCAAGTGTTATCAACCCTTGCGCGGAGGAACGAACTTTTGGTCCGGCAATTCTATCGGTATAAATCTGCCCGGTTACAAAAAAGAAATCATAACAAATGCCATGTAAAATAATGCCACTGTAAAGCATCCAACTATTTGTTCCAATATCACCATAAGCAAATAATGCATAGCGAATAATCCAAGCCATCATTCCAATCAAAAGCATTTGTTTGGTTCCAAATTTTCCAAAAAACCAGGGCATTAAAAAGAGAAAAATAGTTTCGGCAATTTGCCCCATCGTCATTTTTGCTGCTGCTTTTGTCATTCCCATTTCATTTAAAAAAAGATTTGTTTGTCCGTAGTAAAAAGCTAATGGAATACAAATCAGGATGGATGAAAAGAAAAAAATAAGGTAGTTTCTATTTTGTAAAATTTTCAATGCATCCAATCCTAAAATTTCAGAAATAGAAATTTTTTGTCCCGCTTTTGGCGGTGGTGTGTTGGGCAAGAAGAAACAAAAGCCACCAAACATTGTTGAAATAATACTTGCAACTCGGAAAGTAACATTTAGATTTTCAGGATTTTTTTCCCAAGCCATCCAACCAATAATTAACCCGGCAACAATCCATCCAATGGTTCCCCACATTCTAATTCCTGCAAATTCTTTTTCAGGACTTGAAATTTGTTTTAGTGAAATTGAATTTACCAATGCCAATGTAGGCATATAAAGAATCATATAGATTAAAAGAAAACTGTAAAACGAACCGAAATTTTGTTGCGAAGAAATAAAATACATTACAGCAGCACCAACAAGATGTAATACAGCAAGAATTTTTTGTGCAGCAAAAAATTTATCTGCAATCAATCCAATTATAAATGGTGCAATGATGGCACCTAAACATTGTGTGCCGTATGCCAAACCTGTTTGTTCGCCACTTGCACCAATATTACCTTTGATTAAATAAGTTCCCATTGTTACAAACCAAATGCCCCAAACAAAAAAGTTTAAAAACATCATGATCCAAAGTTTTACACGAACGGTTGGTTGCATAATTTTAAGTTTTATGATTTCTGTTTTATAAAAATTAAATATACTATTTTTAGGAAGTGGCTTTTAAAAATAAGTAATTCATATCATTACTGGTAAATAAAATATTATCATGAACAGAAAATTACGAATGGGAATGATTGGCGGAGGTAAAGATGCATTTATTGGAGCCATACATCGAATTGCAATTAATATGGACGGACAAGCAGAAATGGTTACCGGCGCATTAAGTATAAATCCGGAAATTGCCATTGTTTCCGGAAGGGAATTGTTTTTAGACGAAGAAAGAATTTTCACAGATTATAAATTGATGTTGGAAAAAGAGGCAGCAATACCAGCGAATAAAAGAATTGACTTTATAAGTATTGTCACGCCAAATTTTGTTCATTTCGACCCAGCGATGATGGCTTTAGAAAAAGGATTTCATGTTGCAATTGAAAAACCAATAACTTTTTCATTAGATCAAGCAAAGCAATTAAAAACAAAAGTTGAAGAAACGGGTTTGCAACTTTTACTTACGCATACTTACACCGGTTATCCAATGATAAAACAAGCGCGGCAAATGGTTAAAAATGGATTGCTTGGAAAAATAAGAAAAGTATATGTAGAATATCCGCAAGGATGGCTCAGTAATTTTATTGAAGGAAGCAGCGCACAAGCTGCTTGGAGGACTGATCCAACTAAAAGTGGTATTGCTGGCGCAATGGGCGATATCGGTACTCATGCTTTTAATTTGGCAGAATATGTAACTGATTTAAAAACGATTCAGGTTTCTTCAAATTTGAATACGGTAGTTGAAGGTCGCAAATTGGATGATGATGGTGCTGCATTTTTAAAATTTGATAACGGCTCAACCGGCGTTTTGATGGCGACACAAATTGCAGCAGGTGAAGAAAACAATTTAAAGATTCGGGTGTATGGCGAAAAAGGTGGATTAGAATGGAAACAAGAAGATGCGAATTCGCTTTTAGTAAAATGGATGAATAAACCGACAGAGATTTATCGTGCAGGAAGTAGCTATCTCAGTTCATTTGCAACAAGTAATTGCCGTACACCGGCAGGGCATCCGGAAGGATATTTGGAAGCATTTGCAAATCATTATCGAAATTTTATCTTTACCATTCGTGCAAAAATGAATAACGAAAAACCAAAAGAAGAATGGCTAGATTTTCCCGGTGTGGATGAAGGTGTACGAGGAATGGCTTTTATTGAAACGGTTGTTGCTTCTTCCAAATCAAATCAAAAGTGGACTGATTTTATCGTTTAATTATTTATCAATGAATACAATTAAAGGACCCGGAATTTTTTTGGCTCAATTTTTAAGCGACAAAGCTCCATTCAATAATTTAAAATCAATTTGCGAATGGGCAAAAAATTTAGGATTTACTGCTGTACAAATTCCAACTTGGGATTCGCGTAGCATTGATTTACAAAAAGCAGCAGAAAGCAAAACTTATGCCGATGAATTGAAAGGATTAATTAATAATTGCGGATTAGAAATTAGCGAACTATCTACGCATTTACAAGGGCAATTGATTGCAGTAAATCCTGCATACGATTTATTATTTGACGGATTTGCACCGGAACAATATCGAAACAATCCAAAAGCGAGAACCGCTTGGGCAGTTCAACAATTGATGTATGGTGCAAAAGCATCTCAAAATTTAGGATTAACCGCTCATCCAACTTTTAGCGGATCGTTGCTTTGGCATACTTTTCATCCTTGGCCGCAACGGCCTGAAGGCTTGGTGGAAGCCGGTTTTAAAGAGTTAGCAAAGCGTTGGCTTCCCATCTTAAATTATTTTGATGAATGCGGCGTTGATGTTTGTTATGAGATTCATCCCGGAGAAGATTTGTTTGATGGCATTACTTATGAACTATTTTTAGAAAAAGTAAATAATCATCCAAGAGCTTGTCTGTTGTACGATCCATCTCATTTTGTTTTACAACAATTAAATTATTTAGATTATATCGATTTTTATCACGAACGAATAAAAGCGTTTCATGTAAAAGATGCAGAGTTCAACCCAACAGGAAAACAAGGAACTTTTGGAGGGTATCAAAATTGGATAAATCGTGCAGGGCGTTATCGTTCGCCGGGCGATGGACAAATTGATTTCAAAAGTATTTTTAGTAAACTCACACAATACAATTACAAAGGATGGGCTGTAATGGAATGGGAATGTTGTTTAAAACATCCGGAAGACGGAGCTAAAGAAGGAGCAGCATTTATTAAAAAACATATTATTCGCGATGCCGGAAAAATAACATTTGATGATTTTGCCGGAACAGAAACAAATGAAAAAAGGAACCGTACTATTTTAGGATTGGACTAATTCACTTTACCTCAATTAAAATTATTTTTTTTGAAAAAAGTATTATTTTTTATTTCTATTATTTCAGTTTTTATTGCTTGCAAATCTGGAGATGAAAAGCAAAACGTGGAAGACAAAACAAAAATTGTAGATATTACGGAAATACCCGATTACCAAAAGGGGCTTGAACTTACATCGAAAAGCGACTGCTTTACTTGCCACAAAATTGATGAAAAAAATATTGGTCCGGCTTGGAGAGATGTTGCCAATAAATATGCAAACACAGACGATGCGGAAGAAATACTTGCAAAAAAAATAATTGAAGGAGGAAGTGGCAATTGGGGCGAAATTCCGATGGCATCGCATGCAAATTTTTCTGAGGAAGAAGCAAAAACCATTGTTCGTTATATATTATTAATGAAAGAATAAAAACACATGCAAAAAATATTTAGCGTTTCGTTTTTTATTTTGATTCTATTAAGTTTTAATAATTCGTTTGCCCAATCGCTTACTAAAAAAGAAAGTAAAGCAGGTTGGCAATTGTTATTTGATGGGAAAGAAATAAAGGGGTGGCATAATTATGGAAAAAATAATTTAGGTGCTGCTTGGAAAATAGATGATGGAGCCATTTTTTTGGATGCTTCTAAAAAAGAAAATGGACAGATAGTTGGTGGTGGAGATATTGTAAGCGATGAAGAGTATAGTAATTTTCATTTGAAATTGGAATGGAAAATTGGACAAAATGGTAACAGTGGGATAATCTTATTCATTAAAGAAGAAAACAAATATAAAACACCGTGGATGACAGGACCGGAAATGCAAGTGTTGGACAATAACGGCCATCCGGATTCGAAAATAAAAAAACATCGTGCAGGGGATTTATACGATTTGATTTCTGCAGTTCCAGAAACTGTTCGACCATTTGGCGAATGGAACCAAGTGGAAATAAAATCCTTAAATGGGAAATTAGAATTTTGGTTAAATGGAAAAAATGTTGTTACTACAAACCTTTGGGATGAAGCATGGAAGACAATGATAGCAAATAGTAAATTTAAAAGTATGCCGGGGTTTGGTACATATCAAAAAGGAAAAATAGGATTACAAGATCATGGAGATCCTGTTTGGTATCGCAATATTAAAATAAGAAGATTGTAGTTGATTAATCTTCGACCGTAGTAATTTTTATCGCATTCGTTGGCAAGTGTAAATGTATAGGAGTGCTTCCTGTGTTTACAACAATCTCACTCGAGTTTATAAATCCTTTATTTTTTAAAATAGCTATTTGGTCATTTACAATTTTATCAAAACTTTCTTCTTTGTCATAAAAAAGTGCACGAATCCCCCAGCTCAAACTTAATTGGTTTACTAAAGATTTTTCTTTTGTAAAAATAAACAAGGGTGATTTTGGTCTGTAACTACTCAGCATAAATGCAGTGTAGCCACTTTGTGTCATTCCTATCAACGCTTTTGCATTAATATCTTTTGCCAATTTACAAGCGTTGTAACAAATGGCATCGCTAAGAAAAGATGGGGAATGTTCTTGTGGAGTTAGCTCTTCTTCAAGATTGTAATTGTAATCGGTTTTTTCTACTTCCATTATTATTTTCTTCATTGTTTCCACCACTAAAACCGGATGTTGACCTGTTGCGGTTTCTCCACTTAGCATTACCGCATCAGCTCCTTCATAAACTGCATTTGCTACATCTGTAATTTCACTTCTATTGGGTTTGGTTCTTTCAATCATGCTTTCCATCATTTGTGTTGCAACAATAACCGGCTTTGCACGATGAATGCATTTGCGAATAATTTGTTTTTGAATTAACGGAACTTTTTCAACTGGTAATTCTACACCCAAATCACCTCGAGCAATCATTATCCCATCAGACGCTACAATGATGTCGCGAATATTTTCAAGAGCTTCCGGTTTTTCAATTTTCGCAATTATTTTTGTTTTACTTCCTTTCTCATTCAATTTGCTTCGTAGAATTTCAATGTCATCAACACTTCGAACAAAAGAAAGTGCAACCCAATCCAATTTTTGATTGATGATAAAATCCAAATCAATTAAATCTTTTTCGGTAAGCGCAGGCAAAGAAATAGTAGTGTTTGGAAGATTAATTCCTTTGTTGGAGGTTAAAATTCCACCAAGTGTTACACTTACTTGTACATCATTATTGTCTAATATTGTGTTTACTCTCACTTCCAATTTACCATCATCAATAAGTATCGTATTCCCAATTTTTACATCCTTATAAAGGTTTGGGTAGGAAACATAAATTTTTTCTTTTGTGCCAATTATTTTTTTATTAGTGAAAGTTAAAATATCTCCTGGTTTAATTATTAATTCATTGTTTTGAATTTCACCTACACGTAGTTTAGGACCTTGCAAATCTCCAAGGATGGCTACATTATTATTTTCTATTTCATTTATTTGTCGGATCGAAGTAATGATTTTTCTTTTATCCTCGTGTTTTCCGTGCGAAAAATTTAATCTAAAAACATTAACTCCTGCTTGTACAAGTTGCAATAATTTTTCATGGGAATCGCAGGCAGGCCCTACAGTTGCTACAATTTTTGTTCTGTGATAATTGTTATTGTCATCCATCTTATTTCAAAATTTAATCGATTTTTTTTAAATAATAAAGTAAAATTAACTTGCAAGAACTTTAACAATTTTAAGCCATTCGTCACATATATGTCCTTTTGATTTTATTGCACTTTCAAGTGGGGTATAATTCATTTTATCGTTATGAATACCAACGAATACATTTTTTCTTCCTTCAAGAAAACATTGTATAGCATAATATCCCATCCTACTTGCAATCAATCGATCTAGGCAACTTGGTGCGCCTCCTCTCTGAATATGACCTAATATGCAGACTCTAATTTCAGCTTTCGGCAATTTCTTTATTAATATTTTTTGAATTTCCTCGGCTCCACCAAAATCATCTCCTTCAGCAACTACTATGAGATTTACCAGTTTTTTTCTTTTCCCTTTTTTTTGAAGTGAAGTAGCAATATCGTCAATATTTGTTTTAATTTCTGGGATTAGAATATTTTCAGCACCTGTTGCTATTCCACTGTGTAATGCAATGTATCCAGCATCTCTTCCCATTACTTCAATTATGAAAATTCTATCATGAGCTTCCATTGTATCGCGTACTTTGTCAATAGCTTCTACTGCAGTATTTACGGCCGTGTCAAATCCAATAGTGTAGTCTGTTCCTTGAATATCTTTGTCAATTGTTCCTGCAATTCCGATACATGAAATTTTAAATTCTTTTGCAAATTGTGCAGCACCTCTGAACGAGCCATCGCCACCAATAACAACTAACCCTCCTATACCTCTTTTTTTTAAATTTTCGTATGCTTTTTTTCTTCCTTCATATTCAAAAAAATCTTTACACCTTGCTGTTTTTAAAATAGTTCCTCCTCGCTGAATGATATTGGCTACTGAACGCGAATTGAGAACAGAAATTTCATCTTCAATTAATCCTTGATAGCCACGCATAATTCCATAAACTTCTAATCCGTGAAATAATCCTGTTCGAACAACGGCACGAATTGCAGCATTCATTCCAGGGGCATCGCCACCAGAAGTCAATATTCCTATTTTCGAAATTTTAGTACTCATATTTATTAATAATAGTAAGTATAAATTTTAAAATTATCAATCGCTTGTTTAGAACACGAAAATACGCATTGTTAAATTAACAGTTCATAGATCTATTACTATTTATGTTTTCGTTTAAAAAAGTAATTAAATAAGCTCACTCTATCTTTGTAATGAAATGGCAAGAAAAATAATAATAACAATTGATGGATGGAGTAGTTGTGGAAAAAGCACTTTAGCAAAGCAATTAGCAAAAAAATTGGATTATATATACGTGGATAGTGGCGCAATGTATCGCGCCATTACACTTTATTTTTTAAGGAATAAAATAGATTGCAAAGTCTTAGATGAAGTTGTGGATGCGTTGAAAAAAATTAATCTAAAATTTGTTAACGATACTGATAATCATCACACGGCTATTCATTTGAATGGCGAAAACGTTGAACAATATATTCGAGAAATTGCTGTGGCAGATAAAGTGAGTGAAGTAGCAGCAAATAAAGAAGTGCGTGAATTTGCAGTTTTGCAACAGCAGGAAATGGGAAAGAAAAAAGGAATTGTAATGGACGGAAGAGATATTGGTACGGTGGTTTTTCCCAAAGCTGAATTAAAAATATTTATGACTGCGGATAATGCAGTTCGCGTACAAAGAAGGTTTAAAGAAATGGTAGAAAAAAATCCAGAAACAAATTTGGAAGAAGTTAAAAAGAATATTGAAATGCGCGACTTTGTAGATAGTAATCGTGCAATTAGTCCGCTAAGAAAAGCAGCCGATGCTCGAATACTCGATAATTCAAATCTTTCTCAAAAACAACAACTTGCTTTGGTGATGGAGTGGGCTGATGAATTAATCACGAAAAAATAAATTCAATTTTAAATGAACTTATTTTTTAAGCACATTCAACAGTTCCATTTCAAAAATTAACAACGAACCTCCGGGAATTGCATAATAATCTGCCGGTCCGTATCCAAGATTGTAAGGAATATAAAGTTTCCATTTCGATCCAACAGGCATCATTAAAAGTGCTTCGGTCCATCCGGTAATTAATCTGTTCACAGAAATTGTTAATGGAACTCCTTTTGTATAAGAATTGTCCACTTCTGTCCCATCTAATAAAGTTCCTTTGTAATCGCATACAACCGTGTCGCCATTAACAGGTATTATACCAGTTCCTGCTGCAATAATTTCATATTGCAAACCACTTGCTGTAGTTTGAACTCCTGGTCTTTTTTTATTTTCTGCAAGAAATTTTTCTCCGGCTGAAATTGTTGGCTGCGATTTTTCTGATTGAATTTTTGTTAAATAGTTCATCACAGCAGTGTTTGCTTGTGCATCATCTAACTTCCTTGGCTGCTTATTTTGAATATCATCAATTGCCCTTGCAACCAAGTTGCTATTGATGTTGGTGATTCCTTGTTGTATATAAACACTTACAATAAAAACGCCCATTGCATAACTTGCAGAATCTTTTGCGGTTTTTAAAACAACCGCAGGAATTGTTGGCTTTACAACTGGTTTTGGTTTGGTTGCTTGAGAAAAACTAGTAATTGTAAAAAAACTAATCAGGCTTAAAAAAAGAATATGTTTTTTCATTTTGTAATAATTGGTTTCAAATATAGTTGATTCGTTTAAATGTCTATTTCTTTTATTCTTTATAATTTGGTGCATAATTTACATTTTAAATAAAGGTTGAAAATGCGAGACGATAAATTTGATATGTTTCGAAATCGATTAGCAAAAAACAACAAACACCTTGCGAAACATGCAAAGCGTTTGAAACTTTCCTGCTATCGCGTTTATGATCACGATATTCCTGAATTTCCTTTTTGTATTGAATTTTACGGGGCTTATTTATATGTAGCGGAGTACAAACGAAATCACCAGTTTGCCGATTGGATTTATGATGATTGGTTGACCGAAAGTTTGCAGGTAATTGGAGAAGTATTGCAAGTGGAGCAAGAAAATATTTTTACAAAACTTCGGCAACGAAAAATGGGGAGACAAGGTCAGTATCAAAAACTAGAAAACAGCAATCAAGAACTTATTGTTGAAGAAAATGGATTGAAGTTTATTATAAACTTGACTGATTATTTGGATACGGGGTTGTTTTTAGATCATCGAGTAACAAGAGAAAAAGTTCGACATATTGCTGAAAATAAAAAACTGCTCAATCTGTTTGCATATACGGGATCGTTTTCGGTGTATGCTGCAGCCGGCAATGCAGCAGAAGTAGTTACGGTTGATTTATCGAATACGTATTTGAACTGGGCAAAAAAAAATATGCAGTTGAATGAATTTGTAAATGATGCAAAATTTCAATTTGTACAAGCAGATGTGTTGCAATATTTACAAGAAGTGGCTTCAGAAAGGTTTGACATTATAGTAATGGACCCGCCAACTTTTAGCAATAGCAAAAAAATGAACGACATTTTAGACATACAGCGCGATCATGTTTTTTTGATTAATCAATGTTTGCGAATTATGAAAACTGGTGGAGTTTTGTATTTTAGTACGAATTACAGAAAATTTATTTTAGAGAATCAAAAAATAAATTCTAAAAAAATAAAAGACATTACAGCACAAACTATTTCTTTCGACTTTGTAGGAAAACTTTCGCGGAACTGTTTCCTCATTGAAAAATAAGTAACACAATCAAATTTTTTTAAACTCTCCCCGGATATTCTTCTAATGCTTTTTCCAAGCAATCCATTGCCGCATTTATTGATTCTAAATTTAAAACATACGCAATTCGTACTTCGTTTTTTCCTAATCCCGATGTTCCATAAAATCCGGTTGCAGGCGCAAGCATTATCGTTTGGTTTTTATAACTAAATTTTTCTAAAAGCCATTGGCAAAATTTATCGCAATCGTCAATTGGTAGTTTTGCAATTGCATAAAATGCACCTCCGGGATTTGGGCAAAAAACTCCAGGTATTGCATTCAATCTTTTCAACAATAAATTTCTCCTCGATAAATATTCCGACTTCGGTTTTTCAAAATAAGAGTCTGGTAAATCTATTGCCGCTTCACCCATAATTTGTGCAAGACCGGGTGGGCTCAACCTTGCTTGTGCAAATTTCATGGCAGCATTGTACACTGCTTTATTTTTTGTAACAAATGCGCCCAGCCTTGCGCCACAAGCACTGTAGCGTTTCGAAATAGTGTCCATTAAAATTACATGTTCATCCATTTCGGTGAGATGCATTGCACTAAAATGTTCGCCATCGTAACAAAATTCTCGATAGGCTTCATCGCTAAACAAGTATAAATTATGCGCAATACAAATGTTTTTCAATTCTTCCATTTCATTTTTACTGTATAAATAACCGGTAGGATTATTTGGACTGCAAATGACGATGGCTTTTGTTTTTGACGAAATTAATTTTTCAAATTCTGCAATGGGTGGCAATGAAAATCCGGTTTCGATATGTGAAGTAACAGGTTTTACAATTACACCGGCAGCCACTGCAAAGCTGTTGTAATTTGCATAAAATGGTTCCGGAATAATTACTTCGTCGCCGGGGTTTAAACAACTAAAAAATCCAAACATGATGGCTTCGCTACCACCGGTTGTTACAATTATTTCTTCGGGGGTAATATTAATTCCAACTTTTTTGTAATAAGTTACCAACTTACGACGATAACTTTCATTGCCGGCACTATGGCTGTATTCCAACACTTTTATTTCAGAATTTTTTATGGCATCCAACATTTCCGTTGGTGTTTCAATATCGGGCTGACCAATATTGAGATGAAAAACATTGATTCCTTTTTTCTTTGCGGTTTCTGCAAAGGGAACCAACTTGCGAATAGGGGATGCGGGCATTTGTATGCCTCTCTCAGAAATTTTCAACATGCGCCAAAGATAGAGATGAATTTGTTGAAGGATAAAAAAAATCCCCACTATTGTGAGGATGAAAATTTTTGCAATCGAAAATTATTTCGTGGCAGTAACTTCTACTTCACCTGTAATTTTCAATGTTTTAATTGCATCAATTCCGGCAATTTTTATATAAACATCTTTATTAAAAATGCCGACACTTGCTGCGTTATATTGAACTTTAATTTTAGCTGATTTACCTGGCATAACAGGTTCTTTTGGATATTCCGGAACCGTGCAACCACAACTTGCTGTTGCACTTTCAATAACTAAAGGTTTTTTTGTATTGTTTGTGATTTCGAAAAAACAAATTGCCGGAACTCCTTGTTTTATTTTACCAAAATCAAATTTTTCGGCATTGTATTTTACCGCTTCTTCCGTTTTTGTTTGTGAAAAAGAAATTGTTGCAATTGCGAAAGTTGCGCAGAGTAAAAGTATTTTTTTCATTTTGCTATTTGTTTTATTTTTTATAAATATTGCACTCAAAATTAAGGTTAAAAAATAATATTTTGTAACTGCTTTACTAATTTTTAACAAATGGAATTTCAAAACACCTTTCTTTATCTTTGTTCGATGGAAAATTCTGATCCTAACTTGCTGGTTGATAGCGAACTTTCTTTTAATAATTTTAAACAAGAAGTTGTTCGCGATTATCAAATTGCGTGTATAAGCAGGGAAGCTAGTTTATTGGGTAGAAAAGAAGTTCTAAACGGGAAAGCAAAATTTGGAATTTTTGGCGACGGGGTTGAAGTTGCACAAGTTGCAATGGCTAAATTTTTTAAACCGGGCGATTTTAGAAGTGGCTATTATCGAGATCAAACATTTGCATTTGCTACTGAAATGGCAACTGTTGAACAATTTTTTTCTCAACTATTTGCAGATCCTGATATTCACAATGACCCTTTTAGTGCAGGGCGTCAAATGAATTCACATTTTGCTACCAAATTTGTAGATGAAAAAGGGAATTGGCTTGATTTAGCTAAGCTAAAAAACAGTTCTTCAGATATTGCGCCAACTGCAGGGCAAATGCCGAGAGGACTTGGGCTTGCATTTGCATCAAAAAGTTTTCGGAATATTAATCAACTGAAACAATTTCCTCATTTATCTGAAAACGGGAACGAAGTTTGTTTTACAACTATTGGCGATTCGGCAACTTCCGAAGGACATTTTTGGGAAACCATTAATGCAGCTGGCGTTCTTCAGGTTCCGTTAGTAGTATTTGTTTGGGACAATGGCTATGGAATTTCTGTTCCAAAAAAATATCAAACAATAAAACTTTCCGTTTCTGAAATGTTAAGCGGTATTCAGAAACAAGAAACTACAAATGGGTTTAATATTTATAAAGTGAAAGGGTGGGATTATGCAGGGATGTGCGAAGTATTTGAAGAAGGAATTCAATTGGCAAGAGAAAAACATATCCCCGTATTATTTCATGTAGAGGAATTAACACAGCAACAAGGACATTCTACTTCTGGTAGCCATGAGCGCTATAAACCAGTAGAACGATTGCAGTGGGAAAAAGAGTGGGATGCGATAAAAAAAATGCGGTTATGGATTCTTTCCAATGCATTGGCAACAGAAGAGGAGTTAAATCAAATAGAAGTTGATGCTAAAATAAATGTAAAAGCTGCAAAAGAAACTGCTTGGGAATTATACCAAGAGCCAATAAAAAATCAAATCAAAAATGTAGTTGAAAAAAATAATTTAATTGCAGCACAAAGCCCAACTTATGCAAAAGAATTAAATGAACTTTCGGAATCGCTTTTAGAAAAAAGGGAACCGCTGCGTCGCGATGTTTTAAAAACCATTCGCACTGCAATTAGTGTTGTAAGTAATTCCAAAACAAGTGCTGATTTGAATAATTATTTCGAAGAATTACAAAAAGAAAATTCAACCATTTTTAATTCACACCTTTTTTGCGAAGGGGAGAAAAGTATTTTTAATGTAACTGCAATAAAAGCTGAGTTCGACACAAATGCACCAATGATTAACGGCTTTGAAATTTTGAACAAATATTTTGATGAAAGATTCGCAGCTGATCCGCGAGTGATTGCATTTGGAGAAGACCTTGGTTTTATTGGAGATGTGAACCAGGGTTTTGGCGGTTTGCAAGCTAAACATGGAGAAGATAGAATTTTTGATACAGGAATTCGTGAACTAACAATCATAGGGCAAGGTATTGGCCTTGCATTACGTGGATTAAGACCAATTGCAGAAATACAGTATTTAGATTATTTATTATATGGGTTGCAACCGTTGAGTGATGATGTGGCAACCACACATTTTAGAACAAAAGGTCAACAAAGTTGCCCATTAATCATTCGTACGCGAGGTCATCGGTTAGAAGGAATTTGGCACAGCGGATCGCCAATGGGAGTTGTTATAAATGCGTTGAGAGGAATTCATGTTTGTGTTCCAAGAAATATGCTTCAAGCAGTTGGCATGTACAATACATTATTGAAAGGAAATGATCCGGGAATTGTAATTGAATGTTTGAACGGTTATCGGTTAAAAGAAAAATTACCCAATAATCTTTTAGAGTATCGTGTTCCGCTTGGCGTTCCAGAAATTGTAAAAGAAGGAAATGATATTACAATTGTAAGTTATGGTTCAACTTTAAGAATTATTCAAGAAGCTGCTCAACAATTGGAAAAACAAAATATCAGTTGCGAAATTGTAGATGTACAAACTTTATTGCCATTTGATATTCATCACCAAATTGTAGCCTCGTTGAAAAAAACAAATCGAATTTTATTTGTTGATGAAGATGTTCCCGGCGGAGCAGCTGCTTTTATGTTTAATCATTTAATGGAAGAACAAAATGGGTATAAATATTTAGATGTTGCACCAAGAACATTAACTGCAAAAGCGCACCGGCCAAGCTATGGAAGCGATGGCGACTATTTTAGCAAGCCCAATGCCGAACAAATAGAAACGATTGTAAAAGCAATGATGTCAGAATAATTTTTCAAATATGTGGGATGCTATCCCATATTATGAAAAACTTTTTGAACATCTTCATCTTGTTCAAGTCTTTCAATTAATTTACTTACGGCTTCAGCTTGTTCGTCCGTTACGGGAACTGTAATATTGGGAATCCATTCTAATTCTGCACTTATGGGAGAAATGTTTTTTTCTTCCAATGCTTTTTGCATTTTGCCAAAATCAGAAAAGCCGCAACGAATGACTAATATTTCATCGCCATTTTCTGCATTACTTTCGCCCAATTCTTCCAATCCAAAATCAATCAATTCTAATTCTAATTCGTCGGCTTTTAATTCGGAAAGTGTTAATTTAAAAACGCCCATTTTTTTAAACTGAAAACTTACACTTCCGCTATTTCCCAAAACGCCACCGCCTTTATTGAAATGTGATTTTACATTTGCCACTGTTCGTACATGGTTATCGGTTGCAGTTTCAACAAGAATTGCCACACCGGCTTGTCCATATCCTTCGTATAAAATTTCATCGTAATTGATTAATTCTTTTCCTTGCGCTCTTTTTATAGCTGCTTCCACTCTGTCTTTTGGCATGCCAACGCTTCTTGCATTTTGAAAACAACGACGAAGCGCAGCATTGGTTCCCGGATCGGGACCACCAGCTTTTACGGCAATCACAATTTCTTTACCAATTCTTGTAAAATTCTTTGCCATCTTATCCCAGCGGGCAAACATGCTGGATTTTCGAACTTCAAAAATTCTACCCATTTCACTTATTTTAAGGTTGCGAAATTAAGGAAGATGGCTGCAAAAGAAAAACCGTTTCGCAGAAAGCGAAACGGTTTATTAAAAATTTTAAACAATTTATTGTTTTTCGAAATCCGATGCTTTGGGTAAAATGTCACTTGGCACTCGTAATTTACTATTATGACGACTGTATAAAAAGTAAATTACCAATCCCAATAACATCCATGCAAATGCAACTTTTAAGGTTTGTTTGTCCAGCGCAATAATCATTCCTGCACAAACCAATGCACCTAAAGTGGAAACAATTGGAACCAATGGTGCTCTGAACGGACGGTTGATTGTTGGATTTTTTACGCGTAAAATCCAAACGCCAATACTTACCAAAACAAATGCAAATAAAGTTCCAAAAGAGGTTAAATCTCCCGCAACATTTCCGGGAACAAAAGCTGCAAATAAGCCAACAAAAACAAATAAAATCCAATTTGCTTTATACGGTGTTTTATATTTTGGATGAATTTCTCCAAATGCTTTAGGAATCAATCCATCGTTACTCATGGTGTAAAAAATACGACTTTGTCCCATCAACATTACAAGAATAACAGAAGAAAATCCTGCAAGAATTGCTACTGTTACTGCTTTTGCAAGCCAGCCGTATCCTGTCATATAAGTAGAAATTGCATAAGCAACAGATGCTTCGCGGCCTTTTTCTGGATCTACAAAATCTTGCCAAGGAGCAACACCTGTTAACACATGCGCAAATAAAATATACAAAACAGTACAAACTAAAAGTGATCCCAATATTCCAATTGGCATATCTCTTTTTGGATTTTTTGCTTCTTGTGCTGCAGTAGAAACAGCATCAAAACCAATAAACGCAAAGAAAACAATTGCTGCACCACCTAATACACCGCCCCATCCATGTTTAAATACACCACTATAATCTGCGACTACTTTTCCTGCCGAATCTACAAGTGGAGCTGTTCCTTCCGGAATAAAGTATGGAGTATGATTTGCGGAATTGATAAACTGCCAACCTAATACAATAAATAAAACGACAATTGATACTTTAACTATTACGATGATCATATTTACAATTGCAGACTCTTGTGTTCCTTTTATTAATAACAAAGTCAACAACAATAAAATAATCAAAGCTGGGGCATTTATAATTCCTGAATGAAGTACTCCCATCGAATCGGTAAAACTTTCAAATGGAGAATGGCACCATTCGTAGGGGATTCGCCCACCAAAGAGTTTATTTAAATATTCGCTCCATGCAATAGAAACTGTAGCTGCACCAAGCGCATATTCCATTATCAAAGCCCAACCAATTATCCAAGCAACTAATTCACCCATTGTTGTATAACTGTATGTGTAAGCACTACCGGCAATGGGAATCATTGCTGCAAATTCTGCATAGCAAAGTCCTGCAAAAGCACATCCGATTGCTGCAACAATAAATGAAATAGTTACGGCAGGCCCTGCGGCTTGACCCGCTGCTGCTGCAGTTCTTACAAAAAGTCCTGCACCAATAATTGCACCAATTCCTAATGCAATTAAGTTACCAGCACCAAGGGTTCGTTTTAGCCCACTACTATTATTCTCTGCTTGAGAAAGTAGTTGGTCTAAAGATTTTTTTACAAATAAACTCATACGATGGTTGTATTTTTTATAATTGAATAAATAAGGTTTGTAAAATAGGTAAAAAAAAGAAATTGGAGGTGATTTTTTATGCGAATAAAAATTAAACAACTAAAAAATTTAATCTCAGTATTTTTCCCGATTTTCGGACATTCTAAATTTTTATAAATGAAGAAGGGAAATAGGCTTACATTTTATATTATTATTTCAATGCTGTTGGGCGTTCTTGTTGGATATATTATTCATAACAATTCGTCACAAGAAAGCATTGCAACCTTTTCAAAAAATAGTAAGTTACTGACAGTAATATTTCTTCGTTTGGTACAAATGATTATTGCTCCATTGGTGTTTTGTACATTAGTTGTGGGGATTGCAAAACTCGGCGATTTAAAAACAGTTGGTCGTGTTGGCGGAAAATCAATTCTTTGGTTTTTGTCTGCATCGTTAATCAGTTTGTTAATTGGAATGGTGTTAGTCAATTTTTTTCAACCGGGTGCAGTTATTAATTTAAGTAATGCAGATACAGAAGGCGCTAAAGATTTGATGGGAAAAACACAGGAATTTTCGTTACAAAAATTTATTGAGCATGTGTTTCCAAAAAGCGTTTTTGAAGCAATGGCTACGAACGAAATATTGCAATTAGTTGTATTCAGTATTTTTTTCGGTGTAGCTTCTACTGCGTTGGGTGATTTTACAAAACCACTTATTAAAGCGTTGGATATTGCTGCGCATATTATTTTAAAGATGGTTGGCTATGTGATGAACTTTGCGCCCATTGGTGTTTTTGGAGCAATTGCCGCTGTTATTGCAGCAAAAGGATTACAAGTTTTTAATTTTTATGGATTGTATTTGCTGTATTTTTTGGTTGGAATAATTTGTCTTTGGATTATTTTGCTTGGGGCTGGTTTTTTAATTTTACGCGAAAGAGTTCCACAATTATTAAAAAGAATTTCGCAACCGATTTTAATTGCATTTAGTACAACAAGCAGCGAAGCTGTTTTTCCAAAACTTACCGAAGAGTTAGAAAAATTTGGCTGCAAAAACAAAATTGTTTCATTTGTTTTACCACTTGGCTATAGTTTCAATTTGGATGGAAGTATGATGTACATGACTTTTGCGAGTTTAGCAATTGCACAAGCTTATGGCATTCATCTCGATTTTGGAACGCAACTAACAATGTTAATCGTTTTAATGTTTACCAGTAAAGGCATTGCAGGTGTTCCAAGAGCATCATTAGTTGTAGTTACTGCAACATGCGCCATGTTCGGCATACCGCCCGAAGGGATTGCATTGATCTTACCAATCGATCATTTTTGCGATATGTTTCGTTCCGCAACAAATGTTGTAGGAAACAGCGTAGCAACGGCTGTTATAACTAAATGGGAAGGTGAATTAAAACAGGAAGAAACAGTTTCTACAATTTCAGATTTATAAATTTATGGACGACGACAAAGGATTTATACAGGTATTTATTGAGTGGATTATAAACTACGGAGGGTTATATGTTTTACTACTTGTAGTTTTTGCCGAAACAGGATTGTTTATTGGTTTTTTTTTCCCAGGCGACTCCTTATTGTTTGCCGCAGGAATTTATGTAGATGATCTCGCCAAGGAATTTTTTAATGTTCATTGGTTTATTATTTTAATAATGGTAATGCTTGCATCTATATTGGGGAATATTATAGGGTATTGGTTTGGACAAAAAGCAGGTCCATTACTTTATGAAAGAAGAGATACATGGTTGTTTAAAAAAAAGCATCTTATTCGTGCAAAAAAATTCTATGAAAATTATGGAAAGTCAACAATTTTTTTAGCAAAATTTTTACCTTTTTTAAGAACATTCGCACCAATTGTAGCAGGGATTGTAAAAATGGATAAACCAGTTTTTATGTTTTATAATATTGTTGGAAGTATTTGCTGGGTTTCTTCTATGATGCTGAGCGGTTATTATCTTGAGAGTTGGGTACAATTACAATGGAATTATAGTTTGAAAGATCACATTGAAGTAATTACGATTATAATTGTTTTAATTACAACACTTCCTGTTTTGTTTAAACTGTTTTTTCATAAAAAAGAAGAAGAAAGTTCAACTTCATAACAATACATGAAAATAAAAGAATACAGTATTTTATCTATTCCGGTAATTGTAGCTGCACTTGGCTACTTCGTTGATATTTATGATTTGCTTTTATTTAGCATTACTCGAATTCCAAGTTTGAAATCATTGGGATTACAAGATGAACAATTAACCATTCAAGGCGAATCGGTAATCATGTGGCAAATGGCGGGCTTGTTGATTGGAGGAATTATTTGGGGAGTGATGGGCGATAAAAAAGGAAGACTCAGTGTATTATTTGGATCCATAATTCTTTATTCTTTAGCAAATATTGCAAATGGTTTTGTTCAAACCGCTGATCAATTCAAATGGATTCGATTCATCGCAGGGCTTGGATTGGCTGGGGAATTGGGCGCAGGAATTACGTTGGTTGCTGAATTAATAAAAAAAGAAAAACGAGGAATTGCAACTTCTTTCGTTGCAGGTGTAGGGTTGACAGGGGCAGTTGTTGCGTATTTTATGAAAGAAAATTTTGATTGGCGTACTTGTTATTTTATAGGAGGAGGATTGGGATTGTTACTTTTATTTTTACGCATTTCCGTTTTTGAATCCGGAATGTTTAAAGAAGTAAAACAATTGAATGTACAAAGAGGAAATTTTTTTATGTTAATCAACAATCCGCAACGATTGAAAAGATATTTACTCAGCATATTTATCGGCCTACCAACTTGGTTTGTGATTGGTGTGCTTGTTACTTTTTCGAGCGAGTTTGGAAAACACATGGGAATAAAAGAAAAAATTGATCCCGGAAAAGCAATTATGTATGCTTATGCGGCAATTTCAATTGGAGATATTTTAATTGGATTTGTAAGTCAATGGCTAAAAAGTCGTAAAAAAGCATTGTACATTTTTTATACAATTACGATTGTATTTATTATACTTTTCTTTACTGCACAATGGAACGGAACAGCCAGTCGAATGTATTGGATTTGTGCGGGACTTGGCTTTGGTACAGGTTTTTGGGCAATATTTGTAACTATGGGTGCAGAACAATTTGGTACAAATCTTCGTGCAACTGCCGCTACTACAATTCCAAATATGGTTCGTGGAATGTTGACGGTTCTTATTCTTCCGCTTTTTAAAGGATTTCGAAGTATTACCGATTATGTAACGGGTGGTTGGATTACGGCAATTATTTTAATGACAATTACAATTGTAGCAGCTTTGATGGTGAAAGAAACTTTTCATAAAGATTTAAACTACGTAGAAAATTAATTTACAAAAATATTTTTTTGTCAAAATTTCTTATCATACGATTTTCTTCTATTGGAGATATTGTTCTTACTACACCGGTTATACGCTGTTTGAAAAAACAAGTCCCAAATTCCGAAATTCATTTTCTTACAAAAAGTTCTTTTGCTTCAATCGTTGAAAACAATCCTTACATAGATAAAATACAACTGCTTTCAAATAGTTGGGAATTGCTTTTGCAACAATTACGATTAGAGAAATATGATTATGTAATTGACCTTCACCACAATCTTCGAACTTTCCGACTTAAGTCAGATTTGCGTGTAAAATCTTTTTCATTTAATAAGTTGAATATTCAAAAATGGTTTTTCACCAAACTAAAATGGAATTTTTTACCAGACGAACATATTGTGGATCGCTATTTAAAAACAGTAAAACAATTTGGCGTTTCAAATGATGGTGATGGATTGGATTATTTTCTTCCGAAGAATGAAAAACTGCAACAGATGGACATTCCCATTTCGCACAGAATGGGCTATGTTGGTTTTGCAATTGGTGCTTTACACAACACCAAAAAATTACCGCTTGCTAAAATGAAAGAGCTTTGCAATCAAATAAAATATCCAATTATTTTGTTGGGAGGGAAAGAAGATGCCGAAATCGGTGAATTGGTTGCAGCGGTTGATTCAATTAAAATATTTAATGCTTGCGGAAAATTTAGTTTGAATGAAAGTGCGGTACTTGTACAAAATTCTAAATTGATAATTGCACACGATACTGGTTTGATGCATATTGCTGCTGCATTAAAAAAACCAATTATTTCTATTTGGGGAAATACCGTTCCTGAATTTGGAATGAAACCATATTACGGAAATTTCAATATTCAAAATACAATTGTTGAAGTGCACGGATTGAAATGCAGACCTTGTAGTAAAATTGGTCATCAACAATGTCCGAAGTCGCATTTTAATTGTATGAATCAACAAAATATTTCAGAAATTGCGACGAGCGTAATGAATATTCTTGGCAATGCAAACAATACAAATTGAAATTGTAAATTTGTAAAAAGAAAATTGAAAAATGAATCTTAAACGAAGATTAAAATCACATCCCGAATTGCACGCTGGTGCATTGAATGACATTTTGTTTATTCTACTTTTCTTTTTTTTGATTGTATCCACTTTGGCAAATCCAAATGTGGTAAAGCTTTCCGTGCCAAAAGCAAAGAGTGATACTAAAGCTAAGCAAACAGTGATTGTAAATATTAAAGCAACTGGCGAGTATATAATAAATGGCAAATTAGTTGCACTTCATGATTTTGAAAATATAGTTCAACCATTTATTTTTAAAGATTCCACACAAGCTACGATTGCAATCAATGCAGATAAATCCGTTCCATTGGAAAATGTAGTTGCAGTAATGCGGTTAGCAAGAAAACTCGGAGCTCGTACAACTTTGTTAGTGGACACGAAAGAATAAGCAGGTTTATTCAGCTATTAATTTACTAACACGTATCATTCTATTTTTACCCTGCATATCTTTTTTTACAACAATATTTTTGTAACCATTTTCTTTGAAAATAGAAGCAATATCGTCTGCAAATGTTTCTGAAATTTCTACATATATTTTTCCTTGTTCCGTAAGATGGTTTTTCCCAAATTCTGCAATTGCTTTATAAAAAATAAAAGGATCTTCGTTTGAAACAAATAATGCTTTTTGTGGTTCAAAAAGTAGGACATTTTTATTCATCGTTGTTTTGTCACTAATTGGGATGTAGGGCGGGTTGCTAACAATTATATCAAATTGATTTAGTTGTTTTCTGTTTTCTTCTTTTAAAAAATCAAACAAAAGAAAATGAATATCAGCTTGCAACTCCATTGCATTTTTTTTTGCAACTGAAAGAGCAGCATTACAAATATCAATTGCGGAAATTTTACTTTCTGGTAATTTTTTCTTTAGTGAAATTGGAACACAACCGCTACCAGTGCCAATATCAATAATAGATGGTGATTGTAATTTTTTATTTTCCTTCACAATCCATTCTACTAATTCTTCAGTTTCCGGTCGAGGGATCAACACATTTTTATCGACATTAAATTTCATGTTTGAAAACCAAGCTTCTCCTAAAATATATTGAACAGGTTCGTGCATCAATAAACGATCTGAAAATGTAACCATTGATTCTTGTTGAACTGAATTTAGTAACAAAGATTTATTTATGAATTGCTCTTTTTTGGAAAGTTGGGTGATATGTTCCAATACTAATTCGGCAATATTATTTGCTTCACTTTCATCATAGATTTTGATTAATTTTTGTGTTATTCCAATTCTTGCTTCTGTGATCGTCATAACCGCAAACTTACTGTATATTGCAAACTATTTTTATCTGCTTCAAAATTTTCAACTAGTTATTATTTATGTTATTTCTATTAGGTAGTATTGTCTTCACATCTTGGTTAACGCTTTCATTTAAATTGTTGGAAAAATTTCGTATTTCAAGTTTTCAATCAATCGTATTTAATTATTGGACATGCGTCATCACAGGTTCCTTTGTGAATGAATCGTTTCCAATTTATCAAGCTACATTTAGTGAAAATTGGTTTTTGTGGTCTTTGTTATTGGGATCAATCTTTATTTTTATTTTTAACACAGTTGCTTTCACTGCTCAACAAATTGGAGTTGCAGTTGCCTCAGTTGCAAATAAACTTTCGCTCGTTGTCCCGTTTTTATTTTCACTTTATTTATACAAAGAACAAGCAACATTTTTAAAAATAGGCGGAGTTATAGTTGCAGTGTTGGCAGTAATATTAACTTGTTGGCCGTCTCAACAAATTTCAAAAACAAACAAATCAAAAACAATATTAATCGTCATACCTTTTTTACTTTTTTTTGGCAGTGGGTTATTAGATACAATAATTAAATATGTCGAGCAAGCTTATTTGAACGAAACTAATCAGAATGAATTTTTAATAACATCATTCGCAATAGCCGGTTTTTTTGGTTTGATTATTTTAATGATTCGCTTGTTAACTGGCAAAGAAAAATTTGATGGACGAAGTATTATAGCCGGATTGGCAATTGGGATTCCGAATTATTTTTCTATTTGGTGTTTAATAAAAGTGTTGAAAACATATTCAACAAATAGTTCTGCAATAATTCCAATAAACAATATGGGCATCGTTTTGTTCAGCACGCTTATGGCTTGGCTTTTTTTCAAAGAAAAATTATCTGCAAAAAATTGGGCTGGAATTTTACTTTCTTTACTTGCGATTTTCCTAATCGCTTTTGGATAATGCAATCTCATGTCTTCAAATTATTATTTTACAATTTTCGAAAAATCAATTGCCGAGTTTAAAGACAGAGGCAGTCGATTTATTGCTTGTGCATTTCCAATAAATAGTATTGCGGAATTTAAAATTCAATTGGCCGCTATTAAAAAAGATTTCCCAAAAGCAACGCATTATTGCTTTGCTTATCGAATTGGGACTGACGCTACTATTTTTCGTTCCAGCGATGCCGGTGAACCATCGGGTAGTGCTGGCAAACCAATTCTCGGACAAATTGATAGTAACGAATTAACAGATGTGGCTGTGGTTGTTATTCGTTTTTTTGGTGGAAGTTTATTAGGAGTTCCTGGTTTGATAAATGCTTACAAAACTTCTACAGCCCTTGCTTTACAAACAACAGCAAAAATTAAAAAAGATATTTTGGTTTATTACAATTTGGAATTTGATTATACCAAAATGAATGAAGTGATGTTGGTAATTAAAAAATTCAATTGTGCAATTTTAAAAAACGAAGCAACACTTTTTTGTAAACTTCAAATTGGAATTCCGAAATCTAATTTAGAAATTAGTCTTTTGAAATTTAATGAAATGAATGGATTGCGAATTGAAAAAATTTAATCAATTTTAATTCAATAAAGTAGTATTTACAACCAACTCTTTTGAACCGGGTTTGTAAATATAAAATCCTTCCCCGGTTTTTGCGCCCAATTTTCCTTCGGCAACCATTTTAACTAACAATGGACAAGGCGCATATTTTGGATTGCCAAACCCATCATGTAAAACATTTAATATGGAAAGACAAACATCTTGTCCAATCAAATCGGCGAGTTGAAGTGGTCCCATCGGGTGGGCCATTCCTAATTTCATAATCGTATCAATTTCTTGAACACCGGCAACTCCTTCGTGTAAAGAGTAAATTGCTTCGTTAATCATTGGCATTAAAATTCGATTGGCAATAAAACCCGGATAATCATTCACTACGCAAGGAATTTTTCCTAATTGTTTACTTAATTCAACCACTTTTTCGGTGATTTCTTTTTTTGTTGTTTTTCCATTTATTACTTCTACTAATTTCATTACGGGAACGGGGTTCATAAAATGCATGCCAATAACATTTTCGGGGCATTTAGTAACTGCTGCAATTTTTGTAATGGAAATTGAAGAAGTGTTGCTTGCTAAAATGGTATCTTCTTTTGTAAAATTTGAAAGTGTTTCAAAAATTTTCAATTTTATTTCAATATTTTCTGAAGCAGCTTCAACAACTAAGTCTGCATTTTTTACTCCTTCTTCTAAAATTGTTTGAATAGTAATATTAGATAGCGCTTCTTTTTTTTGTTCTTCGGTTGCATTTCCTTTTGCAATTTGTCGGTCAAAATTTTTCGAAATAGTTTGAATTGCTTTTTCTAATTGTTCACTCGACACATCGATAAGCGTAACTAAAAATCCGTTTTGTGCAAAAAGGTGCGCAATCCCGTTTCCCATTGTTCCTGCACCAATAACTGAAATATTTTTCATTGAAAATTTATTTTTTCTTTTTAAAATCACCTCTTTTCCATGCTTGTATAAACTCTCCCCAAGCAGCCGGATTAAAAATATTTTGAGGGGGAGTTTGGCCTGCATAATATGCTTTTGTTGCTATACTTCTCAATTGTGTATTAGAAGCTTCGCGACCATCATTTGGCATACTTTTCATCAGCGATCTTCTTGCAGCAATTGATGTGTTTTTTCGAGCTGTTTCGTAATCGTCGTCTTCTATTTTTGTATTTGCAAAATCGCGAGAAAACTGCGCTGCACTTGGACGAGCTTTGATAATGGTTGCAGGTAAATAAATTGTGTCGGCAATCATCAGTTGAACCATACTGTATTGGCTTCCTTCTATATTTTTTGGAATTTGAACCGTTTTTGATTGATAGCTTACATGCGTGAATTCAATCATATCACCCTTTAAAACAACGATTGAAAATACACCTTGATTATTTGTAATTGTGCCACGGTTTTGTCCTTTTACAACAATACTAACAGAAGGAATTCCCACCAGACTGTCAGCAGTTAAAACCATTCCGTACAATTGTACAACGGAATCGCGTACAGTTTCAAATTGCGCTTTTGCAAAAACTGGAAAAAGGAACAAAAAAGCAATTAAGTAATTTTTAATTTTCATCAAGTTTCAAAAATAAAGACAAGTTGCTGAAATCGTAAAACTAAATTCTGAAAGTAGGAGTTACCTTTGTCGATATTTTAATGTTTTAACAATTTGTTGTAAAATGACGAAAGAAAAAATTTTAGAAGCGCTCAGTAATGTGCAAGAACCCGATTTAGGAAAGGATTTGGTTTCATTAAATATGATTAAAGATTTAGAAATTTCGGGCAACGATGTTTCTTTTACAGTTGTACTTACTACACCGGCATGCCCCATGAAAGACATGATGGGAAATGCTTGTAAAAATGCAATCAAGTTATTGGTAAACAAAGAAGCAAATATTACGGTAAATTTTACTGCGAACACGACTTCTAAAAGAATGGATCCAAAAACTATTTTACCGAAAGTTAAAAATATTATTGCCGTTGTAAGTGGCAAAGGTGGAGTGGGTAAATCAACTGTGGCAGCCAATCTTGCACTTTCACTTGCAAAAGGAAATGCAAAAGTTGGTTTGATGGACGCTGATATTTATGGACCAAGTGTTCCAATTATGTTTGGAGTGAGAGGGGAACGCCCAATGATGATGGACACCGGCGAAGAAAATGGAAAGATTGTTCCTTTGGAAAAATTTGGAATTAAATTGATGAGTATTGGTTTGCTCGTTGATGAAAAGACAGCTGTGGTTTGGCGTGGACCAATGGTAAGCAGCGCTATTCGTCAATTTGTAACTGATGTTTTTTGGGATGAATTAGATTATTTAATTGTAGATATGCCGCCGGGCACCGGAGATATTCATTTAACATTGATGCAAACAGTTCCTGTAACGGGTGCAATAATTGTTACAACGCCGCAAGATGTAGCACTTGCTGATGCAAAAAAAGGGATTGCTATGTTTGGACAAGCACAATTAAATGTTCCTATAATTGGGTTGGTTGAAAATATGAGCTATTTCACTCCTGCAGAATTGCCGAATAATAAATACTATTTATTTGGAAAAGAAGGTGGAAAAAGATTAGCAGAGGAATATGATATTTCTTTTCTTGGACAAATACCTATTGTGCAAAGTATTCGCGAAGGTGGAGACAAAGGTGTGCCGGTGATGATGAGCGATGATGAAATTACTAAAAATGCATTTGCAGAATTTACTGCAACAGCAGTTAGAAATATTGCAAAATGGAATGCCAATATTGAATGATTTAAAATAAATAATTAGATGTACAATCTTCCCTATTTTAAAGGAACTGATCAGTCGGAAATTCTTGCTTTTATGAAATCGTATCCATTTGTATTTCTTTCTGGATGCGATGTTGATAATAATCCAATTACAACGCAAGTTCCCGTTTTTATTGATGAAAGAGAAGGGAAACTTTTCATTAATGGCCATATAATGAAACAAACGGACCATCACAAAGCGTTTTTACAAAATTCAAATGCGTTGGTTGTATTTACCGGACCACATACTTATGTTAGCGCAACATGGTATGATGAAACTCAAAAGGAACAAGCAAGCACTTGGAATTATATGAGCGTGCATGCAAAAGGAAAAATTCGTTTCGGCGATGAATCTGAATTAATTGAAATTCTAAAAAGACTTTCATTGCATTATGAAAATGGCAATACAGAATCTTCAACTGTATTTGACAATCTATCACCTGAATATGTTGGGCAAATGATGAAAGCGATTGTTGCTTTTGAAATTGAAGTAACAGATTTGCAACATGTTTTTAAAATGAGTCAAAATAGAAACGAAGCGAGTTATGACAACATCATTAAAAAGTTAAAAGAAAAAGGAGACGATGCAAAAAGAGTTGGAGAGATTATGGAAGAAAGAAAATCAAAAGTATTTAAAACATGAAATGGAAATTTCTGATTGTGGTTTTAATTTTAAATATGAGTTGTTCGAATTCGAAAAAAATTGCGAAAGAAAATTTAACTCCTCTCGAATTTGATATACAAGGCCATCGAGGATGCAGAGGATTACTACCAGAAAATACAATTATCGGAATGTACAAAGCGATTGATTTGGGTGTAAATACACTGGAAATGGATGTTGTTGTAACAAAAGATAATCAGCTTGTTCTTTCGCACGAGCCGTGGTTTAGCCACGAAATTTCAACAAAACCAAATGGATCGGAAATTCAAGAATCGGAAGAGAAACAATTTTCCATTTACAAAATGAATTACGATGAAGTAAAGAAATTTGATGTTGGTAAAAAATTGCATCCACGGTTTCCACAACAGCAGAAAATAAATTGTTTCAAACCATTATTGGGTGATTTGTTGGATAGTGTAGAAAATTATTTAATACAAAATAATAAACCAAGTGTAAAATTTAACATTGAAACTAAATGTTCTCCATCGGGAGATGCAATTTATCATCCAAAGCCAGATGTGATTGTTGAATTGCTGATGAAACTTATTCACGAAAAAAAAATAGAAGAGCGAGTTATTATTCAATCCTTTGATTTTAGAACATTGAAATATTTACACGTAAACTATCCTTCCATAAAAACGGCGATGCTGATTGAAGATTTCGACAATAGATCATTGGCTAATCAGCTTGCTGATTTGGGATTTGTTCCAACCATTTATAGCCCGCATTTTTCATTGGTGAATAAAGAATTGATAACGAACTGTCATGCCAAAAACATAAAAATTATTCCCTGGACTGTGAATGATAAAAAGAAAATTATTCAATTGAAAAAAATGGGAGTTGATGGAATTATTACAGATTATCCCAACTTGTTTTCGAACTAAATAAACTCTCTTTTCCCGAACATTCTTTTATCTTCGTAAGTATGACGCGCCAAGAATTAATTGCACAAATTCAGGAAAAGAAATCTTACCTCTGCATTGGATTAGATTCGGATATTACAAAAATCCCCAAACATCTTTTAACGGAAACAGATCCACTATTTTCTTTCAACAAAGCGATTATTGATTCTACAAAAGATTTATGTGTAAGCTATAAAATTAATACTGCTTTTTACGAAGCGTTGGGTGTAAAAGGTTGGGAGTCGATGGAAAAAACAGTTCGTTATATTGGCAACGAACATTTCAAAATTGCAGATGCAAAACGTGGAGATATTGGAAATACTTCCGATCAATATGCAAAAGCATTTTTCGAAACATTACCTTTTGATGCAGTAACAGTTGCACCTTATATGGGAGAAGACAGTGTAAAGCCATTTCTGAAATATGATGGAAAATGGGCGATTGTTTTGGGATTGACTTCAAATGAAGGAGCAAAAGATTTTGAATTGGAAACGATCGTAGGTAATTTCTATGCTGGCTTTATTAACGAACCCCGTCAAGAATATGAAATAAATGATCGCCCATATTATTTGTATGAAACAGTATTAAGAAAATCATCTAATTGGGGAACTACGGAAAATTTAATGTTTGTAGTTGGAGCAACTCAAATAAATGAATTATCTAAAATTAGAAAGTTGACGCCCAATCATTTTTATCTGATTCCCGGCGTGGGAGCACAAGGTGGAAGTTTGAAAGAAGTTTCTGAAATGGCAATGAATCAAGATTGTGGTATTCTTGTAAATGCAAGTCGAGCAATTATTTATGCATCGGATAATGAAAATTTTGCAGCAGCAGCTCGTGATGTTGCTTTTACTTATCAACAAGAAATGAAAAACTATTTACCATTTTAAAAAACAGTTTATGAGTAGAATAATTTTTGTGTTATTTTTTGCATTTACATTTTTTAATTTAAATGCGCAGCAAGAAAATAAAGAAGTAAAGCCGAATTATTTATTGGCCTCAAAATTTTCCCCTGCGAAGTTGGATAAAATGGTTTTTTCAACAAATGTTGATCCGCATTGGTTAAAAAAAACGACACGCTTTTGGTATTCGTATCAAACAACAGAAGGAAAAAATTGGTATATCGTAGATCCAATAAAAGCAGAGAAAAAACCTTTGTTTGATAACGATAAAATGGCGGCATTGCTTACAGGAATTATCAAAGATCCATTTGATGGGCAACATTTAGAAATAGATAGTTTGCAATTTTTAGAAGATGAAAACAATATTCGTTTCCAAGTAAAAAGCACTTTGGAAGTAATTATTAAAGACACAACTGCAAAAAAAGGAACACCTGCAAAAAAAGAAAAAAAAACTTTTTATTTTGAATACAATTTAAATACAGGTGTGATTGTAAATCTTACCGATTTTAAACGACCATTGCGAAAAGCACAATGGGCTTCCGTTTCGCCTGATAGTTCGATTGTGATTTTTGGAAAAAATTATAATCTATTTTGGATGGATTTTGAAAATTATAAAAAAGCACAGAAAAATGATAAAGATTCAACAATCGTTGAAAATGCAATTACAGCCGATGGTATGGAAAATTACAGTTATCATTTTAGAAATATGGGTGAAACAAATGTTGATAATGAAAAAAATAAAAACAACAGAAAAGCAGTATCCATTCTTTGGTCGCCCGATTCTAAAAACTTTATTTTAAACAGAACAGATGAAAGGAAAGTAAAAGATTTATGGGTAATAAATAGTATTGCAGATCCGCGACCAACTTTGGAAACGTATAAATATTGGATGCCAGGTGAAAAAGAATCACCTGTTGAAGAATTGTATTTGTTTGATGTTGTATCTAAAAAATCAAAAAAAATAGCTGTCAATTTATTTAAAGATCAATCACTCGGTGTTTTTCGTAAACCTCTTTTGAAAAAAAATAGAGACGATGATTTCTCACCGCAAATTTGGTTAGGGAATAATAGTCATTTCTTTTTCAGTCGCACTAGTCGTGATCTTAAAAGAATTGATATTTGCCGAGTTGATATTGCAACTGCACAGGTAACAATTGTTATTGAAGAAAGAATGAATACTTATTTAGAAATTGTTCCGCCCGGATTAGTAAATGAAAGTAAGGAAATAATTCAATGGAGCGAAAGAGATGGCTGGGGTCATTTTTATCTTTATGATGAGAATGGGAAGTTAAAAAATCAAATTACATCTGGAGCTTATCATTGTGAAGCAATAGTTGGGATTGACGAGAAAAAAAGAATTTTATATTTTTCTGCAAATGGAAAAGAGATGATTCCTACATATAAAAAAGTAGGAGCAACAATGGAAAAAGAGGATCCTTATTATTTACATTTTTACAAAGTGAATTTTGATGGCACTGGATTAAAGTTGTTGAATGAAGGGAATTTTGATAATAATTTCAACATTGATGATGACGAAATGTATTTCGTAAATAATTTTTCTAGAGTTAATACAACACCAGAATCTGTGTTGATAGACAATATGGGAAAGACGATTTTAAAATTAGAGACCGCAGATTTTTCCAGAATTTTAGAAACAGGATATCAATTCCCAGAAATATTTAAAGTAAAAGCCGATGACGGAATTACGGATCTCTATGGAGTTATGTACAAACCGTTTGATTTTGATCCTTCTAAAAAATATCCGTTGATTGAATATGTGTATCCGGGTCCACAAACAGAATCCGTAAATAAATCGTGGGGGAAAGGGATGGATAGAATTGATCGATTGGCGCAATTAGGATTTGTTGTAATTACTGTTGGAAATCGCGGAGGTCATCCTGGTAGAAGTAAATGGTACCACAATTATGGATATGGCGATTTGCGCGATTATGGTTTAGCAGATAAAAAAACAGCTGCTGAACAATTAGCTTCTCGATTTTCTTTTATTGATATCAATCGTGTCGGAATTCACGGACACAGTGGTGGTGGATTTATGAGTACTGCAGCTATGTTAGTCTATCCCGATTTTTTTAAAGTAGCAGTTAGCAATGCAGGTAATCACGACAATACAATTTACAATCGTTGGTGGAGTGAAAAACATAATGGCGTAAAAGAAGAAATTAGCGAAAAAGGTGATACAACTTTTGTTTATGCGATTGAAAGAAATCAAGATTTAGCAAAAAATTTAAAAGGAAGATTATTATTAATTCACGGAGAAATTGACAATAATGTATTACCGGGAAATACCATTCGAGTTGTAAATGCATTAATTAGAGCAAACAAAAGATTTGAAATGTTGATTCTTCCAACACAGCGACATAGTTTTGGCGATATGACTGAATATTGGTTTTGGAAAACAGCCGATCATTTTTCGCGTTATTTGTTAAATGATAATTCAGATAGAAGTGTTGACATCGAAGAAATAAACAGAGATACAGATAAAAGCAAATCGAATTAATTAGCCATTTTTTAACATTAACTTTGGCGAAATCTTAAACTATAATTAAATGGCAGCACGAACAGATTTATTTCAAAGTCCTGATTATTTTAATTTAGATGAACTGCTTTCGGATGAACAAAAACTGATTCGTGAGTCGGTTAGAAATTATGTAAAAAAAGAAATTTCACCTATTATTGAAGACTACGCACAACAAGCAAATTTTCCGCAACATATCGTAAAACAGTTAGGAGATCTCGGATGTTTTGGACCAACCGTACCAGTTGAATATGGAGGTGGCGGATTAGATTATATTTCTTATGGATTAATGATGCAAGAATTGGAAAGGGGAGACAGTGGAGTTCGTTCAACAGCTTCTGTACAAGGTTCATTAGTTATGTTTCCTATTTATGCTTATGGAAGCGAAACTCAACGAAAAAAATATTTACCCAAATTAGCAAGTGGTGAATGGTTGGGTTGTTTTGGATTAACAGAACCAAATCATGGCAGCGATCCATCAAGTATGTTGACAAATTTCAAAGATGCAGGAGATCATGTTATTTTAAACGGAACTAAAATGTGGATTAGCAATGCTCCGTTTTCTCAAGTTGCTGTGGTTTGGGCAAAAGATGAAGCAGGAATCATTCACGGATTAATTGTAGAAAGAGGAATGGAAGGGTTTTCAACTCCTACCACACATGGCAAGTGGAGCTTGCGTGCATCCGCAACAGGCGAATTAGTTTTTGATAATGTAAAAGTTCCGAAAGAAAATATTTTTCCAATAATAAAAGGATTGAAAGGCCCATTGAGTTGTTTAACAAAAGCAAGATATGGAATTGCATGGGGAGCAATTGGTGCAGCAATGGATTGTTATGACACAGCATTGCGCTATTCGAAAGAACGGGAACAATTTGGAAAACCAATTGGTGCATTTCAATTGCAACAAAAAAAGTTGGCTGAAATGGTTACAGAAATTACCAAAGCCCAATTATTAAATTGGCGTTTGGGCGTTTTGATGAACGAAGGAAAAGTAACACCGCAACAAGTAAGTATGGCTAAAAGAAATGCTTGCGAAGTGGCAACTAATATTTGTAGAGATGCACGTCAAATGCTCGGCGGAATGGGCATTACGGGAGAATATCCAATTATGCGTCACATGATGAATTTGGAAAGTGTAATTACTTACGAAGGCACACACGACATTCATTTGCTAATTACAGGAATGGATGTAACGGGAATAAATGCATTTCAATAAATAGCGAATTGGCTATAACATGAAAATATTTCTTATCGGTTTCATGGGTTCCGGAAAAACTTATTTTGGAAAAAAATTAAGTCAAAAAATTAATCTTCCCTTTTTTGATTTGGATGAACTTATCGAACAACACGAACAAAAAAGTATTGTTGAATTATTTGATTCCAAAGGAGAAAATTATTTTCGGACTATTGAAAAAAATATTTTACACGATTTTGCCGAAGCAAATGAATCGTTTGTACTTTCTACCGGCGGCGGCACTCCTTGTTTTTTTGATAGTATAAATTACATGAATCTTTGTGGTATTTCAATTTGGATAAATACACCAACTGATATTTTATTTGATAGACTTTCAAAAGGGAAATCAAAAAGACCTTTAATAAAAAATTTAACACCGAGTCAATTGAAGGTGTTTATAAATTCCAAAATTGCTGAAAGAAAGTTGGTATATGAAAAAGCGAACTATGTGATAAACGAAAGTGATATTGATTTTGAAAAAATTGTAAAACTAATTTGTAATGAATAAGAATATTTTAGCACTTGGAATTTTTTTAACTGTTTTCGCAATTTTATTAGGTGCATTTGGTGCGCACGGGCTAAAGAAATTAGTTTCTGCAGAAGAATTGGAAGTTTTTAAAACAGGAGTTCAATATCAGATTTATCACGCATTCGGACTCATTTTTGTAGGAATATTATTTGAAAAATTTAATCAGAAAAATTTAAAATTCGCAGGTTTGTTTTTTGTAATTGGAGTATTTCTTTTTTCTGGCTCGCTTTATACAATTACAATAATGAAAGTGATGGATGTTTCGGTTTTACCGATTGTTGCAGTACTAACGCCAATCGGTGGGTTTGCTTTTTTATTGGGTTGGGTAACTTTGTTGGTTGCAATTTTTAAGAAGATGTAATTATAAAATTAATTCTAAAATTACAGCAGTTCCGTTTCCATTACTTTCAACGGAAATAGTGCCGCCAATTTCTTCCATTCTTTGTTCCATATTTTTTAAACCACTTCCAAATTCATTTTTTGGATTCCTTTCAAAACCAATTCCATCATCAATAAATTTAATTTTTAAACTTGAGTTTGTTTCAATCTTAATTGTAATTGTTGTTGCGTTTGCATGTTTTACAATATTGTTTAAAATTTCCTTAATGCACAGCACAACATTCCTTCTGGCTTCACCAGCTAATTCTTTATCTGGAATTTGCTTCGGAATATTAACATGATGTTTGAAATTGGTTCCTTCAAAGTATTCATTTGTATATTTTTGAATATAACTAATTAAATTTTGAAGCGAATCGTTTTTGTTGTTTATGCTCCAGGCAAGCATGCTCATTTTCTTTAGTAAATCGGCAGCAGCAATAGAAATTTTGTCTATCTCTTTTGAAATATCTTTATTTGATTTGGATTTTAATATTTCACTCAGCAAGCGAATATGTGTTACGCCAGCTCCTAATTCATCATGCACATCAGCTGCTATTTTATTTCGCGTCATTTGCTTTGCGTTGATGATAGCTTTTTCTTTTTCTAATTCCTGTTTGGCCTTTTCCATTTTTAAACTCTCACCTTCTTTTATGTACTGAATTAATTCTTTTCTGTTTTTATAAACAAGTCCCATTAAAAAAAATAGTAATTCACAGAAAAGTCCTAATTCGTACCAAAATAAACCACTTCTTAAAATGTGGTTGCTTGAAAAATAAGGGTTCCCCCAAATCATTATCAACGATACAGATGAAAGTAATAGGTATAAAAAAGTTCCAACTGCTACATACCGAAGGAAAATATCGGCCCAATTGAAGTAGCCGTAAACGAGCATGATAAAACCAACCAGCAATAAAAGGCCTTTCCCAATTGTATTTTCAAGTAAATTTTCAATGTAAAAATCATTCGAATAAAAGTGTCGATAAGAAAATCCAATCAAAATAAGAACTAAGCAAACTGTGAAGAAGAAAAGCAATTTGTTTAAAAAAGGGTATTTGATTTTACATTCCAAAAATTCATTCATGAAAATTAAATAGAAACACATGCCAATTCCTTGCAGTAAAAAGTCGAGATAGGATTCAAAAATAAAATTCGTTTTAGAAATTTGTCCAAAATAAAAATGCTTTGTAAAAAGCATGATGCAAAGTAATAATGCATAAGTAGAATAATAAATATATGCTTTACTTCCACCTCTCCATAAAACAAGAGATGAATATATAATCATCATCAGTAACATCCCACAAAAAAAATAGGTAATGATTCCTTCCCCTTTTTTTTCGTTTTGTAATTTTTCGAGATAAGTTGAAACATATTGACTGTTAATCAATGTAGGCTTAAAAAAATTGGTGTAAGATTTTAACTGAAATATTTCGGCAACAATAATAAGAGAGTCATTAGCTCCTATTGTAAACTGTCGAAATGAAATACTATTTGCAAGATTTGGAGAAATAGATGGTAATGAAACGAGTTGCTCTCCAGAACGTTTATAAAGAATAGTATTTGTAAAATATTTTCCAGGAAAAAAATAATAAGATGTTGGGTTATTAGTTTTATTAGTTAATGCAAATTGAAAAATTATTTTTTTTGTAACATCTTCGGATAAAATATATAAGGGGATTTCAAATTTGTCTGTGTACTTTATTTGTGAATTATTTTTTTGAATATCAAAAGCAGGAGTTACAAACGCAATTTTTCCATTTTGAATTATTTGATCAATAGGCGTAAAATTTATATCAGTGACTTGTCCAAAAGTTGCAGTATTGAAGAGAAATAGAACTCCAGTAATAAATATTAGAAAAGTATTTTTGAGTTGCATAAAAAATCTCCTATGATTTAGTTTAAAGATAAATAATTATGATTAAATTATTAATAAAAGTGGTAAATGGATTCATTAAAGTTTTCATTAAGAACATTTCCTAATTATTATCTTTGTCAATATGGGCAATAAGTTAAATAATGGGGGAAAAGAAAATAGCGGCAAAGTTGAACAATTAAAAACTGAAAAGGAAGATAAATTAAGTTTGAAAGACTTATTAAAAGACGAACGTACTTGGAAAATAATTGGTGCAGTTTCTTTATTAACTACATTTTTTTTATTTATTTCACTCATATCTTATTTTTTTACTTGGAAAGAAGATCAAGACCAAGTGCTTCAAGGAGGATTCGGAATTTTATTTGATGATACAGTTGTAGTTTCAAATTTATTAGGAAGATTAGGAGCAGTTACAGCTCATTTTTTTGTTTATCAAGGATTTGGTATATCTTCTATTTTACTTTGCACTTATTTTTTCGTAGTAGGTGTAAATTTATTGTTCAATGAAAAAATTTGGTCTGTTTGGAGAAATGTTCGCTATGTATTAATTGGCACCTTATTTTTATCTGTTTCATTATCCTACTTTTTTGAAAGTGCAAATTTTTCTTATGGTGGAGCTGTGGGTAAAATGAGTGCGGCATGGCTTGTTAACTTTTTAGGTTCGGTTGGAACGGGAACTGTGCTTGCTGTTGTTGGGTTAGCTTATGTTATTTGGCAATTCAATCCTGTATTTAAAATTCCAAAATTTGCTAAAAAAGAACATGCTGATTTGGTTGTACAAATCGATGATGAATCAGATCAAATAACAGGTAAATCTATAAATGATTTATATGCAGAATCAAAAAATGGAAATACCAACGAAGAAAATAAATTTCCAATTATTAACGCAGATGAAGAATCCGATTTAATATTAGTTGAAAAACCTGAACCAATTTCTGTTGAACTTAATCCAACTAATGAAGCGGTTGAAAATTTTTCAGACGCCAAAAATTTATCCCCGGTTTCAGAAGTTGAAGTTTCAGATTTAACATTGGAAATTCGCGATTCATCCGAAGTGGAAGTTGAAGACGAAAAAATATATGATCAATTACCGCCGTATGAACCAACACTTGATTTAAGAGATTACAAATATCCCACACTCAATTTATTGGAAACTTACGGAAGTGATAAAATTGTTCAGGATTCTAATGAATTGGAGAATAATAAAAATCAAATTATTTCTACACTTCGTAATTATGATATTGAGATTCAAAAAATAATGGCAACTGTTGGGCCAACAGTTACTTTATACGAAATTGTTCCTGCAGCTGGTATTCGAATTTCGAAAATAAAAAATCTTGAAGATGATATTGCATTAAGCCTTGCCGCATTGGGCATTCGTATAATAGCACCCATTCCAGGAAAAGGAACAATTGGAATTGAAGTTCCCAATGTGAAAAAAACATTGGTGGGAATGAAAACCTTACTCTCATCAGAAAAATTTCAAAACAATAATTACAGTTTACCCATTGCCATTGGCAAAAAAATTGATAATGATAATTTTATAGTTGATTTAACAAGTATGCCGCATTTGTTGATGGCGGGAGCAACTGGTCAAGGAAAATCAGTTGGTGTGAATGCAATATTGGTTTCGCTTTTATATAAAAAACATCCATCGCAATTAAAATTTGTTTTAATTGATCCGAAGAAAGTTGAATTGAGTTTATATCGCGTAATCGAAAAACATTTTTTAGCAAAACTTCCGGGAGAAAATGATGCGATAATAACCGATACGAAAAAAGTGGTTCATACACTGAATGCACTTTGTATTGAAATGGATAATCGCTACGATCTTTTAAAAGAAGCAGGTGCGAGAAATATTAAAGAGTACAACGAAAAATTTATTAAGAGAAGATTGAATCCTCAAAAAGGGCATCAATTTCTTCCGTTTATTGTACTCGTAATAGATGAGTTTGCCGATTTGATAATGACAGCCGGCAAAGAAATTGAAATGCCAATTGCACGTTTAGCACAATTAGCAAGAGCAGTTGGGATTCATCTGATAATAGCCACACAACGCCCTTCTGTAAATATTATTACCGGAACCATAAAAGCAAATTTCCCTTCTCGAATTGCATTTAAAGTTTCATCAAGAATAGATTCTCGAACAATTTTAGACGCCGGTGGTGCAGAACAATTAATAGGAAAAGGGGATATGTTAATTTCTCATCATGGAGAAATTACACGACTTCAATGTGTATTTGTTGACACGCCAGAAGTTGAAAGATTAGTGAGCTTTATTGAAAAACAAAGAGGCTATCCACAAGCATTTTTATTACCTGAATACATTGATGAAAAGGAATTTGAAAACAAAGAATTTGATTTAAACGAACGCGATTCATTATTTGACGATGCTGCGCGATTAATTGTACAAAACCAAGTTGGCTCAACTTCTCTTTTGCAGCGAAGAATGAAATTAGGATACAATCGTGCCGGTAGATTAATGGATCAATTGGAAGCAGCAGGAATAGTTGGGCAAAACCAAGGAAGTAAAGCAAGAGAAGTATTAATTAAAACTGAGTCAGAGTTAAATAATCATCTTGCCAATCATAATATATAATAGTTAAGTTAAAATTTTTGAAGGGTTCCATTCACTTACAAAGCCTGAAATTTAATTCGCTTATCTTCGCCGACATATTTTTTGCAATTTAATTCGATTTATGAAGAAGATTTCTTTATTGGTTTTACAAACACTAATTCTGTTTTCAGTAAGTGCGCAATCTGTTGCAATAAATGATGCGGCAGCAAAGAAAATTTTAGATGCGGTAAGTGTTAAATTCAAAACATATAAAACGCTAAAAGCAACTTTTACTTATAAGGTTGAAAATGCAGCAGCCAAAGTGCTATCTGCAAAAACAGGGACGATTTACATGAAAGGTGTAAAATACCGCGTGAGTATTTTGGGGCAAGAAATATTTTGTGATGGAATAAATGTTTGGACTTTTGATAAAGTTGCGAATGAAGTTTCAGTTACAAAATTTGATGCAGAAAGTAATACACTCACTCCTCAAAAACTGTTTACGAATTTTTATGATGCTGAATTTATTTATAAACTAAACGGCGAAAAAAAACAAGGAACGAAAACAATCCAAGAGATTGAAATGACGCCGATTGATAAATCAAAACCATTTCATAAAGTTTATATCTACATTGATAAATTAACAAAAACACTCAACGGAACGAAAGTGTTGGAAAAGACCGGAAGCCGCTATATTTATTCCATTACAACTTTGACTGCAAATCCGGTAATTGCTGAAAGTTATTTTATTTTTGATGTAAAGAAATTTCCCGGAGTGGAAGTAATTGATCTTCGTTAATTCTTTGCTCCCCAGCGAAATGATTTTAGATTAAATCCCGCTAAATCAAGTACACGATCTACAACTGTAGTTGCTATTTCTTCCATCGTTTTTGGTTTGCTATAAAAAGATGGAGTAGCGGGGCAAATAATTCCACCGGCAAGTGTAATAGTTTCCATGTTTCGAATATGAATGAGGTTATAAGGCATTTCGCGAACAACCAGTATCAATTTTCTTCTTTCTTTTAAAATTACATCAGCTGCACGTGTGATGAGATCGTTGGAAACACCCGATGCAATTCTGCCAAGCGTTCCCATTGAACATGGAATAATTATCATCGTGTTAAATTGGCCAGAGCCAGATGCAAATGGAGCAGAAAAATCGTTGTATGAAAAAACAGATGTTCCGAACTTTTCATAAGATGAATTAGAAAGTTCTGTTTGCCAAACCTCTTTTGCGTTTTCCGTCATTATAATATCAAGTTCATCCAATTGATTTTTAATTGTTAACAGCTTTTCTATCAGTGTTTTAGCATAAATAGAACCACTTGCTCCCGTAATTGCAACGATAACCTTATTCATAGAAATCAAAATATTTTAAAAATTTATATTAATTTTTTGTAAAAAATAGATTAATAATTAAAAAGTATATGTTATATTGCATTGAATTTTCATAGGATAAGGTTTAATGGTTAATGGTTTTTGATTAGGGTCCCCCAGTTTCTACTGGGGGTTCATTTTTTAAGCCAATTAATTTTAAGAAGCCATATCAGGAATTAGCGCTGATTTGTATTCTCCACGATCTAATTTTTTCTTTGTTTCTTCAAATGCGAGTAATGTTTGCTCAATATCTTCATCGGTATGAATTGAAGAGGGAATTAATCTGAAAATAATATGTCCTTTTGGAATAACTGGGTAAACAATGATGGAAGCAAAAATGCTATAATTTTCTCTCAAATCCACAACCATTGCTGTTGCTTCTTCTACACCCCCCATCATATAAACAGGTGTAACTACTGAATCAGTTTTTCCAATATCAAACCCACGAATTTTTAATCCCTTTTGCAGTTTTAATGCATTACTCCATAATTTTTCTTTATACTCTGGATGATTACGCAAAAGTTCGAGTCGTTTCAAATTTCCAATTACTAACGGCATGGGAAGACTTTTTGCAAAAATTTGACTTCGAATATTATAGCGGATATAATCAATAATTTCTTTTGGTCCGGCAACAAATGCACCAATGGAAGCCATAGATTTTGCAAACGTAGAAAAATATAAATCAATTTGATTTTGGCAACCTTGTTCTTCTCCTGCACCGGCACCTGTATTTCCTAAAGTTCCAAATCCGTGTGCATCATCTACCAATAATCGAAACTCATATTTACTTTTTAATGCAGTAATCTCTTTTAGTTTGCCTTGGTCGCCAGCCATTCCAAAAACCCCTTCCGTAATAACTAGAATGCCACCTGTTTTTTGTTTTTCGATAAGTGCTGTTGCTCGCTGAATTTGTTTTTCAAAATCTTCTAAGTCATTATGTTTAAAAACGTAACGATGGCCTGGATGTAAACGCAATCCATCAATTATACATGCGTGGCTTTCTGCATCATAAACAATAATATCGTGTCGGCTGCAAAGTGTATCAATAAGACTTACCATTCCTTGGTAACCGTAATTGAGTAAAATACAATCTTCTTTTGAAACAAAATTTGCAAGTTCTGTTTCCAATTGTTCGTGAAAATTACTATTGCCACTCATCATTCTAGCTCCCATTGGAAGTGCCAATCCAAAAGTTGAAACTGCTTCTGAATCTGCTTTTCGCACTTCGGGATGATTTGCAAGTCCTAAATAATTATTTAAACTCCAAACAATCATTTCTTTTCCTCTAAATTTCATTCTACTATCAATTTCCCCTTCCAACTTTGGAAATGAAAAATAACCATGTGCTCTTTGACGGTACTGCCCAAGCGGTCCGTAATTTTTAATCAATCGTTCAAAAATGTCTGCCATTGTTTTCTAAATTAAAGTAATAAATTGTCGCTAAGTTAAGCTATGTAGCTAAATGAAATTTGAATAAATCAAGTAAAAATTAATAACCCAATTAGTTGTGTTGTTATTAATTTCGTAAAATATTTTAAATCAATTTTATGAGGTACATTTTTACACTTCTTCTTTCAGTATTTTGTTTTCAAGTTTTGATTGGGCAACCAATAAAAAAAGAAGTTCAGCGACCAAAACTTGTAGTTGGGATTGTGATAGATCAAATGAGGTGGGATTTTTTATACCGATATGCTAATCGCTATAGTTCCAATGGTTTCAACCGATTTTTGAATGAGGGGTTTAACTGTGAAAATACATTTATCCCTTACGCGCAAACGGTTACAGCAGCTGGGCATGCCAGTATTTATACCGGATCTGTACCAGCCATTCATGGAATAATGGGAAATGAGTGGTATGATAAAACACTTGGAAAGTTGGTTTACTGTACAGAAGATGAAAATGTAAAAATTATTGGGGCGGAAAATGCTTTGCCGCAATCACCTCGAAATTTATGGGCAAGTTCCATTTGCGATGAGTTAAAATTGGCAACTAATTTTAGATCAAAAGTAATTGGCATTTCCTTAAAAGATAGGGGAGGTATTTTGCCCGCAGGACATGCTGCAAATGCTGCTTATTGGTACGATAGTAAATCTGGAAATTGGATTTCAAGCACTTATTATATGCAAGAACTGCCATTGTGGGTCAATCGTTTTAATGCGCGAAAGATGACTGATTCTTTGTATAAATCAAATTGGAATACACTTTATCCGATTTCAAGTTATATACAAAGCGATAACGATGATGTAAAATATGAAGGAAAATATGCACATGAAACAAAACCTGTTTTCCCTCATGAACTTTCGTCTCAAATTGGTAAAAATTATGGATTGATTTCAGTAACACCATTCGGTAATACTATTTCACTTTCATTTGCAAAAGCAGCAATTGAAAATGAACAAATGGGTAAGGATAGTGTTACTGATTTTATAGCAATCAGTCTTTCCTCTCCTGATTATATTGGGCATCAATTTGGTCCAAACTCAATAGAAATTGAAGATACTTATTTGCGTTTGGATAGAGATTTGGCATCTTTCTTTTCTCACTTAGATGCTAAAATTGGTAAAGGGAATTATACTACTTTTTTATCTGCAGATCATGGCGTAGCACATATTCCAGAATATTTGAGCAATCATAAAATAGCGGCACTTTCATTAACTTCTTTAACCACAGAAATCGCTAATGCCGTTGAAGCAAAATTTAAAATTAAAAATAGCATTCTATCAACTGCTAATTATCAAATTTATTTAAATGATAATTTGATTGATAGTGTCGGAGTAGAGAAAGCAGCTGTAAAAGAGTTTATTATAAACAAACTCAATAAAAATTCAAATACATTAATTGCGTTTGATACAGATGAAATAAGTGAAGTTAATCTTCCTAGTACTGTAAAAGAAATGTTCATCAATGGGTTTAATACTAAGCTTGGTGGTGATATTCAAGTTGTATTAAAACCGAGTTATTTTAATGGTTGGGTAACTGGTACTACACATGGATCTTGGTACAATTACGATTCTCATATTCCATTGTTGTGGTACGGTTGGGGTATAAAAAAAGGTAAATCGAATTCGAAATATTACATGAATGATATTGCGCCAACTTTAGCCGCGTTGCTTCATATTCAAATGCCAAATGGTGCAACAGGAAATGTAATAACTGAAGTGTTGAAATGATTTCAACTTCTTATTTATTTATACATAAAAAAATAGCATCCCATAATGCAATTCTACTTTTTAATGCTGTAATGGTTGCGTTTGTTGCTTCTTGCCATTTTTGTAAATCAGTACCACACAATATTTCCGTCATTTGGTGTGCTAAATGAGAATGGTGTCCACCATCAACTTCAATATGTCTTTCTATGTAATAATGTAGAATATTTAATTTGTCCGGGAATTGTTTTTTAAGTTCTGTAATTATAGATAAAAACATATCTGGAATTAAATCTTCGCGACCAAAAGTAAAAACAGCTGCAACAATATGTGGCTGATTAGTTTCAATTGTAGCAAAGGTGTTTTCAACAAATAATTTTGCTGCAACTGAAATGTTATTTTCTTCAAGTGCAGTTTGCAACTTATTTCCAGTGGTAATTTTTTGAATTAATTCAACAATACTTTTAGTAGAACATCCAGCCTGTGACATTGCTTCTAAATACAATTCGAAATGACTGGTTCTTTTTCCAAATGCGTCCACATCACTTTCTTCTCCTGCTACAATTTCGTTAATCAAAAATCGTGTGTTTGAATCTCCTTTTGGAATCCAAGGAACTTCAATGCATGTCAACTCTCTTTGCAAAGCTTTAAGCAGCGACATGAAGTCCCAAACTGCATACACATGATGTTCCATAAAATGTTGCAAACCTTCCAAACTGTTTAATGAAGTATAAACGGGATGTTGAATAAGTTGTTGACGAAAAGGTTCAATGTCGATTTTTAATTTCTCTAAAGAAGTCATTTTTGTTTTAAATTTTTAGTAAAAAAGTGTATTTATTAAAAGCGAAGAACATCTTTCATTGTGAAGCAGCCTTTTTTATCAACGATAAATTCTGCTGCAAGAATGGCTCCGAGCGCAAATCCTTTTCGGGAGTGTGCTGTGTGTGTAATTTCAATTGCATCTATGGGCGATGAATAAGTTATTTTATGCGTTCCTGCTACGGAATCTATTCTTTCGCTAAGTATTTCCAAATGATTTGGATTGTCACTTATTGAATTTATCCATTCCTTTTTTCTTGGAATATGTTCTAAAATTTGTTCAGCAATTGTAATGGCAGTTCCACTTGGACTATCCTTTTTTTGCGTGTGATGTATTTCTTCTATTTGAATATCATAATCGCTTTGGTCTTTCATTAACTTAGCAAGTTTTTTATTCAATTCGAAAAAAATATTTACTCCAATACTAAAATTACTTGCATAAAGCAAAGCAGCTTTTTTTGCAAAACATAACTCCTGCAACTCATTCAATTTTTCTGACCAACCAGTAGAACCGCAAACTACCGAAGCTCCAAAGTTGATGCATTTTTTTACATTTTGATAAGCACTTTCGGGACCGGTAAATTCAATTACGACATCGGCCAACAATATATTTTCTTTAGTAAATTCAACACTATTGGCAAGGTCAATTATTAAAATGATTTCGTGACCTCTTGCAATAGCAATTTCTTCTATCGATTTTCCCATTTTTCCATATCCAATCAAGGCTATTTTCATTGCAATCAAATCTTTGCGCAAAGGTAATTAACGAAGTGTAGATTTCAACGAAACGTCAATGCAAGATTAAGTCCATTTGTGCCTGCCATTTCGCTATGACCAACTCTAATTTTCAAACCCAAATTGGGAGAAATGTCGAATGATTTAAGATGAGCATCAACTGCTGCATCAATTACATTTAGTCCCCAAAACGCAACAAAAAGAAGAACTGTGTAATCAAGACTTTGACGAAATTGATCGCGATTAAAACGAAGTGATTCTTCGCTTAATGGTAATAAGTTTGGACTTACTTTATGATAATCTGCGGAGTCGCGAAAAACACGAATATTATATTTCACTTTATAAGCAAGTCTTAAATCTTTATAATTATTTAAATTATAAATAAACACAACAGCAGTTGTTCCCAAAGCTCCGTAAACAAAGGGTAGTTTCCAATATTTTTTATTATAAATTTGGCCAAGTCCGGGCAAAATTGCTGATCGAAGTGCTGCAATTTTTTGAGGGCTATTTTTTTTTTGAAGACTATCTGTAAACTTAGTTTCACTTTTTGAAGAAACAGTTGCAGAATCTAAAATAGGTAATACTTCTTGCGATTGGCAAGTAGTGGAAACGAAATACAAAAAAATAAAATTTAGTAAATAGTATCGCAACATATTTAATCTAAATGGACATTTAATTGTCCAAGTAATTTGTTGAATTCTTCTAAAGAATAATATTCAAATAAAACAGAACCGCCGCCGTCTCTGTGGTGTTTCAATTTTACTCTCGTCGAAAAATGCGATGCTAATTTATCTTCAATTCGTTGAAAATTTGTTGGAAGTGAAGAATTTCTATTTTGTTTAACAATCCCATTTTGTTTATACAAATTGCGAACAAGTGCTTCTGTTTGACGAACGGATAATTCTTTTTCTTTAATTGCTTCGAAAATAAAAATTTGCTTATCAATTACATCCACATTAATTAATGCACGAGCATGGCCCATACTAATTTCTCCTTTTCGAACAGCAACTTGTATATCAGGTGGAAGTTTTAATAAACGAATAAAATTTGCAATCGTACTTCTATCTTTTTGCATTCTTTCGGCAACCTGCTCTTGTGTAAAATTTAATTCCTCCATCATTCGCTTGTAACTTAGTGAGATTTCAATTGCATTTAAATCTTCGCGGTTAAGATTTTCCAACAAAGCCAATTCTAATAATTCTTGATCATTTGATTGACGGATATAAGCGGGGATATCTTTTAATCCTGCAATTTTTGCAGCTCTCAATCGGCGCTCTCCGGAAATAAGTCGATACCTACCGGCCGAAAGCGTAGAAACTGTAATGGGTTGAATAATGTCGTGCATTTTTAAAGAAGCGGCTAATTCATTTAAAGCCAGCTCGTCAAAATCACGGCGCGGTTGTTTTGGGTTTGGATCTATTTCATCAAGAGGAATGCGTAAAATTCCTGTTGCAGTTTGCACCACGTGAGGTTTTAAATTTCCACTTCCAGTTTTTAAATCAGCATCAATACTTTGCAATAAGGAACGAATTCCTTTTCCAAGTGCTTCTTTATTTTGTTTGGGAACTGTCATAAAATATTTCGAGAGAATTAGAAATTATTAAAAGAAGGATTCATTTTCACGCAAAGTTAAAGTTCCAATACTCTTTCTTCTTGTAAAAGTTTGGTGAGATTATTTTTTTGCAATATTTCTTTTGCAAGGTTCAAATAATTCATTGAACCTTTACAATTTCCATCGTACAAAACCACTGGTTTCCCTACACTTGGAGCTTCGCTTAGTTTCGAATTGCGATGAATAATTGTATTGAAAACTGTTTCTTCAAAATGTTTTCTTACTTCGCTAACCACTTGGTTGCAAAGTCGAAGACGCCCATCGTACATCGTCATTAAAATTCCTTCGATGACTAATTCCGTATTTAATCGGGCTTGAATAATTTTTATGGTATTCAATAATTTTCCTAACCCTTCTAAGGCAAAAAATTCGCATTGAACTGGAACAATCACACTGTCTGCGGCGGTGAGGGCATTTACCGTAACTAAACCAAGCGATGGCGAACAATCGATGATGATGAAATCGTATTCATTTTTAATTTGGTCTAAAATATTTTTTAAAACAGTTTCGCGATTTGGGTAATTAATCATTTCAATTTCGGCACCTACCAAATCAATATGTGATGGAATTAAATCAAGATTTGGAATTTCGGTTTTTAACAAAACATCTTTCAGTTTTGCTTGGTTCAACATACAATTATAAAGACTTTGTGTAATGTTGTGTAAATCAAAACCAACACCCGTAGTGCTATTAGCTTGAGGGTCAGCATCAACCAAAAGTGTTTTATACTCAAGCACAGACAGGCTTGCAGCCAGATTAATTGCAGTTGTTGTTTTTCCAACACCTCCTTTTTGATTTGCTATCCCTATTATTCTTCCCATAATTTATTAATAATCGTTTAGCAGTTATTTTGCTGACTCGTAAAATTGTATCCAATCAGTAAAACTGCAAAATTTAGTTTTGCCCAATTGGGAATAAGTTGCAATTAATCATTTTTTCTTTGCTAATGAACAAAAATAGGGGTTCGTTAATTGTGAAAAGGGAAGATTTTTTTCTTTTAACTAAGTTTTAAACTAAAAAAAACAATCGTTTGTCCAATTAGTGATATTATTGTATTTGACATATTAAGTATTTAATATCTTAACTAATGTTGAAAAAAATTGCTTTCGTATTCATTCTATTTGTTATTGGGAATAGTTCTTATTCTCAAAATGAAAAGCCTATTGTGGAAAAGTATGTTTATACGTCAATTGATACAACTTTAGATCTTTACTCTTTAATGGAAGAGATGGATGAGTTTCTTGATTCAATCTATAGTCCTCGCAGTTATCTTGTAGGCAATCTGGGGCTTGGTAAAGGGGCTTTTAATTTCTTACACAATTCAGAATCTTTGTTACAAACGGAAAAGAAATATACATATACACCTTCTGTAAGCTATTTTCATAAATCAGGGTTTAGTATGAGTGCAGCAGGAAATATGCTGAAGCACGATAACAAAACTGATTTATATCAATTTGCAATAAGCCCGGGCTACGATTATTTAAAAAACCATGATTGGATATCTGGGATTGCTTACACAAAATTTTTCACCAAAAATACAACCCCATTTTATACAACACCATTGCAAAATGAATTGTATGCCTATTTTACTCTTCGTAAGTATTGGCTAAGACCTTCTGTTGCTTTGAGCTACGGTTGGGGAAATCGAACGGATTATATCGAACGAGAAATATTAATTCAAGATTTACGGCTTCGCCGAGATGGAATTATAAAAATAAATTCGACAGAATCAATTAACGATTTTTCGGTAACTGCATCTGTGCGTCACGATTTTTATTGGTTAGATATTTTTTCTGAAAAAGATTATGTTCATTTTTCTCCTCAACTTGTATTTTCAAGTGGCACTCAGAGTTTTGGATTTAACCAATCCACAAACATCTATGGAACTGCAAAACGTAACGGAGCTAATATGTTGTATAATTCAGAAAATATTTATCTTGATGATCAATTACTTTTTCAACCACTTTCTTTTACGCTTTTATTAAAAGGGGGATATTCATTTGGTAAAATTTTCATACAACCACAGCTTGCTTGTGAATATTATTTCCCTGCAACTGAAAAGAATTTAAACTTTTTATTTTCGTTAAATATGGGGGTTGCTTTTTAAATTTTAGGAAATAATTATATAATCTAATTTTCACTTACATTACTTACGACTTAGCTTTACTTTAAATAAAAAAAATATAGATATGAAAAATAAAATTTTCTTTTTACTGTCAACAATTTTAGTTAGTACAATTGCAACTGCACAATTTAGAATTGGAGTAAAGGCAGGTGCCAATATTGTAAAAATTAATGCGATATCTTTTCAAGATCAATTTAGTTACGGCTATCATGCTGGTGCATTTTTAGATGTGGATCTAATTCCAAAAAAATTATCCTTGCAACCCGAAGTGCTTTTGAGCCAATATACAACAACTGTTTCCAATGATTACACAACTGTTTATCAAAACGTAATTTCTTCAAGTCAACTAAAAGTAAAGTTGAATTATCTAACTTTTCCGGTTCTTTTGAATTATAAATTTATTGGGCCATTGCATTTGCAAGCAGGACCGCAATATGGCATTTTGAGTGATCAAACAAAAACCTTGCTTCAAAATGGTCAGAATGCGTTTAAAAAAGGCGAATTTTCGATGGTTGGTGGCGCCGAAATACGGCTAACAAAAATTTATCTTACTGGAAGATATATCGTTGGGTTAAGTAATATTAATGATATTGATAATAAAGACAAATGGAAAAGTCAGTTGATTCAAATTTCAATGGGTATTACTCTTTAATATTTCTTTCAATTTTTAATCCTCCTATGCTGGAGGATTTTTTTTGAGTTTAGCCTAAATTCAGGCACGAAAGTTGACTAAATAAGTTTCTAACTATTTTTTGCATTTTCTGTAACTTGTTGTCATGTTGTCAAACATTTAATTAAACTATGGAGTATTCAAAATTATTTACCCAGCAAGAAGATGAATTGGATTTTATTTCAATGATACCGATTGGTGAGCAGGAGGGTGAAACAGTTGATATTACTGATCTTCCAAAAGAGTTACCAATTCTTCCATTGCGCAATACAGTTTTATTCCCGGGCATAGTATTGCCAATTACGGTTGGTCGTGATAAAAGTATAAAAGCTGTTCACGACGCGTACAAAACTGACAAGTTGGTTGGCGTGGTAGCACAAAAAGACAGCAATATTGAAGATCCAGAAATAACGGACATAGAAGCGTTAGGTACGCTTGCTAAAATAATTAAACTAATTAAAATGCCTGATGGAGGTACTACTGTTATCATTCAAGGTAGAAGTAGAATGCAGATAACAAAAGTGCTAACAGATACACCTTATTTCAAAGCTAGTGTACTTGTATTACCAGAAGTACAAGCTCCAAAAGAAGATGACTTTGCCGCTTATGTTGCAACAATTAAAGATATGGCTGCAAACATTATTCAACTTTCGCCAAATATTCCGGCAGAGGCAGCAATTATTTTGCGCAATATCGAAAAGCCCTCTTTTTTAATTCATTTTATTTCAAGTAATCTAAATGCAGATTTAAAAGAAAAACAGCAACTGCTTGAAACAAATAATATCCGAGAAAGAGCTGATATGCTAATGAAGATTTTGCAGCGCGAATTGCAATTTGCAGAATTGAAAAATAAAGTAACCACTAAAACTAGAACAGAATTAGACAAACAGCAACGCGATTATTTTTTGCAACAGCAAATGAAAAGCATCAAAGATGAACTTGGTGGCGACTCAAACGATCGAGAAATTAAAGAGATGCAAAAAAAAGCAGAAGCAAAAAAATGGCCTGATTCTGCAAAATTGTTATTTAAAAAAGGAATCGAAAAACTCGAGCGGATGCATACGAGCACTCCCGATTATTCTGTTGTTTACAATCATCTCGATTTAATGCTCGATTTACCATGGGATGAAATTACAGTTGATAAATATGATTTAAAAAAAGCTAAGAAAATTTTAGATAATGATCATTATGGGATGGATAAAATAAAAGAAAGAATTTTGGAATACATCGCTGTGTTGAAATTGAAAGGTGATATGAAAAGTCCCATTCTTTGTTTTATTGGCCCTCCCGGAATTGGTAAAACTTCTTTGGGAAAAAGTATTGCTACAGCAATTGGAAGAAAGTACATTCGACAAAGCTTGGGTGGATTACACGATGAAAGCGAAATTCGTGGACATCGAAAATCCTATATTGGTGCGATGCCGGGCCGAATCATTCAATCAATTCGAAAAGCAAAATCTTCTAACCCTGTAATTATTTTAGATGAAATAGATAAAGTGGGGAATGATTTTCGTGGCGATCCATCTTCGGCATTATTGGAAGTTTTGGACCCCGAACAAAATAATAGTTTTTACGATAATTACTTGGAAACAGAATACGATTTAAGTAAAGTCCTTTTTATAGCAACAGCAAATAATGTTCAAAATATTCAACCGGCTTTACGCGATCGATTGGAAATTGTAGATTTAAGTGGTTATGCAATTGAAGAAAAAATTGAAATTGCAAAGCGTCATTTGATTCCAAAACAAAAAGAAGCACATGGGTTGAAAGATTCTAATTTTTCTATAAATGATAAACTGATTGAAAAAATAATTCAAGAATATTCACGAGAAAGTGGCGTTCGGGAATTGGATCGTTTACTTGCTGCAATCATGCGAAATCAAGCAAAAGAATTTTCACTTCACCAAAAAATTAAACCCAGTTTAACTGCAACTGATATTGAAAAAATATTAGGTAAGCTAAAATATAGCAACGATATCTATAAAATTGCAAATATGCCAGGAGTGGCAATTGGCTTGGCTTGGACTTATGTTGGCGGCGAAATATTATTTATCGAAACAAGTTTGAGTGAAGGAAAAGGAGAATTGAAAATAACCGGAAATTTGGGAAATGTGATGAAAGAAAGTGCAACAACTGCATTAAGTTATTTGCAAGCCAATGCAAAAAAATACGGGATAGATTCAAAACTTTTTGAGAAAAAAAATATTCATATTCACGTGCCGGAAGGGGCAGTGCCAAAAGATGGGCCGAGTGCAGGCATTACTATGATGACCGCATTAACTTCTGCATTAACTGGGAAAAAAGTAAAACCATTTCTTGCCATGACAGGTGAAATTACATTGAGAGGACAAGTATTACCAGTGGGTGGGATTAAAGAAAAAGTATTAGCTGCAAAAAGAGCTGGAATGAAAGAGGTAATTCTTTGTGCACAAAATGAAAAAGATGTTGCTGAAATTGAATCCGTTTTCATAAAAGGTCTTTCGTTCACTTTTGTAAAAACAATGAGTCAAGTATTGGATTTGGCATTAGTGAAATAATTGTTTAATACTAACTTGAAAATTATTTTCAAATCATTGCGAAAAAAAATTTATTTATTAATTCTGTTTTTTGTTTTCGGTAAAGCGGCTACTGCTCAAACGCTTGGCGGAAATGCGGTTTATAATTTTCTTAAATTTTCACATACACCACAGCTTACGGCATTAGGTGGTTCAAATATTTCCATTCAATCTTCTGATGTCGGGCTTGCTTTTAACAATCCGGCATTGCTGAATGAAACGATGCACACACAATTAAATTCTGTGTTTAATAATTTTTTTTCTGGCACATCCATTTTTCATTTATCGATGGGATATAAAATTGATAAATTGAAAACAAATATTGCCGGCGGAATCCAATATTTTGATTATGGAAAAATGACTGAAACAGATGCAAGTGGAAATATTTTGGGGTTGCTTCATCCAAAAGATTTTGTAATGCAATTAACTGCTTCGCGCAAGTATTTGCAAAAATGGAATTACGGTTCATCATTGAAATTCATTTCATCCAATTATGGCAATTACCAATCGACAGGAATGGCAATTGATTTTGGATTGGTTTTTAAAGATTCACTTTTTTCTGCTGCTGCTGTTGTAAAAAATATCGGTGTTCAATTAAAAAAATATTCCGGAACCGAAGAGTTGCCATTTGATTTACAAGTTGGGGTTACCAAAAAAATGAAAGATGCACCGCTTTCATTTTCGTTGACTGCACAGCGTTTGCATCATTTTAATATTAGCTATGATGATTCAATATTTAATGCAAATAATGGGTTAATAACCAAATCTTCTTTTTTCGATAATTTTTTTCGGCATTTTATAATTGCAGTTCAGTTGTTCCCCATTTCAAATTTGGAGATTTCTGCAGGCTACAATTATTTGCGCCGAAAAGAATTGAATATCGTTAATAATAAAAATGGTTTAAATGGATTTTCTATCGGTACTGGATTTTTATTAAAGAAAATTCATGTCCGATTTGCACAAGCTTATTATCAAAATAATATGACTTACAGCCAATTTGGACTAAGCTTGCAATTGAACGAATATTTTGGATTGGGAAAATTCGGCGAACGAATTGCTTGGTAAATTTACAGGTAACTCAAATTTGTTTTCGGTGTCAATTTCAAAAGCGTTTCGTAAATCAATTTAATTGTATTTTCAATATCATCTTTATGCAAAACTTCAACTGGCGTATGCATATAACGCAATGGAATTGAAATTAAAACCGAAGGACAACCTTCGTTGGCATAAGCAAAAGAATCTGTATCAGTTCCCGTACTACGGCTCAATGTTCTCCATTGTACTTTTATTTTTTTATCTGCTGCAACTTTTTCTACAAAATGTAATAATTTATTGTGAATGGCAGGAGCGTATGCGAGTGATGGACCTTTTCCGCAAGCAATATCTCCTTCAATAATTTTACTAATCATTGGCGTAGTGGTATCGTGTGTTACATCCGTTACAATTGCAATATTTGGTTTTATTTTTCGCGCAATCATTTCTGCGCCACGCAAACCAATTTCTTCTTGCACGGCATTTACAACATAAAGTCCGAAGGGTAATTTTTTATTGTTTTGTTTTAATAAGCGTGCAACTTCTGCAATCATAAATCCGCCGATGCGATTGTCGAATGCACGACCAACCAAATGATTAAAAGGCAATTCATCAAAACCATCTTGATAAGTAACCACGGCACCAATGTGAATTCCTAATTTTTCTACTTCTTTTTTATTTTTTGCACCGCAATCCAAAAAAAGATTATCCACTTTTGGTAGTGGTTCTTTTTGTTCCGGATTGCTTAAACGCGTATGAATTGCTGGCCAACCAAAAACAGCTTTTACAGTTCCATTTTTTCCGTGAATTAATACTCTTTGTCCCGGTGCAATTTGATGATCAACTCCACCATTTCTTTTTAGATAAAGTAATCCATCCGGATTTAAATAATTAACATACCAACTTATTTCATCGGCATGCGCTTCTATTACAACTTTAAATTTTTCATTCGGATTAATCACACCAACAGCAGTTCCATAAGCATCTATATAATGGGTTTCTACAAATGGTTTTAAATAATCTAACCAAAGTTTTTGTCCGTTAATTTCAAAACCAACAGGAGCTGCATTGTTGATATAATTTTTTAAAAACAAGTAGGAATTTTCCGTTAGAATTGATTTGCTTTTTACAGATTTTGCCATAAGAGAAAATTAATTTTAGAACTTCAAAAGTAGTTAAAACTGCAGCAGCAATGAAAAGTAGAATTAAAACTTATCGAATGACAACGATATTGGAAATTAGTAATGTGTCGCTCTTGTTTCCGGCTTTATCTCTTGCAACAATTTTTAAGTTGAGTGTATCTGGTTCGTTTAAATTACCAATTGTACCGGGAATTCGAATTGGTGGAATTCCAAACACGAGTCCGAACTGATAATTTAATGTGATTTCAAATTCTGCAGTTGAAGTATTTGGGAATTCAGGAATTTTATATGGACTTGGCGGCAATGTTAAAAGACCTTTTTTATTAAGCCGTTGACGAACGACAAGAATTGAATCGTCAACATCACCTTCTTTGTCGGTGCATTCCAAAAGTACACGCAAGTTGCCAGCCGGTGCTACAACATTTGTACTCAACGATTTTAATTTTAATTGAGGTTTCGTTTGAAACTTATCTTTGCTACAGGCGAAAAATAGTGAAACAAGTATGGTGAATATTAATAGCTTGCTTTTCATATTTTGTTCTTTACTATAAACAAATTTAAGATTAAATCGTGTATTTTCCTACTATGGATTGTGAATGGAATGATAAAATATTTTCTGTAACTGCAGAAAGTTTCGAAAGTTTGGCTTTGGAGATTTTTCAATATCAATATGCCAATAATGCAATCTATAAACAATATGTAGATGCATTAAAGATTGATGTTTCCACAATAAACACGGTTATCAAAATCCCATTTTTACCGATTAATTTTTTTAAATCGCTCCAAGTAATTACGGGAAAATTTGAAACAACGACTGTTTTTGAAAGTAGTGGCACAGGTTCGCTTACACGAAGCAAACATTTTGTAAAGGATATTTCTCTTTACATTAAAAGTTTAAAAATTGGTTTTGAAAAATTTTATGGGCCAATCACAGAATATTGCATTTTAGGTTTGCTTCCTTCTTATCAGGAAAATGAAAACTCTTCATTGATTTTTATGGTTAACGAGTTGATGAAAATTAGCAATCATTCTCAAAATGCATTTTGTAAAAATGACAATCTGTTTGAAAAACTAAAGTTGTTGGAAGAAAACAAACAAAAAGTACTCTTGGTTGGTGTAAGTTTTGCCTTGCTCGATTTTGCCGAAATGCACCAACTTTCGCTAAGTAATGCAATAATTATGGAAACCGGCGGTATGAAAGGAAGGAGAGTGGAAATAACCCGAGAGGAGGTTCATCAAAAATTAAAACTTGCTTTTGGCGTAGATGCAATTCATTCAGAATACGGGATGACCGAACTTTTGTCCCAGTCTTATTCAGTTGAAAATGGAATATTTTGTTCGCCACTTTGGATGAAAGTATTTATTCGAGATGAAGAAGATCCGATGAATGTTCAAAATAATATTCATAAAAAACCACTACAAGGGGCATTAAATATTATTGATTTGGCAAATGTGCACAGTTGTTCTTTTATTGCATCGGAAGATATCGGAAGACTTTATTCCAACGAAAATTTTGAAGTATTGGGAAGGTTAGATGCAAGTGAGTTGAGAGGATGTAGTCAACTTGTAATTAACTGAAAATTCAAATCGATTCTTTATTTCTAAAAAGTGCCCCGGAACGGAGTTGAACCGTTACGACCGTTGCGGGTCACAGGATTTTAAGTCCTGCGTGTCTACCAATTCCACCACCGGGGCAAAGAAAAAAAATCCATCAACAAAAAATTGATGGAAACTGAGCGGAAGACCGGGCTCGAACCGGCCACCCCGACCTTGGCAAGGTCGTGCTCTACCAAATGAGCTACTTCCGCAATTGTGTTACTTTTCTTTTTATAGAAAAGCGATGAAACAAAGAACTTTTGGGGTGCAAAAATAAGAAAACAAGGCTTTTGAAAAAAATTAAAACGAGTTTATTTATACTTTGGTGTATATAGTGTACTCTCTTGTACTTCCACTTCTGGTTTTGAAAAACGCTTAGTTGAAAGCATATAACTGGCACCAAACAAGAAAGCGATAAGGCAAGCAATTTTTAAATAAAATAAAAAGGCCGAAGAGGTAACCCAATTGTGTGTAAAATCTTTTTTTTGATTTTTCTGAACTTCATTTTGGTATTCCTGCTGCTGATTCATATTGGTGATTTGAATTGCAAAAATAAGTAATCTAACTTTAAAATTAGATTAATCAATAATTTCATTAAAATAGTTTTTTTTATTTACAAAATGTTGCCAAACGATATTTCCTGAGAAGCGGCCAACTAAGTTTTTTTTCTTTTGAAAGGGGAATAAACTTTTCTTTTGATGAAATAAAATCCATTTGTAAAAAGAAAAATGAGCTTTTACAATTGCTTTAAAATAGCCGAAATCAGCTTTCAGCAAACCTTTGAAGCCAGAAAGTAAATCCAATAAAATACGAAAAGGGATTTTACCTATTTTTTCTTTCCATGGCATATTTTTAAAAAGCATAATCAAGTTGTTGCGAAAATTCAGATAAGTTTTAAGTGAATTGCCTCGTGGTAAAGTACCGCCTCCAACATGATATACGATTGCAGATGGGCAAGAAAAAATTTTATATCCGGCATGTTGTAATCTCCAACATAAATCAATTTCTTCCTGATGCGCAAAAAAATACGAATCAAATCCATTCATTTCATGAAAGGCGGCACTTCTTATAAAAAACGATGCCCCCGATGCCCAAAAAATTTCTTCGGTTTGGTTGTATTGATTTCTATTTTCTTCGCACACATCAAAAATTCTACCTTTTGCAAAAGGGTAACCAAATCCGTCAATCCATCCACCGGCAGCACCGGCATATTCGAAATATTTTTTATTATTAAATGAAAGAAGTTTTGGTTGGCAAGCAGCAATTGTTTTATCATTTTCCAAAAGTTCAACCATGGGTTGCAACCAGTTAGCATCAACTTCTACATCAGAATTGAGAAGTACATAATAAGGTGAATTAATTTCTTTTAACACATTATTGTATCCACCTGTAAATCCTAAATTAGTTTCATGAACAACTATTTTTATTTGCGGATAATTTTCAGAAAGAAACGAAAGTGTTGCATCCGTTGATGCATTATCAATAACGATAACTTCAAAGTTTTCGTAAGTAGATGCAAGAACAGATGGTAAAAATTTTTCCAAATATTTTTGGCTGTTCCAACTGAGGATTACAATCGAAATTTTGGGTAAATTGTTCAATTATTTATAAAATATTTTATCAAAAATAAGGGATGCGGTAATTCCTTGTTAAATTCGAAATATGTTTCAACAAATATTTAATTGGAGAACTGTTGTTGCACTCATTGCAATAGCAATTGCAATGAGTACAATTTTTTATTCGAAATATGTTGCTGAAAAAATTGCAAAAGAGGAGAGAGCACGGGTTGTTGCTTTTGGTGAATCTTTAAAAATGAAAGCAGGTAGCAATGATCTCAATGTGCTTTCATTTACCAACCAAATTGCGGTGGACAATAAGGATATTCCAATTATTGAAACAAATGAAAACAATATTCCAACCGGCATTTACAGTAATCTCGATTCTACAAAAGTGAAAAGCGATGCAAATTATTTATCAAAAATGGTTTTTCAATTTGGAACAATTAATGAACCTGTGGAAGTGGAAATTGCAAAACAACCACTTCTTATTAATAAATATTTTTATGGTGAATCAACATTGCAAAATGAAGTTCGTTATTATCCAATTGTTCAATTAATCATTGTTGCATTATTTATTTTTATTACATTTTTTGCACTAAGAAGTAATTATCGTTCCTTGCAAAACCAAGTGTGGGCGGGGATGGCAAAGGAAACTGCGCATCAATTGGGCACACCTGTTTCTTCGCTCGAAGGTTGGATAGAATTGCTTGGGCAAAATACTGCGAATGAAAAAATAGTAGAAGAATTAAAAAAAGATGTATCAAGATTGCGACTGATTTCTGATCGTTTTGGAAAAATAGGAAGCAGGCCACAATTAGAAGAAAGGAATTTGATTACACAAATTTCTTCGGTAGTTGAATACATGAAAAAAAGAGCAACAGAAAAAGTTAGTTTTTTGATAACAACACACGACACAACAGAAATTAAAACAGCTATTTCGGCAACACTTTTTGATTGGGTAATTGAAAATCTTTTGAAAAATGCACTCGACGCAATTGAAGCAAGCGGAAAAATTGTGGTGGATGTTAAACAGAAATCCAACTCAATCTTTATTGATATTTCCGATACAGGAAAAGGCATTGAAAGATTTCAATTGGATAAAATATTTAAACCTGGATTTACAACTAAAAAAAGAGGGTGGGGGTTGGGGTTAAGTCTTTCGAAAAGAATCATCGAACAAATTCACAATGGAGAAATATTTGTAAAAAATTCTGAAATAGGAAAAGGAACCACTTTTCGTATTGTGTTGAAATCATAAGTTGTTTAATCATTTGGTTTTTCAATTACATTTGCGACTTGCCCGGGTGGCGAAATTGGTAGACGCACTACCTTGAGGTGGTAGTACTGGAAACGGTGTGCTGGTTCGAATCCAGTCTCGGGCACTTTGTAGGATTTTAGCCAATTCGTTGTAGAATTGGCTTTTTTATTTTCGGCTGAATTGCCCACCAGAAAAGGAATTACAGTAAAAATATGTTTAACTTACTCTCTAGTTTTATTTAGGAAGTCCAATTGGCTATCTTTTTTAAAATTTCAGCTCTATAATAGGGGGTTGTATTTTTCCATGGTTTAAAACAGCATTGGCTGCTTCGATGGCAAGTTTACAATCGAAATCATTTACAAACGGAACTTTATCAATGATTTTTTCGGTTGCAGGATTTTGCAAATCCCAAGTTGCTGATTCAATTGCATCGCACCATTGCCATTGATATATAATTTTCTCATTGTATTATTTCTTGAATTGATTTTTCTAAAATTGAAAGCCCCTTTTGTAAAATTTCGTTTTCAATAAACAAAGGACTCAAAATTCGAATACAATTTCCACTTGTCCCGGAAGTGATGGTTATTAATCCATTTACGAAACACTTATTTACAATTGCTTTAGCAGTTTCACTATCAGCTTCGTTGGTGTTTGGTTTTACAAATTCAATTGCCAACATGGCACCAAGCCCTCGAACATCACTGATATTATTGGGATATAATTTTTGCAATTGCATAAATTTTTCGAGCACTATTTTTCCAACTATTTCAGCTGCCGCATTTATATTATTTTTTTGCATATAATTTATGCTTGCCAAAGAGGCAACACAACACAATGCATTTCCCAAATAGGTACCTCCAATTAATCCGGGTTTTACCGCATCCATAATTTCTTGCCTCCCAATAACAGCTCCAATTGGCATTCCTCCACCCATTGATTTTGCCCAAGTTGATAAATCGGGGGTAATGTAATAATGTTCAAATGCAGCCCATTTTCCTGTTCGACCAAATCCCGTTTGCACTTCATCTAAAATCAATAAAATATTTTTTTCTGTGCATATTTTTCTTAATTCTGTTACATAAATTTTAGATGCAACAGTAAACCCCCCTTCTCCTTGTACGAGTTCCATTATTACTGCTGCAATTTGTGAAGCAGAAACATAGGTACTAAAAAAAATATTTAATTTATTAATATGAAATGCTGCAAAGTCTTCTTCATTCTTAAATAGTTTTTTTTCTTTCGGACCATAATAGGGAAATTCCAATCGATACACTTCTGGAGCATAAGGTCCTACACCTTCTTTGTATCTTGTATTGGAAGTTAAAGTCAATGCCATCATTGATCTACCATGAAATGCACCACTGTAACATATGATTCCTGGTTTTCCAGTTACTGCTTTTGCAATTTTAATTGCATTTTCAACTGATTCTGCACCAGATAAAGTAAGCATTGTTTTCGTTGCATTCCCATGTGGAAGTAATGAACACAATTTTTCGGTTAAATCTAAATACGCTTCATAAATGGAGACATTAAAAGAAGCATGTATAAATTTTTCTGCTTGCTGTTGTATTGCTGTAATTATTTCATTTACGCCATGGCCAGCATTATTCACGCCAATTCCACCTGCAAAATCAATCAATTCTCTTCCGTCAGCGTCAATGATAATGGCACCTTTGGCAGATTGAATACTTGAAGAACAAATAATTCCTAATGCATTTGGAACACTCTTTTTTCTTCTTTCATATAAACTTTCCGTTTTATTCATATTATTCAGTTGATGATTTTGCTAATTCCAAATCGGGTTGCGCAAATTTATAAATTTGCATACACATATTTGTTTTGGTATCAAACACTCCCTCCAAAACATGAATTTTTTCCGACAATAATTTATTCAAATGATTCATATCTCTACACATTACATTTGCTTCGATATCAAAATCGCCGGAAACTAATGCCAGAAAACTAATTTCGGGCAAATATTTTAAAGTTTTTAAAATGGCATTCATATGTGCTTTTGGTTTTACAGAAATTAAAACACTTGCATACGCATTGAAGCCTCTTTTATTGGGTTCGGCGCGGCCAATTATTCTTAGTGTTCCATCTTCAATTAAATTCATATACCGAAGTCGGATAGTGCTTACTGCAACATCTATTTCTTTCGAAATTTCTGTAAAAGACATCCTTCCATCTTTTTGAAGCAATTTCAAAATTTTATAGTCTAACTCATTATTTAATACATTCACAATCTTACTTCCGGTAAATTTGTTTCCAGCATTGCTGTTTTTATTAAGATATCTCTACAATTTTCAATCTCTTCTCCAATTGTACGCATAAGATTGGCGCGACTTTTCAAACTCATTTTACGATAAACATGAAAAGCATTCCATGCTTCCTCCATCAACTTATTTATTTCTTCAGTTGTAGTATCGTTGAACATTATTTTACTTTTAAGAATTAAATTAATTCTTTTTTTTATTAAACAAATTCTTCAGTCCTTTCTTTTTTTCTTTATCGTTTGAAATTATTGGAGAACCAATTTTTGGAGTGGTTGAAACCAGGTTTGAAATCGTATCTTTTTTAACTGTTGATTGCGTGTCATCTTCTTTAATTGGTTTACTTTCCGGACCAATATATTCCGTGTTTTTCAAGACATTAAAATCAGATTCATTCCCTGCACCCTGATCTTCTCCTTCAGCACCGGGTGGTGGCAACTCATCAATTAATTCCGTTAAATCTGAGCTGTGAATTTGCATGGAAAGTTCGGATGGTTTAGAAAATTTTGCATCTCTTTCAATTCCTAATTTTTTATCAGCATAAACTTTTTGGTAAAAGCGTTCCCAAATTGGCATTGCAGCATATCCGCCATAACCCATTGCATTGTTTTTGTTTAGTCGGATAAAACGATCATCGCAACCAACCCAAACACCAGCCATTAATTGCGGCGTATAACCCATAAACCATGCATCACTATTTTCATTTGTAGTACCTGTTTTGCCACCCATTTCGGCAGCGCCTAATCTTGAACGTAGCCCTGCTGCAGTTCCGCGATCTACTGTTCCTTGCATTATATTTACCATGCGGTAAGCTGTTGCTTCGCTGATGGCTTCTTTTCTATTTACACTATAGTCAAATCGTTTTATAATATTTCCATTGCGGTCTTCTATTCTCGAAATATACCAAGGACGAGTTGTAAAGCCACGGCCGGCAAACATTGTATAACCCCAAAGCATTTCGTATAATGAAAGATCACATGCACCTAATGCATTGGAAGGATGCGGGCCAATTTTTGTGGGGATGCCAATTCTGTTTACAAATTCAGCAAAGGATTCGGGCCCAACAGATTTCATTATAAAAGCACTTGCACAGTTATCGGAATGGGCTAATGCACCTGCCATACTTATTGTTCCACCTTCACAATTTTTTTGAGCAGGAACCCAACCTTTCCCTTCAAAAAATTGTGCTTCGCGTGTGCAAATAGTTTCTTCGGAAAATCCTCTTTCCTCCATTGCTTGTGTATATAAAAGCGGTTTAATGGAAGATCCAACTTGACGTTTTGTTTTTAAATTAACGTGATCGTATTTATAAGTTTTAAAATTTACACCACCAACCCAAGCTTTTACTTCTCCTGTTACAGGATCCATCGCCATGAAAGAAGCTTGCATGACTTGTTTGTGGTATTTTATGGAATCGATTGGCGTCATCACTGTATCTTTTTCGCGATTTGCATTCCAAGCAAAAACTTTCATTTTTACTTTTTGTGTAAATGATTCGCGAATTTCTTCTTCCGAAAATCCTTCGTCTGCCATTCCGTGCCAACGATCGCTTTGTTTCATTGCAACTTCAATCACATTTTCAAATCCTTTCCACACTTTTCCGTTTTTTATATTTCCGGTTGCATTTAATGCTTTTTGCATGTTGGGCATCCATTCCGCCATTGCTTCTTCTGCATATTCTTGCATTCTCGGATTTATGGTAGTGTATATTTTTAATCCATCGTCGTAAAGATTGTAACTATCCCCATTTGGTTTTTTGATGTCTTTCAATAAAGTTTTTAGTTCTTCTCTTAAAATTTCTCTGAAATAAGGGGCATAACCATTGTTCTCGTCTTGTTTTTTATAATTAAGTTTTATTGGTTGAACTTTTAATAATGCAGCTTCTGTTTTATCAATTTTATCGTTTTTTACCATTTGATTGATAACTACATTTCTTCTGTCCAACGATGCTTTTGGGTTGCGCAGCGGATTGTAAAGTGTATTTCCTTTTAGCATTCCTATCAGCATTGCAGCTTCTTCTACATTTAATCTGTCTGGTTCTTTTTGAAAAAAAGTTAGTGTTGCATTTCTTATTCCGTACATATTTCCGCCAAAGGGAACTGCATTTAAGTAAAGTGCAATTATTTCATCTTTTGTAAAATTTCTTTCTAGTTTTATTGCAATAATCCATTCTTTCAATTTTTGAATTACGCGAAATGCTTTGTTTTTACTTTCATGGTCTAAAAGCACTTTTGCCAATTGTTGCGTAATGGTACTTCCACCACCTTCTCTACCCAATAATACGATGGCGCGAATGGTAGATTTAAAATCTATTCCGGAATGATCGTAAAATCGCTCATCTTCTGTTGCAACCAACGCATCAATTAAGTATTGCGAAATGTCCTGATATTTTACATTGCTTCTATTTCCTTTATCAACATAATATTTTCCCATCAATGTTCCATCGTCGGCATATACTTCCGTTGCGGAAAGGATGGAAGGGTTTTCTAATTTTTTCAGAGAAGGCATCGAACCAAAAACACCCAATGAAGCTAAAAGTACAATTAGTACAAATGCAATGAAACCATAAAAAAATAACTTCCACCAAAATCTTACTAGACCTGTCATGCTATTTTTGTTTTTAGATTTTTGCATATATAAAAATAGTATTCTTTGCTTCAAAACTAAAGAATGAAAAGAAATTTAAACAGAACAAAAACTTAAAATTTTCCTGAAAATTGTTCTTCTGCAAATTTTTGATAACTCAGCGGTTCCTTTTTTTGTTTTAATAATTCAAGATTGGTAGCTGAAATAATTGTGTAACTATATTTATCTGCTTTCAACCAAGGAATAATCTGTGTTTGGCTTACTGGTTTTATTGTGCGTACATAATCTGCAGCAAGTTCTAATTTATTAAAATTACTTATCACGATTGCTTTGTATTCTTTGTTGATTTCAATAATGCTCAAGTCGAAAAGTTGACTATTAAATTTACTTCTGTTGAAAAGGAAGAAAGCATTTTTGGCTTCCGTTACCCAAACAGGATCTACATTGTGCAATAAAATGAGCACTGAATTTTTGTCGATTTCAACTAAAGAAAAATTCGGAGTTATTATTTTTTCAGCAAGGCTATCTATTTTCTTTAGCGCAATTGGTTCTGTTTTAATAATTTTTGGCAATTCATTTTTTACCGGAGTTTTTGTTTCAACAGTTTCTATTTTTTTTTCTTCTTGAATTTTTATTGCATTGATTTCATATTCAATTTGTGTTCTATTTTTAAGAATGTCTGAAAGTTGAGCTGCTTTTTCTGCCAATGGAGAATTGGGAAATAGCGCAATAATTTCAGCCAATGCTCTCAACGCATTTCCATCTTGTTTTTGTTTGATGAAATAAACTGCTTCGATGTATAAAAGTTGGGGAGTCCAATAATGCGAACCATAAAGGCTGTCAGCAATTGCTTTTTCCAAAAATGCTTGTGAATAATTTCCTTCAATAAAAAGCGAATAAATATTTTCGTAAAGTCTTGTTGCTTCATTGTTACTGCTTTTTGCGATTGGATTTTTACCGGTGGTAACAATTGCAGTGAAATTGCTATTTGGAAAATTTGTTTGAAGAAATGTTTGCATTTCATTTGTTTTCGAAAGGTTGTCAGTTTTTTTATAACAATAAAAAAGGAGAAAGGTTGCTTCATCTATTTTTTCGTAAAAAGGAGAACGAGTTTTTAAATTTTCCAATGCAAATATTGCAGTCGAATAATCACTTATTTCTTCTATTAATTTTTTGCCCAAAATAAAAAACGCATTTGCAATTGAATCGTTTGTTATTTTTTGTTTCGCTTCATTCAAAGGGATCGTTTCCATTAACGCATCAAAAGAAATTTCTTGAACGGTATTTGTGGAAGAAATATTTTCCGATCCAATTGGATTGGAATTTATATTGTTTTGAAAAGAAGTAATACTGCTTAAACGCCTCCATCCATCAACATTTGAGCGGTTCCCCCAACGGGTTTTAAATTCTGAAAATCCTTTCGTTCGCAAACTGCTGTTATAAAAATACCATTCAGTTTTACCGGAAGATAAAGTAAATAAATCTGTTTGCGAAGTTGGTTCGCCAATGGGGATCAAAGTTGGAGTCTCATCTTGCAACCCTTGTTGTTTTCGAATTTCTTTTACTAAATTTTTTATATATGTAATTCTTTCCTCTTCGGGCATTGCTGCAATCTTCAATAAATTATATTGGCGTTCAATAATTTCAATTTGTGCTGCAATTGAAGAAACGGTTTCTTTTCGTTCAATTAATGAGTAAGAAGTTTTTAAATTCGGGTCATTCAATTTTATGCTGTCATAGTTATCCCGAGAAATTGTATAATCTTTTTCTGCAAATGAAAGTTCAGCTAATTGTAAAAATGCTTGATTTTTCAATTTCAAATTATCCGTATTAAAAGCAATCGACTTATTTAAATAATTAGTTGCTTCATATACATTATTTTTTTCCAATTCAATTTGTGCAATGGTGAAATAAATGATATCACGATAAGCTGCATATTTTTCAAGCTTTACCATTTTTACAAGATCGCCAATATTGCGATCAATATAATTTTCCGTTTCGGCTTTGTTGCTGCGAATGGAATGAAGCCGCGCATAAATTTCAAGAACAGGATTTGTTGTATTATTTATTGCTCTTTCAAAAAAAAGTTTTGAATTGATGTAGTCGCCACTTTTTTCATAAAGTTGTGCAGTTAAAAATTCCCATCTTGCTCTTTCATTTTTTGTGGGTGCACTTTTTAATGCTTTGCTAAGATGCAGGGCAGCACTATCGTTCATATTGTTTTTATAAAACAAAAATGCTTGTACTTCTTCCAATTGTTCAGTAAGTCGTTTGGGAAAAAATGGATCATTTTTTAAGGTTGCAATTAAGCTGGCTGCTTCTGCAAAATTATTTTCTGCAAGAAAAGTGCGTGTCAACCAAATAATAGCATCATTTCTACTTGGAGGGACTTTTAATACTTTATTTACAACACCTCTTTTTTCATTTGTGGAAATTGAAAAAGGAATGTTATCATTTAAATTGGCACCAATTGGTTTAGCATAACCATCTTTTTCTTTAGCAGCAAATGCATAGTTGATAAACTGAAAAGTTAGCGCAGCCGAATCGAATTGTTTTCGAAAATAATAGGCAGCGCCCATTAATAAATACATATTGTCAACCCAATCGTTGCGGAGGTCGTGAAGTACAATTCCGGTTGTAGTTTTTGTTATTATTGAATCGAGCTCTAAAACGTTTTCGGCAGTTTCATCGAGACTGTAATTGTAAAAAGAAAGAAGTTGAGAAAAATCATCTTCGTGTGTTGATTTTGCTTTTTCAATTACGGAATTCAGTTTATTACTTGCGTTGAAAAAATAGTTGTAATGCGTAAATGTGTTTTGTGCAATGCGACGCGGTAAAGTAAATTTTTTCTGTTCCGATTTTTCCGATTCCAAAACTCGGTCATCGTATTGGGTTGGTTTTTTAATATCGAAAGAAAATCCCAATTGCGAAAATGAGGGTATCCCAATCTGACAAAGGATTGTAATCAGTAAGGCGAAAATTAAGTTACTTCTGTATCGCATTTATCTCGCAAACTAAAGTCTTAATAACTGAAAATCAAATATTTTATTTCAAATGGAAGTAATATTTTACAAAAAATAGGGTAATAAAGCTGTGATTTCTTTATATTTAAGTTTCTAAATTGATGAAAGTGAAATTGGATACGGCTGCAACATTTAAGCGATTAAGAAATCGTTATCGGTTACTTGTAATGAACGATGATACTTACGAAGAAGTGGTAACATTCAAATTGACTCGGCTAAGTGTGTATGTTGTACTTAGTATGGTTTTTGTTTTATTGATAGGAGTTACGGTAAGTTTAATTATTTTCACTCCATTAAAGTATTATATTCCGGGGTACGACGAATTGAAAATAGGAAGAGAATATAAACAGTTGAAATTTAGAACAGATTCTTTAGAATTGCAAACTCAATATCAAGCACAGTACATTGATGGGTTGCAAAAGGTTTTGAAAGGTGAAGTTGCATTCAAAATAGATACAACCTCGATTGTTGTACCACAAGAAGAAATAATTGGCAATTAAAAAATATATCTAATGTTTACAAGTAGAAATTCAACAACTGAAATGAGCAAAGAAAAAACAACAGCAACAACTTTAATTGGTGCTGGAACAGTACTAAAAGGAAACATCAGCAGCAGTGGTGATTTGCGAATTGATGGAACCTTAGTTGGCAACATCAGCAGCACGGCTAAAATTGTAATTGGAAGTAGTGGTGTTGTGGAAGGTGATTTGAATGGAGATAGCGCAGATGTTGTAGGTAAGGTTTCTGGAAATATTCGCGTTAAAGAACTGTTGCATCTTCGCGATGATTGTGTTGTTAACGGAAATATTTATGCAGGAAAATTACAAGTAGAACCCTCGGCTACATTCAACGGGCAATGCCAAATGGGTGCAAACGTAGTGGATATGCTAAATACAAATGAACTTGCCACTTCAGTTGGGTAATAAAATGGATTTGAAACGCTACACAGGAATGGCGACCTACTTAATCACTGCTTTGTGTGTAGCTTTTTATATTGGATTTAAAATAGACTTTTGGTTAAAATTGAAATATCCAATATTTGTTATTCTCGTACCGTTACTTATTTTAATGGTCTTTTTTTATAGAGTTTTCAAAGACACTTCAACTAAATAATTGATGAAAAAAAGTTTTTTTTTACCGGCATTCATTTTTAACATCTTAATTCTGTTGGCTTGCTATTTTGGAAAAATAAAATTAGCTGAGTGGAATATGGAAGTTAAAATTTTATTGTGGGGAAATATTTTACTTTTCGCTATTTGTTTTGCATCTTTTGAACTTTGTGTAAGAGGATTGCATTCAAAAAATAACCACGCTTTTTTTAGAATGGTTTATGGAAGTTTTATGTTAAAACTTTTGCTCATTGCAGGAGCAGCGCTTGTTTATATTTTATTGGAAAAGAAAAATGTAAATATTCCGGCATTAATTTCTTGCATGGTATTTTATTTGATTTATACAGGATTAGAAGTAGCTGCTTTAATGAAAGAGAATAAGCAAAAAAGAAATAATTAAGTCAGATAAATTATTTGGATTAGTGTTAGGGGGGGGGTGTAACTTCATATTACAAAATTATATCCTATGAAAAAAATATTTATCACAGTAAGCGTAATTGCTGTTTCGAGTATTTTGTTTTTTACTTGTTATAAGAGAGATGAAACTGCTGTAGTTGTTGATTTTAGCACTATGAAGTTTGATCTTGATTTGAAATATGGTAGACCTGGCAATGAACTACTATTTCTTGAGTATGACAATATGAAAGATATGAGTAGTAAACTGAATAATCCGGTTAATCTAATGATTAGTGAATTTAGAGAAATAATTGTGGATACACCGAGTATTTCAAATGTTGCAATTACAATTAATTTTTCAAAAAATAAAGCAGTTATAACCAGTTATTACTTTTTTAATGAAAAAAATACGGAGTTATCTTATGGCTTTGTTTGGGATAAGGGTACTAAAACCTATGTAAGAGTAGAAGAGGAAGGTGGTGATGGTGATGCTGCTGCTTACCCAGCTGGCTATACAGAATTAGCAGTTTGCGATAATTCAAACAATCCACAAGCTTGTGTTACAGCGGCTGTAGCAGCTTATTTAAGTGCTAATCTTCCTGGGCCTTACACTTGTGCCACTGTGCAAGTTAGTGTAGGGCTTTCTAAAACGAGAGTATGTGGTAAAAAGTGTTAACAGGGTTATGTAAATAATGAAATAAAACTGTTTAAATGATTTTCGAATTTTATGAAAATCGGCAAGTTTGATTACTATTTTATTGAGTAGGCTTAAGTAATTTACAGGTTCCGTATCATCCACATACTACATCCCGAATGTCCACTATTTCCCATTGGTGCTTTTAAATAATTGAAACCAAATTTTGCATAAATAGTTAATGCTTGTTTCAGTTCTGGCATTGTTTCTAAATAAACATATTTGTAACCGTTTTCTTCGGCTGCTTGTAAACATTTTTCAATCAAAATTCTTCCAAGACCGATTCCTCTTGCTTCTGGCAATAAATACATTTTTACTAACTCGCAAGTATTTTCCGGCAAATTCAAAGTAGGGTAAATGCCGCCACCACCAAGTATTTTTTCGTTTTTTTCTGCTACAAAATAAGTAGAGCGCGGCGTTTGAAAACTTTCGTATAAAAAATCAGTTCTTGAATCGTAATAAACTGTGTTTGGATGATTAGCACCAAATTCAACCAAAGTATCGCGTACAATTTTTGCCAATGCAGCATTATCGCTTGATTGAATATTTCGAATTTTAATTTCGGAAATAGGAGCGTTGCTCATTTTTATTTCAATTAAAATTTACAAGTGCAATTATTTTTTCTAAATAATGTTGATCCGTTTCATCGAATTGATTGAGCAGTTCACTATCCACATCCAAAATTGCAATTACTTTCTCATTGAGAAAAACAGGAACAACAATTTCAGATTTTGATAAACTACTGCAAGCAATATGTCCTGGAAATTTTTCAACATCGGGAACAATCAACGTTTTGGCTTTTTCCCAACTTGCTCCGCAAACGCCTCTTCCTTTTTTTATACGTGTGCACGCAACCGGACCTTGAAATGGCCCAAGCACCAATTCGTCGTTTTTAACTAAATAAAATCCAACCCAAAACCAGGAAAATTGTACTTTTAATGCAGCAGCAACATTTGCCAAATTTGCAATTAAGTCAGTTTCGCCGGCAAGCAATCCTGTTATTTGTGGAATTAAAGATTCGTATTGTGCTTGTTTTGTTCCTTTTGCAATTTGTAAATCTTCTGCCATTCTTATTTTGAATTTAAGCAACAGCTTTTTTTACTAAGTCTGCAGCTTCGCTTAGTAAAATTGCGCTTTGTACTTTCAATCCGCTTTCGTCAATTATTTTTTTTGCTTGATCAGCATTTGTTCCTTGCAAACGAACGATGATGGGTACATTAATATTTCCCATATTTTTATAAGCGTCAATTACACCTTGTGCAACGCGATCGCAACGGACAATTCCACCAAAAATATTTATTAGAATTGCTTTTACTGCAGGGTCTTTTAAAATAATTTTAAAACCAGCTTCAACTGTTTGCGCATTTGCAGAACCGCCAACGTCTAAAAAATTTGCCGGTTCGCCACCACTCAATTTTATCATGTCCATCGTAGCCATTGCTAATCCAGCGCCGTTTACCATACAACCCACATTGCCATCCAATTTTACAAAATTCAAATTGTATTTTCCTGCTTCAACTTCCGTTGGATCTTCTTCATTCGTATCGCTCATACTTGCTAAATCTGAATGGCGAATCAACGCATTGTCGTCAATATTCATTTTGCAATCTACCGCAACTATTTTATCATCGGCTGCTTTGAAAAGTGGGTTTATTTCCAACATTCCACAATCAAGATTTACATAAGCTTTGTAAAGATTGGTAACAAATTTCACACAGTTTTTAAAAGCTTCTCCACTCAAACCAAGATTAAATGCAATTTTTCTTGCTTGAAAAGAGAGTAAACCTCCGGAAGGATTAACCCATTCTTTAAAAATTTTTTCGGGAGTATTGTGTGCAATTTCTTCAATATTCATTCCGCCTTCTGTACTGTAAATGATAACATTCTGTCCTTTGCTTCGATCGAGCAAAATAGATAAATAAAATTCTTTTCTTTCACTTGGACCATCGTAATACATGTCTTGTGTTACCAATATTTTATTTACAACTTTTCCAGCTGCACCAGTTTGTATTGTTACTAAAGTACCTCCAAGTATTTTTTGAGAAAATTCAGTAATGTCGTCAATTGATTTCCCCACTTTCACCCCATTAATTCCTGTTTCTTTAATTGTTCCTTTTCCGCGACCACCAGCATGAATTTGCGCTTTTACAACTGCAAATGGACTTCCAAATTGCGTCTTGATTTGGCGATATGCTTCTTCTGCTTCGTGCACCGAACTGCATGCAACGCCTTCTTGAACAGGAACATTGAATTTCTTTAAAAGTTCTTTGGCTTGGTATTCGTGAAGGTTCATTTGTTAGAAATTTTCGCGAAGATAGTTTTTACTTTTAAAATTTGTTTTGGGAATTTTTATTGTTCAATTCGACATCAGCGCGGTGCAGTTTATGGCAGCACAGTATGCTTTAGCAAATCAAGTTTATTTTTTTATGAGGCTAAAGCCAAAAACAATTATTTCTTTTCTTATCAGTCAGTTGAAACTGACAGCAATAAATTGATGCTTCATTTATTCATACATCCATTGCTGTTTGCTTTAGCAAACAGATAAAATAATATTTCTTAAAATAGTTTTTGCTTTAGCATCATTTTCCGACCATTCGACACTTCGGCAAGTTCAGTGACTAGAACCTCAGCCAACTTTGCGGAATAATTTTTAAGTGTTAAAAGCTATATTTGTATTTATGTCGAATGATATTTTGAAAAAATTAAAGGAAGCGGTTTCATTTTTGAAAGAAAAAAATAGCAATCATTCCGAAATTGGTGTAGTTCTTGGAAGTGGATTGGGAAATTTCATTCACGAAATTGAAGTTGAATTTGAAATTAAGTACCAAGAAATTCCGCATTTCCCAGTTTCTACAGTTGAGGGTCACCATGGGAAATTAATTTTTGGAAAATTAGCCGGTAAAAATGTGATCTGTATGGCTGGGCGCTTTCATTATTACGAAGGCTATTCTGCGCAAGACATCATTTTCCCGATTCGTGTATTGGGAATGTTGGGTGTAAAAACACTTTTGCTTACAAATGCTGCGGGTGGCGTAAATTCAAAATTTAATGTGGGGGATATCATGTTGATTAACGATCATATTTCTACTCAAATGGTAAACCCATTAATCGGAAAAAATATTGATGAACTTGGGGTTCGTTTTCCGGACATGAGTGAACCGTATAAAAAAGACTTGTTGCAAAAAGCAAAAGCAATTGCAGCTCGTTTAAATATTGATGTTCATGAAGGTGTATATTTTGGGGTTACCGGACCTTCTTACGAAACGCGAGCAGAATATAAAATGATAAAAATTATGGGCGCCGATGCAGTGGGAATGAGTACAGTTCAAGAATGTATTGCTGCAAATCACATGGGAATTGCTGTTTTTGCAGCAAGTGTAATTACCGATTTGGGAATTCGTGAAGATGAAAATATTATAACTCATGAGGAAGTACTGCATTTTGCAAAAGCTGCAGAACCAAAACTTGCTTCTATTTTTAAGGAACTGATAGCGACACTTTAACATTTTCATTTCTGCCATTCAATTAAATTGCAGTCGGCAAAAAAATAATTACGAGTCTTCTGAAAAAAATCAAATCATATTTTCTTTTTTTGGCAATCATATTTTCAACGCTACTTGCTGCACAGGAAAGACCAAGAAATATGCCAAAGTCAGTAGGCGGAGGAATGCCTTCTTTCCCAGGTAGTAACGTAGCAAATGGTTTGAGAAATGCACTGAGTGGGGGGCAAAGTACAGATAGTTTGGAACGAAGAAATTATTTGGAAGATTCAATTACCATCACTTACCAATTTGCATCGTCGATACAATCATTCAAACTGGATTCATCTATTTCTGATTTTACAAAAAGATTTCCCATACCAGCGCATCATATTTTTTTAGGAAATCTTGGAACGGCTACAAAATCAATTTTATTTTCTCCAGAAATTAATAGTGGGTTAGATTTTGGTTTTCACGCTTTTGATGTTTATCGTTGGAAACTGCAAGATGTTCGTTTCTTTAATTCTACACGACCTTACACGGAGTTGGCCTACCATTTAGGTGGAAGTACGGAACAAATAATTGAAGTTCAACATACACAAAATATTAAACCAAATTGGAATGTACTTTTTCAATATCGGTTAATTAGTTCACCCGGAACATTTAAAAATCAAAAAACAAATCACAATAATTACTTGTTGACTTCCTGGTTTCAATCTGTAAATAAACGCTATAATAATTATTTGGTAATTCTTTCCAATCGATTACAAGCAGAGGAAAACGGCGGAATAAAAGACGATAAAAATTATTTAGATGATCCTATTTATTCCAAAGATCGATTTACGATTCCAACGCAATTGGGAATTGATGCACCTTACAGTCGAAATTTTATTGCTCCAAAAATGAGTACAGGTAATCGTTACAATGATTTTAGCTTTTCCATTCGTCAACAATACGATTTTGGTAAAAAAGATTCTTTGGTGAGTGATAGTACGGTTATTCCGCTGTTTTATCCACGACTTCGATTTGAACATAATTTTCAATACAACAGTTACCGATTTAATTTTTTTGATTTTGCAGCTGATTCTTTGTACTATAAATCAAAATACGGATTTAGTATTTCTTCTGCATTCGATTCAGTTTCCAAACGAGATGAATGGAAAGAAGTAATGAATGAATTTTCCATCTATCAATATCCCGATGCGAAAAATTTATTGCAGTTTTTAAAAGCAGGAATTCGAATTCAAAATCTTCAGGCAACATTGGGAAAAAATGCTCATTCTTATTACAATCTTTCTGTTCACGGAGCTTATCTAAATAAAACAAAAAATAAAAAGTGGGATATGGCTGTTGCTGGTGCTTTTTATTTAACGGGATTAAATGCTGGTGATTATCATTCTTCCATTAATTTAAAAAGATTTACAGGAAAAAATAAATCCTATTTGGAATTAGGATTTAGCAATGCAATTCAAACTCCTTCTTTTTTATTTAACAATCGAAGCAGTTTTTATTTGGATGCAGTAAAAGAATTTAAAAAAGAATTCACCACCCAATTTTTGGTTTCTTTTTTTGTGCCCAAGTTTGATGTAAAAGTTTCCGGAAATTATTATGTTATAAGTAATTATACTTATGTCCGAGATTATTACAAATTAATGCAAGAAGCAACTTTATTTAATTTGCTGCATGTTTCCATCGAGAAAAAAATTCACATCAAAAAAAATTGGATTTGGAATGCAGAAATTCATTTGCAACAAAAATCAGCTCAGGCTCCAATAAATGTTCCTGTGCTTTTTTTAAAAAATCGAATGGGATACGAAGGAACGCTTGGGATTAAAAATTTGAATGTTTCGTTTGGCGTTGAATCTCGCTACCACACTGCGTATAAAGCAGATAGTTATTCGCCAATTTTTGGAAAATATTTTTATCAAAACACGGTAACTGTCAGCAATCTTCCTGATGTTTCTGGATATTTTCATTTTCGAATAAGGAGTTTTAGCGCTTTTGTGAGAGCCGAAAATTTGAATTCAGTTTCTACAAAAAATGGTTTTGGATTTTTGAATAATAGTTTAGCCGCGCCAAATTATCCTTATCCCGGGCTTAATTTACGGTTAGGAATTTATTGGAGTTTTGTAAATTAAAATTCAATGAAAGCAAAAATAATAATCGCTGCAATTTTACTGTTTGGACAAGTTGCAAATGCACAAATAAATCTGCCGAATATTACAAATCCTTCGCTGGATTTTAGTTTGCCGTCATTGCAAAAAGATTCAACTATTCAATTATCTTCTTTAAAAGGGAAAGTTTTTTTACTTGATTTTTGGGCATCTTGGTGTGCGCCTTGTCGCGCTGCCAATAAGCAGTTGCTAAAATTGTATGCAAAATATAAAGATGCAGGTTTTGAAATATTGGGCGTTTCTTTAGATGAAAATAGTATAGATTGGAAAAAAGCTATTGCAAAAGATAAAATAACTTGGCTACAAGTAATAGATAAAAACGGTTGGGATGCCATTGCTGCAATGAAATGGAATATTGAAGCAATTCCCTCTTCTTTTTTAATTGATAAAAATGGGAATGTTGTTGCGTCAGATTTAACTTATAGTAATCTTGAAAAAATGATTAAGCAACTATTAGAACTTAATTAACCAACTCCAACAAAATATTTTTAGCAACTTTATTGCTTAGTTGAAGTGTTTTTTTTGAAATGATTACAGAAACAGTAGCGTCGTATTCATTCCGATTTAAAAGTTTAAGTTTTATTCCCGGTTTAATTTTTAATTCTCCAAGATATTGAAGAAAAATATCATTTGTATCTGCAAGATTTACGATGGTATAATTTTTTTTAATTAAAGCTTTATCGAGAGAAATGGTTGTTTTGATTTTTAGATTTCCATTTTTGTCGGGAATAGGATCACCGTGAGGATCAACAGTTGGGAATTTTAGAAATGCATCTAATCGGTCAACCAAGTCTACACTTTCAATATGCTCCAATTGTTCAGCCAATACATGAACTTCATTCCAGTTGTATTGTAATTTTTCTGTGAGAAAAACTTCCCAAAGTCGATGTTTTCTAATAATAAGTAGCGCTTTCTTTTCGCCTTTTTCTGTAAGTCGAATTGATTTATCTGATAAAATCTGAACCAATTTTTTAACTGCCAATTTGCGCACCATTTCTAATACAGTCGCAGGATTTAAGTCCAATTCTTTGGCAAGAGTTGTGTTGTTCATTTTTTTTACCTGATTTGAACGCAACTTATAAAGTGTTTTCAGGTAATTTTCTTCTGAGTGGTGTGTAAAGTGAGCCATCAAGTAAAAATACGAAGGAATGCTAATATTTAAAAATTTGGTTAACCAAATAAAAAATAAATGTAATACCAATTATTTGTGTAATTTTGGAAATGAGCAAGAAGTTTAGATTTGTAGTTGGTTTTTTATTTTGTTTAATCGGTTTAATTGGGTGTGCAAAATTATTCCCAAAAGCACCAGAAGATGATGAAACATTGGATGGGCCAATATTGGGATTATCAACCGAACAATTAAAAATATTTTTAAGCGGTGATGCACTTTTTAGTGAAGTGTTTACACCGGAAAAAGGATTGGGTCCTTTATTTATTTCTAATTCCTGTAAAAGCTGTCATGCCGGAGATGGAAAAGGGCATGCATTCAGCACACTAATTCGATTTGGACAAACAAACACTTTAGGAAATCAATTCTTAAACCAAGGTGGGCCACAGTTGCAGCATCGAGCCATTCCAGGATTTCAACCCGAGCAAATTCCGGCAGGTGCTTTATTTTCAAAATTTATACCGCCGGCAAATACGGGATTGGGTTTTTTAGAAGCTGTAACTGATGCGACAATTTTAGCACTTGCAGATGAAAATGATTTGAATAATGATGGAATTTCCGGTCGTCCAAATTGGATTACCATTCCAAGCTATACAAAACTACGTGTGAATGCGATTCAACAAAATTCAAAATATATTGGACGATTTGGTAAAAAAGCAAGCGTGTATGATTTGCAACAACAAACAGCAAATGCATATAATCAAGATATGGGAATTTGTTCCAATTTTGAACTTGTTGATACCTACTCAGGACAAATTGTTGATCCAGAAGTGTCGAATCAAACAATCAATGACCTTGTGTTTTATTTACAAACGTTGAAAGCACCAATTCAACGAGAGCAGAATAATCCGGATGTATTTATTGGCAAAAGAGTTTTTATAGAAATTGGTTGTGGCAAATGCCATACACCACAATTAAAAACTGGCCCATCTACAATTAATGTGTTGTCGAATAAAAATATTTTTCCGTACACCGATCTTTTATTACATGATATGGGAGCTGAGTTTGATGATGGCTATACCGAAGGATCTGCAAATACAAATGAGTGGAGAACTCCACCACTTTGGGGTTTGGGTTTGTCTAAAAATGCACAAGGCGGTCAATATTTTTTAATGCATGACGGAAGAGCAAGAAGTATTGAGCAAGCAATTTTACTACACAAAGGGGAAGGAGAACAAGTAAAAAATAAATACCAAGGGCTTACTACTTCAGATAAAAATAAATTAATTAAATTTTTAGAATCTCTTTAATAATTATGGATAGGAGAGCATTTATTAAAAGTGGATGTATGGTTTGTTTAATTGCCACGGTGTCCGGAAATTTAATTCCATCCTGCACTCCATTAGCAATTATAAATGGTAAAATGAATAAGGATGGATTGATTGTTGATGCGTCTGAATTTATTTTTACTAAAAATAAGAAGCAACAATTTCGTAGTTCAATCATTCTCAGAAATGAAACATTGCAATATCCAATCTGTATTTTTCGAATTAACGAAAATGAGTATAATGCTGTTTGGATGCGCTGTTCGCATCAAGGAACGGAATTGAAAATTTCTGGTCAGCATTTATATTGCTCGGCTCATGGGAGTGAATTTGCTCATAACGGAAAAGTGATAAATGGACCCGCTGCAAAGGATTTACAAACATTTCCTGTAACAATTAATAAAAATGAATTATTTATCGATTTAAGAAAATAATGAAAAAAAACATAACTAGTTTTCTGAGTTGCTTTTTAATCTTGCAAGTTTCTGCACAGATTAATTCAAATTTTCTTCGACGCGAAGCGAAGGATACAGCTAGTATTCATTTGAATATGGACGCAACATATAATCGTCCTTTTTTAAAATCGGATAAGTTGCCTATTGCATTGGGCGGATATGCAGAAGCAAATTATCAATATATAAAAGAAGATGGAATAAGCGAAGGGCATCAGTTTCAAATGCGCAGAACAACTCTGTTTTTCTCCTCTTCCATTGCCAATCGGTTTTCTTTTCTTTCTGAAATTGAATTTGAAGATGGTACAAAAGAAATCAATATTGAATTTGCTGCGTTGGATTTTGAAATTTCATCTTTATTAAATATTCGTTCAGGAATTGTGATGAATCCAATTGGTGCTTTCAATCAAAATCATGATGGACCAAAATGGGATTTTGTGGATCGTCCAATTTCTGCAACACAATTATTGCCGGCAACTTTCAGTAATGTTGGATTTGGTATTTATGGAAAAACTGGGAATAAAGTTTGGGTGTACGGTTATGAATTTTATTTAACAAATGGATTGAATAATCGAATTATTGAAAATGAAGAAAGTAAGACATTTTTACCTGCTGTAAAAAAAGACATCGATCGTTTCGAAGAAAGTTTTAATGGAAGTTTTTTAACAACCGCAAAAATTACTGCAAAAAAGAACAACGTTGGAGAATTAGGTCTGTCTTGGATGGGAGGAGTTTATAATAAATTTCAAGACGATGGATTTATACTTGACAAAAAAAGAAGAGCCGATGTTTTTGCTATTGATTTCAATACTAAAATTTCGAAAATAAATACAGCAATTACCGCAGAATGGGCTTGGGTAAAAGTAGGTGTGCCTGAAACTTATACTGAACAATTTGGTAAAAATCAACAAGGTGGATTTATTGATTTCGTAAAACCAATTTTTAGAACCAAAATTTTTGGAGTCGAAAAATCAATTGTCAATGTTGTATTGAGAATTGAATATGTTGATTGGAACAAAGGGAAATTTAAATCTATAAATGAAAATATTGCAGAAGATGTTTTTTCAATTGTTTCCGGAATCAGTTGGCGCCCAACTTCCGAAACTGTTTTTAGAATTAACTATCGTTACAATTGGCAAAAAGATATTTTAGGTAATCCCACAACTAAGTTGGGTGGAATTCAAATTGGCGTTTCTACTTATTTTTAATTTTTACTTTAAAAATCTAATCATAAAAAAACCTCCGACTTATAATCGGAGGTTTTGTATAAATGAAGTTTTGATATTAATTCATCAAGTAACGAATTCCAAACTGCATGTAGTAAGTTGAGAAAATACTTAGGTTGTCTCTGAAAGTTTTAGTAACAGGGGCAGTTCCAAAAGTAGCAAGTCTGAAAGTTGGTTTTACAGTTCCACCAGGTACTAAAGAAGAAACGTTTGTTGGAACTAATATTGATGGAGCATTAATAGATTTTTGAATTCCATATTCTGAATTCAATAAGTTGCCAAAATTCATAATATCAAGACTTACTTGAAGTGTGTTTCTATGTTTACCAATATTTGCAAACAAGTCTTGAACAATCTTAACATCAAATTGATTTCTCCAAGGAATCTGAGCACCATTTCTTTCTGCATATTGTCCTTTGTGTGCTCTTAGATATTTGTCTTGTTCAATATAATTGAAGAACATAGCACTTTGCTGATCTGCTGTGAATGTTGTTGTTCCAATTGTAGAAGAAACAAAAGTAATTTCGGAAGGATCTTTAGGAATATAAATCAAATCGAAATTTGTACCATCTCTGTTAAAATCAGCAGAATATGTATATGAGAATCTTCCGTCAATAGATCCTGAATACATTACGGAGAACGTAGTTGCAAGATGCTTAATATATTCTTTCTTGAAAGAGAATGTACCAACTAGTCTATCAGGAACTACAAAACCAGCATATCCTAAAACTGGAGAATTAGATCCATTTACCGTTGCAGTACTTTGGAATGCAGATAAAGGTTGGTCACCACTACCATCAAACAAATTGTTAGCTACTGATTTAGTATAAGCTAAAGATGCAAACACTCCATTTCTAAATTGTTTGTCAATTTTAGCAGTCAAAGAAGCATACATTCCTTTGTCTCCGTTATCAAGCACGATTGTATTGAAAGCTTGTGTTCCTAATGGACTAGCTAAGCCTGCAGTTGTTAATGGATTAATAAATCGTTGAGGGACTGTAGCTGGATAGATCATTCTGTTATCAACATAACCTGCAACTGCAAGTGGAGTAGGAGCCACTAAGTTTGGATTTCTGAAAACAGCAGTATGCATGTCTTTATTGTAAATTCCTTCCAAAGAAAAAGTCATATCCCATGGAAGTCTTGCATCAATTGCAAGGCTAGTTTTCATTGTTTGTGGAATTCTAAAGTCCGGATCGATTATTGTAATTGTACTTGGAATAACAGTACCTGCTGCAGGAACAGTAGCTGGTCTGTATGCTCCAATATTTGGATTGAATGGTCCAGGAGTATTTGTTTGTCCAACAAAAGTTTGAGTTACTTGCAACATTCCAGCATCGCCAACTTGGCTAACTATCCAAACAAATGGAATTTTCCCAGTAAAAATTCCTGTTCCTCCACGAATTTGTAAAGAACGATCTCCATAAAAATCCCAATTGAAACCAAGACGAGGAGATACCAAAGTTCTTGCTTTAGGCATAATTCCAGTATTTAACTGTTCGCCATTAGCAAAAGATAAAGCAGCTACTAATGCATGCGTTTTTATTTCAGGGATATCGGTTGGGAAAGTAGGTTTGTCAAAACGTAAACCAAGTGTAACTTTAAGTCTATCTGTTACAGAAATTTCATCTTGAACATAGAATGAGTTTTGTTTAAACTCAAACTTTGGATATGCTTGTGCAAAATCTGGCATTAAAGAATATGTCAATGCAAAGTCTCTTGGTTTAACCCCATTTACAAAATCATCCCAAGAGTTGAAAGTGTAATAACTTGCTCCGAAGCGTTGAAATCCGTTTTTGGTTACACTCATATCAAACTGAACACCAAGTGTCCAATCGTGTTTACCCGATCTCCAACTTAGGTTATCAACAATGGAAGACATTTTTACTCTTCTTAAGTTTCCAAAAGAAAAAGGTTCATATCCAAAAGAAGTGAAAGGAGATCCATCTTTTAAGATATCAACAAAAGGAAAAACTGTGCTTCCTGTTGTGCGAACGTCGTCTTGTAAAGTACTAGAAGCTCTTAATGAATTTGAAACCTTGCCAAATTTTGAGTTTAATTCAGCAGCAAGCGAAGTGAAATTTGCCTCTTGAAAATAATGTGAATTTTTGAACCATAAAGCATTAATATCTGTACGGCCTGCTCCTGAAGTATAAGCAGTAAGAGGAGATCTTGATGTACTTGGAGGATTTGGTTCACCACCTTGAACATCACTATAACGTACATTCATTCTGTGATTAGAATTAATATTCCAATCCATACGAATCATTAATTTCTTTCTTTCTGTTTGTGTAGAATAGCCTTGATAAGGACCAGTTTCGTAATTGTATGTAGTTTTTAAATATTGGCTAATTGTGTTCAATTCGGTTTCAGTTGGTCTTGCTACGTTTGAAGAGCTTCCAAAAGGATTGCTTGCAGATGCGGCAACACGGGTTTGAATTTGCTTCGGCTGATTTTCTGTTTCATAGTTTACAAAGTAGAACAATTTGTTTTTGGCAATTGCACCGCCTATGCTTACACCCCATTGTTTGTACTCAAATGGAGTAGGAACGATTGCAACTTTTCCTACTTTATCGCCTTGTTGTTTTTCTGTTCTAAAGTAATTATAAACAGAAATTTCTCTTTTGTTTTTACCAGAACGGGTAACAGCATTTATTGAACTTCCAATAAAACCAGATTGGCGAACGTCGAATGGAGTAACATTCACAGAAATTTCTTCAAGTGCATCAATAGAAATTGGTGAACCATTTGCAGGCAAATTAGTTCCAATTCCGAAACTGTTATTGAAGTCTGCTCCATCAATTGTAAAGTTATTTTGACGATAGTTACCACCAGCAACAGAAGATCCATTGGCTTGAGGAGTCAAACGTGTGAAGTCGTTAATATTTCTGCTAATGCTTGGTAAACGCTGAAGTTCACGGCTACTAATGTTAGTAGTCGATCCTGTTCTGTGCGAATTCATAATCGAATTTTTTCTTTGCGTAGTTACTACAACTTGCTCAAGAACTGCACCGGTTTTAACAAGATCTGCATTTAACAAAAATGTTTCTGCTAATCTTAGATAAAGTCCATCGCTTGTTTGTTTCTCAAAACCTACAAACGAAATTTCTACAGTGTACGGACCTCCAACTTGCATGTTGAAAATCGTGTATTGTCCTCCAGCACGAGTTACTGTAGAAAATTTAGTGCCAGAAGGTATGTGCGTTGCACTTACAGTGGCTCCAACAAGGGCTTCTTTTGAAGAAGGGTCCTTTACAGTTCCAGTTAAACTACTAGTTGTAATTTGGGCTGTTAAAAAATTGTTAGCTATGAATAGCGTAACAAAGAAGAGTAAAATTCTCTTTAGCATATATTATTAATTTTGGGTGTAAAGATAGTCGGAAATAATTAAAAGAAATTTAGGGCAATGTTAACAAATTGTAACCTTAAATCAATATCAATTATTTTGACAATTTTTCCACAAAAAATGCTGTTTGGACAAACTGGATAGGGTTAATCAAGTACATATTTTTGCAAATCATTATTTGGTTGGCTTTTTGAAAAAATCTCGCAGTTTATTAAATTCTCGTCTGAATGTTAAGCTTCCTCCAAATCGTTTTGATTTATTTCCAGATGTTGTATTTGTTGATAAAAAATCAGCATTTTCTTTGTGAAAGATTGTTGCGCGAATGCTTCCCGATTTATTGATGAGATATTCAATAGAAAAATTAGTAAGTAGCTCGGTTTTGATTTGGGTTGTAGATTGAACAGGTAAATCAAAATTTCCTTCATAAGTTAAAACAACTCGATCATCGAAAAGTGTTTTAGCAATATTTACATTCAAATTGGTTCGGTCGTAGTTTAGCGCTGTAGTTGAATTTTTAAAAGGATTTGGGTTATACAAAGAACCAGAGAAATTGACAAACAATCCGGGTATTTTTAATTTTTGCGATAATAAATTATTTAACACCGCATTTATTTGACCCGATAAAAGACCAGAAATACTATTTACAACCAAATCAATATTCGTAATGGGTGTTGTAGCAAGGTTTGGTGCAAAACTATTAAACACTACAAGAAATGCTACTTGCTTATTCAATTCATTTTCGTTGTTTTGAATTTGGTTGAGTAAAAACGAAATTGCCATATCTTTTTTTGCAGCACTTTCTGGGGGTAAATCCAATTCGAATGAAATTGTTGGGTTAAAAAGATCGCCTCTTAGTTTGGCAACTACAAATACAAAATCACGAAATCCAGAAACAATTGAATTTGAAGAAGTGTTATTTGTAAGGGGAGAAAAATCTACTTTTTTATCTGTTTTGTAAACAGCGTCTATATTGATTTTTGCTTTGTATGGATCACCGTTCCATTCAATATAATTGCCTGCATTCTTTTTAAGTTCAAATGGTTTTTTGAAAAAAGATTGAAAAGTAAAAAGATAATTCCCTTCGTTTATTAAATAACGACCATGAATACTTAATGGTTCGGTTGTGCTCGAAACTAGTCTTAAATTCCCTTCTCCTCGTCCCCTAATTTCATCTCCGGTTATTTCATCAGGAATGATTTTTACATTCACCATCGGATTGCCCGTAACATCAATATCGTATTTAAAATTATTATATGATTTATTTGCAATTTCAGCACGCATTTCCCTCCCATATTTTTTTTCAATTAAAAAGTCGGCAACGCCAGTTTCTCTACCACTGATGTTTGGAATGGTTATGTACGAACTATCTCGCGAAGAAGCCGCTGCAACCACTTTCATCAATAAATTCGACTCGGTTCCTTTTAGTGTAAAAGTTCCAATTCCTTTTGCATTTCCAAAAAAATCTTTGTTGTCTTTTTCAGTTGTATTTAAAACTTGAATTGGAAGGTTGTCAACAGCAGCACGAATATCAAATTCCAGCTTTCGCCACGCATCGTGTTTTATAATTCCTTTGCTCAGCGTTGCAGTTTGTTTTGTAATTGGGTCAATCAATTTTAATGTTCCTAAATCCAATGCATCTTCTCGAAATTCAATTTCGGAGTCTTGAATATTGTAGGTACAGTTCGTAAATAATATTTTCAATCCGGCATCGTGTGTTCGCAATTTACCAATGTATTGTTGATTTCTTCCTTTGCTAATAATTTTTAAATTTCCGGATGCGTAGCCGGTCAAATCTGAAAATAAGTTACCAATAAATTTTTCAACAATTTTTATCGGATAGTTTTCAGGAAAAATGCTGATGCTGTTTTCTTTTTGTTGCGCAGAATCGTTTAAAAACCAATCGATGTTGTAATTTATTTTTTGAGAAGGGTTCGAGTTTTTCCCGGTTACAATCAATTTTCCGGTTTCACCATTATAACTAAGTTGTGATTCTACTTTCCCGATTGAATCATTTTCAAATTGCAGTTCTTCTGTTAAAAATTTTCCGGAAACATCAAATTCATTTGTCGGATTTTCTATGATAAAACTTCCCGTTGCCAACCCTTCTATTTGGTTCGATTTAATTAAATAGGGTGCAATGTCTCCCAAATTTATTTTTTTCAATTCTACAAAAACATCGTTCCAATTTCCGCGAGAAGAGTGGTTAGTTTTAATATTAATTTCCTGATTACTTTCTTTTAATACAATTTCACTTGGAAGGGTTGAGTTGGATCGGAGTTCCAACTTTCCTTCTTTTTCAATTCGCCAAGTTTTTCCATTGATTACAAAACGAGACGAGTCGAAACGAATAGAAACTCCGTCTGCAAAGGATTGTATTTGAGTTTGAATGGAACCTGATGGAATATTTTTATTTGTTGATTGTGTTTCAATTTTTAGTTTCGAAAGATCATTTTCCGTGTTTAGTTCAATTTTTGTAAACGGAATATGTATTTTTTCATTAAAATCTAATTGGTCAACACTGCCGGTTAATTCCAATTTTTGAAAATTTGTTCTTCCTAAAAGTTGGAGATTTTGTAGTTGATAATTTTTATACGAAGCAGCGGGTAAATCAATTTTAATATTACTTTGATTTGTTGTAGAATTTAAAAAACCGTCAACACTCGCCCCGTTAAAACCATGCAAACTGCTGTCGAAAAAATTAAGTAAATCATCAACATAATTCGTTTTGAAATTAAAAGAAAAGTCTTGTGGTTTCGTTTTTGGTTTTGTTGTAGTTATTAACGAAGGGTAATATTGTTGAAGCAAATTGTGAAAAACTGACGGCAATTCTTCAATCGAAAAATCGCCTGTAATGTCGCCATCAAATTCATCCGAGTTTAATGAAATAGATTTTTTTTGATTGTGAAATTGAGATTTCAACAGAATAGAATCTATTGCAACCACTTTGTTTTTTTTCTTAAAAGTTGCATTTGAAATTTTTGCATAACCCAAAAAATCAGAAAAATTATTCCCTGAAAAATTAGCACGAAAATTTCCTTTTAATGATAAATCTTCTTTGTAAAAATTAAGTGGTTTAAAATTTATTTTTTTTACTTGTGCATTAAAATCAACTATTGGGATTTCATTTTTGAAATTAATTGATCCTCCCAAATCAGCAGAAGCATTTTCGTCATCGATTGATAAATTTCCAACAATATTTTCTTTATTGCCCGTGCCATTAAATTCAATTTTTTTATAAGTATAATTTTTGTAAAAAAGTTGAGATACTGTGGAAGAAATCGTTGCAGAGAAGGGTTTAGCAGTTAATCCTCTCCCGTTTATTATTGATTTGAATGAAGTGTTCCCAAAATTAACATTGCCAATAAATTTGCCAATATCAAAATTCTCTGATTCAATAATTGCTGAAAATATTGGCGTTTTTTCTTTTTCAAATTCTAATTCTAATTTCAAGGAGCTGTGAATCGTACCCAAATTCGTATAAAAAATTCCGTCGGTTTCTAAATCATTAGAATTGCTTTTTACATTTCCACTAAAACGAATTTGAGAAAAGTTACTCAGTTTTGTGAATGAGGATTTTGAAAGTGAAGGAAAAAATCGCACCAAATCGGAATAAGTTGTAGAAAGGTTTTTTACTGCAATTGAAATAAGTTTTTTTGTTTTATTAAAATCAGCAATCAGGAAAGTGTTATTGCTTGTTTTTACAAAAAAATCAGTTCCAATTAATTCATCTGCATTGTAATTTAATTTGCCTTTTATTTTAAATTTTTGATTCCAGTTTTTAAAAGACGGAATAAAAAAAACAAGCTCATCGCTGTCAATTTCTGAATCTGCAAATTCGGTATTAAATTTTGGATTTTGTTTTGAAAAATCTACTTGAATGGAATTTCGAATTTTACTTTTTTTTGTTTCTAATTCAAATTTTATTAGTTGTAAATTTTGTGGGGTGAAAATAATTTTTGTAAAAAATGATTTTATTTCCAATCCACTTTGTTCTTTCGTTTTCAAAAAAAGATCAGCAGTGAGTTTGTTTTTTATAAAAAAAATATTTTCAATTCTGCCGAAAATGGGATTGAATGAAATATGGTTAGCGTCGAAATGTGGCGTTGTTTTTTTCTCAAAACCATTGTTCAATTTAAAAGAACCGGCGTCAATTTTTATTTTAGCAATTGTTGCCGTCCAATCTTGATTTTTAAAAAATAAATTGAGTTTTTTTTGTGAAGGGTTTATTTTTTGATTGCCAGGATAATTAACTACGAAAAGTTCCGGTTGCTCTAATTCGAGCGATTGAATAGCAATATTTTTTTTTGAAAAATTTATTTCGTCAGCGTTTAAATTCAACGCTTTTAACGAAAATTTCAATTCTTGTCCTTTCCATTTATCGCTCTGGTTAAATGTGATATTTCGTAACTCTATTTTTTTAAAATCGAGATCCAATGCATTTTTATTCGTTGCATTTTTTTTAGCAGAAAAAAAATAATCTTCCAAAAAATTGTAATTCCAAATCGAATCAGTTCGGTTTAAATTGAATATTGCATTTTCAATTCCGATATATGACAAAACAATTTTCTCTTTTACAAAAAACCAATCTGTAATGCGAAAATTAACTTGCCCAGCAAAAAGCAAGGTGTCGTTTTTTTTATCTTTTAGCAATAAATCGTTTAAATTTATTTTATTAAAAATCGAAAAACCGACATGCTTTATTTGAATGGTTACGCCTAAATTGTTGGACAGTCGCTTTGTGACTAATTGCCCTAAAATATTTTGTCCTTTCGGACTATTTACGAAAAGCGTAATAGCAAGCAATAGAAATAAAAAACTTAGTCCAATTACAATCGCTATTTTTTTTAATGTGTACAGAACAAAAATTTAGATTGTAAAAATAAACAATCGGATAGTTAGCAATAAATTTCTCAAAATAATTTTTTAATCAATACAATTTGCCCTAGGTGGTAGTGTAAATGTTCAACAATGCCATGTATATTTCTGTAGTAGTTTCCATATTTTTCAACTGCAACATTTTCCCAAAGTTTACTTTCGGGCATTTGTTCAATTAGTTTGCAAAAATTTTCAATATTAGTCCAAATTTCGTTTAAAAAATTTCCCCAATCTTTCTGCGACTGAATTGGCGGAAGATCGAAACTGTATTTATCGCTTGCATTTAGTTGATTTCCTTCTAATACTTTCAAAACCGCAGTTACATAATAATTAATGTGAAAAACCAACGCAGCAATGGTATAGAAATTGTGAACTTTTGTAATGGCTTGTTGCCAAGTTACATTCGCTAAATTATCTTTCAAATTTGAGTCAGTCCAGTTATTCCCAAAAAAGGCTTCTCTAAATTGATTTGCTATTTTTTTAGTTAGATTCATCAAATTTTCCAATCTATAATTTCATTTACCCATTCTTTTTTGTAAGGCGCAGAAATTTTTATGTAGTTGTCGGTGTAGCCCTCCATCATATTCGATTTATCAACTCCTTCAAAAAGTACTTTACGAATTTGCCCTTGGTGTTGCTCGGTAAAGTATTGCATTTTCATATACGAAAGATTTCGGAGCGTTTTATTTCGTTCGTGTCTGATTTGCAATGGAACAATTTTTGGAAGTTGAAGTGCATGGGTGTTATCTCTTTCGGAGTAGGTAAAAACATGCAAATAGGAAATATCCAATTTATGTAAAAAATCAAACGTTTCTTTAAAATGAGTTTTCGTTTCGCCCGGAAATCCAACAATCACATCTACGCCAATACAGCAATGCGGCATTAGCGATTTGATTTGATTTACTTTTTCTTCGTACAATTCTTTTTTATAGCGACGGCGCATTAATCCTAAAATTTCATTGCTTCCACTTTGCAACGGGATATGAAAATGGGGCATAAACTTATCGCTATTGGCAACCAATTCTATAATTTCATTCGTCAACAAATTAGGTTCAATGGAAGAAATGCGGTATCGTTTTATTTCTGAATTTGTATTTAATTCATTTATCAATTTAAAAAAGTCGCCTTCTTTTACGTTTCCAAAATCGCCTAAATTAACTCCCGTTAACACAATTTCTTTTACGCCATTTTCTGCAATTTGTGCAACCTCTTTTAAAACATTTTCGATGGAGTTGCTTCTACTTTTTCCTCTTGCTTGCGGGATGGTGCAAAAAGAACAATTATAATCGCACCCATCTTGAACTTTCAAAAAAGTGCGGGTTCGTTTATTTAAAGAAAAAGAGGATTTAAATTCTTTAATTTCTTCTACATCGCAACTGCAAATTTTAGTAGAATCTCCTTTTGCAATTTCATGAATATGTTTTGTAAGATTAAATTTTTCTGAAGCACCTAATACTAAATCTACTCCGGGAATAGCTGCAATTTCTTTTGGTTTTAATTGTGCATAACAACCCGTAATTACTACCAAACTTTCTGGCGATTTTCGTTGAATTCTGCGAACCAATTGACGGCATTCTTTGTCGGCGTTTTCGGTAACGGAGCAAGTATTTATTACATACACATCGGCTTTGTCAGTAAAATCTTTTTTTTCAAACCCGTCATTTCCCAACATGCGGGAAAGGGTAGAAGTTTCTGAAAAATTGAGTTTGCAACCCAACGTGTGGAATGCCACTGTTTTTGCTACTGCCATTAGCGTACAAAATTAAGATTTACCCATCCGAAATGCTAAAATAATTTTCAACTTAAATCTATAATTGTACTATTCCAGAATTAGATTTGTTGAACATTTAATTTATAAAAGATGAAATTGATTCAAAAAATATTTCAAATAGTGTATTGTATTTATGCACTACTTCTTTTTGTGTTTTTTCTGTTGTTGATTTTTCCATTTGCTTTAATTGCTTCTATTTTTGGAAGAATTAATGGGGGCAATTTTATTTATCGGATATGTGTGATTTGTGTGGATCTGATGTTTTTGTTGACATTTATTCGTCATAAAAATAGCTACGAACAACCGCTTGTAAAAGGGCGACAATACATTTTTGTTGGTAATCATATTTCTTATTTGGATGCTATACTATTTATAAAAACAATTCGTAATCCCATTCGGGTTTTAGGAAGAATTGAGTTAAGCAATTTACCCGTTTTCGGATTTATTTATCGCACGGTAGTTGTAGTTGTGGATAGAAGCGACGCGGAACATCGTGCTAAAAGTGTTCGAAATTTAGTGTCAATTATTAGTAAAGGTGTTTCTATTTTAGTAATGCCCGAAGGAACTTTTAATATGAGTAATAAACCGCTGAAAGATTTTTATGACGGCGCTTTTCGCGTAGCGATTGAAACACAAACACCAATCAAACCATTTTTATTGCTCGATGCATTTGATCGAATGCACTATCGAAATCTTTTTACACTTAATCCAGGAAAAAGTCGTTCCATTTTTTTGGAAGAAATTTCTGTTGAAGGTTATGGATTGGAAGATATTGCAACTTTGAAACAAAAAGTTTATTCCATAATGGGAAAGAAATTAATTGAATACAAAGCCAGTTGGATTAAAAATTAATTGTATCATTTTAATTGAATAAAAAGCATTTTTAAAAATAATGTTTGCTGAAATAATAATACCGCTTGCACTTCCTAAAAATTATACATGGTCAGTTCCTGACAAGATGAAAAATGTATTAAAACCAGGTTGCAGAGTGGAAGTAAATCTTGGAAAAAATAAAAGATATGCAGGAATTGTAAAACGAATTCATCACAATAAACCAACAGAATTTGAACCAAAAGAAATATTGAATTTGTTGGATGAATCGCCCGTTGTTTTCGAACAGCAATTGGCATTGTGGGAGTGGATGGCAAATTATTATATGTGCACGGAAGGTGAGCTGATGGCGGCTGCATTGCCATCGCATTTTAAATTATCAAGCGAAACTATTTTGGTTTTTAATGATGAATTTGGCGATGATTTTTCTACTTTAAGCCACGATGAATATTTAGTTGCAGAAGCTTTGTTAATTAAAAAAGAATTGAAACTTTCGGAAGTACAGCAAATTCTTGATTCTTTACACTCTTATCCTGTTACAAATCAGCTAATTCAAAAAAGAGTTTGTTTTGTTTGGGAAACTTTAAAACAAACTTACACTCCCAAAAAAGAAACGTTTGTTTTGTTGAATTCCGAATATAATAAGGAAGAACAATTGTCTAAATTGTTGAATGAAGATAAACGATTACAACGTGCTGAAAAGCAAATGGAATTATTATTGAGTTTTTTGCATTTATCAAAAACAGAAGGGAGTGTTTCAAAAACAGAATTGCTAAAAAAAGCAAAAGCAACGGATGCACAAGTAAAAGGGTTGGTTGAAAAAAATATTTTTTATTTAGAAAAAAGAACTGTTGATAGAATTTTTTATTTACCAAAAGATATCAATCTTGATTTTAATTTATCAAAATTACAACTGCAAGTTGTTGAAAAAATAAAACAATCTTTCTCCGAAAAATCTGTTTGTTTATTACACGGAGTTACAGGAAGTGGAAAAACATTGGTTTATATCAAACTTATTGAAGAATATATTCGAGAAGGGAAACAAGTTTTATATCTCTTACCCGAAATTGCATTGACTTCGCAAATCATTCGTCGTTTACAAAAACATTTTGGCGGTAACGTGGGAATTTATCATTCAAAATTTTCACAAAATGAAAGAGTAGAAATTTGGAACAAAGTAAAAAGCGGTGAATTGAAAATTGTATTAGGTGCACGTTCTTCTATTTTTTTACCTTTTATGAATTTAGGGTTGCTTATTTGTGACGAAGAGCACGATAGTTCTTTTAAGCAACAAGATCCTGCACCTCGCTACCATGGCCGCGATGCCGGAGTTTATCTTTCTTCGTTATTTGCTGCAAAAACTTTATTGGGAAGTGCAACGCCGTCATTGGAGACTTATCAAAATGCAACAACAAATAAATTTGGTTTGGTTGAATTGTTGCAACGATTTGGTGATGTTCAACTTCCGCCGATTGAATTTATTGATACTAAAAAAAATGTTCAAAAGGCGAAAGAAAAAACTATTATTTCACCGCCACTTGTGGATGCAATAAATGAAGTGCTTCAAAAAGGGAAACAGGTTTTACTTTTCCAGAATCGTCGTGGGCACACACCATATCAAATTTGTTCTGTTTGCGGATGGATACCGCAATGTAAGCATTGCGATGTATCGCTTACATTTCATAAATTAAACAACAAATTAATTTGTCATTATTGTGGAACCAATTATCCACCAATTCAAACTTGTGCTGCTTGCGGAAGCTATAAGTTTATACAGAAAAATTTTGGGACAGAAAAAATTGAAGAAATTTTGGTGGAACAATTTCCAAATGCACGAATTGCACGAATGGATGTAGATACGATTAAAGGAAAAAATGCGCACGACATTTTAATTCAACAATTTGAACAACGTAAAATTGATATTTTAGTTGGAACACAAATGGTGGTGAAAGGACTTGACTTTGACAATGTAGATTTGGTTGGAATTTTGGATGCAGATGCTTTACTAAGCTTTGCAGATTTTAGAGTACACGAACGTGGATTTCAATTAATGCAACAAGTGAGTGGAAGAGCCGGCAGAAAAGAAGCAACGGGCAAAGTAATGTTGCAAACAATGCAACCAAATCATCCCATTTTGCAATTTGTAAAACAGCACAATTATCTTGATTTTTATTTAGTTGAAATAGCAAAACGAAAACAATTTTTCTATCCGCCTTTTTCGCGATTTATACAAGTAAAATTTAAACATAAAATAAAAACAACAGTTGTTGCAGCTGCGGAATATTTTGCAAAAGCAATGAATACGCTGTACAGCAATTATTTGTTGGGGCCGGCAGAACCGGTTGTTAATCGTGTTCGTGACCAATATTTGATGGAGCTATTATTAAAATTGCCAAAAGATTCGTCAATAATTTCACAGTGTAAAAATGAATTATTACAACAAGTGCAATTGTTGCACAATGAAAAAAGATTTAGTAGCGTAACAATTGTCATGGATGTAGATCCTGTTTAATTATTTTTTTAATAAATGAAAGTTCAAGAAAATATATCATTAAAATCGTTTAACACTTTTGGGATTGATTCTATTGCCAAATTTTTTGTTGCAATAAAATCAGTAGAAGGGTTGAAAGAGTTGTTGTTTTTACAATCAATGCGCAAGGAAACAAAACTTGTTTTGGGAGGCGGAAGTAATATTCTTTTTACTAAAAATTATAATGGACTTGTTATAAAAAATGAAATTGCGGGAATAGAAACGATTAAAGAAGATGCAGAATATATTTATGTGAAAGTGGGCGCAGGAGTGAATTGGCACAGTTTTGTGCTGCATTGCATCGAACACAATTGGGGAGGTGTAGAAAATCTTGCATTGATTCCGGGTACAGTTGGTGCAGCTCCAATTCAAAATATTGGTGCATACGGCGTTGAATTAAAAAATGTTTTTTTTAGTTTAGAAGCATTTGAAATCAATGAAAAAGTTGTTCATAATTTTTCACTGAACGATTGTGCATTTGGCTATCGTGATAGTGTTTTCAAAAATAAATTTAAAAATCAATTTGTAATTCTTAGTACGAGTTTTCGATTGCGAAAGTTTCCAATTTTTAATATTGAATATGGAGCAATTCAGCAAGAACTTGAAAAAAATGCTGAGAAAAAATTGTCAGTTAAAACAATTTGTCAAGCCGTAATTAATATCAGAAAATCAAAACTTCCCGATCCTGAAATAATTGGAAACGCCGGAAGTTTTTTTAAAAACCCAGAAATAAGTTCCGAGGAATTTGAAAAATTAAAAGTATTATTTCCAACAATTGTTTCGTACGAATTAGCAAACGGCAATAAAAAATTAGCTGCGGGTTGGTTGGTCGAACAATGCGGTCCCAATGCCGGTGTGACTTGGAAAGGCTATCGAGTAGGCGATGCGGGTTGTCACGAAAAACAAGCATTAGTCTTGGTTAATCACGGCAATTCGAATGGGAAAGAAATTTACAATTTAAGCGAAGCGGTTTTAGAAACTGTGTATCAAAAATTCGGAATAACGCTTGAGCGAGAAGTAAATATTTTCTAAAACCTCTAAAAAAAAATCCCCAACAAGTGAGGATTTAATATTTAGAAATAAATGTTTTATTATTTACTTGGGATGGAAAGCGGAACTGCTTTTGACGGGTTGTATTTTTTTACAACCGCTTCCAAAACTACTTGTAACCGGTTGTTCACATCTTCTTCTTGAAGTATTGTTTCGTAAAGTTTTTCTTTTTCTGCTTTTAAGTAATCATAATATACTTTTTGTTGGTCCATATCTTTTTTAAGTGCAATTCTTATTTTTTCTGCTAACTCAATCATACCTGTTTTATATGCTGCTTCCAGATAAATTAATGAATAAATATTGTGCGAATTATCTCTACTTGGTCTTGCAAATGGAAGATTTTTTATACTTATCAATTCTTCACTTCGTTCAATTAATTTTTTTGCATCTTCTTTTCTTCCTTTGTCAGCCATGTTTCCTGCAAGTTCGCCAAATGCCCCACGTATATTTAATAAATGCCGGCGATTTTCTTCATCAAAATAAACTCCGTTTTTATTTGCCGAACCCGATGTAAATTTTTCCAACAAGTTTTTGTACATGAAGTCTAAATTATTATCGCGAATGCTAGAACCGCCCATCATTACTTGCTGAAGTGTATTGTCAACAATCCAGTTTTGTTGTGGAAATTCCAGTTTTATCGGAACCAATCGATAGCTCAATCCATCTTTTCTTAAAAAATGTGCAAACCCTAATTCGCCGTATGGAGCAGTAAAATAAATTGGACGCTTCCAATTGTTTGATGCAAGAATATTCAACATAATTAATTGAGAACGATCCATTCCATTTTGTTGTTCGGGAAGTTCGAAAAGAAAATCACTTAATATAGAATCAGTTGAATTTACTGTTCCGTTTGCAAGTAAAGTTTCTTTATTTATTGGGATTAAAAATCGTTTTACAGGATACGATTCAGTATTTTCTCCAGCACCAACTACATTTTTCATTACATCGTACAAGTCGTAAAAATTTTCTTTAGAAACATTTTCTGGCGGTGCATATCGAATGTACGCTCTATTATTTCCTCTAATTTGATCCGGCGTCCACAATACATCAACTGAATCGCTTTGATTTACTTTATATCGAAGTTGATTGATATACCAATCAATTCCGAGTAAACTTGTATTGATGATGCGAATATCCGGACGCACATTTTCTACTTCTTGCGCGTACCAAAGTGGATAAGTATCATTATCTCCAAAAGTGAAAAGGAGAGCGTTAGGAGCACAACTTTCTAAATAATTTTTTGCATTGTCTCTTGCCAACGTTTTTTTGCTGCGATCATGATCGTCCCATTCTTGATTTGCCATTAGAAAAGGTGCAGCAAAACAAACAACCAATGTTGCAATATTTAAAAGCGATTCTTTTTCTCCATTGCTTGAAATTAATTTCAATATAAAACGAATGGTCGTTAATCCAATTGCAAAAACAGCAGTAACCAATAATGCACTTTGAAGCATATCTCCACCGGAAAAATTGCTTAAACTAAATGCCGTAATTATAAAAGTTAAAAGTGAACCAAAACAAAGTGTATTGATAAAAGTTGTTTTATCTTCTCTAACTAATTTTACAAAAGAAACCACTGCCATTCCAATCCACACTGCAAAAGCATAAAAAGATCCCACATACGCATAATCCCTTTCGCGTGGTTGATTTCCTGCTTGGTTCAAATACAGTACAATTGCAATTCCTGTAAAAAAGAAAAGTAAAAAATTAACAAACCAATCTTTTTTGTTTTTAATAAATTGATAAACACATCCAACGATTCCCAAAAGGAATGGAATTAAAAATAATGTGTTGTGTGCTTTATCATTTTTCAATTCATCGGGAAGTTTCGATTGGTCTCCAAGAATTTTATTATCAATAATCGGAATTCCTGAAACCCAATTTCCATCTCGTTTATTTCCAAAACCTTGTAAATCGTTTTGTTTACCAGAAAAATTCCACATAAAATAGCGCCAATACATTTGCCCCATTTGATAACTGAAAAACCAATTTATATTATCAGCATAAGTTGGGTCTTCGTATTTCATTCTTCCCGTTTGCGGATCTTGCGATTGTCCTTTCCCAAGCCATTGTGCATAAAAACGAACATGATCTTGTTGATCCGTAACATCCCAAATTCTTGGGAAAATCATCATATCTTCTTTTTCATAAATGGGATCAAATCCTTTTCCCAATTCAATATATTTTGAATCGCCCTTGCCGTATTTCATTGCCTCTTCGTTATAATCATAATAGCCATTCCCATCTTCGTCAACTTGATTTGCTGTAAAATGCGGTCCATATAAAAGTGGTTGAGATCCGTATTGGTCGCGGCCCAAATAATAAACCAAACTCATTGGGTCTTCCACATTATTCATATCAATGGATGGATTTGCATTGGAACGGATAAGCGTTGTAACATAAGTAGAATATCCAAGCAACATGAAGACTACACACCACAAACCGAGTACAAGTGAAGTGAAATTATTTTTTCTAGCCCAACGAAAACCAAACCAAAATAAAACAGCAAGTAATAAAAAGAAAAGAATGAATCCCGTAAAAAACGGAAGGTTAAAACTGTTGGTAAAAAGAATGTCAAATTTACCGGCAATTTGTACCGATGATTTTATTACCACAACCTGAACAAGTCCGGTAAGAATACAACCAATTAAAAAAGCCCAAGTAGCTCCTTTTAAACTATTTGTATAGCGGCGGAAATAATAAATCATTACAATAGCAGGAATCGTAAGTAGATTTAATAAGTGAACAGCAACCGAAAGTCCCATCATAAAAAAGATAAAAACAATCCATCGGTCGGCATGGTTTTTCTCCATTAAATTTTTACCGGCACGCTCATCGGCATGTTCCCATTTTAGCATTGCCCAAAAAACTATTGCTGTAAAAAAAGAAGACAATGCGTAAACTTCTCCTTCTACTGCGCTGAACCAAAACGAATCGCTAAAAGTATAAGCAAGCGCACCAACTACACCCGCAGTCATTACTGTAAATGTTTGAGAACGAGTAAGTTCTTCGCCTGTATTCACAAACATCTTGCGAGCAAAATGAGTAATGGTCCAAAAAAGAAATAAGATGGTAAAACCACTTACCAACGCACTCATTGTGTTTACTGCAAAAGCAGCATTGGCAGGATTATCTCCAAATAAAATAATGAAAAACCGACCAAGTAAAACAAATAACGGCGCACCCGGTGGATGGGGTAATTGAATTTTATAAGCACTGGCGATAAACTCGCCGGTATCCCACAAACTTGCAGTTGCTTCTGCGGTTAAAATATAAGTTGAACATGCGATTAAACAAATCAACCAACCTGTGATATTGTTTACTTTTCTGAAATTCATAAATCATTATTTTGAGGGTAACAAAAATAGGGGATAAGCGTTAAAACAAGTTTAAGCATTTGCAAAATTTAAGAAAGTATCAACTGTTTGTTTTATTCAAATCGAATTCGTACGGTTTGATAAAATAATTGATTTTGTACTAATTGTTTTGATTGAATATTTTTTTCTGAATAACCTTTTAATCCCAATAAGCCGGCAGCATTTGCTTTATTGATTGCAATTTCGAGATAGCCTGCACTGTTGAAGATTGCCAATTTTTCTCCTTCGTGAACATCCGCATAAGTTTCGCTGATTGTTTCAATTATTTTATCGTGTTTAAAAACTATTTTAAACTTTCGTCCTTTTCTATTTTCTTCAAATTGTTTTTGTGTAATATTTACAATTACATTTTCAAAATTATCAATGAAAATTATTTGACCTTCAATCCAAGTGTCACTGATTATTGGATGTAACGGTTTTTTTTCAATATAACTCACATCGGGTTCGCCAATTTTTAAAATAGAATCGCCTCGGATCAATTGATTGATTACTTGGCCTAAAATTTTTGCAAAAGCAATTGGGTTTTTTGCATCCTCTTTTTTTAAATGAATACCTGTAACCATTTGGGGTTTTTCTTCCAATACCATTGTCAACAAACCATTATCGACACAAAGAAAATATTGGTTGTTGTGAAAAGCCAATAAAAGTTGATCGGGATTCTTATCGAATAGATTTACTAAAATAAGATGGTAAGTATGATCGGGGAAATTCTTAATTGCATTTCGGCAAACATAAGCTGCATGCGTATAATTGAAAGGGGAAATGGAATGCGAAATATCAACGATTGAAAATTCAGGATTAATTTGCAACAGCTGACCTTTAACCGCCCCAACGAGAAAATCGTTGTTACCAAAATCGGAACTAAAAGTTAATAAAGGCATTGTTGAATTAAAATAGAAGGTTAATGCGTAAAAGTAAACTGTAAATTTCTGTTATTTGACAAGCTTGCCATTTTTATAGAAAAATTTTCTTACCATTTTATCTGTCAATGATGGGAAAAGTTTATTCAATAAAACGGTTAGTTTCCCCGTAAAAGTCAATACCAATGTTCTCTTTCTTTTTTCAATAGCAGATAAAATTTCAAGCGCACATTCATTTGCACTCATCATTTTGCTTTCATCCATTGGGCTTTCGCCGTGTGCATTTCCATCTTTATTTAAAGCAACGTTTCGAATATTTGAAGCTGTAAATCCGGGACAAACCCACATTACATTTACACCACTGTCAAGTAATTCGGTACGCAACGCTTCCAACCATCCTTGCATTGCATATTTGGAAGCGGAATAAGCACCACGACCTGGCAAGCCGCGATAACCCGCAATGGATGAAACACCAACTATTGTTCCTTTTTTTTCCAAAATAATTGGCAGTGCTTCTTTGGTGCAATAAAGCGAACCAAAGAAATTGATATCCATTACTTTTTTAAAAACGTCATAAGTTGCGTCTTGCAATTCTGCACGCATGGAAATTCCGGCATTGTTTATTAATATATCAATTGTGCCAAACATTTTAACAGTCAGTTCAATTAATCGACAGCAATCATTTTCTTTACTTACATCTGCAATAGTAGTAAGCAACGATGCTGCAGGGTTTTGAATTTGCAATTGGTATAATTTATCGTGATTTCTTGCACAGGTAGAAACCTTTGCTCCAGCTAATAGAAGTTCTTGAATTAGCGCTTTGCCAATTCCATCGCTACCACCGGTTACAATTACTACTTTGTTTTTAAAAAAGTTTGTCATAAAAAATATTGAGCAAACCTAATTTAAAAAACAGAAATTTTCAATTCGAAATACCAACGGAAAAATTTATATGAATTAGTATGACTTTTTATTTGGCATATAAGCGTGGAGACCTTATTTTTGCGTCCCGTTTTGAAAATGCGGAAGGATGATCTCGTAGCTCAGTTGGTAGAGCACAACACTTTTAATGTTGGGGCCCTGGGTTCGAGTCCCAGCGGGATCACTAATTGTATACTTAAAGACTTGAAAATCAATTTTTTTCAGGTCTTTTTTTATTATTACATACAGATTTATTTCGTCATTCATGTATTTGGCCAACCATTGTCTATTGGGTTGTCATTACCATAAGTACTTATTGCATATATAAAATCTTAACATCAAACCAAGATGTTTTTATTCAAATTAGAAGCACAAAAAACAGGTGAGTTGTATGACAAACTATTGTTATTTGTTGAAGCAAGGAATCTTCATCGTCTATCGAATTGGTTCAAAAGGAAAAGTGCTTTTCGACATCGCACAAATCGATGCTGCAATTCAGAACAGCGTATCGCCGGCTCGCTCTATTACTTCGCTTGGATCAAAATCATTTTCAAAATAGATGTTAGACTGTCCTCCGCAATGTATGCACTCAAAATTTACGGATGTAAAAATCATACATCAAGTATAAAATTGTCCTTAAAAATACTGCTTTACTTTTTTCTATGCAAAATATGCTTAACTTAGTCTCTAATTTTATTTAGGAATTCCAAGTTGATTATCCAGCAATTTTTCCAATTGAGTTAATTTATCATTGATTGCTTCTGAATCTAATTGAGAAGAAGTAATCATATTTTTTTCTGTGGCAAACCACACCAAAACCATGGCGATATAATCTTGAATATCTTTTCCGGCAAATTTTGTTTTAAACTCAATAATTTTTTCGTTAATCAATTTTATGGTTTTTCGCACCACTTCTTCATCCTTAGGTTGAATTTTTATCCGATAATTTCTATCGGCAATAACAATGGTGATGGCGATGAATTGGTCTGTCATTAGGGTTGACTTAAATAATCAATACAATTATCAATTTCTTTTATATAATTCGTAATTCGTTTTTCAAATTCTATTTTATCGGCTTCGTTCCAATTCCCGGATGTGATTTTTAAAACTTCCACTTGTTGTTTCAGCGCATCTACTTGTTGAAGATTTTTTATTGAAGTAGATTTTTTTTCGTCCAACTCGGCAATGAGCCGTTGGTTTTCTTTTTGTAAAGAGTTATGCTGCTTCAATAATAACTGAAGTTTTTCCTGAATTCGTTTTAGTTTTAGTTCTAATTCGTTCATTTTATTTTCGAATTTCAACTTGCAATTCTTTTTCCAACGAAGTTCTAATTTTATTCATCCAGCCGTCTATTTCACTATCTGTTAATGTTTTTTCTTCATCTAAAAATGTAAAACTAACAGCCAATGATTTTTTATTGACTCCTAATTTTTCACTTTCGAAAATATCAAAAAGTGATTGCTTTCGCAACTTGGACAATTTTAATTTTTGAACAACAGTTTCAACTTCTTCGTAGTTTAATTGTTTCGAAACAACCATTGCAAGATCGCGATGAACAGCAGGAAATTTAGGTATTTCAACAACTTTCGTTTTTAACATCGGCAATAAATGTAATAGATTTTCCCAATTAAAATCAACAATAAACACCGCTTGTTTAATGTCGAAAGTTGACAAAATAGTTTTCTTTACTTCAGCAATTGTTGCAATTGAAAATCCATTGATTTTGCAAACAAGTTGCGGATTCAATTTTTTGTTTTCAACAATTTCAAATTTTTCAACTGCAATTCCCAACAAGTTCAAAACAGCCACTGTCGCACCTTTTACAAAATGAAAGTCAACCGCAACTGTTTTATTTCTCCATCCAGTTTCTGCCACATTTCCTGTAAGATAAAGCCACAAATGTTCTTGCTCTTCGTATTTTCCATCAGGCAAAACTTTATAAGTTCTACCGAATTCGAATAATTTTAAGTTGTTATTTTTTCTATTCAAATTCCAAGCAATGGATTCCAAACCGGTTTCCAACATGGATGGGCGCATGATATTTAATTCAGCACTCAAACTATTTAGCATTTTTACGGCATCTTGTAAATCTTCTTTATCGTAATACGCAGCATTCGTAATGGAATTAGTCATCATTTCGCAAAAACCAAGCCCAGTCAAATAATTAGCTGTTTTTTCTTTTAGTTGTTGTGTCGAAAAATTAGCATCAATTGCAGGTGAACTATTAATTGTGGAAGGAATTTCAATATTGTCGAGTCCGTCAATTCGTAATATTTCCTCTACCAAATCTGCAGGTAGCGAAACATCCGGTTTGTGAAAAGGAACTGCAACGCGTAGCTCATCAATGCTTTCCTTTATTATTTCAAAACCAAGACTTGTTAAAATAATTTTTACAGAATCGGGGTGGTAATTTTTGCCACTTAATTTTTTTAAATAATGAAATTTCAATCCAACTTCTTTTTTTGAAATAGGATTTGGGTACACATCAATAATATCCGAAGCAATTTTTCCACCTCCCAATTCTTTAATCAACAATGCAGCTCTTTTTAATACATTCACTACATTCGAAATGTCAACATTTTTTTCAAAACGTGTAGCAGCATCGGTTCTAAGCCCGTGACGAAAACTTGTTTTACGCGTTGTTACCGGATTGAACCAAGCACTTTCTAAAAAAATATTTTTTGTTTTAGCGGTAACACCGGAATGCAAACCGCCAAAAACACCGGCAATACACATTGGCTCGTCACTATTGCAAATCATCAAATCTTCCCGGTTTAATTTTCTTTCTTTTTCATCGAGGGTGATAAAAGAAGTTGCTTCGGGTAAATTTTTGACAATAATATTTTTCCCTTTTATTGCATCGCAATCAAATGCGTGCAAGGGTTGGCCTGTTTCGTGTTGAATAAAATTTGTAATGTCAACAATATTATTAATGGATCGAACGCCAATTGATTTTAATTTTTCCTGCATCCATTTCGGAGATTCTTTTACTTCAATTCCTTCAATGCTTATTCCAGTGTAACGCTGACAATCTTCTTTGTTTTCAATAATTACATTAATTGTTAAAGATTGATTATCTGTTTTAAATCCGTTTGTAATGGGCAGTTTTGGTTTCAAAACTGTGTTGTCGTGATGGTTCAAATAAGCACAAACATCTCTTGCAATTCCCCAATGGCTCATTGCTTCCATTCGGTTTGGGGTAATTCCTAATTCAAAAACAATATCTTGATACGGTTGAAAATAATCCGAAACTTTGCTTCCTACGATTGCTGTTTCATCTAAAACTAAAATTCCATTATGTGCAACTCCAAGTCCGATTTCATCTTCGGCACAAATCATTCCATAGCTTTCGCAGTTTCTAATTTTTGCCAACTTCATTGTGATGGGTGCTGCATTTGTAGGAAAAATTGTAGTGCCAATTGGTGCAACAACCACTTTTTGTCCCGCTGCTACATTGGGAGCACCACATACGATTTGAAGCGGTTCATCCAATCCAATATTTACACGAGTAATGGTAAGTTTATCTGCGTTTTGATGTTTTTCTGTCGCTAAAATTTCCCCAATTACAAGATTTTCTAAACTTCCTTTTATTGATTCAAATTTTTCAATGCCTTCAACTTCAAGTCCAATTGAAGTAAATATCTTTTCCAACCTTTCTGGTTCAACTTTAACTGGTAAATATTCGCAAAGCCATTTATAAGATATCGTCATATAGCGCGTTAATGATGGGTAATTCTAACAAAGGTATTTGTTTACTTCTGGTAGAGATAAAATTTATTTGTTTTTATTTTGCACAGCAATTTGTATTATAATATTTTAGTTTTTATTGCAGATTGTTTGTTGACTATACTCTTCAATGTTTTTTTCTTACTATTCGTTGAGCTTTTATAGCGCCCCTTTTTGAATTTTATTTAGTAACGATCGGTTTTTTTTATATAATTGTTTCACATGAAGGTCAAGTTCTAATGCCATTTTTTTAGGATCATAAATAAAAAAGTATTAAATATGACCAAAATCATAAAAGGTTAATAAAATTATTCGGAGTTTTGCATAAGAAATTTTAAAATCAATTTTTATGTATAAACTATCTTTATTTATTCTTGCATTAACAATGTTTACTTCTTGTGGTCAGAATGAAAATACTACTACAGGGTCTTCAGCTGAAGCTACAACTGAAGAACGTTCATCCAATCCTTCTGATTATGACCCAAAAAGAGGAGAAGGAAAGTATTCTACTGTAGAACTCGGCGCATCGTTAAATCAAACTATGGCAACTAAAGGCGAGGATGTTGCAGGTGTAAAATGTACTTCTTGTCATAAAATGACTGACGAAAAATTAGTTGGGCCAGGTTGGAAAGGTGTAACTGAAAGAAGAAGACCTGAATGGATTATGAATTTCATAACCAATCCTGATCCAATGATAGATAAAGATCCTGAAGTACAAGCACAATTTGAAATCTGCCTAGTTCGTATGCCAAATCAAAGTCTTTCTGATGATGAAGCTAGAAATATTCTCGAGTATATGCGTAAGAATGATGGCGTAAAATAATTTTTTTATTTAAAAACTATAATATCATGAGCAATAATTTTTTAAAAGCGACTTTAACCATAATATTGGTTAGCGCATTTTTTAATTCCTGTAAACCAAAAAATTCAGGAGACGTTGTGAATGGTGATGCAGCTCAAAAAGCATATGTAGCACCAGGTAAATATGACGAATTCTATAATTTCGTTTCAGGGGGATTTAGTGGACAAATGAGTGTTTATGGATTACCTAGTGGAAGATTATTTAGAGTTATTCCGGTATTCTCGGTAGATCCTGAAAAAGGCTGGGGGTACAGTGAAGAAACAAAACCAATGTTAAATACTTCTCATGGGTTTGTTCCTTGGGATGATTTACACCACACAGAGTTATCTCAAACAAACGGAGAAGTTGATGGACGTTGGGTTTTTGGAAATGCAAACAATACACCTCGTATTGCTCGTATTGACTTAAAAACATTTAAAACAGCAGAAATCATTGAACTTCCAAATAGTGGAGGTAACCATTCTTCACCATTTATTACAGAAAATACAGAATATGTGGTTGCTGGTACTCGTTTTAGTGTCCCTAGTGATTATTCAAATGGAGACGTTCCAATTAGTTCGTACAAAGAAAATTTCAAAGGACACATCAGTTTTGTGAAAGTAGGAAAAGAAGGAGAAATGGATTTGGCTTTCCAAATTGTAACCCCAGGAGTAAATTTTGACCTATCGCATGCTGGAAAAGGAAAATCACATGGTTGGTTCTTCTTTTCATGCTACAACACTGAACAAGCTAATACTTTATTAGAAGTCAATGCTTCTCAAAGAGATAAAGATTTTATCATGGCGGTTAACTGGAAAAAAGCAGAAGAATACATTAAAGCAGGCAAAGGGAAAAAACAAAGTGTTAATTATGCTCATAACAAATGGGATGAAAAAACACATTCAGCTAAATCGGTGATAAAAAAAGAAGTGTATGTATTAGATGCTTCTGAATTAAAAGACATCTGTTACATGCTGCCTTGTCCTAAATCTCCACATGGATGTGATGTTGACCCTACAGGGGAATATATTGTGGGTTCTGGTAAATTAGCGGCGTTAATCCCAGTATTTAGTTTTGATAAATTGCAAACAGCTATTAAGGATAAAAAATTTGATGGTGATTATGGCGGAATCAACGTTATTAAATACGAAGCAGCACTTTACGGAGAAGTTCAAAAACCAGGATTAGGCCCTTTACATACAGAGTTTGATGGAAAAGGCAATGCATACACTACTTTCTTCGTTTCTTCAGAAGTTGTGAAATGGGATATTAAATCTTTGAAAGTATTGGATAGAGTTCCTACATATTATTCAGTTGGTCACTTGTGTATTCCTGGAGGAGATAGTAAAAAGCCTTTTGGAAAATATTTGATTGCTTATAACAAAATTACAAAAGACAGATATTTACCAACAGGACCAGAATTAGCACAGTCAGCTCAAATTTTTGATATTAGTGGGGATAAAATGCAACTTGTTTTAGATTTTCCAACTATTGGTGAACCACATTATGCACAAGCAGCCCCTGCTGATGTGATTAGAAATAACGGGCAGGTGAAATTCTATAAAATTGAAGAAAACAAGCATCCCTATGCGGCAAAAGGAGAAAAGGAATCAAAAGTGGTTAGAGAAGGTAATAAAGTTCACGTTTATATGACATCCATCCGCTCTCACTTTGCTCCTGATAATATTGAAGGAGTTAAAGTTGGGGATGAGGTGTATTTCCACGTAACGAACTTAGAACAAGATTGGGATGTGCCGCATGGATTTGCAATTAAAGGTGCCGATAATGGTGAGTTATTAATTATGCCAGGAGAGACTACAACACTGAAATGGCTGCCCAAAAAAGCAGGTATTTATCCAATGTATTGTACTGACTTTTGTAGTGCTTTGCACCAAGAAATGCAAGGATATGTGAGAGTATCTCCTGCAGGAAGCAATGTGCCATTAACTTTTAGTTTAGGTACAAATATTCCTGCTACGAAATAAATAAATTGAGGTAATCTTTTTTGAGCCATTAAGGTATTAAGAATGTTTAGTTACACATTTTAAACTGCTTAAATTTCTTAATGGCTCATTTATTTATAACATTATTTAATAATAAAATATTTTGAAAATTTCAAAATTATCAAAAGGCTTACTCTTTATAACATTTTTATTGTTTGCAGGATCCTTATTTGTACCCTTGTGGAAAATAGACTTAGAAGCTCCACAATATCCTGAAGGATTAGTGTTACGCTTGTATGCTGATAAAATTGGTGGCGATGTTGAAATCATTAATGGATTAAATCACTATATAGGTATGGCAACACTGCATACCGAAAATTTTTTTGAATTTACTCTATTGCCATACATTTTTGGAGGTTTTGCTGCAATTTCATTATTGTTGATTTTTATTGCTCGTAGAAAAGCAGTTTTAGTGTTTTTAATTTCTTATGCTTTATTTATACTTTTAGCAGCTGTAGATTTTTATAGATGGAATTATGAATATGGTCATAACCTTGATCCTAATGCTGCGATAGTTGTCCCCGGAATGGCATATCAACCGCCGTTAATAGGGTACAAACAATTACTCAATTTTGGTGCTTTTTCTATTCCAGATACTGGAGGGTGGTTGCTTATTTTTGCGTGTATATTGCTTGGATTTGTTGTTGTTAATGAGTATAAATTTTTTAGAAAAAAATAACAATAATACTCTTTTTTATAAATTGAAATTTACTCCAAACAATCACTTATCCTTCTGCATATCGGCAAGGGTATAAAAATTTACACGAGCTCTGATAATTGTCGTGTTGAATTGACTAAACTTACTGTTGAAAAAAAATAATTTAATATGAAATATATTATTTCAATAATAATCTTGTTAGCATCATTTTCTTGTAGTTCGTATAAAGTAGATCCCATAAAATTAAATGTTGATAATTGCGATTTTTGTAAAATGAGCATTGCAGATGGGAAATATGCTTCCGAAGTAATTACTCAAAAAGGAAGAGTATATAAATTTGACGATTTTATATGTATGATTAATTATTGTAAAGAAAATGCTACAACAAAAATTGAAGCGTATTATGTAAATGATTTTACACAAGACAATAATTTAATTTCAGCTGAAACTGCATTTTTCCTATCTGGCGGTACAATACAAAGTCCAATGAAAGGCGGAATTATAGCATTTTTAAAAGAAAAGGACGCAAAAGAATTTGAATCAAGACTAAATGCAAAATCGATTACTTGGAAAGCGATTATTACAAAGGAATAAGCTGGGGGAGAAGTATTTTATTTTGGCAAAAGTGAATTTGAAGCATGAGTAACAAGTGTAATATTTCCTTCGTCGAGATACCAAAATTATGTTTTAGTTTTAGGCTGCTATATTTTTATAAAAAATGAAAAACACTCTCTTTCTATTTCTCTTTCTATTTCTATTTTCCCCTTTATATATTCAAGCCAATGTGATTGAAGTTGGAGCTAGTAAGCCTGTACAGTCAATAAAGAAAGCTATAGCAATTGCAAAAGTTGACGATACAATTTTGGTACACAATGGGCTATACAAAGAAGGGAATATTGTTATTGACAAAAAAATAGTTTTCATTGGTAAAGATTTTCCAATTTTAGATGGGCAAAAAAAATATGAAGTACTTTCAATAAAGGCAGATAGTGTAATTGTAGAAGGGTTAAAAATAATAAATTCAGGATATGGTACACTGGAAGATCCTTGTGGAATCAAAGTATATAATAGAAAAAATATTGTTATTCAAAATAATATTCTCGAAAATAATTTCTTTGGAATTTATATTCAAAATGGAAAGAACTGTATTGTAAAAGAGAATAAAATTAGGGCTTATGGAAAACAGGAACAGCTTATTGGCAATGGAATTCATTGTTGGAAAAGTGACAGTCTTCAAATTTCAGCTAATACAATTTCTGGTCATCGCGATGGAATCTATTTCGAATTTGTCACTAATTCAGTGATTTGGAGAAATATATCTATCATGAATGTCCGTTACGGGTTGCATTTTATGTTCTCCAATGATGATGCTTATATTTCTAATATTTTTAAAAACAATGGCGCTGGAGTTGCTGTTATGTTTACCAAAAGGGTTAAGATGTTCAACAATTTTTTTGAAGAAAACTGGGGAGATTCGGCTTATGGATTATTGCTCAAAGAAATTTCGGATAGTTATATTATTGGGAATAAGTTTGATAAAAATACTACCGGCATTCATATGGAAGGAACAAGTAGAATATTAGTAGAAAAAAATGGGTTTAAAGCTAACGGCTGGGGCATGAAAATTCAAGCAAGTTGTATGGATAACGAGATTAAGAATAATAATTTTATTGGAAATACTTTTGACATTGCTACTAATGGGAATTTAGTGCTCAATACTTTCAATAGTAATTACTGGGATAAATACGAAGGTTACGATTTAGATAAAAATGGAATAGGTGATGTGCCATTCCATCCATTGAGTTTGTTTGCTGTTATTACCGAAAATAATCCATCAGCAATGTTACTTTTCAGAAGTTTTATGATAACACTTTTAGATAAATCAGAAAAAATATTACCAAGTATTACGCCAGATAATTTTATTGATAAAACGCCATTAATGCACTCATTGACTTTATGATAGAAATAAAAAATATATACAAAAAGTTTGGGAAGGTTGAAGTTTTAAACAATATCAATCTTACTTTCAATAAGGGAGAATGCATCGCATTGATTGGCCCAAATGGATGCGGAAAAACGACTTTGATAAAAAGCATTCTCGGAATGATAATTCCTACAAAAGGAGATATTTTATTTAACCAAAAATCAATACTTAAAAAATACAAGTATCGAGAACAAATTGGTTATATGCCACAAATAGGACGTTATCCAGATTATATGACTGTTGGTCAAATTATCGAAATGGTTAAAAAAATTCGGAATGCTAATCAAGATTTAGATGAGGATTTAGTAAAAGCATTTAAACTCGAAAAAATATTCAATAAGCAAATGCGAACGCTTTCCGGTGGAACAACTCAGAAAGTAAGTGCCACATTAGCATTCTTATTCAATCCCGATGTGTTGATTTTAGATGAACCAACTGCGGGATTAGATCCTTTAGCATCCGAAATATTAAAGGAAAAAATAATCAAGGAGAGAGAAAAAGGGAAATTGATTTTGATTACTTCCCATCTTTTGAGTGAACTAGACGATATGGTTAGTAATATTATTTTTATGCAAGAAGGGCAAGTATATTTTTTTAAAACTATTGACGATTTATTACTATCTACAAACGAACAAAAAATAGCAAAAGCAATTGCAAATGTTTTGAAATCAAAATAATAAAAAATAATTTTTGAGTATGTACAGAATCATTAAAATCATATTTTTCGATATTCTAAAAAACAAGATTGTTTTGGCTTATACATTAATTTTAGCTTTGCTGTCTTGGAGTTCTTTTGGGTTAGAAGACAATGCTGCCAAAGGGTTGCTCACAATATTGAACGTGATTTTGTTTACAGTTCCATTAGTTTCTATCCTTTTTGCAACTATTTATTTGTATAATTCTTCAGAATTCATTGAATTGTTATTAAGCCAGCCCATAAAACGAAAAAAGATTTGGTTGAGTTTATTTATAGGGCTATCGCTGTCAATGGTGTTAGCTTTTTTTATTGGGGCAGGGATTCCACTACTAATTAATGCTCCAGGCATTGTTGGAATAATGATGATTATTGTAGGTTGTTTAATTTCGGTGATTTTTGTATCCTTAGCATTTTTAAGTTCTATACTCACCAGAGATAAAGCAAAAGGAATTGGAATTGCGATTATGAACTGGCTGTATTTTGCCTTACTTTTTGACGGGATGGTTTTGTTTTTATTATACCAATTATCCGATTATCCTATCGAAAAAGCGATGGTGGCAGTTACCGCGTTAAGTCCAATAGATTTGGCTAGAATTCAAATTCTATTACACCTTGATGTTTCAGCAATGTTGGGATATACAGGTGCGATTTTCAAAGATTTTTTTGGCACAACAACTGGATTGATAATGTCGTTTTTGTTTTTGTGTTTTTGGTTTTTCTTTCCTTTTTATATTTCTCTTAATAAGTTTAAGAGTAAAGATTTGTAATAAAAAAATAATGTTGATTTTATATGGTTTAGTGAGAGTTGGATGAGATTATTTTTTTTTATGATTTAGCTCATATATTTTATTTTTTCTTTGAAATACCTTCGATTAAAATTTAAAAATTATGAACAAAATTAAAAATGCAACCATTGGAGAATATGTAGCGAAAGACTTCAGAACAGCAGCTCTTTTTTCAAAATACAAAATTGATTTTTGCTGTAAAGGCAATAAAACACTTGATGAGGTTTGTCAGGTAAAAGGGTTGGATAGTAATCAAATTGAAGATGAAATCAATATGATTTTAAATTCAAACTCTTCTTCTGAAATAGAGTTTAAATCATTTTCTCCTAATTTATTAATTGATTATATTATAGAAACACATCATAAATATATTTTATCTAAAACACCAGTGATATTAACTTATTTAGATAAATTATGTAAAGTTCATGGGGAAAGACATCCAGAATTATTTGAAATTAATAATTTGTTTAAAGTTAGTGCAACAAATTTATTTCAGCATTTACAAAAAGAAGAAGAAATTTTGTTTCCATTTATTAAATTAATGATTTCAGCATTAAAAAATAATGAATCTATTCAAAAACCAAATTTTGAAACAGTTGATAATCCAATTGAGATGCTTAAAGATGAGCATGAGGCTGAAGGGAATTTATTTGTAAAAATTTCTGAATTGACTAATGGATATAACCCTCCAGCTGATGCCTGTGAGACGTATAAAGTGGCTTTTGCTATGCTTAAAGAATTTGAACAAGATTTACACAAACATATTCATTTAGAAAACAATATTCTTTTTAAGAAAGCTAAAGAGTTAGAAAAAATCGTTTGAGATTTTAATTAGTCAATGAAATAAAAAAGCGCGAACTGTTATAGTTCACGCTTTTTAGTTTAATTTAACAAGAAAAACAAAGTTCAAATAATACTATTTTGGTAATAGTACATCTCCAATAACATGAATAATTCCATTTGATGTTTGGATTGATGCCACTAATTCTGAACCATTAACATAAGTTTTGTCATCTTTTTTGGTGATTTTTACTTTCCCACCAAAAACCATATCAAACTCTTGACCATCTTGCATATATTCTGCTTTCAAGTTACCTACATAAGTATGGTAACCAAGAATGTTTTGCAAATCTCCTTTTTTCTCTGGTTTCAATAAACCTTCTACAGTTCCAGCAGGCAGTTTGTCAAAAGCTGCATTTGTTGGAGCAAAAACGGTAAATGGCCCAGCATTACTCAGAGCTCTAACAAGTTCAGCAGCCTTTACAGCGGCAACTAATGTGGTGTGATCTTTGCTTCCAGAAGCAACTTGAACAATGTTTGGAGCAGAGTTCTCATCTACGACTCCTTCCTGTCCTGTTGATGTTGTCTCTGTGTTTTCGTTTGTAGAATTTTTTGTGGTTTCGCTATTGTTTTTGCATCCAAAAAATGCAAACAAACAAGCGAGTAGCAATAATTGAATTGATTTTTTCATAAAAAATTTTTATAGAACAAAGTTATTTATTTTCAAACACTCCTTATATGATTTTAATCATAAAGGAAGATTATTGTTTTACTTCTTTAAAAGAAAAATAAGCAGTTAAAACGATTCCCAATAATAAAATAATTGAAGCTCCAAAAAGAATTTCATTTACATAAGGAATAATGGTATAGCTAAATGAGGCAACACCTTGAATAGCTAAGACTAGCTCGTTTAAAATAACTCCAATTGAGAATAAAAGTATTCCATTTTTTATTTTTTTTGAAATAAAAAATAATTGATTGGTATAGATATAAAACAATAAAAATAAGGTGATTATTGCTAGTAGAATAAGGTGTAAATATGCAATGACAATGGGTCTAAATCCAAAAACTAATTTGCTAACGATGGGAATGGTGGAGCCAAGTTGAAGTAATAATTTTATACTCAAAGCAAGGCCTACAAATAGTAAAATATATCTTAACAAATTTGAATAATTTTTCAATAATTTTTTTCTGGTTTTCCATAAAACTAATAGAAATTTAAACCAGACAAAAACCTGAATTAATGCGGCCAGTACTGTAATTACGTAAAGCCATAAGGGTAAATCTACCCAAAGCATTGACAAAAGATATGCAGGAATACAAGCTATTGCAAACAATTTAAACGTTGTCTCATAAAAAGGATGTTCAGATTTTCTAAGATTTAAAAGCCCAAAAAATAAACCCATACAAGCAAAGAAAAACCAACCATTGTACTGAAAATGCAAATAATAATACACAGAAGATAAATATAAATCCTGTATAAAGTTTTTAGTAGTCATCAAATAAGCCAAATAAAATGTACCGACAGACGACATGATATTAAAAAGTATAGCTGCTTTAAACCAGTTTTTTGCCAGTAAATCATCGTCCAACAATTTCAAATCTTTGATGAATTGATACCCAAAATAATAGGCTACAAATATGGCTGCAGTTTCAAAAAATATGGAATATAATCCGTACCCTTCTATAATAAAGAAAACAAGCATCCCATAAGAACATATTAAATTAGCTATAATTATTTTTCTGTATTTGTTCCCGCGAAAGTCATCAATTTTTGTTTGAAGATAATTAATCATCAATACCATTAAAGTGTGGCTAATCCAGCCGACAAAAGCAAAATGAGAGTGCGAGTGTTGAAGATGTTTTTGATCAAAATAAGGGAATTCAAAACCTATTTTAAAGCGCATCAATACGCCAATAGCAGTAACAATACACAAGTTCAATAAGGAAAGTTTCAACCAAAATTTCGTGTTCAATTGTATTTAATAATATAGGTTATGATTTCTTTAAACGTATTTGTTTTTGTTTGTATTTTTTATAATTTGAATGACAAACAAATAAACGGCTGCAAATTTAATTTTAATTCGTCAAATAAAATATGACAAAAAACATAAAAACTAATTTTTAGATTCCAGCTTCTGAAAGAACCGTGTATAGAGTTAGAAAGAATGTGCTGAAAAATGCGAAAGTTTTTTTTAACATTTTTTGTAAATTAGAAACATTGTATTTAATCAAAATGTGGAAAAACTTGTGGAATAGAAGTGAAGAAAGAAAAATTTGTTTTCTTCTGCCATTGACCTTTATTTTCGTGGCTGACTTTAGGAGAACGAATCGAATTAATAAATTTTTTCAAATTTTATTTTTACTTGTAACCCGAAAGTCATTGATCGAAAATCAATGGGATGAAAAAACTATCTGAAAAATAAAAAATGGAACTTAAAAATTTTAATAAAGAAAGAACACAAAGAAAAAAAACATCGTTGGATTTAAGCACAATGGTTTTTGGAAAACTGCCTCCGCAAGCAAAAGATTTGGAAGAAGCAGTTTTGGGCGCTATTTTATTAGATAAAAATGCTTTCGATATTGTTGCTGAAACATTAAAGCCAAATTGTTTTTATGTAGATGCGCATACACGTATTTTTAGTGCAATGCAAGCTCTTAGTAACAAAACGCAGCCAATTGATATTTTAACTGTTGTGGAAGCGTTGAAAAAAACAGAAGAACTGGAAATTGTTGGGGGAGCTTATTACATTACTAAATTAACCAATTCTGTAGTTTCTGCAGCACATGTGGCAGCACATACTAGAATTATTTTACAAAAATTTATTCAACGGGAATTAATTAAAATTAGCGGAGAAATTATTGGAGAAGCATACGAAGACACAACTGATGTTTTTGATTTATTAGACGACGCTGAAACTAAATTGTTTGAAATTACGAATAAACATTTACACAATAATGTAACTCCCATTGATTCGATTTTAATAAAAACAATTGAACGAATTAATTATTTGCGTAACCAACAAGGCGATATTTCGGGAGTGACGAGTGGATTTTCTAGTTTAGATAAAATAACCCACGGTTGGCAAAATTCAGATTTGATAATTCTTGCCGCAAGACCGGGTGTTGGTAAAACTGCATTTGCACTCAATTTAGCTCGCAATGCAGCAATGCATCCAACAAGACCAACAGCGGTCGGATTTTTTTCATTGGAAATGAGTGCTGGTCAATTAGTACAGCGATTGCTTACAGCAGAAAGTGAGATTAAATTAGAAAAAATTGCTCGTGGTAAAATGGAAGAATATGAAATGAAGCAATTGTATGACCGGGGAATTAGAAGATTATCAGAAGCTCCAATTTTTATTGACGATACTCCAGCTCTTAATATTTTTGAGCTAAGAGCAAAATGTAGACGGTTAAGAAATAAACACAATATAGGAATGATTGTGCTTGACTATTTACAATTAATGAGTGGAACAGGAGATAATAGAAACAGTAATCGCGAACAAGATATCAGCACTATTTCTAGAAATTTGAAAGCACTTGCCAAAGAATTAGATATTCCAATTATTGCGCTTTCGCAATTAAGTCGTGAAGTGGAAAAACGAGGTGCGAAAGAAGGTATGAAAATGCCGCAACTGAGCGATTTGCGCGAATCGGGTGCAATTGAACAAGATGCAGATATGGTAATGTTTCTTTATCGCCCCGATTATTATGAAGTAACAACTAATGAAATGGGAGAAGATACCAAAGGCGAAGTGACACTAAATATTGCTAAACATAGAAATGGCTCACTCGATAGAATTAAATTCAAAGCATTATTGGATATTCAGAAATTTTTTGAAGGAAGCGGCGATAGTTACACAGGCATTGGATTACCAGATAATTGGAAACCCGTAACTGATGAAAGTGGTTCCAAATTGTACATTCAAACAGGAAGTAAAATGAATGAACTGCCGACAGAAGTTGATTAATTTATAAAACAAAAAATTAGTTTAAAGTCCAATTTCAATTGGACTTTTTTATTTTTACGAATCATGTCAATTCCAATTTTTTATAACGCAGCGATTAATTCAAAACAAAAAACAGTTTTGTTAGATGAAAACACTTCGCGACATATTGTGCAAGTACTTCGAATGAAAACCGGCTCAGGCTTACATCTTACTGACGGAGGAGGAAATTTATTTTCTTGTCAAATTTCGATGATTCATAAAAAACACTGCGAAGTTGAAGTAGTTGAAATAAAATTGGTAAATAAAAAAACGCAAAAAGTAAGCATTGCAATTTCATTGCTAAAAAATACAAATCGTTTTGAATGGTTTTTGGAAAAAGCAACGGAGATTGGCGTTTCCGAAATTATCCCATTGATTTGCGATAGAACAGAAGTGCAAAAATTTCGTTACGAAAGAATGAAAACTATTTGCATCAGTGCAATGTTGCAATCACAACAATATTACTTACCTGTTTTGCGTGAGCCAACAAAGTTTAATAGTTTGATTGTTGAAAAATTTGATAACTGTCAAAAATTAATAGCGTACTGCTCTGAAACAGAAAAGCAACGATTGAGCCAACAACAAATTTCAAAATCTTCCAATCAAATTATTCTTATTGGGCCCGAAGGAGATTTTTCTAAAAATGAAATTGAGTTGGCAATTCAAAACAAATTTATTCCTGTTTCGCTTGGCGAAAATAGATTGCGAACAGAAACTGCAGCAGTTGTAGCTGCAACTTTATTGTGTATTTAATTGGCTTCTTTTTGCGGCAAAATTGGTTCATTTAATTCAACCAAATGTTGCTTGTTCATTCGTTTGCGCATAATCATATTCAACACTTCAACAATAAAAGAAAAAGCCATCCCAAAATAAATATAGTTTTTCAAATGCAATTGATGTGCTGCTTCGCCATCCCAGCCTTCAATTACCAAACTAAGTCCAATCATCACTAAAAAAGAAAGCGCCAACATTTTTAATGTGGGATGTAAATGAATAAACGAAGCAATTTTTGCACTAAAAAGAAACATCACAAACATAGCGACAATTACTGCTGCAATCATTATTTCTACATGTTTAGCAGTTCCGCCGGCGGTAATAATACTGTCGAAAGAAAATACAGCGTCAATCAACATGATTTGAGCAATTGCTTGTGCAAATGGAATTGATTTTTTGTTTTGTGAATTAATATTTGGATTTTCTCCTTCTAATTTTTCATGAATTTCTCTGACTGATTTATAAATCAAAAACAATCCTCCGACAAGCATTACTAAACTGGCAAGGTCAAATCCTTTTCCAAACCAATTTTCAGAAATGATGTAATTCCCTTTTTGAGCTAAAAGCCATCCAAGTCCCAATAATAAAAAACTTCGCGATAAAATTCCGGTAACCATCCAAATTCGGCGTGCTTTTTTTAGATCGCTTAATTTTTTGAGACGATTCATTACAATGCTCACGAAAATTACATTGTCAATTCCCAAAACTATTTCGAGTACAACAAGCACTAAAAAACTAATCAAACTTTCGCTGGTAAAAAGATGTCCCATATTTATACATTAATTGATTTGCAAATATTTTTAATAATTCCCGGTCCTTCGTAAATAAAACCCGTCCAAATTTGTACAAGCGATGCGCCGGCATCTAATTTTTCTTTTGCATCTTTTCCGGAAAAAATACCACCTGAAGCAATAATAAAAATTTGTCCTTTTGTTTTTTGATGAATATGATTGATTATTTCCGTGCTTCTTTGTTTTAGTGGAGCGCCACTTAATCCGCCCAATCCAATTTTTTGAATCTGAGAAATGGGCGTTTGTAAAAATGTTCTACTTAAAGTTGTGTTTGTTGCAACTAATCCATCTAAATTTATTTGTAATGCTAATTCAGCGATATCGTCAATTTGTTGCAAACTCAAATCTGGCGCTATTTTCAAAAAAATAGGTTTGGAAAATTCTTGGGTTTGATTAATTGATTGTAACCCGGTTAAAATTTTTAGTAAAAAATCTTTTTCTTGTAATTCTCTTAACCCTGGCGTATTAGGGCTACTCACATTTACAACAAAATAATCAACAAAAGGATGTAATTGACGAAAACAAATTTCATAATCTTTCCAAGCATCTTCGTTTGGCGTTTCTTTATTTTTCCCAATATTGCCGCCAATAATTAATTTACTTTTCGAATTTGTTTCATTTTTTTTCTTCCATTTTTTCAACCTGTTTTTTATTACTTCCACTCCGTCATTATTAAAACCCATTCGGTTGATAAGCGCTTTGTCTTTTGGTAATCGAAAAATACGAGGTGCAGGATTTCCTTTTTGAGGAAGCGGGGTGACCGTTCCAATTTCTACAAAACCAAAACCAAGTGTTTCCAACTCTCTTAAATAAATTGCGTTTTTATCGAAACCGGCTGCAAGTCCAACTCGATTTTTAAATAAAATATTTTTGAATGACAAGTCTGAATTATTCGTTTCTTTTGGTTGAAAAATCCATGAAATTAATTTTCGAATAAATGAATTGCTGCATAAAATTTGCAAAAAAGTCATTGAGAAATGATGTACTTTTTCTGGAGGGAAAAGAAAAAAGATTTTTCGAAATATTCTGTACATAAAATTCTTGCAAAGATAAGGGGGCAATTTAGAGTAGATGAAATGAAAACTTTATCTTTGATTTACAAAGTTGCATAAACAACTATTGAAGTTTACAAACACTAAAAAATAATAAAATGCAAGAAGCATTTATAGTAGCAGGGTTTAGAACGGCGATTACAAAATCAAAAAAAGGAGGATTTCGATTTACAAGATCCGATGATTTGGCAATTGAAGTAATTAAAGGATTGATGGCTACTGTGCCACAATTGGAAGGAAAAAGAGTGGATGATGTAATTGTTGGAAATGCAGTTCCCGAAGCGGAACAAGGATTACAATTCGGTAGAATTATTTCTGCAAAAGCATTAGGATTTGAAGTGCCGGGAATAACTGTAAACAGATATTGTGCATCGGGATTAGAAACAATTGCAATGGCAACTGCAAAAATTAGAATGGGAATGGCCGACTGTATCATTGCTGGAGGAACAGAAAGTATGAGTTTGGTTCCCACTGCCGGATGGAAAACTGTTCCTTCCTTTTCAATTGCAAAAGACGAACCGGATTATTATTTAAGTATGGGATTAACAGCCGAAGCTGTTGCAAAAGAATATAAAATTAATCGCCAAGATCAAGATGAATTTTCTTTTCATTCTCATCAAAAAGCAATTCATGCAATTAAAGAAGGATATTTTAAAGATGGTATTCTTCCCATAACTGTTGAAGAAATTTTTGTAAATGCAAAAGGTAAAAAAGATAAAAGAAATTTTATTGTGGATACGGATGAAGGACCTCGTGCAGATACTTCAATTGAAGCATTGGCAAAATTAAAACCGGCATTCGCAGTTGGAGGTTCTGTTACTGCAGGAAATTCCTCTCAAACAAGTGATGGTGCAGCTTTTGTAATAGTGATGAGTGAAAAAATGATTAACGAACTTGGACTGAAACCAATTGGAAGATTGGTTCATTGTGCAGTTGCAGGCGTACATCCCCGAATTATGGGAATTGGTCCTGTAATGGCAATCCCAAAAGTGATGAAACAAGCAGGAATGAATCTATCTCAAATTGATTTGATTGAATTAAATGAAGCATTTGCATCGCAGGCGTTAGCGGTAATTAGAGAGTTGGAATTAGATACACAAAAAGTAAATATCAATGGGGGGGCAATTGCACTTGGTCATCCGCTCGGTTGCACAGGTTGTAAATTAACTATTCAAAATTTACACGATTTAAAACGATTGAATAAAAAATACGGTATGGTGACTGCTTGTGTTGGAGGTGGTCAAGGTATAGCCGGAATTATAGAAAATATTCAATAAAGAGTTTTCAAGCTTAAAGTTTGGCTAAAAATTTTTACGAATATTCCATTAGTAAATTAAACTATATGTTATATTCGGTGTCTGTTATATTATCTGTCAACTTCCAAAATTTATAAAATGGAGAGAATTGATTTACAGACACAAACTAAAATTTTAGAAAACAGCAAGGCAACAGAAGAAAAAATAGCCGTCCGCACTTATTCGGGTTTAAATCCTTATAATGGTCCTTGGACATACAACGAAGCTGCCCATTTATTAAAGAGAACAATGTTTGGTGCTAAACCAGAAGATGTCAATTATTTTTTAGGAATGAGTATGAATAGCGCAGTTGATGAATTGCTTTCTATTCCTGCAGCACCGCCAGCTCCGCCTGTAAAAAATTATACAAATACAAATATTCCAACAACCGATGCCGACTTTAATATTCCAATGGGTGAAACTTGGGTTAATATTAATTCGAATACAGGGAATGCTGATAGTCAACGAAGAGGATCTTTCAAATCTTGGTGGACAGGATTGATGATTAATCAAGAAAAAAATATTCGAGAAAAAATGACCTTGTTTTGGCACAATCATTTTGCAACGGAATCAGTTGATTTAGGTCGTGCAATTTATGCCTATCAAAACAATGTATTGTGTAGAGAGTTCGCATTGGGAAATTTCAAAAGGTTTACAAAATTGATGACACTTGATGTTGGAATGTTGCGTTATTTAAATGGTTATGTAAACATTAATGCAGCGCCCGATGAAAATTTTGCACGAGAGTTACAAGAACTTTTCACTTTAGGAAACGCAACCAGTCCAAGTTATTCTGAAACAGATGTAAAAACTGCTGCAAGAGTATTGACGGGTTGGAAAATAAATACAACTACCAATACTTCTTATTTCAATTCGGCACAACACGATACACAAAACAAAACATTTTCTTCATTTTACAATAATTACACAATTGTAGGAAGAACGGGGGCAACAGCAGGAGATTTGGAGTTGGATGATTTGCTGAATATGATTTTTCGAAAAGATGTTGAAGTTTCAAAATTTTTAGTAAGAAAATTATACCGCTATTTTGTTTACTATAAAATTGATTCCGCATCGGAGGCAAATGTAATAACGCCGTTAGCTCAAATTTTAGTAACCAATAATTGGGAAATAAAACCAGTGTTGGAAGCACTTTTCAAAAGCGAACATTTTTTTGATGTGCTCAACCAAGGATGTTTTATTAAAACACCGATAGACTTGGTAGTAGGGGCTTGCCGCGAATTTGGAATTGTAATTCCAGACGGAAGCGATTACATAAATGCGTACAATATGTGGGGTTATTTACAAAATTATGCAGCATTAATGCAACAAAATATTGGAGATCCACCCGATGTTGCAGGTTGGAAAGCATATTACCAAGAACCGCAGTTTCATGAAATTTGGATTAACACAGATACCTATCCGCGGAGAAATTTATTTACCGATACAATGATCAATTCCGGTTATACACGCAATGGTGTAAAAATTGTAATTGATCCGGTTGCTTTTACAAGAAGGTTGAACAACCCTTCCGATCCGAATGCATTGATTGATCAAGCATTGAAAATTTTATACCGAATTGATTTAACTGCAGCAACAAAAGATATGCTCAAAAGGCAAATTTTGTTAAGCAATCAAGTGCAGGATTATTATTGGACGAACGCTTGGAATGCTTACGTGGCAAGTCCAACAGCAGCGAATTATCAGGTTGTTTTCACCCGCCTTCGGGATTTATATAAATATTTTATGAACCTTGCCGAATTCCATTTGTGCTAAATAAAAAATACTCAAATGAAAAGAAGAGATTTTCTTAAAAATACGATTCCTCCGGTTGCAGCAACTGCTATAAATGGTATTCCAATCAACACGATGGGAATGGAATCGCCATTGATACAAGCGCTAATGGGAATGAGTACGGACACGGATCACGTGTTGGTATTGGTGCAAATGAATGGAGGAAATGATGGGTTGAATATGGTTATTCCAATTGATACATATGGAGCTTACCAAGCTGCAAGATCAAATATTGCCATTCCGCAAAACAATATTTTGTCATTAACTGGAATAAATAAAACAGGACTACATCCTGCAATGACGGGGATTCAAAAACTTTTTAATGATGGAAAAGCAACCGTTGTTCAGGCCGTCGGTTATCCACAACCAAATTTTTCACATTTTCGTGCAACAGATATTTGGATGAGTGCTTCCAATTCAAACCAATTCGTAAATAGCGGTTGGTTGGGTCGTTATTTGGAACAAGAATTTCCGGGATTTCCAATTGGTTATCCAACAAGCAATATGCCCGATCCTTTAGGAATTCAAATTGGATCTGTAACTTCTCTTGCTTTTCAAGGGCCTGCTGTTAGTATGGGGATAAGCATGACTGATCCAAACAATTTTTATAATTTAATTAATGGTGTTCAAGATCCTGCTCCAAGCACACCTGCCGGTTTTGAATTGAGTTATATCCGTACGGTTGCAAGACAAACACAACAATATGCCGATGTAATTAAAGCAGCTGCACTTCGCGTTACACAACAAGTTACTTACCCAACAGGAAACAGTTTGGCTGATCAATTGAAAATTGTAGCACGCCTTATAAAAGGAGGATTAAAGACAAGAGTTTACATGGTGAGTATTGGTGGTTTTGATACCCATGCCGGACAAGTGCAAGCAGACACTACAACCGGATCGCATGCTGTTTTATTGCAACGCGTTTCTGATGCAATAAAAGCATTTATGGATGATTGTAAATTCTTGGGAATTCACCGCCGTGTACTAGGAATGACATTTTCTGAATTTGGTAGAAGAATAAAATCAAATTCAAGTACTGGAACGGATCATGGCGCAGCCGCTCCTTGTATTCTTTTCGGAGAATATGTAAATCCGGGTGTAGTGGGTAATAATCCAGATATCCCTGCATCGGCAACTGTAAATGATAATGTTCCTTTTCAATACGACTTTAGAAGTATTTATGCATCCATTCTCGAAAAATGGTTTTGTGTTGACAATGCAACTTTGCAAACCGTATTGTTGAGAAATTTTCAATCTTTGCCTGTTGTAAAATCCAATTCTTGCAATTCGGCTTATCCAGATTTGGAAGATAATTTAATTATTAAAAACTTTCCAAACCCATTTGTAAATAGTACTTCCATTACTTTTAAAACCGAAGGGGGGCATACTTCCATTATGATAATTGATACACTTGGTAGGGTCATTCAAACTTTGGTTGATCAAGAATATGCAACAGCCGGGCAGCATACTATTACTTTTAATGCCGAAAGATATGCAACTGGGGTTTATTATGCACGACTACAAAATGGCGCAGTTCAGCAAGTTCGTGCTATGCTAAAAGTGAAGTAGAAAGATAATTTAATAGTTTCTGTTTTTATGTCCCACGATAATTGGTATTGTTTTGTATTTTTAAAATCTGCTACCTTGTAGAAAATTTTCTGCAGTATAATAAAGTCGCTATTCTTTATTTGAAAGTGAAGTAGAAAAAATAAATAAATAAATACTAAAATTCCTACCAACCTTCAGCAGCATCGTCGCCACGGTTGTCGGCAATCACTTCAAATTTACCATTGCGTAATTTTTTTATTACTTCCGTTCTTCCAATGCTACCGCGCTCTACAATTTTATAACCCATTGTTTCCAATTCTTTTCTGGTTGTGGGCAAAAATCCTCTTTCCAAATCAACGCGGTCGGGCATCCATTGATGGTGAAATTTTGGTTTCCATACTGCATCTTCCGTACTCATTTCAAAATCAAGAATATTTACAATGGTTTGAAAAACTGAAGTAGGAATGGTGGTTCCGCCGGGTGTGCCAACTAATAAATATGGTTTATTGTTTTTTAAAACAATGGTTGGTGTCATGGAACTCAACATTCTTTTTCCAGGTTCAATGGCATTTGCTTCGCCACCCAATGCTCCGTACATATTTGGCGTTCCCGGTTTTATACTAAAATCGTCCATTTCGTCATTCATTAAAAATCCCGCTCCACCAACAATTGTTCTGCTTCCGTAGGAATTGTTGAGCGTTGTAGTTACAGAAACTGCATTTCCGTCTTTGTCAATTACATTCAAATGGGTTGTTTCTTCGCTTTCTTTTGCAGGTAAAATCCCGGGCTGAATTAATTGACTGTTGCCGGCTTTGCCGGGAACGAAATCTTCCATTCTTTTAGTTAAATATTTATCAGAAGAAATTTCAGCAACAGGAACTTTATAAAAATCTGCATCACCCATAAATGCTGCACGGTCGGCAAAAGCACGTCTTTCAGCTTCCACCATTAGTTGTACAGCTTGTGGCGATTGAAACCCATAAGTAGCAATTGGTTTTTTTTCTATCATTTTCATCATTTGATGAAGTAAAAGTCCACCGCTACTTGGCATTGGCATGCCGAGGATTGTAAATCCTTTGTAATTAAAAATGTGCGGTTCGCGTTCTATGGCGCGATAATTTTTTAAATCATTTAATGAAATAATTCCACCGCCTCTTTGCATTTCTTCTACAATTAATTTCGCAGTTTCTCCTTCGTAAAAACCGGCAGCGCCATTTTTCGAAATTCGTTTCAATGTATTTGCAAGATCTTTTTGAATCAATGTATCGCCAGCTTTCCATTTTGTTTCTTTTACAAAATCAGGAGTTACGGTATTGAATTTTAAAAATTCTTGTTTCAATCCATTAAGCGAACTGGCTTCCCTTTCGGAAATAACAAAACCTTTTTCTGCCAATTCAATTGCAGGTTGAATTAATTTTTCAAAAGAAAGTCGCGCATATTTATGCGATGCAAACAAGCCGGCAACTGTTCCCGGAACACCGGAAGAAAGATGTCCACTTTGGCTTTTATCAAATTGTGCATTTCCATTTTCATCCAAATACATATTTCGATGTGAACTTGCTGGTGCCATTTCGCGGTAGTCAATTGTTTTGGAAGAACCGTTTTGCAATTGCATCACCAAAAACCCACCACCGCCTAAATTGCCAGCACTTGGGTGAACCACAGCAAGGGCAAGTTGCGTTGCAATGGCAGCATCAATGGCATTTCCACCCATTTTTAAAATTTCTACTCCGGCTTGGCTTGCCAATGCATGAGCCGAAACAACAGCTCCGTTTTTACAAATCAGCTTCTTTTTTATTTCGAATTGGAAGGGATTTATTGTTGATTGTGCTTGACAATTGAGGGAAGTATAAACTATTCCTAAAAACAAAAAACCAATAATTTTTAAAAATGTTTTCATGGTGTTTCAAATTTGAACAGGCAATTTAAGAAGTTCTAATTTTTCAAAAGAATAAATTTATTTTAATAAAGATTGATTTTCCTTTATTTTAGTGTCTGATAATTTTGTAAAACCAAAAAAAAAGTAATATGCTTATTTCAAATCGAAACTTTCTGTTGCGTGCTTTTAGCTTTGCAATAGCCTTTGTATTCATTGCTTTGAATGCGATGGCACAAAGTACTGGTACTATTTCCGGTACTGTAAAAGATGCAATGGGTAATCCTTTAGCAGGTGCATCTGTTGTAATTGAAGGAACAAAACAAGGTGCAGCTACCGATGCCAATGGCTTTTTCTCATTAAAAGTTGAATCGGGAAATTATACTATTGTTATCAGTTATGTCGGTGTACAAACACAGAAAAAAAATGTTTCAGTAATCAGCGGTGCAATATTGTCCGAACAATTCGATATGCAAAATTCAGCCGACCTTAATCGGGTGGTTGTTGTAGGTTCTCGTTCAAACTTGATTCGTACAAGTACGCAAACTCCTGTTCCGATTGATGTTGTGAGTGCAAAAGAACTTGTTGCAACCGGACAAGTAGAGCCAACTCAAATGATCAATTTTGTTGCTCCTTCATTTAACTCAAGTCGTCAAACAATTGCCGACGGTACCGATCATATCGATCCTGCTACACTTCGAGGCCTTGGTCCCGATCAGGTTTTGGTATTGGTAAATGGTCGTCGTCGTTATAATACAGCTTTGTTAAATGTAAATGGAACAATAGGTCGCGGTTCAGTTGGAACAGATTTGAATTCTATTCCGGTAGCAGCTATTGAAAAAATTGAAGTATTGCGCGATGGTGCATCTTCTCAATACGGATCGGATGCAATTGCAGGTGTAATAAATGTGGTTACCAAAAAGAGTTCGGCAGGTTCTACTTTAACTACACATTTAGGACAACAATACGAAGGAGATGGAATGGTAAAACAATTTGGATTTAATAAAGGAGTTGCACTTGGAAATAAAGGTGGGTATTTAAATATATCTACTGATTATCGTCATCGCGAAGCAACCAATCGTTGTGGAGATTTCACCGGAACAGTTTTTTCGAGTAATGCTGTATTAGATCAAGTATTAATTCAAGAAAACGGCGGATTTGATCGTAAAAATAATATGCATATTGGAAATTCGGAAGTTACCAATAAAGGAGTGCTTGTAAACATTGGATTTCCAATAAGGAGTAATTTAAAATTTACTGTAACTGCAGGAAGAAATTATCGTAATGGTAAAGCAGCAGGGTTTTATCGTTATCCAAAACAAACAGCACAAGTTATTGCTGAACTTTATCCAAAAGGATTTTTACCAGAAATTCATTCTATCGTAAAAGATAATTATGTGATTGCTGCACTCGAAGGAAAATTAGGTGGCGATTGGAATTGGGATTTGAGCCAAACTGTTGGTGGTAATAGTTTTCAATTTGATGTAAAAAATTCGAACAATGCATCACAATATGCATTAAAGGAAATGGCACAAACTGAATTTTATGCAGGTAAATTAGGATTCAACCAAAAGACTTCTAATTTGAATTTATCAAAAGATTTTGGGAAGCAAATTGGAGTGAAATCTTTTAACGTAGCAATTGGTGGAGAATATCGGATTGATAATTATAATATTGAAGCAGGAGAATTAGCATCTTATTATAACTATGCACCAACATCTGGAAGAGTGGGAGGAGCACAAGTTTTCCCAGGTTTTCAACCGGCAAACGAAGTGGATGAAAGTAGAAGTGTAGTTGCAGGTTATTTGGATATTGAAACAGACATTACAGATAAATTTTTAGTAAATGCTGCTGGGCGGTATGAATCTAATAACGATTATGGTTCAAGTATTGCAGGAAAATTGGCAGCACATTGGCAAATTGTAAAACAATTAGCATTGCGCAGTTCATTTAGTAATGGGTTCAGAGCACCTTCTATGCAACAAAGTTTTTTTAGTGCAATTAGTACAGTATTTATTCCTGCAGGCCCTGGAGGTTCTTTAATTCCCGTACAACAAGGAACTTTTAGAAACAATAGCGCAGTGGCTACAGCTTTCGGAGTTCCGGCATTAACTCCGGAAACTTCTACAAACTTTAGTATTGGATTAACTGCAAAGCCAATTAAAAATCTTTCAATTACAGTTGATGGCTATGTAATAAATATTAAAGATAGGATTGTACTCAGCGGATCATTCCTTCGCTACAATAGCAATGGAACACCCAACTCAGTTATTGATGCAATATTAGATGCAGATCCAAATCTAAATGATGTTGCTTCGGCTGTTTTCTTTTCGAATGCAATTGATACACGCACAGAAGGGATTGATGTAGTTGTTGCTTATTCTTTACAAATGGGAAAAGGTACTTTAGCTGCAACATTAGCTGGTAATTACAATAAATCAACTTTAGAAAGTACACCAAAAGTAGCTGCCAATTTGCCGAACAACCAAAGTGTTCAAAATACTCTTTTTGATAGATCAGAATTAGGAAGATTTGAAGAAGGACAACCAAGAGATAAAGTGTCGTTGAATTTAAATTACAGAACGGGTAATTGGGTTGTGAATTTAAGATCAACTCGTTTTGGTAAAGTTGCTACAAGACATGCAAGTAATTCTTTATTGGATGAAGTGTTTACACCTAAAATAATAACAGATGCAAGTATTTCTTGCAAAGTTTCAAAATGTGCGACATTAACACTTGGTGGTAATAATATCGGAGACACCTATCCAGACCGTATGAAAAATTTTGGGAATACTAGTGACGGACGATTTGTGTATAGCAGAAATGCAACACAATTTGGCTTTAATGGTGGTTATGGTTATCTATCAATTACTTTTGATTTACAAAGTAAAAAATCTGGTAAATAATAAAATCAAACTAATTTTTATAACTTCTAAAGTCCTCCAATTGGAGGACTTTTATTTTTACGATATTGCAATTCCTTTTCTCTTTCTTAAATTGCTTACTTAAATTATTGTAACCATGTACAAAAAAATCAATTTATTTCTATTTTCATTATTAACTATTGTATCTCATGCACAGCTACTTTCTCCCGAAGAATTTTTGGGATATAAAATAGGAACGAGCTACACGCCGCATTATAAAGTTGTAAATTATTTTAATGCAGTAGCTGCTGCGGCAAAAGAAAATGTAAAACTCGAAAGCTATGGACAAACCAATGAAGGTCGTCCGCTATTGCTGACTTTCATCAGCAGTAATGAAAATATGAAACAGCTTGAAGCGATTCGAAAAAATAATTTATCGTTAGCAAAACTTTCAGATGATAAAACGTCGAATCAAAATGCGACGGCGATTGTTTGGTTGAGTTATAATGTACACGGAAATGAAACATCATCTACGGAAGCAGCTATGCTTACTTTATATTCATTGGTTGATCCTTTAAATCCTAAAACAAAAGAGTGGTTGAAAAATACAGTAGTCATAATTGATCCATGTATAAATCCTGATGGAAGAGATAGATATGTAAATTGGTTCAACTCCGTTGTAGGTACAAAATACAATCCTGCATTAGTTGCTCGTGAGCACCGTGAACCTTGGCCGGGCGGAAGAACGAATCATTATAATTTTGATTTGAATAGAGACTGGGCTTGGCAATCGCAAGTAGAAAGTCAACAAAGAATAAAAAAATATAATCAATGGATGCCGCATGTACATGTTGATTTTCATGAGCAAGGAATTAACAACCCGTATTATTTTGCACCAGCTGCACAACCTTATCACGAAGTGATTACAAAGTGGCAAAATGATTTTCAAGTAAAATTGGGAAAAAATCATGCGAAGTATTTTGATAAAAATGGTTGGTTGTATTTTACCAAAGAAGTGTTTGATCTTTTTTATCCAAGTTATGGAGATACTTATCCAACTTACAATGGAGCAATTGGAATGACATACGAACAAGCCGGTGGAGGTGCTGGAGGACTTGGAGTATTAACCGATGAAATGGACACGCTTTCACTTTACGATCGTGCAATTCATCATTACACAACTTCATTAAGTACAATTGAAGTTTCTTCCAATCATGCTGCTGATTTAGTAAATGAGTTTAAAAAATATTTTAGTGACGCGGTAACAAATGGAGTTGGCGAATACAAATCTTATGTTGTAAAATACAATGAAGAAGATCGCGAGCAGTTGAATTCGCTTGTTGATTTACTTACAAAAAATGGAATTCAGTTTGAAATTTCTGTAAACGATGGCAAAGGAAATTTTAGTGGGTATAATTATGAAACAGGAAAAGATGAATCCTTTGTGTTAAAATCGGGGGATTTAATTGTGCCATCTCAACAGCCAAGATCTGCAATGGCAAAAGTTTTGTTTGAACCAAAAAGTAAATTAGTTGATTCAGCAACTTATGATATTACGGCTTGGTCCTTGCCTTATGTTTATGGATTACATGCGTATGCTTCAAAAAATAAAATTCAAAATGCTGGAACAACAAGATATAATTCAATTGTAAATAATGTAGAAGATGCGTATGGATATGTTATTCGTTGGCAAGGAATTCAAAGTGCAAAAGCATTGGCACAATTGATGAATAAAACAGTTAAGGTTCGTGTAAGCGAACAAGCTTTTGAGTTAAATGGACAAAAATTTGAAAGAGGTTCATTAATCATTATCAAAAAAGGCAATGAAAAATTCGGGAATAAATTAAATACAGTTGTAAATGAAATTTGTAATGAAAATAATGTAAAGGCCAATACAATCACAACCGGTTTTGTGGACAAAGGCGCAGATTTCGGTAGTTCCAAAGTGCATCCATTGTTGGCACCAAAAATTGTATTGCTTTCTGGCGAAGGTGTAAATGCAAATGGAGCTGGCGAAATTTGGCATTTTTTCGATCAAGTAATTAATTACCCAATCACGATAGTTAATGCAACTGATTTTGGAAGATTAAATTTTTCAGAAACGGATGTTATCATCATGCCATCTGGGAATTATAAATTTTTGAATGATAAAGCAAGTGCTGATCAATTGAAAGATTGGATAAACAAAGGAGGAAGATTAGTTGCTTTTGAAAATGCAGTTATTCAATTAGCAAAATTAGAATGGGGAATAAAAATTAAAAAAGACAGTGCAGCTGATGAAAAGAAAAATTCATACGATGCATTACAAGTTTTTGAAAATCGTGAAAAGGATTTTCTTGCTGGAAATATTCCAGGGTCAATTTTTAAAGTGGAATTAGATAATACACATCCGTTGGCTTTCGGTTATCCCAATATTTATTATACATTGAAACAAGATGACAATACATTTGAATTTTTAAAAGATGGAGGTTGGAATGTTGGTGTAATAAAAAAAGATAATCAAGTTGCAGGATTTGTTGGTTCAAAACTAACCAACAAGTTAAAAGACGCTGTGGTGTTTGGTGTGCAAGATATGGGAGCGGGGGCTATTGTGTTTTTTGGAGACGATATTATTTTCAGAAGTTTTTGGGAAAATGGAAAATTAATGTTGTGCAATTCAGTATTTTTTGTTGGTCAGTAATTTTTAAAAGAAGGATGAAATTGTTCCAAGGTTTTTCGCAGAAACTCCCGATCTAAGTGGGTGTATATTTCTGTAGTTGTAATGCTTTCGTGACCAAGCATTTCCTGTACGGCTCTTAGATCTGCACCACCTTCAACCAAGTGTGTTGCGAAGGAATGTCGAAAAGTGTGTGGAGATATTTTTTTACGAATTCCTGTTTTTTTTACCAATTCTTTTATAATTAAAAAAATCATGACTCTCGATAATTTACTACCACGTCGATTTAAAAAAACAACATCTTCATTTCCTTGTCGAATTTCAATTTGATTGCGCAGTTGATGGAGATAAATATTCAATTGTTTGATGGCGCTACTTCCAATGGGAATTAAACGTTGTTTATTTCCTTTTCCGGTTACTTTAATAAATTCTATATCAAGATAAAGTTGCGAAATTTTTAAATTTATTAATTCACTCACACGTAATCCGCAACTGTATAAAAGTTCTAGCACAGCTTTGTTTCGTTGCCCTTCGGGTTTGCTCAAATCTATCTGAGCAATAATCGTTTCAATTTCTTCAAAACTAAGTGTGTCGGGTAATTTGCGTTTTAATTTTGGTGCTTCCAACAATGTTGTCGGATCAATTATGCAAATATTTTCCAACAAACAATATTTGTAAAACGTTTTGATTCCTGAAATGATGCGTGCTTGTGTGGATGCTGTTATTTCAAATGATGCAATCCATTTTAAAAATAATTTTAGATCTGTTAAGTTAATTTCCGATGGTGTTTTTAATTGATTTGCATCTTGCAGATAACTGATTAATTTTTCAATATCGTATAAATAGGATTGTACCGAATTATTCGAAAGTGATTTTTCCAATTCCAAATAATTCTTAAATCCTTTTTTATACGACTCCCACATAAGTTTATAAACTAATATTTTTTTCCAATGGGTCTTTATCATTCATTTTTACAAAAATGCGATTGCGACTAATGTTTACAGAATCGAAAGTTTCGTGCATTGAATTAAAATCAATATTCAATGGTGTTTTGCTTAATTCAAGTTTTGCAGCTTTACCAGTTGCTACATCTTCCACATAAATATATCTGTAATTAGAATAACAAATCAAACCATTGGCGACAATAAATTTTGGATCAAAATAATTAAGAACACTACTGTAACAAAGTATATCATCTTTTTTGTTGAATGGAAGTTTTAGCGCATAACCACGTCTACTAATACAATCATTAAAAGTTAACCATAAATAATCGGCATCTTTGAAAAATGAATTGCTTGCAATAGGATTAATTCGCACCGGTTTTTTTATGTAATCCGAAACTTCAATTCTTCGGTGATTAGTACTGTTGGAATTGCTCCAAATAATTCGCTTTGCATCGCAGTTTTCCAAAATAATTTTTACATAAGGTTCTGATATGTTATTGGAACGAAACACAACAGTATCATTTTGGCAACTGGTGTCGCATAGCGGTTTTTGGCCATCGGATGAACCATTGCAACTTGCCAGTAATACAACAAGAACAATTATCGAAACAAGGTTAGTCATCGGGTTGTTTTTATTTGCAAATTTAAGATTCGATTAATTTGAACAAGTATTTTCTTTTAGCTTTGCAACCCGTATGAAAAAATTTAGTATTCGACGTTTTGGAGTAAAAGTTAAAAAAGAAAAAAGAGGGTTAAAACTTTTTCTATCTCGGATTGAGAAAAAAACACCACGCAATCTTGATTTGGTTTCTGCTAAAATTGATAAAGAAGTTTGGGCTGAAATGGATTGTCTTGCCTGTGCAAATTGTTGCAAAACCATGTCGCCCACTTTTACACAAAAAGACATGCGCAGGATTGCCAATCATTTGAATTTATCGGTTGCTGCTTTCAAAAAGAAATGGCTGAAAAAGGAAAGAGGGACAGGAGATTGGATGAATAAAAAAATGCCTTGTCAATTTTTGAATCTTAAAACAAATATGTGTAATATTTATGAAGTTCGGCCAAGAGATTGTGCCGGATTCCCACATTTGCCAAAAAAACGAATGGTTGAATATATTCATGTTCACAAACAAAATATTGAATATTGTCCGGCTACTTTTAAGATGGTTGAAAAAATGAAAATACACTTTGAAGGCAAATAAAATTTATAGAAAAACATCCTCAATTAAAAAATAATTTACATCAGTTTCATTTGTAAAATTGATGGCCAACACATCGAATTGTACATTTTTGTATTCGGAATTTTGATATAAAAATGCTTCAGCAGCGGTTTTCAGAAATTTAAACTTTCTTTTCGTTACAGCTTCTTCTGGGTGAACTTGCTCGCTTTCATTTCTCGCTTTTACTTCAACAAAATGCAGTAAATTGTTTTTTATGCAAATGATATCAATTTCCAAATGTGCAAATCGCCAGTTACAAAAAAGGATTTTATATTCTTGTTTTTTCAAGTAATCACAAGCCAATATTTCTGCTTTTTTACCAAGCTGATTATGTGATGCCATGCTTTATCTTTACTTCAAATTACTAATAAGAACGGATGAAAGAACAAACTATTTTTCAACTTTCAGGGAATGTACAACAATATGCTTGGGGCGGAACTTCTTTTTTACCAAGTTTATTGGGGATTAAAAATGAAAATGCGATTCCTTTTGCGGAATATTGGTTGGGAACTCACCCAAAAGCTGTTTCTATTTTTTATGATAATGGAGAACCAGTTTTACTTAATCAAAAAACAACCATTTCTTATTTGTTGAAAATTTTAGATGTTCAAAAAATGCTTTCCATTCAAGTGCATCCTTCCAAAGAATTGGCTGCCATTGGATTTGAAATAGAAACACTTGCAAATATTTCAATCGATGCCGCAAACAGAAACTATAAAGATTGTAATCATAAACCTGAAATGGCGATTGCGCTTGGAGAATTTTGGTTGCTTCATGGATTTAAAACGGAGGAGAAAATTTTAAAGGTTCTTAAATCTGTTCTGGAATTTTTTTCTTTGCTTTCTGTTTTTGAAAATGAAGGAATAAAAGGATTGTACAATTTTGTAATGACCTGTTCTCAAGAAAAAGTAAACGAAATTTTAAATCCATTGCTTGCGAAAATTATTCCAATATATGAATTGAATGAGTTAAAAAAATCAGATGAAAATTATTGGGCTGCAAAAGCAGCACAGTCGTTTAACAAAAACGGAAACTGCGATCGCGGAATTTTTTCTATCTATTTTTTTAATTTAGTTTGCTTGCAAAAAGAAGAAGGAATTGTTCAATTGGCAGGTTTGCCGCATGCATATTTGGAAGGGCAGTGTATAGAAATTATGGCCAGTTCAGATAATGTAATTCGCGCCGGACTTACATCCAAGCATATTGATATTTTGGAATTGATGAAAATTGTGAAAATTGAACCAACAATTCCGGCAATCATAAAAGGTGTTCAATTAGGATTTGAAACTACTTTTCCAATTGAAGTAAACGATTTTCAAATAAGCTTATTTAAACAAAAAATAGGACAGGAAGTTGTTGTTTTTCCAAAAACGACTGAAATACTATTTGTTAAAAAAGGCTCTGTTCGGCTTGAAAATGAAAGTTCAAAAATTGAGTTGAAGCAAGGGCAATCAGCAGTTTTATTTTTGGAGAATGAAGTTAAAATGACTGCATTGCAAGATGCAGAAATTTATAAGGCTTCTGGTTCAAACTAAACTATGAATTAATTAATTTATTTTTTGCTTTCTATTATCTTTGTGTTGAAATAATTTTTTATGAAATCAACGAAATCAAACCTGTTAGTTATTATATTGTTAATTGTTGTTGCAGCACTTTATAGAGTTTGGGACGGAAGACCATTTGGTTTTGCCCCGCAAATTGCGATGGCAATTTTTGCAGGTTCTGTAATTCAGAATAAAAAAATCGCTTTTTTATTTCCACTGTTATCCATGTTTGTTTCCGATGCATTGTATCAAATATTGTATTTACAAGGGTTAACAGTAATCAAAGGATTTTATGGTGGACAATTGGTGAATTATTTAATAATAGCTGCAATTTCTATCGTAGGATTTTTTATTAAGACAAACAAAATCAAACCGGTTGTTGTTGGTTCGTTGATCGGAACGATTGGCTATTTCATTTTATCTAATTTTTCAGTTTGGCTTAGTGGTCTTGATATTAATAATGTTCCTTATCCAAAAAATTTAACTGGATTTATTGCTTGCTATGTTGCCGCAATTCCATTTCTAAAATGGAGTTTGATTTCAACTTTACTATTTTCTGGAATATTTTTTGGAGGGTTTTATTTATTGAAAAATAAAATTTTCAGTGTAGAGTTACATTCCGCTTAATTTTTCATAAGCTGTATCGTGGTATAAATTTTTCCCATCAGCTGCAGAGGTTGCCAATTCATCGCAACGATTATTTAGTACATTCGTTGAATGTCCTTTTACCCAAACAAATCGAATTTTATTTTTTTGAGAAAGTTCGTAAAAGTAAAACCAGAGATCTTTGTTTTTTTTTCCTCCTTTAAAATCAGTAGCGATCCATTTTTTTAACCATCCTTTTTCTACCGCATCTACAACATATTTGCTATCGGAATAAACGGCAATATGTAAATTGTTTTTTTTCAAGGCTTCAAGTCCTGCAATTACAGCCATTAATTCCATTCGATTGTTGGTTGTAAATCGAAATCCTTTTGATAATTCTTTTTGTCGATGATCGTAAATCAGTATTGCTCCATAGCCACCCGGGCCTGGGTTTCCACGAGAAGAACCATCTGTATAAATTAAAATTTCAGGACTTGTCAATGAATTTATTTTTCAGGTTCTGGGATTTTTACAGTTCCTGTATTTTCTTTGAAAATATGTTTGAATACTTGTTTACAATTTGCGTTCAAATAAAGATTATCAATTGCAACAAATTCACGCTGATCAACTCCTTTTGTAGAGTAGATAACTTTATTAGCCAAGGCAAGTTTAATATATTTTCTTTTTAGTTCATTAGTTACTCCACTTTTATCAAAAACAATTCTACTATTCGTTGCTTTTTCAATTGATTTATAAATCATTTCGGCACAATACATTTTTTCATCTTCACGCAAGTCAAAGTTCATGTCAAAAGGTAATTTGTTTTTATAGTGTGCGAAAATTATTTCTTTTAATTTCCCCTTTTCATTATCAGAAAGATTGTAACGATAAATCCCAAAAGCAATATTAGTTGCAGGAGTTAGAAAAGAATCAATTCTGTCGTGGCGCATTATTTCATCGGGATTAAAATCTCCGGCCATATTGTGATAAACATAAATTCCACTGTCTGTTTTTAAAGCAATTCCACTGTGAGAGTATAGTTTTTCAGTATGGCTGAAATCTTTTAAAGTGTAACTTGTGTTGTCGTCTCCACAGCGTAGTATCAAGTCGCCATCTTGGATAGAATCTATTACAGGAGTAATAATTTTCCACCGATCATTTATTGTAGAATTGTTTACAATTGTTTTTTTATATTCTTTGTCGAAGTTAAAACAAGAAGAAAAAAATACAAGTAGGAAAATGAAAAGAGGTGTTTGTTTCATAAAAATGTAAAAATAAAAAATCCAGCGATGAAGTTATCAAAGCTGGATTAAAAGATTTGTTGCTATTAATTAATTGCTAATAAATTCAAAATCGTCAATTCCAATTTCGTCGGAATTTGCACCACTTGGACCGCCAGCTTGAACATAATAGCGGAATCCAATGCGCAATTTTTTAGGTACACTATAAGGTAAACCAGAAACTACAAATTCATATTTTGTCCAAGCTGTTGGATAGCCAGTTCTAGATTGAGAAGGATTTATATCAACAATTAATTTTGTAAAATCGCCTGTTTCATTTTGATTTTCTCCCACATTTGTACCGTCATTTGTTGTGTTCATCCAAACTTGCATCCGATCGGGGTAAGAAACAGAAGTTTTTGTTCTTGTCCAAAAAGAAAATCGATCTCCATTTTTCATAGACAATGCTGGTGTTAGCAACCAACAATTAATAAAAGATAAATTACGTCCTACAGTGTAAGGGCAAAGTGCATATTCGTTTGCACTTGCAACATAAGAATGGGCAGGTATTGCCGATCGAAATGGTCCTCCTTTTATATTATCAGCAATATAAGATCCTTGTTGCCAAGAATCTCCACTTGCAGGTTGACTTTTGTTTACTGCTCTCCAACCATCAGCAATTACTTTACCAATTGAATCGAACTCTGTGTGGTAAGATAAGCTTGCTGGCTGCTGTGGTGCTTCTGCTAATTTTTCTTCTTTACAAGATTGTAATAGAAAAAGAGAAGTTAAAAAAAGTACAAAACTCGAAGAAAGTAAAGTTTTATTTTTCATAAGGCCTTTTTATTATAAACAAAAATTTTTAATTTTTCAGTTCTCAATTATTTTTTACCTGCATAAACTACTTGGTCAATTGCAATTGCATTTGCTCTGCCGTTGTTTCCAGCTTCTTCTACAAAATAACGGAATGCAAAACGACCACGGGTTGGTTCTGTTAACCCTTGAACCGTTGCCTCAAATCTTGTCCAAACATGCGGATATGCTTGACGCACTTGTGCATATTGTGGACTTGCAGGGTTATTAAATACATTCAATAAGAATTCATAATAGAAAGGGTTTATATCCAAAAGAGGTATTGTAAAATCTCCAGGATCTACACCATCACCGCAATTAAGGGTATTGTATTTATTTATTCTTACTTGCATACGATTTACCCAATCGGTATTCCCGTCTAATTGAGAACGAGTGTAAAAAATAATTTTATCTCCATTTTGCAAAATCAAAGAAGGAGACACTGCCCAATTACTAATAACACCAGCTCCAGATGCAGTAGATTGATAGTCTGCATAAAGGTAACCATTACCCGTTACACCAGAATAAGGAGCAAAAGGAATTGTAGTTGGGTTTTGCCAATTACGACGTCCAATAACATCGCTTCTGTTTATCCATCTCCATCCTCTACTATAAGCAGAAGTTGCAGTGTCAAATTCTTCTGCAAATGATTGATCGGGAATAGGTGCAGGTGTTAGTAAGTAGCTATCATCTTTACAAGATTGAAGCAATATAAACGAACAAAAAGCAACTAAAATAAAATTAAAAAACGTGTATTTTTTCATAAGCTTTTAGATAGTGTTGATTACAAAGTGAAAATAAGTATTTTTTTTTAATCAGCGTATATTTTTTTTAAACATTTTTTTTGATTAAACTTGAAAGACACCTACTTGCATTTTTTTGAAAAATGGATTATTGTCTGAAGCTGCAATTGCTTCACTAATTAATGTTCGAGTTTTTAAAGGATTTATGATGTCATCAATCCATAAACGAGCGGCTGCATAGTAGGGTGATGATTGCGAATTATATTTGTCCTGAATTGATTTCAATAATTTTTTTTCTTCTTCTTTATTTAGTTCTTGTCCTTTATTTTTCATTGAACTTACTTGAATTTGCAAAAGTGTTTTTGCCGCTTGATCGCCACCCATTACAGCAATTTTTGCTGTGGGCCAAGCATAAATAAATCGAGGGTCGTATGCTTTACCACACATAGCATAATTGCCTGCACCATAGGAATTACCCAAAATAATTGTAATCTTTGGAACGATTGAGTTAGCAACTGCATTTACCATTTTTGCGCCATCTTTAATAATTCCCGAATGTTCACTTCTACTGCCAACCATAAAGCCTGTTACATCTTGTAAAAAAATCAAAGGAATTTTTTTCTGATTACAGTTTAATATAAAGCGAGCAGATTTATCAGCACTGTCATTATAAATGACGCCGCCCATTTGTAATTCCCCTTTTTTCGATTTTACCAATTTTCGTTGATTGGCAACAATCCCAACTGCCCAACCATCAATTCGTCCGTAGCCGCAAACAATAGTTTTGCCATACTCTTTTTTAAATTCTTCAAATTCAGAATTGTCTACAATGCGTTCAATAATTTCCATTACATCGTAAGGTTTTCCATCTTGCGGTAAAAGATGAAGTAGATCTTTCTCCTCTTTTTTTGGAGCAATTGAATCAATCCGATTAAATCCTGCTTTTTCATTTTTTCCTAACAAAGAAATCATTTTTTTAATATGATCCATACATTCTTGTTCGGTCTTAAATTTATAATCGGCAATGCCAGAAATTTCAGTGTGTGTTTCTGCACCACCCAATGTTTCAATAGTTGCATCTTCGCCAATTGCAGCTTTTACAAGATAGGGACCGGCTAAAAAAATAGATCCATTTCCTTCAACCATTAATGTTTCGTCGCTCATTATTGGTAAGTATGCTCCACCTGCAACACAGGGGCCCATCACCGCTGCAATTTGCGTAATTCCCATGGCACTCATTTTTGCATTGTTGCGAAACACACGACCAAAATGTTCTTTATCTGGAAAAATTTCATCTTGCAGTGGAAGATAAACGCCGGCACTGTCAACTAAATAAATTACTGGTAAATTATTTTCCATTGCAATTTCTTGTAGCCGTAAATTTTTCTTTCCGGTTATAGGAAACCAAGCACCTGCTTTTACGGTTTGGTCGTTTGCAACAATCATGCATTGCCTGTCAGAAATATAACCAATACCACCCACGGTTCCTCCGGCCGGGCAACCACCTTCTTCTGCATACATTTCAAAGCCAGCGAATGCGCCAATTTCAACGAAGGGTTTGTTTTTGTCAATTAAATAAGCAATTCTTTCTCTTGGAGTTAGTTTGTTTTTTTCTTTTTGTTTTGTTGCTGCTTTTTTACCGCCACCTTCAAATATTTTTTCGAGTCGTTGTTGACGAATTACTATCAAATTTTTCATTGCGTATTTAATTACTCTCGCAAAAATAGATTTTTCAACTATACTTTTTTGACTAAATTATTGTTGGGAAAAATTGTCATAGATCCCTAAATAGCTGTAGTAATTTTTAAAAATCATCAATTTTGAGAATAATATTAGTTTTTTAATTTGTTGGCCCTACTTGTAAAAAACCAAGTAAGAAGAACTACTCCTCCAATGGTAAAAATTGAACCTCCAATTATTCTAAGCCAAGTCAAAGATTGAAATTCAATACTGTCAGTAAATGCGCTGCTTCTAGAATACCACAGTCCCTTTTCAGCTGTTTGTTGAAATTGATATACTCCGACAGGGAAAAGGTCAAGAAATATCATAAGCAATAAACCTAAATTAATAGACCAAAATACAATTTTGACAACTTGCGAATGCCACCATGCTTTCTTGATTAGTAGTTGACTACAAAATAAAGCTGCTGCAATTGCAAGATTTCCGTATACACCCATCAATGCAGCATGTCCATGGTTAACTGTTAAATAAGTGCCATGTTCAAAATAGTTTGCAATAGGGAGGTTAATAATAAAGCCCAGCACTCCCGCACCAAAGAAATTCCAAAAATTGACTGCAATTAAAAAAAGGAAAACCTCTTTAAATCCAAATTTACTTTTGGGAGTTACATGCTCATTTGCAGATTCCAATGCTTTAGGTAATTTACTGAATCTCCAAGCTTCCAAAGTGAGCAACACTAAGGGAACAACCTGCAAGGTAGAAAAGACGCTTCCTAATGCCATGGTAAAAACAGGTTTTGCATTCCAATAAAAATTATGCGAAATACCCAATAATCCAGATCCTAAAAACAATAATGTTGCCAAATAAATTACTCGAATAGCCGCCTGTTTATTTACCAATCCCATCATCACCATGAAGAATCCAATAAGCACAGTAGTAAAGACTTCAAAAAATGCTTCTGCCCACATATGAACTACCATCCATCTCCAAAAATCGGCAATGACAAAGTTTGTAGTTGGTGTAAAAGCAAATCCCGAGGAAAGTAATAGGATGATGCTAAAAGTAGAATAGATAAGCCAGTTAGGCAAAGCCCATGGTTGGTTAAGTTTCAAAATTGGTTTCACTCCTCTGTATAGAGTAATCGCCCATAAAATGAAAATAAAGCCAAGCAAAATCTGCCAAATTTTACCAGGCTCAACAAATTCCCAACCTTGATGCCCGGCCCAATACCAATATTTACCTAAATAGCCAAGGGGGCCTAATAGAATTCCAGCTAAGGAGCCTGCCACCAATAAAACGGTTAGCCAATAGATAGTGTTTACTAATTTTAATTGAGCTGCTGACTGTTTCGGAGAAACTAAGGACATCATGAAAAAAGAGCCTCCAATCCAACAAGCCGAAATCCAGATAATGGAAAGTTGCACATGCCAGCTTCTAGTGATGGTAATGGGTAATAATTCCGATAGGTCATATCCAAACCAATTAACAATTCCAACAAAATCATGTACCGTCAAAATGCCTGACAATACTTGAAGTGCAAAAAGCCAAATGGCAGTAAAAAAATATTTAAATGTTGCTTTTTGTATAGCAGAGGGTGTAAAATTGGAGACCTCTTCGGTTGTCATAAAGGACTGTGCATTACTTGTGTAAGTTTCATTATTCAGCTTTTCTAATTTACCGTGATAGTAAAGCACGAGTCCGAGCCCTAATATTAAACCAAACATTCCCAAAATACTCCATAAAATAATAGCAGAAGTTGGGGTATTACCAGCTTGCGGATCAAAGGGCCAGTTATGCGTATAGCTGTAGCTTTCTCCTGGTCTTTCCACGCCGCAAACCCAAGCTCCCCAGAAAAAAAAAGCGGATAGTGCTCTAATTTGAGCACTATCCTTGATGTATCTAATTGATTGGTAAGAAGAAGCGGAGTCGCTTTGTGTAAACTTAGTATTGTAGTAGTGTATCAATGAATTTGCTGCATAGGACTGACCCTCACTTAATAAAACCTGATTGTTTTTTTTGTTATAAAGATTTCTTTTGAGTTCATTTTTTACTTTTTCTGCAACACCTTTTTGTTTCAAATCTTTCTCACTATCGCTCGTTACTATTCCTTGTTCATAAAAAGAATTCATATATAATGCAACTTGGTGTAATGCTTCGGCTGTAAAATCTGGGCCACGATAGGCACCATCGCCAAAGAAACTGCCATACTCCATTAATGCAGATTGTTGGAATGTTGCTTGCCCTTTTAAAATATCTTCTTTAGAAAATACAATTTTGTTTTTATTGTCTACAAATGTTGCAATGGGTGGAGCCTCTGTATATGTATGAATTCCTATCATAGATACACCAAATAAGCTAATCAAAAATATTATTAGCAGAGGAAGCCACCATTTTTTTGGATTAAGAAGATAGCTAAGTACATTGTGTGTAGACATAGTGTGGAATTGTTTTTTGTGAAGGTAATAGATTGTGGATATATTTGTCTTTTTTTGCAAATTAACAGAAAAAAATGATTCATATAACTAAAGTTGTTCGATTTGAAATGGCTCATGCTATTGCTGATTATCCAGGGGACTGCAGAAACATTCATGGGCATTCCTATGAATTACATGTTACAGTAACAGGTCGAAATGTAACTGTCGATGACTTTCTTCTTTATCCAGGCTTTGAGGTAGACTTCAAAGAATTAAAGAAGCTGATTTACGCTTCTATAACAGAATTGCTTGATCATAAAATAATTTTATCATCTCGTTTTCTTTCCGAACATTCAGAAATACAAACAATAGAAAACCTGATAATTTGGGAAATAGAACCAACTGCAGAAAATATTTTAATTTTTATAAAAAATAAACTGATAGCTACGCTACCTGAGTATATTAAATTAGAAAACCTAAAAATTTTCGAAACACACGATTCATATGCAGAGTGGTATTCCAATTCTTTGGTTTAACTTGTATAAAAATATAAGTAGTATATGTTATCTAAATCTGCAGAATATGCTTTGAGGGCAGTAATGTTAATTGCACAAAAAAGTACTGAGAAAAAGAAAATGAGTTTAAAAGAAATTGCAAAAGCAATAGGGTCTCCTCAAGCCTATACAGCAAAAATTCTTCAACAACTTACTACGGGAGTCGGTATTGTTCAATCAGTCAGGGGGCCTAATGGAGGCTTTTATATAACAGATGAAGCTAAGATGTTTCCAATTAGCAGCATTCTCAATGCAATTGGAGGATGCGAGTGGTTAAATACTTGCATTTTAGGATTAAGTGATTGTTCGGAAAAGAGGCCATGCCCTTTGCATTCACAATACAAGCATATAAAACCAAAATTAATTTCCATGTTTGAAAACAGGACTATCGCTGATTTGGTAAAGGAAACAGCAAAAGAAGGGATTGTATTATCCTCAAAAAAAGAATAAAATACGATGCGACAGCTACAACTGAGAGAGATGAAATTGTTGGATGAAACAAGATGTTAATATATTTTCTCTGCAATCCCTTTACTGATAAGTACTTCAACGGAAAATAAAAAAGACAATTCTTCGAAGAATTGTCTAAAATATTACAAAGTGCCCGAGACTGGAATCGAACCAGCACATCCTTGCGAACGGCAGATTTTGAGTCTGCTGCGTCTACCAATTCCGCCACCCGGGCTAAAGGGGTGCAATATTACAGCAATCTGTTTAATTGTTGTTGAATTCGTTGTAAGTATTTTTTTTTGAAATAATAATCTTTCACTTGCAACAATTCTTTTTCGGTAGAAATACCATCTTTATAATTTTCTATAATTTCTTTAACAGGGTTATAAATTTCATTTTCTAAATTATGGAGTGCTATTTGCCAATTATTATCCTCATTGGCTGCTATTTCAATTTGTTCATTTATGTCCATTACTTGCAATAAAAAAATAGGAGGGAGTTCATATTTTTCTTCTTCAACCAATAACCCTTTCAGTTGTAAGAGATATTTAATGGTTTCTAATGGGTTTTTGAAAATATTAAATCCTTTATTTAAAGCGGCTGATTTTTCTAAAATAGATTCTTGGATTTCTGATGATTGATTGATAAAGTAATCAGGATGAAATTTTTTACTTAATTCAAAATATTTATGTGGAAGAAATTTTTGCTCTATTTGTAATTGAATAGGAATTTCGAAAAGTTCAAAATAATTCATTTTATACTTTATAGATTTTTTTAAAATTATATTTGTCTGTCTGCAAATGTACGCTTATGAAAAAAATAGGGCTTATAAAAGAAGGAAAAATTCCAGCAGATAATCGTGTTGCATTAACGCCGGATCAATGCAAATGGGTTCATAAAAACAGAGATGATGTACAAATTATTGCACAGCCTTCAGAAAATAGATGTTTTTCAGATAAGGAATACAAAGCAGCGGGAGTGGAACTTAGAGAAGATTTAAGTGATTGTGATATTCTATTGGGGATTAAAGAAGTTCCTGTAAATCTATTATTACCGAAAAAAACTTACTTATTTTTTTCACATACTAAAAAGCAGCAGAAGAGTAATCAAAAATTACTACAAACAGTACTTGAAAAAAATATTTCTTTAATTGACTATGAATGTTTTGAACACGAAGATGGTCAGCGAGTAATTGGGTTTGGTTTTTTTGCAGGAGTCGTAGGCGCACACAATGCAATGATGGCTTACGGAAACAGAACTGAAAAGTTTAAGTTGGATAGAGTTTACAAACAGAAAAATTTACAGGAATTAATACACACTTATTTTGGGTTGAAAATTCCGAATGTAAAAATTGCTGTAACCGGATCGGGAAGAGTGGCACATGGGATTTTAGAGATTATGAATTTAATGGGAATTACAGAAGTTGAACCATATGATTATTTAAGTAAAACATTTACTTATCCCATTTATACACAATTGAAAGGTGCTGATTTGTATGAGAATTCCATCTCTAAAAAATACAATCGGCAGGAATTTCACGAAAAACCAGAACTGTATCGATGTAAATTTATGCCCTACATAAAACAAACAGATATTTTACTCAATGGAATTTATTGGGATAAAAATGTTCCGCGTCTTTTTGAAAAGGACATCGTTGCTTCGAACGATTTTGCAATTCAAACAATTGCAGATATTACGGATGATGCTGGTGGTTCAGTGCCAATAAATTTAGGCGATCAAACAATTGAAAATCCTATTTACGGTGTAGATAAAATAAGTTTTGAAAAGACTAATCCTTATCTCAATTCATCAGTCGATATTATGGCGGTGGGCAATTTGCCTAATGAATTGCCGCGAGATGCAAGCCGATATTTTGGTGAGCAGTTTATTAAATATATTTTGGAAGATTTAGTTACGAATGGATCGCCAATCCTCGATAGAGCAACGATTACAAAGAATGGAAAGCTAACGCCACACTTTCAATATCTGAGCAATTTTGCTGCAGGCAAATTATAATTTCAGGTAATAATCTTTCAATAAAGAAATGAATTCTCTTGTGTATAGTTTTTCTTCATCACAAATTGAAATTTCATTAATTATAGGTTCTCTGTTGTCGGCATCATTCTCAATTTTACCGTGAATTAGTATTCTGAAAAAATCGTGTTTTGTTGATTGGCGAACATATGTTTTCGTAATGATTTTGAAATGATACTGATGAAAAATTGGATGAATTTCTATATCCCTTTTGTAAGGAAGTAACATACAAAAAGTTCCATCATTAGATAGATTAGTTTTTATAATTTGAAACAAATTTTTCAAATTCAATCCTTCGTCATGGTGTGCTATATTTTTTTTTATGTTGTTCGATTTTAAATCATTTTCATAAAATGGTGGATTGCAAATGATAAAATCAAATAATTTCGGGAATGAAAAATTTATAACATTTTCATTTATTACATTCAATTTTTCTTTCCATGGAGTTGCTGCAAAATTTGTAGCAGCTTGCATTGCAGCATTTTTATCAATTTCAATTGCATTGATTGAATGTGTTTGATTTTTTTGAATCAACATTAGGCTCAACAAACCTGTTCCTGTTCCAATATCTAAAATAGTCTTAGTTTTTTCTGGCAATTGCTTTAATTGCATTGCAGTCCAAGCTCCGAACAAACAAGCATCTGTTGTTATTTTCATTGCACAGTTTTGCTGATGCACAGTGAATTGTTTGAATCTAAAAAAAGAGTTTGACATTAAACAGACTTATGCTTTTACTAGTAAATAATTTCAAGCAACTGTTTTTGCATTTGTGGGAAAAGAAAGTTCATTGAATTGTTTGTGAAGAAATTTATAATAACCTGTAATGGCAATCATGCCAGCATTATCTGTACAAAATTCCATTGGAGGGATAAAAGTATTCCAGTTTTTGGCAATTCCCATTTCTTCAAAATTCTTTCGAAGTCCACTATTGGCAGCTACTCCGCCAGCAATGCAAATATTTTTACAATTAGTAATTGAAGCAGCTTTATTTAATTTGTTCAATAAAATAGTAACAATTCTATTTTGAATAGAAGCACAAATATCATTTCTATTTTCTTCGATAAATTGTTTTTTCTCCTCTTCTGTTGCTAAAAATTCTTTTTTATAAATTGTACTCTTTCCAGCATTTTGAAGAAAATAAAGAATGGAAGTTTTTACACCACTAAAACTAAAGTTTAATTCCGGAATTTGCGGTTCAGGAAATAAAAATCGATTTGCATTTCCAAGTTGCGCATATTTATCAATTAATGGTCCACCGGGGTAGGGAAGTCCCAAAAGTTTTGCCGATTTATCATATGCTTCACCGGCAGCATCATCAATCGTTTCGCCAATTACTTTCATTGAAATGGGTGATTCGCAAAGTACAATTTGTGTATGTCCGCCACTTACAATCAAACATAAAAAAGGAAACGATGGTTTTTTTTCCGGAATTAAATTTGCTAAAACATGTGCTTCTAAATGATTAACTGCAATTAAAGGTTTGTTGAGTGAAAGCGCTAATGATTTTGCAAATTGAGAACCAATTAATAAAGATCCAATTAATCCGGGAGAAGCGGTATAAGCAATACCATCGATCTGATGTAATTCGCAATCTGCAACTTTCATTGCTTCGCTCATTACTGGAACAATATTTTGAATATGTGCTCTGCTTGCAAGTTCAGGAACTACGCCTCCGTATTTTTCATGCACTTTTTGGGTGGCAATAATGTTTGAAAGGATCTGACCGTCTTTACAAATAGAAACGGAAGTTTCATCACAACTCGATTCGATTGCAAGGATGGTTAGCGGCATTTATCAATTTTTTTCAAAGGTAGGAAAGATGCAATTTCAATTTTTTATTTACTTCTAATAGCTACTACAGGGTTCATTCTTGCTGCCATTGAAGCGGGAATGATTCCTGCTAAAATTCCAACAGCAAAACAAATGCTAACTGCAGAAATAAGATTACTTATCGAAATAAAAATGGGAAAATCGAAAACATTTGATAATATTTTTGTCAATATAAAAACGAGTAGTATTCCAATAATCCCACCAATTAAACAAAGAAAAGCTGCTTCAATTAGAAATTCAGTGAGGATTATACGACTCTTTGCGCCGATAGCTTTTTTTAAACCAATTTGACCTGTTCTTTCTTTTACACTTACAAACATAATATTTGCGACGCCAAATAAACCAACGATCAAGCTAATTCCTCCAATGATTGCTCCTCCCATATTTATACCAGCAAAAGCATCGCTAAAAGCTGCACTCCAATCATTTACATCGTTTAATGTAAAATCATCTTCCTGTCTAGGGCTCAATTTTCTTACTGCACGCATTGTCCCTTTTAAATCATCTTTTAAAGCAGCACTTGCAAATCCATCTTTACCTTGAACAAGAATAAGTGGGTCGGCACCTCTTTCATCCATAATTGTTCTAGCAAATCGGTATGGCATAATGATACATTTATCAAATTGCCAACCTCCTAAAAGTTGATTTCCCTGTTTTTTAATTACTCCAATTACAATTCCTTTTTTCCCTTTTACTTCTATTAATTTTCCCAATGCTCTTTCTATTGTTAAAAAAAGTTCTTCGGCAACTTCGTTTCCAATTACAAAAGAATTATTCCCTTCTTGAAATTCTACATCAGAAAAATACCTACCTAATTGAATATCCACTGCTTGTATTTTATTGAAATCTTTTGTAAAGCCATACATCAAAACTGATTTCAAAATACTACCTTGAAATTCTGCATCCGCTTGAATGTTTATTTTGAATGCAGCATTTTTAGCAGAATGAGTTCTTTCTAATATTGCTTCAACTTCTGCATGTTTTATGGCAGGTCGCTTTATATATTTCCACCAAGGGAATTCGCCTCCACCGCCTTGGCTATAATCCCATTTGTCAACATAAATCGTATTGGTGCCAAAGGATTTGATTTCGTTTTGAATATTTTGTTCAAGACTATTTAGCGTTGCCATTACGCTGATAATGCAAAAAATTCCAATTGTTATTCCGAATAGTGAAAGGAAGGTGCGGAGTTTATTTTTCCACAATTCCTGCAAAGCCATTTTTAAACTACTGGTAATGATTTCAATGTTTCGAAGAAGCATAAGCAAATTTAATTACTGTGCGCTTTTTTAAGAAACTTATTTATGTCAATGGTAACTTAAAAAGCTAAACGGTAGAATTATCAGTCAAAGAAATAAAAAATCCTAACCTACCTTTGCGAACTTTATGAAATACCAGAAAGAAATTCGCAAACGAAGAACTTTTGCCATTATTAGTCACCCGGATGCGGGAAAAACAACTTTAACGGAGAAACTGCTTTTGTTCGGAGGAGCTATTCAAGTTGCCGGTGCGGTGAAAAGCAACAAAATTAAAAAGTTTGCTACCAGCGATTTTATGGAAATAGAAAGACAGCGTGGAATTTCTGTAGCTACTTCCGTAATGACATTTATGTATCAAGATATTTTCATTAATCTTTTAGATACTCCTGGTCACAAAGATTTTGCAGAAGATACTTACCGAACATTGACTGCGGTTGATAGTGTTATTTTAGTAATTGATAGTGTAAACGGTGTAGAAGCGCAAACCAAAAGATTGATGCAAGTATGTAGAATGCGTGCAACTCCTGTTATTGTTTTTATTAATAAAATGGATAGAGATGGAAAGAACCGATTTGATTTGCTCGAAGAAATTGAAAAGGAATTAGCAATTCAATTACATCCGATGACTTGGCCAATAAATAGTGGAAAAGAATTTAAAGGCGTTTATAATTTACACGATAAAAATTTAAGATTATTTGCTGCAAATACGAAAGGAGTTGAAGAAGAATTGATTTCTGTTGAAAATAGCGGCGATAAAATTCTAACAGAAAAATTAGGAGAAAAAGATGCTGCTACTTTAAAAGAAGATATTGAATTGGTGGATACGGTTCACGGCGAATTAAATAATAAAGAATATTTAGCGGCAAATGTGGCGCCGGTTTTCTTTGGAAGCGCAATTAACAATTTTGGTGTAAAAGAAATGTTGGATACATTTATTCGGATTGCGCCAACTCCAAGTAATAGAGAAACTTCTGTAAGAGAAATAAATGTTCACGAAGAAAAATTTAGTGGTTTTGTTTTTAAAATTCATGCCAACTTAGATCCGAAACACAGAGATCGAATTGCTTTTATGCGTGTTTGCAGTGGAAAGTTTGAAAGAAATAAATATTATCATCATGTTCGATTAGATAAAGATATTCGATTTAGCAATCCGTATTCTTTTATGGCAAGAGAAAAAAGTATGTTGGAAGACGCTTTCCCCGGCGATGTGGTGGGTTTGTTTGATACCGGAAATTTCAAAATTGGAGATACACTTACCGAAGGGGAAAGTTTTTTCTTTACCGGAATTCCAACTTTTTCTCCCGAAATATTTAAAGAAGTTGTCAATAAAGATCCAATGAAAACAAAACAATTGGAAAAAGGGTTATTGCAATTAACGGATGAAGGAGTTGCCCAATTGTTTACACAACATGGTGGGAATAAAAAAATAATTGGTTGCGTTGGCGAACTTCAATTTGAAGTAATTCAATACCGTCTTTTGCACGAATACGGTGCATCCGTGCAATTTAATAGTTTACCATTTTACAAAGCTTGTTGGATTTCGAGTAAAGATGCAAATAAATTAAACGAGTTCATTCGCTTCAAGCCCGGCCATGTTGGTGTTGATAAAGATGGTTATTTGGTTTATTTGGCAAACAGCGAATGGTTTTTAAATACAGAAAGAAATAATAATCCTGATATTGAATTTAATTTTACGAATGAAGTGCATAAAAATTCAAAATAATGATTTACGAAACGGAGCGATTATTAATAAGGCAATTTACTACGAACGATCAAAATAATTTTTTTCAATTAAATGGGGATGAGCAGGTAGTTCGCTATATTAGACCAGTTAAAACTTTTGATGAAAGCAATCAGCGATTACAGGAAATTATAGAAACTTACGATAAAACTCCGTTGCTTGGCGGATGGGCAGTGGAATTAAAATCAACAGATATTTTTATTGGAATGATGGCCGTTTTTCCAATTGAAAAATCTACAAATATTCAATTGGGTTATTCATTGATTCCAAAATATTGGGGAAGGGGTTATGCTACTGAAATAGCCAATCTTGGAATAAAACATGCTTTTAATGTAGTCAAACTTTCAACATTATTTGCAACTTGTGAAGTTGAAAATTCAGCTTCCTTAAAAGTGTTGCAAAAAACAGGGTTTGTAAAAGAAAAACTTTATAGGGAAGATGAAAAAGAAGTATTGCTTTTAAAAATCACAAACGAAAATTTCATCAATACTTTGGCGTAATACCTGTGTAATTATGCGGTGTAATTTTTTTCAATTCTTGTTTTATTTTATTACTAATAGAAAGTGAATCAATAAAATTGTGAAGCAATTGTTTGTCTATTTTTTTATTTCCTCTTGTTAATTTTTTTAAGGCTTCATACGGATTAGGAAATTTTTCTCTTCTTAGAATAGTTTGAATGGCTTCGGAAACAACAGCCCAATTATTTTCCAAATCTTCATAAATTGCTGAATCGTTTACAACTAATTTTCCAATACCTTTTTCAATGGATCGAATGGCGAGAACGGTGTGTGCAAAAGGAACGCCAATATTGCGCAACACGGTGGAATCCGTTAAATCGCGCTGAAGCCGCGATACCGGAAGTTTTGCTGAAAAATGTTCAAACAGTGCATTTGCAATTCCTAAATTTCCTTCGGCATTTTCAAAATCAATTGGATTTACTTTATGCGGCATTGCCGATGAACCAACTTCTTTTTCGTTGATTTTTTGGTTAAAATAATTCATGGAGATGTAGGTCCAAAAATCTCTACATAAATCAATTAAAACCGTGTTGATTCTTTTCATTCCGTCAAAATGCGCAGCCAAATTATCGTAATGTTCTATTTGAGTAGAATATTGAATTCGAGATAATCCTAATTTTTTATTTACAAAATTATTGGCAAATTTTATCCAGTTTGTTTTTGGAAATGAAACATGATGTGCATTGAAATTTCCTGTTGCGCCACCAAATTTTGCAGTGAAAGGAATCGTTACTAAAAGGTCAATTTGATTTTGGATGCGTTCAACAAAAACCATCATTTCTTTCCCCAAACGAGTTGGAGAAGCAGGCTGGCCGTGTGTATGCGCTAATACAGGAATATTTCCCCATCGTTTAGCTAATAATAATAATTGCGTAGAAAGATTTAGAACCGCAGGTAAATAATTAAATTCAATTGCATGTTTCCAAGAAAGTGGGATAGCTGTGTTGTTAATGTCTTGCGAAGTGAGCGCAAAATGTACCCATTCAGCAATTGCGCTATCGCCTGATTTTTTCAATTCATCTTTTATAAAATACTCAACAGCTTTTACATCGTGATTTGTAGTTGCTTCAAGGTCTTTAATTATTTGCGCTTTGCTATTGTCGAATTCCGAATCAATTTTTAGAAGTGTTTTTTTTGCTTTTGTTGTTAGGTTAAAAATTTTACTTTCATGCAAAAACAAAAGGTATTGAATTTCAACATGAACTCTATACTTAATTAAAGCATATTCGGAAAAATATTCTTCCAATTGATTTACTTGCTGCCTGTAGCGGCCATCAATCGGTGAAATAGCTGTCAGAGAATTTAATTTCATATTTTGATTTTGCGTTTTGCTGCAATTATCTTTACCAACAAAAATAACTCAATTGAACAAGATTAAAGTAGGAATTGTAAGTTACCTCAATACGTTGCCATTAATTTATGGGTTGCAAAAACTTTCAATAAATAAAAAAATAGAATTGATAGAAAGTTTTCCAAAGCAATTAGTTGAACTTTTTAAAAATAATGAAATTGAACTTGGATTGTTGCCTGTAGCGGCTTTAAAAGATTTGGAAACGTATCATTTAGTTGGGAATTATTGCATAGCTACTGATGGAACTGTTGGAACGGTTTGTTTATTTAGTGATGTAAATTTAGAAGATATAACAACCATTTATCTCGATTATCAAAGTAGAACATCTGTTGAATTGTTGAAATGGCTTTTGAAAAATTATTGGAAAATAAATCCAAAATTAATTGCTGCTACCGATGATTCTTTTCGTGAGAAAATAAACGGAACAACAGCCGGATTAATTATTGGAGACAGGGCTTTTGAACAACGAAAAATTTCAAAATACACTTTCGATTTAGGAAGTGAATGGAAAAAAGCAACCGGCTTTTCTTTTGTATTTGCTGTTTGGGTTAGCAAGAATAATTTGTCGCCTGAATTTATTAAAGAATTTGATACGGCAAATGCATTTGGTTTGAACCAATTGGATGAAATTGTTGCCAACAATCCGTATGAATTGTATGATTTGAAAAAATATTTTACAGAAAACATTTGCTATAATTTGGATGAAGAAAAACGAAAAGCGATGAATTATTTTTTAAGTGAAATTGAAAAATAAAAATATTTTAAATTGTTATCCAACTTTCTGGAATAAGATCTTGCGTATCCTTCGGCCCTTTATTAAACCATTTTTTTGGCGCGATTATAATTTTATTTGGGTTGTTATTTAACCAAGCGCCCCACCAGCTAAAACTACTGTTTGCAATTATATTGTGTTGACAACAACTCATTAAGTACAAATCTTCAAATTGATGATTCGTAATTTCATCGGAAACATAAGTAGCTTCCGGTAAAATTAGATTTTCTTTTATCCAATTAATATCGTCTGAGAAAAAATAGAATTTAGGGTTTTGAGTTTTTGATTTGATGAGTTCGATTGCTTGGTGGTAGTAGGTTATGGGCAAAACACCTAAAACGTCAAGTGAAACTTTAGCAAGGTAGTCACCTCTTCTTATGTGGATTGAAATAGAATTTTGTTTCTTTAATTCTGAAAGAAAAGCGGAAAATTTTATTTCAAAATTTTTGTCAATTGAAAAACCATTACGAATTTCTTTTCGATATAAGTTAAAATATTTTTCTGATTGCCATAAACCTTTCAGATAATTATTTGGTCCAGCTTTAAAAAAGTTGGGGTCGTAATGGAAAAAAGGTTCTCTATAAATTTTTCGTTTATAATTGGACTTAACTCTATTAATTATTTTTGAAAATATAGAAATTTTTGTGTAGGAATTAATTAAATATTCTTCTGCGGTTTTATCCGATATATTGAAATAATGTAAATCAAATGGTCTTTTGTTTAATTCTGTTGGTAAAGATTTATTTTCTGCAGAAGTAATATCAAGTTTTAGTTCTACTTTATGGTAAAGCGATAAACTTTTTGCAGCTGCATATTGAAACATTTGATTGCCAATTCCGCCATTCAATTCAACCAGAATCATATCTTCGTGCTTATTGATTAAGTACAAAAATATTATATCCTGTAAAAGTCATGGGAATAAAAAATGGAATAGTTGAGAAACTTGAAAAACTTACCGGATTGCTTACCGGGAAAGAAAAACAAAATGCAGAAGTTAGGTTTTGGCAAAAAGAGATTCATAAATATTTGAAATGGTACAATGGAGAAATTAAAGAATTGTACAACCATATTTCACCAACTGTTAACAAAACAAAAGCATATACACCGGAGTTGTCGGCTATATTAACTTTTTTTGAAGTCCATCAAAAGCAAAAATATTTAGGGGATCTTTGTCTTGAAAGAAATGAATTTTCCGGTCAAAAAGTTATAGATATTGGATCCGGGCCTTTTCCAAGTGCACTGTGTTTTGAAAATTGTGATGTGTATTGTCTTGATCCTTTATTTGACAGATATATTGCTGCAGGATTTCCGCTTCATTGCTATGAAAATAGAGCAAGATTTGTACAAGCAAAAGCAGAAAATGTTCCTTTTGAGGATTCATTTTTTGACACGGTTATCTCAGCAAACGCAATTGACCATGTTGATGATTTTGAAAAAACAGCACAAGAAATAAAACGAATTCTTAAATCCGATGGCAGGTTTCGGATGCATGTACATTATCATTCAAAAACAACAACAGAGCCAATAGAATTGAATGATGAAATTTTTTTGAAAAATTATTCATGGGTTTCAAATCTTAAAAAACTAAGTGAATCAAAAGAAAAACTTGGCACAGTGCTTACTGATTCAAGTGAGAAATATGTTGTGTGGGGAAATTGATAATTAACTCACTCAGGTATATTGAATTTCAGTTGATACGTGCATTTTATCTTAATAATACCATTTTCTTTGATTCAATGACTTCATGATCAATAAGAAGTGAATAAATATATGTGCCGGCAGATAAAATACCTTTTTGGACAATGACTGATCCTTTCCCATTAGATGGGATCGGAATTTCTTTTATTGATCTTCCTGAAACATCAGTAATTTGTATAGTCGCAGACTTAACTTCTTTTGGCAAGTAAAATTTTATTTCTGTATTTACATTGAAAGGGTTTGGGATGTTTTGATAAAGGATTGCTTGCTCAGTTTTTTTTAATCCAATATCCTGGCGGTAAATCATTTTTTTTAAGATTTCCAATTCTTTTTTCAAATTTTCAATTTCTTTATCTAATACTTTATTTTGTACAAAGAATGAATTGTCTCTAAAAATGTTTCCTGCTGCATCAATTACAAGAAGAGAACCCTTTCCACCAGGGAGATTTTCATGCCTTACTGATCCAACTGTATGAAAATCAGCAGTAGGCTCTTCCCCCCAAGCTAAACGAAAACCTACTCTATCAGCGGTTGATATTGTAAACATTTTCATTGGGAAACCAATATTTTTAGGAATCAGACGTGGAGTGATAAACAGAGACTGAGTGTTGGAAATTCCTATGTCATAAAAATTGTTTCCTCCATCCGAATTTGTGTTTCCTTGGTTTAACCTTATAAGCCTTCCCAGTGTATTATTATTACCTGAATTATTGGAAAAAATCATACCAGAAATATCGCTGTTAATGAAGACTGGTAGAGAAAGCCCCACTACATCTCTGCTCCAAACAAAAAAATTGGTCAAATTTGTTGTGTCAGAAGATACGCCAACTTCTACAGGGCTTACATTTCTTGTAAAACCAACTGGAGTGAACTCTTTACTAATTGAAAACCTTCTTTTGTTATTAACTTTAAATATGACAGATTGATTATTTGTAGTACCTATGAAATTTGTACCATCAACAATATTATTATTGCCATTAATTAACCATGTATTAGACGTACCAAAAGTAGAGGCATCTCTCCAAAATACATTTCCTGAAGGATCAGTTACTAAAATTTGGGTTAGTAGGTTTGCGTTTGTAAGGTTTTCGTGTCGTAATGTACCATTTGTGTGTAATTGCGCTGTTGGTAAATTAGTACCTATACCAATATTTATTGGAGTTGGAGTTAGTGAAGAGTTAACTGCATTAAGGTTATTACCGCTGTTACCTACCCATCCTTGTGAAAAAGTTTGTACGTTGACAAACAAAAATAATCCCAAACACCAAATGATGTAGTTAGACTTAGCCATAAAAAAATAGTTTTATTGTTAAAATTAGAATTTTAATTAAAACTAAGTTTCTTGCTATTTCATATCAATATCAGGTTTATATCTGTGCTATAATAATTATTGATGAACAATAATGACTTTAACTGCGTATTGTTAATGTCTAAATTTTTCAAAGAAATCATTTTTCTTTCGTATTGACACTTCAATAGTAGTTTTATCAACCATCTCTACATATCCTCCTCGACCTTTATAATATTTTTTAATAAAATTAATATTGACAATATGCGAGTGATGAATTCGACAAAAAATGATCGTAGGTAATATATCTTCAAATTCTTTCAAACTTTTTGAGACCAGTTCTTTCTTTTTCCCTTCAATAAATACATTTGTATAGCTTCCCTCTGCTTGTATATGCATGATGTTATTAATATCTTCAAATTGAAAACCATCTGCTGTAGGGAGACCAATCTTACGGATAGCAGCATTTTCTTTCTTAAAATTATTAAGCAAAGATTTGATTCTTATATTTCTTTCTTCGGGTCTCACTGTTTATTTCCAAATTAAAATTATCCAAATCAATTTGTCGCAAATTAGTTTTTGTATAATCCGAAGTGTCAAACTTTATTGTTGTGTTATTTTTAACAGCAATTGCTTTTCCAGTTGCATATTGGAAAAGTTAATTACCAAGTCCTCCTGTGAGTTTTACAATTATCATTTTTTTCTTGCGAATACATGAATTCCAAAACAAACAAGTTCGGAAGATCCATTATCTTTTGTTGAAAGTTTTTGCAAAAGCCAAAGGTTTAAATGAATTACTAATCGTTTAAAAATAGTTAAGTTTTGATTTGCATATTTTTTAGCAACCGACTTTATTCGTCTGTTTTCTTGTGCAATAAATTCAAAAAAATTTCCATTGAATTGCATTTCTGCGATTTCAAAATTGTTATTGGGTAAATGTTTTTCGTAAAAAAATCGACTAAGCCCTGATGAAAAATGATATGGAGCAAAATGTGTAAGACTGGTGAATGGCGCAGTTATTAGTAAATATCCACCCGGCTTTATTAATCTTCCAAATTCTTTAATGGCAGCAACAGGATCCGGAATATGTTCCAACACTTCTGTACAAAGAATTGCATCTACAGAATTGTCAGTAAGTGGAATAGCAGTAATGTCGGAAACAATATCCAATTTTGAATTATCCCATTTGCCGGTTTGCAAACCCACTTCGCCATCGCCTTGGTATTGACCAAAATCTTGTGCAATATAGTTGAGATGACTACAATATTTTTTAAACTGACTTTCACCAGCACCTGCATCCAGTACGGTTAATCCTTTTGGTATTTTTAATAAGCTGGATTCAATCCATTTGATTCTTACTTCTTCGTTTTGGGTTCCTACTGTAAACATTATTCTCTATTTTTTTTAAACCAAAAACAACCACAACCATAATTTTGTTTTTTTACTAATTCACTATTTGCGTTTGAAATTAATCCACCGGAATCAGGGATCAAAGAAAATTCAAATAAACTTAATGAAGAAAAGTAATCTTTAATTTGTTCGAAACTATAAATTCTGTGTGCATTAAATTCAATTCTTGGTTTACCAACAGGAACAACAATTAATAAATCGCCACCTGGTTTTAAAACTCGTATTAATTCTTTCATTGCTTTGATATCTCCAAGCGGATCAAGTGCATCGCCATAACGACCCAACCCGATATGTTCAATTGTGTGCATGCAAGAAAGAGATGCGATTGAATCATTTAGGAAAGAAAGTGTTTTCAAATCTTCAAAATGAGATTCCAAATTATTTAATTGCAAAGAAGCCGGACGGTAATCGTAAAATTTTACAGGAATAAATGCCGATACAATAGTGCTAAAACTTAAGATGGAAGAGATGTCAACATGCACTACTGGCTTAGTTTTGGCTAAAATTCGAGCCGCCCAAGCCGGGTGATAAATATAGTGTTGGTCAAAAGGCGTTGATTTTATTTTATCTGTAATGCAGGGATGAATATCTTTCATAGTTACAGAAAATCTTCCATCATTTTTGTTTTTAAATTTTTGTAAATCAACATAAAAATAAAAAAGATGAAATATTTTTTTGGGAAAACGAATGAGCATATCTTTCGCTAGTTGAATGCATTTATCTTTAAGAAACATTGTATTTATGGTTTAGTATGAAAGTCGGGCATTTACTTTTTTTAAATATGCTAAAGAATCTTCGTTTATTAATTTTCGATTTTCAGTTTGTGGAATTTTTAAAATGGTTTTCCAAATTTTTATAAAGCTGATAAAATCAAAATTAGTTTTTCTTAAAAAATAAAGTGACCATAAAAAAGATGTTGAATAAAAATAAATTTTTGGCAAATATCGCCAAGCAACTTTTGATTTGTTCACCCAAAGCATTTGCAATTTTTCTTTTTTGGGACTTCTTCCCAATGGAGATTCTTTGTGATGAAGTACAATTGAATTGGTGTAACTGATCGAATAACCTTCATTCAAAATGCGATAGGAGAGATCGTATTCTTCCATTCCATAAAAAAAATCATCTGGGTAAAAACCTGTTTTATTTAAAACCTCTTTTTTAATTGCATGCGCACAGCCAGGGTAGTAGTAGGTTTCAAAGAAAGATTTATTTTTATATGCGTGAAAACATTTATGTGGAAAAGCATTTTTCTGAATCAACTTTGTTTCTTCGTATAAAACTTTGAACGACACAATTGCTGTTTCTCGATCAGAATTTTTAGCATAGAAAAATTGTTCCAATTTTTCAAAACAATCTTTTGTTTGAATTGTAGTGTCATCGTCAACAACTAATAAAATCGGGGCAGTGGATTGTTGGATTGCAAAATTTCTTCCTTTCGAAACTCCCAAATTTTCATTCGCAACAATGTATTTAATTGGAACTTGTAAATTTTTGTCGATTAATTCTTGAACCGATGAATAATCAACGGTTGATTTATTGTTGACAATGATTACTTCTTCTAAAAATTCTTCTTTTTTTTCTAATGCACAAATGGAGGTAAGCAAATCTAATAATTCAGCCGGCCTATTATAGGTTATGATTATAAATCCAAAAAGTTTCATTGGTAATTTATTTTAAACTTGCAAACAAAGTTCTATAACTATTTTGAAATTTTTCTAAACCGAAATTAGTATTTGCATATTTAATATTGTTGATTGAAATTTGATGTAATAAATTACGTTCATTGTATAATTTTTCAATAAACAGAACCGCTTCTTTTACAATTTGTTTTTCATCTTTAATTGAAGTAAACAAAAAACCATTTTCTGAATTTATGATATGAAGTTGTACATCGCCAACTGGTGTTGCAACGATTGCGCAACCTTTTGCCATGGCCTCCATCACTACCATTGGAAAACCTTCTGTGTCTGAAGTCAATAGCAAAATAGCTGCATTTACATATTGTTCATTTATTGATTTTTCGTCATTCAAATTGCCCAGAAATTTAATAAATGGAAATTCAACTTCGGCAATAAATTCAGAAACGTCACCCATGAACACAAATTGAATATCTTTGTTTGTTTTTTGTAATTCTTTAGCAATCTGACCTAATAAATAAATTCTTTTTTCTTTACTTCCTCTTCCAGAATAGAGGACAGTAAAAGAATTGGAAGATTTTGTTTTTTCAGTTTCTGAAATGGAAATTCCATTTGGAATATAAATTATTCTTTCAAAAAATTTTGCAGGAATTCCTTTTTCAAAATATAATTGTTGGTGATCTTCAATCCTTTTTTTACTAATCATTATTGTCTTTGTAATAAAAGGTAAAAACGGAATTCGAATAAAAGAAAAACTATTCAACGAATGAATAAGTTCTATTTGAGCGATATTTTTTTTTATCCACGGACTTATTTTATAACCAAAATTGCATTGACCGTTAAAAACAATTGGCTTTTCTTTTTGTTTATTTATATAACCGGAAACAATCCCTCTAAAAATCAAGTTTAGAAAATAAAATTCTTTATGGTCGGTGAATTTAGAAATATCTAAAATTTTACAATTTGAATTTTGGAATTGAAATAGGAAACGTTTGTCAATAGATTTTCTTGTAAAAAAAATGATACAATCCGAACTGCCGGTTGTTTGTGTTATTTGTGCATGTACATTTTCAGCTCCACCAGTATGGTAAAAAGGAAAACAAAAGAAAATTCGATATTCTTTTTCTAAAGGATTAAAATATGCAATAATTTTTCCCAATAAAATAAATGGGAAAATGAAAACATTTTCAACAATTCTTTTTATGATTAGAAAATTATACATGCTTTGAAAATAAAGATTTAATCCATTTAAAACAACCTTTTGTAAGATCTATGATTGCTCCCACAAGAACCATTGTGGTAAAATAATTAATTCTTCTGGAATAAAATTCAGTTCGCAAAAATTCAATTTTCATTCGAAAATGGGATAAGAAAAGAGATGAATTTTTTATATAAAGATTTGTGATGGAATGATTATGTACGCGGTAATACAAGAGTTTTTCATTCAATTTTGCAATAGAATAATTTTTATTTAATAAACGTAACCATAAATCGTAATCTTCCCGGTTTTTACAATTGTAATTATAAAGATTTTCTTTTGCAATTTCTGTTCGAATCATAATTGAAGGATGCGCAATACAGTTTTGAAATGGCATTGTATTTTTTATGTCAGTTGGCAAAATAGTTTTTAAATCGAGCTCCCAATTTTCTGCTATTTCACCATTTTTATTTATAAAATTTACAGTTGTGGCAACGACTGCAATATTTTCATTTGCGCTTAAAAATTGAACTTGTTTTAAAAACCTTTCAGGATGACAAATGTCATCTGCATCCATTCGAGCAATGTATTTTCCTTTGGCTATATTAATGCCAAAATTCAAAGAAAAAATTAAGCCTTTGTTTGTTTTATTTTTATGATAAACAATTCTCGAATCATTAAATGAGTTTATGATTTGTTCGCAATTATCTGTGCTTCCATCGTTAATAATTATTAATTCAAAATCGCTGAAATGCTGATCTGTCAAAGATTGTAAAGCAGTTTTTAAATAGGCGGCGCTATTATAAATTGGCAGCAAAACACTAATTGTGGGACTGTTCATGAATAGAATTTCAATTTAATTCAACAATTAATTTGCTTTCATTTTTGGTCTTTTTTTTATTTCAAAAGCTATTCCCCCAACCAAAAGAATTAATAAAACAATTGAAAATATACGGGTAATTTTTTTCCCTTTTTGATAGCCCTGAGGTTCAAACTTAAATTCAATAGTGTGTGCACCTGCGGGAATTGAAACTCCTCTTAACACATAATTTGTTTTTACAATTTTCGTTTCTATCCCGTCAATAAAAGCTTTCCAACCTCCGTTATAATATATTTCACTAAAAACAGCGAATTGCATTTCATTAGAATTTGACTTATAAGTTATTAAATCAGTTTCATTTTTTAAAAGTTGAATGCTTGCATTTGAATCAACTTTAAAAGGAAGTTGTATTAAATTACTAAATGATTCCTGAACAATTGCTGTTTCTTTAGGGTTGAAATTATCCAATGCAAGCATTTCTTCATTTGCATCTTTAACAAATTTAACCTCATTGACAAACCAACAATTCCCAAGTGCAGTTGCTCGTTGTTGATAAGCATCTGTTTGTCCTTTTTCATTTTTACGAATAAAGTATTTTGCATTCAACATGTCCAACACTTTTTCATTTCCTTTCGCCAATTGATTTTCAATCAAATCCATGTAGATGCTGAGTTTTGCTGCATGATAACCGCCAATGGAATTGTAATTATACGATGTAATGTTTTCGGTAAATTGATCACCACTCATATTGTAAACTCTGTAAAAAGAAGTGTCGGCAAGAATTGTTTTATCAACTTCAGTCAATTGAAAAATTTCATCGTTTTCCAATTTGTCTTTAAAGTTTGATTGGTTCAAATAAATTCGATCGATTGGCATCAAATCAATTAAAACCAACAACCCAATTCCTATTGTTAAAAAAACTGGGGTAATTAATTTTTTAATAAATAATAAAATAAAAATTGCAGCAATTGATATAAAAGCAAATGAACGAAATATGTCGTTTAGCATCATGGCTCGTCTATCTTCTTTCAATGAATTAACAAACTGTTTTACAATTTCAAATGCTTGTGGTTGACTGGTTAATTGTTCATTTTTTAATAATTCATTCGTTTCAGCAGTACTAAAATCAAAACTGAAATAAAGTGCAATTAATAAAACAAAAAATCCGAAAAGTACAAATAATGTTTTTTTGTATTGTTTGAGTAATTCTGTTTTATCAGCATAGTTTATAATTTTTTCCAATCCAAGCATTGCCAATATTGGAATCAATAATTGCGGAATTACTAAAATCATTGATGGGGCTCTAAATTTATTGTAGAGTGGAAGATGTTCGTAAAGTAATCCGTTGAATTGCACAAAATATCCCCCCCACGACATGGTGATGGTTAGTCCAAGTGTTGTCAGCATCCACCATTTGTGTTTTTTGTCTATTATAAAAAAAACGAAAAGTGCTAAAAAGAAAATTACAGCACCTAAGTACGGAGGCCCGGAAGTACCGCCAAGTCCACCCCAATAAGTTCTTGCGTATAATTCACTTGATTCGGTTTGTCCGAAAAAGTAAGGAAGATTTTGAAATAGAAATTGTTGTGCTTCTTGCGGCATTGCACGAACTGTTTCAATAGCTTTTGATTTTTCTTCCTCAATTTGCAAATGGTCGTTGCTACCACCAAACATACGAGGTACCAGCATTACAAGAGGTTCTGTGATACCCATACTGTAATTGAACGCATAATCTTTACTTAATCCTTTTGTAGATTTATTTTCTTTGTCCGCATCTTTTATTAAAGTTGCACCACCTCGAATGGTTTCTTTTTGGTATTCAAAATTGGAAAGAATACTAACTGCATTCGTCAACAAACCAATAGAACCCGCTGCCAGTACAATAGATAAAGCAATAATTAAATGTCGAAACTCTTTTTTTATAATGCAGTCAATGGAAAAGAAGATAGTTAAAATTGCTGCGGTAATAAAAAAATAATAAGCTATCTGCGGGTGATTCATTGAAATTAATACCGAACTAAAAAGTGCGGTAGCTCCTGCACCTACAATATATTTTTTATTATAAATTAATAAAATAGATGCGAGTAAAGCCGGCATGTATGCAATGGAAAGCATTTTGGTGTCGTGGCCTGCAGCAATGATTACAGGATTATAAGTTGCATAAGCAAAAGCTAACGAACCGATAATGCCAATAAGTGTTCGCATTCCTAATACAACACTTAAAAAATAAAAACAAATAGATGCCAAAAAGAAAAATTGAATTGGTTTAGGCAAACCAATTGTAAAAATTTGATGAGCATTCCATGGTACAATATTATTTGCGGGATAGCCAATTTGAAAAGTCGGCATTCCACTAAACACGCTATTTGTCCAAAGTGGGTAGTGGCCATAAGTTTTATTAAAATTCACCGACTGTTGCACCGATCCTTTCCAATGAGTGATATCTTGCTGTGCAACTACTTTTCCTTCTAATGCTGGTTGGCAATAAATGACTGCTATAAGTAGAAAAATTGCAACTGCGGCAAAGTGCGGAATTAGTTTTTTTATCAATGTATTCATGTGGGTAAAATTGTAAACAACAAAATAATGCTATTTTACACCAATTTCATAGTGGAGATTATCATTATTTTATTTCTTCTTGGAATTAGTTTAATAAAAAGTATAAAACTTATTTATGTTGAAAAATATTCTTTCAAATAAGCCAGCCAGATTATTTATAATTCTCTGTAGTTTTTTTATTGTAAATGCATTAACGGCAGAATTTATTGGCGTGAAAATATTTTCATTGGAAGAAACTTTTGGTTGGAAACCAATCAATCTTAATTTGTTTGGAGAGGCGTATGGATTCAATCTTACTTGTGGTGTCTTATTATGGCCTATAGTTTTTGTGATGACGGATATCATCAATGAATATTACGGAAAAAAAGGAGTGAAATTTATTAGTTTGTTTTCCGTAATTGTAATTATTTACGCATTTGTAATGTTGTTTGGAGCAATGCAAACTGCGCCTAATTCTTGGTGGATTACAAGTAAAAAATCGGCAGGGGTTGAAAATATGAATGTTGCTTTTAATGCCGTTTTTGGACAAGGATTAGGAATAATTATTGCATCTATGGTTGCTTTTTTAGTTGGACAGTTTGTAGATGTGTTTGTATTTCATCGCATCAAAAAAAAGACAGGAGAAAAATCAATATGGTTGCGTGCAACCGGCTCTACACTTGTTTCTCAGCTTGTTGATAGTTTTATTGTTTTGGTATTTGCTTTTTATTTTTTTCCTAAAATATTTCCAAACCAAGGAGCAGCTTGGCCGTTTAGTCAAGTTATTGCAATTGGGATTGTGAATTATTGTTACAAGTTTTTAGTAGCAATTTTATTAACTCCGTTTTTATATTGGGTTCATAAAAAAATTGAAAATTATTTAGGAGTTGCAATGGCAATGGAGATGAAAAAAGCAGCAATGGAAGAAAAAAAACTATAGTAATTAAAGAATAAAAATTCCATTAAACACTTTTTCTGCATTTCCACAAAGCCAAATATTTTTATAAATTCCCTCAGCAACACGATCAAATTCTACTTTGAGAATTCCTCCGGAAGTTTTTACTTTAACTTCATTGAAACCTGTTTCATTGTGATAACAAACAAGCGCCGCAGCAGTAACACCCGTACCGCAACTTAGTGTTTCATTTTCTACACCTCTTTCATAAGTGCGCACTGCAATTTGTTCGGGATTAAATAATTGTTCAACAAAATTTACATTCACACCTTCCTTTTCAAAGGTTTTACTGTAGCGAATTTCACGACCTGCATTATAAACATCTAATTTTTCGAGATTGGATACAATTTTTATATAATGCGGAGAACCTGTATTGACTAAAAAATCGTTTCGGTAAGAATCAATGCGGTCGATGTCGTTCATTTTTAAAGAAATGGAACCGTCACTATTTATTTCCGCATAATGCGTTCCATCGGATGCTAAAAATTTAAAAGAATCTTTATAAAAGCCCAATGAATGAAAAAAGCGAACAATACACCTGCTTCCGTTTCCACACAAACTTCCTTTATTTCCATCAGCATTAAAATAAATCATTTCAAAATCGAAATCCGGTTTTTCATTTAACAGCATTAACCCATCTGCACCAATTCCAAATTTGCGATTGCACAATTTTTTTATATCGGCTTGTGTAAGTGCATCGTAACTGTTTTTTCTGTTATCAAGAATAACAAAATCGTTACCTGTTGCTTGATATTTATTAAAACTGATTTCCATTTTATTTAAATATTAGAAATTGTTTCCAAAACTTTTTGAATTAGTTTTTCAACAGTTTCTTTTCCATTTTTCGAAAATTCTTTTCTAACTCGATTTGCAATTACAGCATTTAAGGAAAGACAATTATGCCCAAGCAATTTGCTGAGGCCGTAAATTGCAGAAGTTTCCATTTCAAAATTTGTAATTCGGTGCGGGCCAAAACGAAAATGAGAAAGTCGATTTATTAACTCCGGATTACTAATTCCCATACGTAAAATTCTACCTTGCGGTCCATAAAATCCAGGACAGGTAGCGGTTATACCTTGATGAAAATCATTCACAAAATATTTTAGTAAAGAAGAACTTGCGCCGGAGATATAAGGATAACCAATGCTGCCCTGCAACTGAGCGAACGTAACGAAGGAGTGCAACAATTGTTTTTCTTCTTCATTTTGATTTAACCTATAAAAATTAAGCAAGTTGTCAATTCCAAGTCCGTGCGTAGAAGCGACAAAACTATCAACAGGAATATCATCTTGCAAAGCGCCAGAAGTTCCTACTCGAATTAAATTCAACGACTTAAGATTTGATTTAATTTCTCTTGATTCGAAATCAATATTTACCAACGCATCCAACTCGTTTAAAGTAATGTCAATATTGTCGGTTCCAATTCCTGTAGAAGTTACAGAAATTCTTTTTTTACCTAAATAGCCAGTATGGGTAATGAATTCACGGTGTTGCAATTGAAATTCTATGGAATCAAAATGTTTACTTATTTGTTGCACACGGTCTGGATCCCCAACAAGCAACACGGTTTCTGCGATTTCCTCCGGTAATAAATTGAGATGATAAATAGCACCTCTTTCATTAAAAATTAATTCTGATTCTGCAATTCGATTCATATTTTAAATGCTTAATTAGAAAAATGATAAACAAAAATATCTTATTTTCGCTGCGCTAAAAAATCAAATTGGTCCTGTGGCCGAGTGGCTAGGCCGAGCTCTGCAAAAGCTCTTACAGCGGTTCGAATCCGCTCGGGACCTCTGGTTAAATTAAATTTCACAAGTAAACCCTGCTAATTATTTAGTAGGGTTTATTTTTTGCAAACTATTTATACTGACATTTAATTCAAATCCGATTAGTAAAACAAGTGAATTGAAGAATAGTAATAACATTGAAATTAATACTGTTCCAATGGAGCCGTATAATTTATTGTAGTTGCCGAATTGAACCGTCCACCAAGTAAAAATTAAAGTAAATAATAGCATAACAAATGTTGCTAAAATCGAACCAGCATTTATTAGTTTCCATTTCTTTTGTACAGCAGGAGCGTATCTATAAATAAATGAAATGGTGAAAAAGTACAACAAAACAACAACTACCCATCTTGCGTTGATAATTGCTGAAACAAGAATTTCATTTTTAATTCCAAACCAATTTAAAACAACTTCTCTTGTAAGTAAAGCAGTTATTGAAAGAATAATTAAGATATAAAGTAGAAGGGTAAGTTTAATGGCCACCCATCTTTGGTGCAATGCGGTTCGTTTTACAAATCCTTCATAATTTTTATTAAAAGATCTAGATATACCAAGCATCGCATTGGAAGAAAAAAACAATGCAAGAATAAAACCAAATGAAAGAAGTTCGTTTCTTTGATGAGTTGTAAAATCATTGAAAAAAGAAATAAGTGGGGTGTGTATTTTTTCTTCAGGAATTACATTTTTAATTAGTTCATACAGTTGATTCATAAATCCTTCAACGGGAAGAAACGGGATCAATGTAAAAAGAAAAATACAAGCAGGAGGAATTGCCATCAACATGTTAAAGGCAATAGCAGCAGCTCTTTCATTTAAACTGCTCTTTTGAAGTTGCTGTATAAAAAAACTAACAACATCAAATACAGAGACTCCGTTAAATCCAAAAATGGAGATTTTTTTACTTTTTCGAATTAGTAAACTTATAGGGGTTGAAACTAAAAACTTTCTCTTTATGTTTGTTAATTTTTGTTTCAATTCTTAAAATTATTTGTCATTATTCATTAACTTATTTAAAGCTTGCTGGTATTTTTTTGCTTTAACAATATGAGCTTGATAGTTAGACGAAAATAAATGTGTTTGTGAAAAATCAACATTGGCAACAAAATAAAGATAGTTGGTTTTTGGGGCATTCAAAATAGCATTAATTGTGCTTGCTTGTGCGATACAAATTGGTCCCGGTGGAAGTCCTTTGTTTTTATAAGTATTGTATGGAGAATTAACCGTTAAATGTTTTTGCATAATTCTTTTTAATAAAAAATTGTTCAAAGCGTATTTTATTGTTGGGTCTGCTTGCAAAGGCATTTTTAATTTTAATCGATTTAAGTAAACACTTGCAATCATTCCTTTTTCTTTTTCAAAATTACTTTCTTCATCAATTATAGATGCTAAAATATAGACCTGCTGCTGGCTGAGATTGATTGCAGCAGCTTTGTTTCTTCGTTCTTCATTCCAAAATTTTTGTGAGTGGGCATAAAATTTATCGAAAATAATTTTTGGTGATTCATTCCAATAAACAAAATAAGTATTTGGTAAAACATAGGTAAGCAATAGTTCCTGCTTCGTTCCATAGTTTGTTTGTGCATTCGATTCGTCAATTAAAAATTGAATCATTGCAATTGAATCTATTTCAAAATGTTTGCTGATTAATTGAGCCAATGCTTCTTTTGTTCTTAGTTTGGGAATAACCAATCTTACAGGATCTTGTGTTCCATTTTTCAACATTCTAACTAAATTGAAAATGCTGGTTCCATTTTTTATCAAATACTTGCCTGGCTTTACTGTTGTGAATTTGAAATGTTTGCTTACTTGTTTAAATCCGAAAATATTATTTGTAAATTCTTCGTCAGCCAATTTTTGTGTCAAAGAATTAAAATCACTTTCCGTTTTTATATATAAATATTTTTCCGTTGGATTGGAAATTGTCGGTCCAAAAATTCTCCATAAAACAACAGTTGAAAAAACTATTAAAAGCAGAAGAATTAAATAGAAGATTTTTTTCATAAATAAATAATAACTCAAAATAAATAAAAAACCCTGTCGTTTGGACAGGGTTTAAAAATATATTTTTAAAAAATTATTTAGTCAATGCTGGGGGAGGAGTCGTATTGTTTTGAGGTGCAATTCCAGTGTTTGCTGGAGCAGTTTGAACCGGTGCTGTACTGATATTATCCAATTTATCGGTATTGCTTGCACTATTTGTTGAAATAAAAAAAGTTGATAAAAGACAAAGTATACCAATAACGGCAGCGAAAATCCACGTGCCTTTTTCCAATACATCCGTGGTTTGTTTTACGCCCATTAGTTGGTTGCTAAATCCTGCTACATTACCGGCTAATCCGCCACCTTTCGGGTTTTGAACTAAAACAATTAGTCCTAAAACTACACTTGCCAAAATGATTAAAATAAGAAATAAAATAGTCATATCAATTGCGCTTTAAATTGTCTATAAGGTTTGCAAAATAAGTGCTTTTAGCGGGATCGAGCAAACTTAATTTCTTGTAAACAGCGATTGCTTTTTCAGGATCATTTTGTTTTATCCAAACTTCAGCCATTGCTTCTGTTGTTACATTGCTATTAAAAATTGATTGCCCAGCTAATTGAATTACATTTTTTTCCGATTCGGATTCTGTTGCTTGAGGAATATTTTGAATTGGGTTCTCTTTCAAACTTTTTAACCAGCCGGTGAAACTTTTCAATTGTTGTGAAAAGCGATCAGTCGGTTTGTTTTCCGGTTGATATTTTATTCCTTGCGAAGCAAAATAATCAATGCTGTGATAGGGTTCAAAAATTAAATCAGATTCATTTATTTCTTGTTCGGCTATTTTTATAAAAGGTGTTGAAGTTTTCGTTTCTACTTGTGTTTCAGTTTTGGTTGAAAGTAAAAAGTGTAACCATTCAGTATTTTGAAAAAAAAGAGAAGTTTTTTGCAATTGATTTTCAAATGCATTGCTTTCTGTTTCTTTTAATTTTTTAGCCAATAAGAAATGAGTTGTTGCAAAAAAAGGAAATTGATTATTTAATTGACTTAATTCTTCAACGGAAAATTCCGAAATATTGTTTTTCTGGAAGACAGATTCTACTATTTGATTTGTAAACATGGGTATTTTAAAAAGTAAAGTTACCAGTTAGAAAAAATTTTGGTAAAAATTTCATCAACCAACGTACGAACCATTTCATCTTTCAAAGCAGCTTCAGCTTGAGTCAAACTTTGGCGTGCATCAAATTCATAATTTCTGCTTACATCAAATTCTTCTGTTTTATTTTCATTGCGTTTGAAAAGAATAATGTGAACGGTTACACTTAATCGATTTGCAGTTGTTTGCTGCGCAGAAATTGCGGAAGTTGAAATTGAATAATCGGTAATAGTTCCGGAAATTTCATAATGCGAATCACCTGTGTTTACTTGTGATAGCCGCGTTTGACCAATTATTTTTTGACGAAGTTTATCTGTAAGTTGTTGGCTTAACTGCGGATTAATATAACGGGCTTTATTTTCAATAAAGTTTACACGAAATGTTTTTACATTGTCTGCAATTGAAACATCCATTAATTTATAAACACCACAAGCAGTAGTTGCTAATAAAATGCAACTGAAAATAAAAATTCTTATCAACAATGAATTATTCTTCAATATCATATTCTTTTAATTTGCGATAAAGTGTGCGCTCACTTATTCCTAATTCGAGTGATGCATCTTTTCTTTTTCCTTTATGTTTTTTCAAAGATTTAATAATTAATTCTTTTTCTTTCTCCATAATATTAAGACTTTCTTCCACAACTACATTTTCTTGAAAAACATTATGCGAAGAAAAAGGAATCGGCATTGAATGGTGAGTAGGATTTGAATGAACTCCAATCGTCATCGGTGCAGTTTGCGTCAAATCATGCGCTTTTACTTCTTTCAATTCATTCAATATTTCTTGGTTTTGTGTGATACTTGGATTTTGAAGTATCTCCAAAAACATTTTTTTCAATTCGTTTACATCCTTTTTCATGTCGAAAAAAAGTTTGTACAAAATTTCTCTTTCGTTAGAAAAATTTTCGCTTGCTCCATGTGAATGTAATAAAGCTGGTAAACGATTACTGTTTTGCGGTTGAAGAAATTTACTTAAATCTTTTTCTTCAATTTGTTTTTCTTTTGAAAGGACAGAAATCTGTTCTGCAATATTTTTTAATTCACGCACATTTCCAGGCCAAGGATAATTTATTAAAAGTGAAATTGCGTCTTCAGAAAGTTGAACTGGAGAGGTTTTATATTTTTCAGCAAAATCAACTGCAAATTTTCTAAATAATAAATGAATGTCTTCTTTTCTGTCGTGCAAAGCAGGTACACGAATTGGAACCGTGCTTAAACGATAATACAAATCTTCTCGAAATTTTGCATGTTGAACTTGTTGCAATAAATCTTTATTACTCGCAGCAATTACGCGTACATCTGTTTTTTGAACTTTTGAAGATCCCACTCGAATATATTCTCCGGCTTCCAAAACACGAAGCAATCTTGCTTGCGTTCCTAAAGGAAGTTCGCCGATTTCATCTAAAAAAATACTGCCACCATTTGCTGTTTCAAAATATCCTTTTCTTGCATCAATTGCACCGGTGAAAGCCCCTTTCTCGTGACCAAACAATTCGGAATCTATTGTTCCTTCGGGAATAGCACCACAGTTTACCGCAATAAATGAATTGTGTTTTCTAGTGCTGAGTGAGTGAATAATTTGAGAAAAAATTTCTTTACCCACTCCACTTTCTCCCATGATTAACACGGTTAGATCTGTTGCTGCAACCTGCTCTGTAACTTGAAGTGCATAATTGAGCAATGCCGAGTTTCCAATTATACCAAATCTATTTTTTACACTTTGAATATCCATTTGTTGTTCTTTGCTTATAATAATTTTATTTTTCCAAATAAAGTTGCTTTTGTACAAGCATTAACTTTCACATCCACATAATCTCCTTTTTTGAATTTAAAGTTCTCTTTCGGAAAAATAATTGCTTTGTTTTGTGAACTTCTTCCCATCCAATCTGCATCACTTTTTTTACTATCGTTTTCTATCAAAACGGTAAAAGTTTTTCCGACATCTTTTTGATTACTTTCTAACGATAATTTGTATTGAAGTGCTACAATTTCTTGTAATCTTTTTTTCTTAATTTCTTCTGGAACATCATCTTCATATCTTTTTTCAGCAAGGGTTCCGGGGCGTTCACTATAAAAATACATGTAACTCAAATCGTATTTACTGTACTCCATTATTTGTAAAGTTTCCTGATGATCTATTTCTTCTTCCGTACAAAATCCGGCAATTACATCGGAGGATATTCCACATTCAGGAATTAATTCTCTGATACGATCAATTTTTGCTTTATACCATTCTTTTGTGTAAGTGCGATTCATCAATTGCAGAATTCTTGTACTTCCACTTTGAACCGGTAAATGAATATATCGGCAGATGTTTTCGTATTCTTTTATTGCAAATAAAACATCGTCTGTAATGTCCTTTGGATGCGAAGTAGAAAACCGCACACGAAGCAATGGCGATATTGATGCAACGTTTTTCAACAAGTTTGCAAAACTTATCGTTTCATTTTTTGCAGAATCAAAATAATTGTAGCTATCCACATTTTGTCCTAACAAAGTAACTTCTCGGTATCCATTTTCAAAAAGTTCTTTGGCTTCATTTACAATGCTTGTTGCATTTCTACTTCTTTCGCGGCCTCTTGTAAACGGTACAACACAAAATGTGCACATATTATTACAACCGCGCATGATGCTTACAAAAGCAGTTACGCCATTACTATTCAATCGAATTGGCGAAATATCAGCATAAGTTTCTTCTCGGCTTAAAAGTACATTGACAGCTTTTTGTCCTGATTCAGCTTCATCAATTAGATTTGGTAAGTAACGATAAGCATCGGGCCCTACTACAATATCAACCAATTTTTCTTCCTCTAAAAGTTGAGATTTTAACCTTTCCGCCATACAACCCAATATGCCAACTAAAGTTCCAGGTTTTGCTTTTTTGAGTTTTCTAAATTCCGTAATTCTTTTACGAATAGTTTGTTCGGCTTTTTCTCGAATGGAACAAGTGTTTACCAAAATCAAATCTGCTTCTTCAATATTTCGGGTTGCGCCAAATCCTTCTTTATTTAAAATGGAGGCAACAATTTCGCTATCAGCAAAATTCATGGCGCAGCCATAACTTTCAATATAAAATCGCTTACCACAAGTTTCTACCTCTCCAAAACTAGGAGCAAATGCTTCGCCTTGACGCTTTTCATTCTGAACCTTTTCTGACACGTAGTCAAGCATTAAATAATTTTTTAAAGTGCAAATATAAACTTTTTCAAATTAATTATGTCAGGATGGCATACAAAGTAGAATTAAACCGTCCATACTTTTTTGATTAAAAAGCGAAGCTTTACAATTAGTTTTGTTCAATCTTAAAATGAGAATAAAAGCCAAAATAAATATTTTATTTCTTTTTTTGTTTCTTGGTTTTCAAGGAATAACCCAAAATAAACAAATTGGTGTTTTGATTGGAAATGTTGTTGATGAACAAAAAAATGGAATTGAACAAGCAACTATTCAACTAAAAAGCTATAAGGATTCTTCACTTTCATTTTCTGCTATTTCGGATAAAAATGGTTTTTTTAGTTTTTCTAAAATTGATTTTGGATATTATCAACTTATTATTTCACATGTTAACTTCAACAATTTAAAAATAGACAGTATTCATTTTAGATCAGAGCGGTTTGATTTTAGTTTGAATGATTTAGCGTTAAAACCAAAATCCAATCAAAATTTGAATGAAATAATTATTTATGCCGAAAAACCATTGATTGAAAGTAAAGAAGGTAATATTGTTTTCAATGCAGCTGAATCGGCTTTAGCATCCGGAAGTAATGCCAGCGAATTGCTAAATAATGTTCCATTGGTTACGAAAGATCCGAACGGGAAAATTCTACTTCGTGGCAAAGAGCCAAAAATTTTGATTGATTCAAAACCAGTTGAATTAAATCTTCAGCAATTACAAGATATGTTGGAATCGTTGCCGGGAAGTTCGATAGAAAAAATTGAAATTATGACCAATCCTCCACCGGAATATGCCAATGAACAAGGAGGCGTTATCAATATTGTAACCCGAAAAGGAAAATTGGGAATTGGCGGAAGAGTGAGTGTTTCTGCGGGTAGTAGAGGAGAGGCAACATTAAATAGCAATTTCAATTATCGAAAAAACAAGATTGCATTTAATGTAAATGTGGGAACCGGTTTTAATAGATTTGAAGGTAATGGAAATTCTGTTCGAAGAATTTTATTATACGATTCCTCTAATTTTTTTAATACAAAAAACAATTATCAAAATGAAAATAATCGACCAAGTTTAAGAATAAACATGGATTATGAAATTGCAAAAAATCAAACGCTGAATTTTGTTTTCCAATACAATCAAAATAATTTTGACAATCACAATTTTACAACCTACACGCAACTAAATCTGTTAACCGGAATTTATGGTTTAAGTGAAAGATCAATTCTTAGTTTTGGAAAAAATTCAAATTCGAATTTGAATTTTACTTATACACTTCGCGGCAAAAAACATAATGATCAATTGCGCATTATTTCTGGAGTTAATTTTTCTGTAAATAAAAACGACAGAAATTTTTACCAACAATATTTCAATCCAAATTATACTCCGAATGGGCTTGATTCTTCGCAAAATCAATTTATAGAAAATCAAAATGTCGGCTACAATTTGCGTATTAGTTATGACAAAACATTAGCTAACAAAAAGACAAATATTTCATTGGGGAATAATTATCATTTTTCAAATAATGACGTGGATGTAAATGTTGAATACAAGAAAAAACCGGAAAATGTGTTTATTTACCATCCTTTATTAAGCAATCAGTTTCAATTCAGTCAAAAGCAAATTGGATTCCGAGCCTCTGTAAAACAAAGACTTGCAGAAAATTTAAGCTTGTTGCTAGGAATGAACGTAGAAGTAACTTCTATTTTATTTGATTTAATAAAAGAAAATTCGAGAAAAGAAAATGCTTATTGGAATTTTTTACCATTTGCAAATTTCAATAAAAGTTGGAACGATAAATTAAACCTTACTTTTTCCTATCGACGCACTATTCGCCGTCCGGGAATTCAAGAATTAAATCCAACAATTGATTTTGCAGATCCCTACAATCTACGATTTGGAAACTATCAATTGAAACCTTCTTTAGCACATAATTTCGATTTGGTAATTGGTAAAACCAAACCACTTTATTTCGTAAATTTTGGTGTTGGATTTAATAGTGTTGAAAATATTTTTAGTCATGTTCGAACATTGTTGCCAGATGGACGAACGCAAATAACTTGGGAAAATATCAGTACGCGAAAAGAATTTGAACTAAGTACTTGGAATGGAATTTCAATTACCCCTGCTTTAAAAGTCAATATGAGCGCCAGTTACACTTATAATGCTTATAGCGTATTTGATAAAACAGTACGAAAATTCAGAAATGGTGCTTCGCTTACTTCAAACTTAAATGGAAATTATTCTAAAAAAGATATTTGGAATTTGACAGCAAATTTTACGTTAAATCGTTTTGCGAATCCACAAGGTTCTGTTAATTGGAATTTAAGTATGAATACAGGAATTCAAAGAAAAATTTTAGATAAAAGGTTGATTTTAACATTGAATTTTCTTGATCCTTTCAGAAACCAAAAAATTGAAAATTTTACTTACGGAAAACATTTCGAGTTGAATTCTTTTCAAACTACAAAGACATCAAATTATCGATTAACTGTTGCTTATAATTTTATCAAAAAGCAGAGAAATCCATTGTCAAAAATTAAGAAGTAGAAGTGTTTTTGAAATTTGTCTTTTTATTTAGCCAAGAATTTTTAACTGAGATTATCCAATTTTCTTCCAACTCTTTTTTAGTTTGAATTGTATTATTGAAGTACAAAGTTTCTTCAGTAATAAATTGGTTATTTACAGCATATTGAAATTGGCTAAGTGGTAATAGTTCTATTTTTTCTTTTCTAATGAAAGCCAAACTGGTTCTATCAAATAAATTGACAGAAAATTTTTGTTGTATTTCTTTAATTAGCCGTATCGAACTGTCCGTACTACATCCACCAATTGGATTATTTTTTTCATCAACAATCAAAATAATAAATTGGCCAAATAATAAATATCCTCTCCCACAAACAGGAGCACCATGGTTTTCCCAATTGGATGTAAAATTTTCTAATAATACTTCAATATCTAATGCTTCATCAATTGAGAATTGGCGGTTGCATTGATAAACCCAAACTCTAGAATTGGGTGAAAAATTTTCATTTAAAAGATGTACGTAGGAGAAATTCATTGTGCGAAAATACTTTGCAATTTCGAAATTTAAGTAAGAGAGCTGGCAATAATTTCTGCGATATCCAATACTTGTATTTTTTCTTCTTTTTCGGCAAGTTTTACACCATCGGTAAGCATTGTGTTGCAAAAAGGACAAGCGGAAGCAATTATATTCGCTTCAGTGGAAATAGCTTCATTTGTTCTTTCAATATTAATCCGAGAAAAACCTTTTTCTTCTTCTTTAAACATTTGAGCCCCTCCAGCTCCGCAGCAAAGTCCATTGCTACGACAGCGTTTCATTTCTACTAAATCGGCATCTAATTCTTCAAGTAATTTTCGTGGCGCTTCGTAAATATTATTTGCTCTTCCCAAATAACAACTATCGTGATAAGTGATTTTTTTTCCTGAAAAACTTCCTCCTTCTTTTAATCTAATTTTTCCTTCGTCAATCATTTGTTGTAAAAAAACACTGTGATGAATAACTTCAAAAGTTCCGCCCAACGCAGGGTATTCATTTTTAAAAGTATTAAAACAATGAGGGCAAGCGGTTACAATTTTTTTTATGGAATAACTATTGAGTAATTGAATGTTTTGGTGAGCCATCATCTGAAAAACAAATTCGTTCCCAGCTCGTCGAACAGGATCGCCTGTACACATTTCCTCTTTTCCTAAAATAGCGTAATTAATTTTTGCATGCTTTAGTATTTCAACAAATGCACGTGTTATTTTCTGCGCTCGTTGATCAAAACTGCCGGCACATCCTACCCAAAATAATATTTCTGGAGTTTGACCAGATGCGATTAAATCCGCTAAGACAGGCACTTTCATGCAAGGTGGTTAAAAAATGAAAATACTAAATGGAGAATTCGATATGAAAATAGCATAAATTAATGTAGCAACAACAACTATCCCCAAAGAAAGAATTGAAAGCCCCATTGCTGTTTTTGCTTTCGTGTCTTCTTCGTCTGTTTTTAATGCTTTAGTAGCTGTAACAATTCCTGCAATTGCTAATGGAATAGAGATAATTGGAATAAAAATTGTCGCCAAGCTAACAATACTTAAAGTTAATGCTGTCTTACTTTTTTCCCCATTGCTAACGGATACTTTTTTAAGTTGATTTTTATAATATTTAAATGAAATTTTTTCCTGAATTGTTAACTTTTGACCAGTTACTTTCTGAAAGTCATTCCAAGTCATTTTTTCTAGTTGATCAGCAGGAATATTTTTGATAAGAGTTGCTATACTTTTTTCATTCATTTTTTTGGTAACTGGAATTGAAAGAAAATTTGCCTTTGAATTCGTGCTTAATAAGATAAAAAAAGTAAAAATTGTAAATATTTTTTTCATTCTAAAAATTTTATGTTGTCAAAAATAATTTGTTTGAATTAGAAATTGAAAAAAAATGAAATAAAATCCATAAACGGAAACTGCGTTTCAAATTTGTGAGTAAAGTACAACTAATTAGCATTGGCTTTTTCTATTTTTTCATTTGCTAATACTTAATTTTGAAGATGAATTCTTTGGTGAAAATATTTTTTATCGGGTTGTTGATTAGCCTTTTAAGTTCGCTTCCGTTTGGCACATTAAATGTTGCAGCAATGCAAATTTCAGTTAACAATGGGATTTTTCAAGCTATTTTATTTGCGGTTGGAGCTTTAATAGTAGAGTTGGGGTATGTACAATTATCACTAGTTGCAATAAGTTGGATGCGAAAACAAAAAAATATTTTTAGAGTATTGGAATGGATTACATTGGCACTCGTTATAACTCTTGCTTATTTTAGTTTTCAAGCAGCTTTGAATCCAACACTAAAAGAAAATATATTTTTAAGTAATACTGTTCATCGTTTTTGGTTGGGAGCATTAATGTGCGCTGTTAATCCCATGCAAGTACCTTTTTGGTTTGGATGGAGTACTGTTCTTTTTTCTAAAAAAGTATTGCTTCCAAAAAAAGAATATTATAATTCCTATATTATTGGGATAGGAATTGGTGCTTCAATTGCTTACGCAGTATTTATTTTTGGAGGGCAACTAATTGTGCAAAATTTAGGAAAAAATCCTTCGGTTTTAAATTGGATTGTGGGCACAATTTTTAGCGGTACCGCTATTTATCAAATCTGGAAAATGATACAGAAAAAAGATTCTATTCATCAACTGGAACATCCAGAAGATGTTACGCACGGGTTAGAAAAAAATATTCACTAATTCGATTTCAATTATTGTTCACTCCATTTATCTCTTTCATCTGGATTAAATTTCCAAGGAGCAAAATTGTTTTCAATATTTCCAAACATTACACTCCATTCCTGAGGTGCATTGCTTTCTTCCATAATTAAATAACGGCGCAATTGTATAATTATATCCAACGGGCTGATGCTTACCGGACACTCTTGCACGCAAGCATTGCAAGTTGTGCATGCTCTCAATTCTTCCACTGAAATATAATCGTGAAGTAAAGATTTGTTGATTTCATTTTTTGAGCCAGTTGCTAACTGTTTTCCAACTTCTTCAATTCGATCTCTTGTGTCCATCATTATTTTTCGTGGCGATAATAATTTCCCGGTTTGTGTAGCCGGACAAGCTGCGGAACATCTTCCACATTCTGTACACGTATAAGCGTCCATTAAATTTTTCCAGCTAAGATCTGTTACATCTTTTGCACCAAACCGTTTTTCTGTTTCCGTTAAATTAGCATTTGCCATTTCTGGCTGAAGTGCAAGTAGTACTTCATTTTGAACAGAAGGCATATTTTCCATTTTGCCCATCGGTTCCAATCTTGCATAATATGCATTTGGGAATGCAAGTAAAATATGTAAATGTTTTGAATAGGGTAGATAATTTAAAAATGCAAAAATGCCCACAATATGCAACCACCAAGCACTTCGTTCAATAATTTCTAAACTTGAAATAGAAAATGAATTAAAGGTTGAAGCAATTTGACCAGAAATTAAAAAGCTGCCCGTATCTAAAAAATGAATGTTCCCTTTTAATTGCAAAGCACGGTCAGCTGCATTCATTGTAAAAAAAAGTGACATCAAAAGTATTTCAGCAATCAAGATATAATTTGCATCGCTTCGCGGCCAACCATCTAAATCTTTGCTGATAAATCGTTTCAGTTTGAGTGTATTTCTGCGAATTAAAAAAATTACACAACCCGATAGAACCATTGCTGCTAGTACTTCGAAAGCATTTATTAAGAAAGTATAAAAGCTACCCAATTGGTTTGCAAAAATTCGATGTGTTCCCAAAATGCCATCGAGAAAAATTTCGAATATTTCAATATTGATTATTACAAATCCGGCATAAACAAAAAAATGAAGAATGGCAACTAGTGGATTTCGAAACATTTTTTTTTGTCCAAAAGCAAGCAGCAATACATTTTTCCAACGATTCAATTTACAATCGGAAATTTCTTCTGCTTTTCCCAAATTGATATTTCTGCTTATTTCTCTAATTTTTTTTGAAAAAAGAAAAATAGCAATTGCTGAAAGCGAAATAAAAAGTAGTTGTTGAATTAAGTACATAATCAAAAAATGAAATTACTATTAAAAATAAAATGGATAAAACTTTATTTTGCTCCATTTTTCAAATCGGATTGTTGGCGATGGAAATTTGAATGCATTAAGAATGATAAAACTGGTTTTCAAAAATTTATTTCTGGTTTTGATTTTAGTAAAATCAATATCGGGTGCAAAATAAAATTGTCGTCTGCGAAGAATGTCCATTCGTATAATTTCATTTCCAAATTTGTCTTTCCATTTGTTTTCAAAACCACCCAACATCCCATCTGCTCCATAGCCAATGGCGAAATTTAACCAGCCAGGAAATTTACTTTCTTTGAAAAACGAACGCATATTAAAACTTAGCCAATAGGTTTGCGTATTGTAATCTTTCAGCATTTTTTCTGAGAAAGAATTTCCAAAAAGATTGTTTGCTCTTACTTGCAAAATATCTTCTTTGTATTTTTTTGAATGAAAAGAAAATTTGAATTGAATGCGTTGTTCGTGCCAAGCAATCTCTTGTACTACAAAAAATTCCGAACCTAAAAAGTTTGCTCCCATATCCGCCCAACTCCATCCCCAATTTTGCGAATGTGCATCTAAAATTTCAATTGCAGTTAAAAATCCTGATCCACTTAATCCGCCAATTATGGTTGCTTTTTTGTCGGAAATTCCGGTGGATTTCCATAATTCAGTTTGAGCTTTTCCAATATTGTATGCAGTCCAAGCATGTCCAATTTTATCAACTTGCAACCATTCTTTACTATCATTAAAATTGTGAAACTTACTTTTTGGATAATTTTTATACCAAGTATTATTTAATAAAATAATGGTACTACTGTATGCAGTTAAATTAATTGTAGAAGCTAATCTAATTTTTTGTTTTGAGATGGAAGGCGTAACAATATTTGAAGAGTCTTGCCCAACAGATTTCAAAAAGTAGGTACAAAAAAATATGTAAAAAAATAGTATTCTCAAGTTTGTAATTATTCTTGTTTCAAAAATACATTCAATTGGATTTAGTTAAACAAAGTTAAAATTTGATATTTTTGAATCTTAATATTAAATGATGAATTTGTTGATTGAAGAAAAAATAAATTATTGGTTGCAAGGTAATTTTAATCAAAGCACAAAAGACGAAATAAAAAAATTACAAGCAGAAAATAATGCTCAATTGGAGGATGCGTTTTATAAAAATTTAGAGTTTGGCACCGGAGGCTTAAGAGGACTAATGGGCGCTGGTACTAATAGAATGAACAAGTACACGGTGGGAATGGCGACGCAAGGATTTGCAAATTATTTACGAGCTATTTATGGAACTGATTCAATAAGTGTAGCAATTGCATATGATTGCAGAAACAACAGCAAATTTTTTGCGGAAACGACTGCTGCTGTTTTTGCTGCAAATGGGATAAAAGTTTTTCTTTTCGAAAATTTGCGACCAACTCCCGAATTATCTTTTGCCATTCGACAGCTGAAATGCAAAGCTGGTGTAGTTTGCACTGCTTCGCATAATCCGAAAGAGTACAATGGTTATAAAGCATATTGGAATGATGGCGGGCAATTGGTTCCACCGCACGACAAAAATGTAATTCTCGAAGTAGAAAAAATAAATTCAATTGATAATGTAAAATGGGAGGGGAATGAAGGCAACATTTCAATCCTTGGGGAAAAAATGGATAAGGCCTATATTGAAATGGTAAAAGGGCTAAGCATTTATCCAGAATTAATTCAAAAACATCATTCCATAAAAATTGTTTACACATCCATTCATGGAACAGGAATTACAATTATTCCGGAAGTGCTGAAACAAATGGGGTTTTCCAATGTACATATTGTAGAAGAACAAGCAATACCGGATGGAAATTTTCCGACAGTTGTTTACCCCAATCCGGAAGAAAGCGAAGCCATGCGAATTGGCTTAAACAAAGCAAAAGAATACGATGCCGATATTTTATTGGGAACAGATCCGGATAGTGATCGAGTGGGAATTGGTGTAAAAGATAACAATGGAAATTGGATTTTGTTGAATGGAAATCAAACCGCAGTATTGGCATTTAATTATGTAATTGAAGCAAGAAGAAAAAAAGGAATTGCAAAAGCAAACGACATGGTTGTAAGTACGATTGTAACTACAGATATGATTGATGTTATTGCAAAAGCCAACGAAATCAATTGTTACAACGTACTTACTGGATTTAAATGGATTGCTGAATTAGTAAAAGAAAAAGAAGGTTTTGAAAACTATATCATTGGTGGCGAAGAAAGTTTTGGATTGATGATTGGAGATAAAATTCGCGACAAAGATGCGGTAAGCGCAGTTTCATTATTGTGTGAAATGGTTGCATTCGAAAAAGAAAACGGAAAAAGCATATTTGAAAAATTAGTTCAACTCTATTGTGAATATGGATTTTATAAAGAGCATTTAATTTCCGTTACAAAAAAAGGAATTGAAGGAGCGCAACTGATTTCCGAGATGATGGCAAACTATCGACAACATCCACCAATTACAATTGCTGGTTTGAAAGTTGTTCAAATTTTAGATTATGAAGCACAAGTTGACAAGAATTTACTTACAAGCGAAATGAAAGTTATCAATTTGCCAAAGTCAAATGTGTTGCAATTTGTTTTGGAAGATGGTAGTAAAATTAGCGCAAGACCAAGCGGCACCGAACCTAAAATAAAATTCTATTTCAGTGTAAATGGAATTTTAAACAACGCATTAGATTTCGAAAATGTAAATAACCAATTGCAACAAAAAATTGATGCAATAGTTACAGATTTAAAACTATAACTCTCTTTAAATATTTATATAATAATTATGATTCCGGTTGAAGATACTTACCGACATAAAGGACTTCGAAAAAAATTGGTTGACACAATTCAGCAAAAAGGAATTGAGGATAAAAAATTATTAAATGCAATTAATTCCATTCCACGCCACTATTTTTTAGATTCTGCTTTTGACGATATTGCTTATGAGGATCGTGCTTTTCCAATCGGAGAGGGGCAAACGATTTCTCAACCTTATACTGTTGCATATCAAACGCAGCTATTAGAAATTTCTCCATTTGAAAAAATATTAGAAGTTGGAACCGGAAGTGCTTATCAGGCTTGTGTACTTGCAGAAATGGGGGTTAAAGTTTTTACCATCGAACGACAAAAAAAACTTTTCAATCTCACAAAGAATTTTACTTATTTAAAAAAATATAAAAATATTAAATTTTTTTATGGCGATGGTTACGAAGGACTTCCAACTTTTGCGCCATTCGATAAAATACTTATTACCGCCGCAGCTCCTGAAGTTCCTAAAAAATTATTGCTTCAGTTAAAAGTGGGAGGAATAATGGTTTTGCCATTGGGAGAAGGTAGTGTGCAACAAATGATGCGAATTACCAAACTTGAAAACGATGCTTTGAAAGAAGAAGTTTTTGATAACTTTTCTTTTGTCCCAATGTTGTTAGGAAAAAAAAACTAAGAATTCTAATTCCTAATGTGAACGATGTATAATTGGAATTGTAACTGTTTTTAAAGGCCCAATTCCTGAAATATCCATTGTCGTTTTTTCTGTATACCACTCAAAATGAGGGACACCCGCAGGAATAATTATAAAACTTCCTGGACCGTAAGTAATTACATTTAGCAAAGAATCGTTGCTACTAAAAGCTATATTAATTGAACCATTAATTACTGTAATATTCATATCCCCCTCAGGGTGTGTGTGTGTGTGTGATTTGTAACCAGCTGGCATTATTACACGTTCAACAAAAATTCCCGTCTGATTTCTTCTGCCTACCAAAAAAATATTTTTTCTACCATTTGCTAAAAGTGTGTCTGGCGATTCAGGGATAATCATCGGGGCAACTTCATTTGCGGATGAAGCAGATTCATTGTTGCTCGAAGTCTTTTTGTCATTACAAGAAATCACCAAACCACTTGTAAACAAAAACAAAAAAAGGAGTTGTTTTTTCATAAAAAATTGATTTTGGGTGAGTAATCTATTATTTAAAAAGAGCTATTGGAATAAATTCTGTAGTAAGTTACAACTTTAGTTTAAAAAATCAAATTTTGATTTTGTCTTAAATTACATTTTCATTACCTTACCGCATATTTTACTTCTATGAAAATTTTATCTTTTTTACTTACATCAATTGTAACAATCGGACTTACTTATTTTTTAAATAATTCTTGGGGTAAAATACCTGCATTGGGAAAATTTTTAAGCCCACAACATGGTGTTTGGCAAAATGCTGAACCAGTAGATCAAGATTTTTCTGAAAATATTAAACTTTCGGATTTGCAAGGGAAGGCAAATGTATATTTCGATGATCGGCTTGTACCGCACATTTTTGCTGCTGATGATAGAGATGCCAATTTTGTACAAGGGTATATTCACGCTAAATTTCGATTATGGCAAATGGAGTTTCAAACCCATGCTGCTGCCGGAAGAGTGAGTGAAATAATTGGGGAAAAGGGAGTTGAATTTGATAGAGGAAAACGGAGATTAGGAATGGTTTTTGCCGCAGAAAATTTATTAAATGAATTAGAGTCGAATTCAATTACAAAAATAAATCTTGATCAATATACTGCAGGTGTAAATTATTATATCGCTTCACTAACAAAAGCACAGCTTCCTCTCGAATATAAATTGCTCGGTTATCAACCCGAAAAGTGGACCAATTTAAAAACTGCTTTATTTATGAAGCAAATGGCAGATGTACTTTCTGGCTTTGTTGAAGATTTACCAATGACTGCTGCAAAAGGATTTTTTAATGACGAACAACTCAAATTACTTTTTCCACAAGTTCCCGATTCGCTTTTAGCAATTGTTCTTAATGGAACTCCTTTTTCTAAACCAGGAATAACTCCAATTCCTCCAACCTCGATAGATTCACTTTATTTGAATCCAAAATCTACTTCTCAACCAGTCGATGTCAATCTTCCTCATCCTGCTAATGGAAGTAATAATTGGGCAGTTGCTGGAAGTAAAACAAAAAGTGGGGCTCCTATTTTAGCAAACGATCCTCATCTGGAACTTTCTTTACCATCTATTTGGTATGAAATGCAAATAACCACCTCTACAATGAATGCGTATGGGGTTAGTTTTCCCGGAGTTCCTGGAATTATTATTGGATTCAATGATAGTATTGCATTTGGGTTTACCAATTCTCAAAGAGATGTGAAAGATTTTTATGAAATAAAATTTAAAGAAGATAAACGAGAACAATATTGGTTTAATAACGAATGGAAAGATGCTACTTTAAGAATTGAAAAAATTAACATCAAAGGCAAACAATCTTTTTTAGATACGGTTTCTTACACTGTTTTTGGCCCTGTAATGTATGATGCACGATTTCCTGCTGATAGTGCAAATGTGAAGAACTTGGCAGTTCGGTGGGCAGCACACGATCCTTCCAACGAATTTTTAATGTGGTACGAATTAAATAGAGCTAAAAATTATGATGATTATTACAAAGCAATTCAACACTTTACTTGTCCTGCCCAAAACATGATTTTTGCATCTAAAAAAGGAGATATTGCCATTTGGCAACAAGGACGTTTACCAGCATTGTGGGAAAGACAAGGCATTTATGTAATGCCTGGTTGGGACAGCACTTATATGTGGCAAGGATATATTCCGCAGGAGGAAAATCCGCATTCTGTAAATCCGGAAAGAGGCTATGTGAGTAGTGCTAATCAGCGCCCGGTTGATAAAACTTATCCTTATTTTATTCCGGGAAATTATGATTTGTATCGTGGTAATCTAATAAATAAAATATTAGATACGATGCAAAATATTACTCCGGAAAATATGATGCAACTGCACAATGAAAATTATAATTTATTTGCAGCAACAGCTCTTCCTCTTTTATTAAAAAATACGGATGAATCAAAATTGAATGAATCTGAAAAACAATTTTTAACGATTGTAAAAGCGTGGAATTTTAAAAATAATTACGATGAAATTGGGCCAACTGTTTTTAAAATATGGTTCGATAGTTTGGAAGCGCTTGTTTGGAATGATGAATTTTCGAAAGCCAATTCAAAGAAATTTCGTCCTGGTGAAAAAACATTAATTGAAGCATTATTAAAAGACAGCTCATTTTCTTTTGTTGATAATATCAACACAGAAAGAATTGAAAATTTACAAGAACTGGTAACGGATGCATTGCAAAAATCAACCACCAAATTGCAAGAGTTGGAAAAAGAAGAAAAATTACCATGGAGTAAATTTCAGAACACTACAGTGTATCATTTACTAAAAACTATTCTGCCATTTGCAAGAGCTGGATTACAGGTAGGCGGCGGTCAGCATATTATTAATGCAACGCAACACAGTCACGGACCAAGTTGGAAAATGATTGTCCATTTAACCAGTGAAACTGAAGCTTACGGAGTTTATCCAGGTGGACAAAGTGGAAATCCCGGAAGTAAATTTTATGATTCATTTGTTAATCAATGGACGGCAGGCTTGTATTACAAGCTTTGGTTTATGCACGAAAAAGATATTACAAGTTCGGAAATAAAATGGACAATTAGTTTTGATAAAATCTAACAAAAATCGTATGAAAATTATTACTGCAACTTTATTGACATTTATTCTCAGTTTTATCGCTGGAATTTATATTGAATTTTGGTGGTCATTTGTTATAATTTCTTTTTTAGTAGGATTGTTTATTCATCAAAAACCTTTCAAAGCATTTTTATCCGGATTTTTAGGACTCTTTTTACTTTGGGGAGTTTTATCTTTTTGGATTGATTGGAAAAACAATAGCATTCTATCTACGAAAATTGCAACCTTGCTTCCATTGAGTGGTTCTCCTATTTTATTAATTATTGTTACAGCTTTTGTTGGTGGTTTACTTTCTGGAACTTCAGCACTTAATGGATCTTTATTAAGAAAATCAAATAAAGATTAACATTTAATTGTTTTTTGAAGCCCTATTTTCGTTTCAAGTATGAAAGCTATCTGCATTTTTATTTTTTTTCTCGGATTCTTTCAAAACGTTTTTGCAGCAAAAATCTCTGGAGTTGTAACGGACAATAAAGGCGAATTTCTTCCATTTGCTTCTATAATGATAAAAGGAACAACACAAGGCGTTACAGCAAATAAAGATGGCAATTATTTAATTGAATTATCTCCCGGATCGTACACTTTCATTTGTCAACACGTTGGTTATGCAAGAGAAGAAAAACAAATTATTGTTGCCGTCGAAAACATTGTTTTAAATTTTCAATTACAGTTGCGCGAATTAATTTTAAGTGAATTGGTAGTAGTAAAAGGAGAAGATCCAGCTTGTGAAATTATTCGACAAGCAATTAAAAAAAGAAAATTTTATAACGAGCAGATTGATTCATTTTCAGTTGAAGTTTATATAAAAGGTTTAATCCGTTCGTTAACGATTCCACAAAAAATATTCGGTAAAGAAATTGTTAGAGATAATTTTGTAAAAGAAGGGCTGGATTCTAATGGAAAAGGAATTTTATTTTTATCCGAATCAATTACAAAAGTTTCCAAAGCAAAGCCAAACAAAATAAAGTACGAAGTTGTTTCATCGCGCCAAAGTGGTGGTGGCAAGGGTTTTAGCTTTCCTTTTTTTACAAATATTTATGAAAATAATATTTCTATTTTCAATAATTCATTAAACCCACGGGGTTTTATTTCTCCAATTGCTGACGGCGCTTTTGCTTTTTATAAATATAAATTTGAAGGAAATTTTTTCGAAGATGGGAAAATGATTAGCCGAATAAAAATTTTACCAAAAAGAAAAAACGAACCGCTTTTTTCTGGCTATATTGAAATTGTCGAAGACGATTGGCGAATTGCAAGTTTAGATTTATTGGCTACAAAACAATATGCGTTGGAATTGTTGGATAGTTTTCGAATTACACAAATTCATATTCCAATTGAGCCAGAAATTTGGCAAGTAAAAGATCAAGTAATTTATTTAACCGCCAATCAATTTGGATTTTTGATGAATGGTATTTTTTTGAATGTTTATTCTAATTACAATTTAGATCCTGGATTTGAAAAAAGAAAATTCGATCGAACGTTTATGAAGTATGATTCAATATACAATAAAAAAGATACTTCCATTTGGAATCAATTAAGACCAATTCCATTAGAAAAAGAAGAGAAAGAAAATTTTAATTTTAAAGACAGCGTTTCTAGAGACGAACGAATCAAATCAACTTCTTCTCGAAATATTGATTCGTTAAATAAGCACGAAAAAAAAATGACACTAAAAGGAATTTTTTGGAGCGGTGATCAATTTCGATTTTACGATACAAGTGGCGTTGCTACTTATTCTATCGAACCTATTTTGAGAAAAATTGAATACAATACGGTTGAAGGAGTTGTTTTTAATTTGGAACAAAAATTTGAAGTAAAATCCAAAAAAGGAAAAATAAATTTTGAAACAAATTGGAGCAATAGATACGGAATGAGCAACAAACATTTCAATTCATTTGCTGATTTTACTCTTAGTTTTCGAAAATACAATTATAAGAATCGCTACTTAAAATTTAGTGGAGGGAAAAGAGTGGTTCAGTTCAACGATGAAAATCCAATAAGTGCAAATTCCAATTCGCGGCATACATTATTTGAAAAAGAAAATTATAGTAAACTTTATGAAAACAAGTTTGCAAAAATTGAATACAACAATGCATTCGAAAATAGATTAAAGTGGAATGTGCAAGCATTATTTGAAAACAGAATTCCACTAAATAATACTACTGATTTTTCGTTTTTTAAAAAAGGTATAAATTTTACACCAAATCATCCACCAGAACTTTCAGCTTTTTCATTTGAAAAGCATCAAGCATTTGTCATTCAATTGAAACTGAATTACCAACCTGGAATTCGTTTTATAGAATTCCCTAATTATAAAATACCAATTCCATCGAATCAGCCGAAGTTTGAATTAATCTATACAAAAGGAATAAAAAATATTTTTGGAAGCGATGTTGATTTCGACAAATTGAAATTGACAATGACGGATGAAATGAATTTGAAAATAGGAGGAGAGTTTCGTTATCGAATTGGTGCCAGTGGATTTTTAAATAATAGAAAAGTGGAAATTCCTGATTTGCAACATTTTTATGGAAGTCAAACTAAAATTATTCATCATTATTTAAATAGTTTCTGGTTAGCATCTTATTATCGATACAGCACAAAAGAGCCGCTGTTTTTGTTTGCTCATTTCGAACATCATTTTAATGGATTGCTCACCAATAAAATTCCATTATTTAATAAATTAAAATGGAATTTAGTTGCTGGTTCGAATGCACTTTTTATAAATAAAAATAATTTTTATCAAGATTATTTTATCGGCATAGAAAATATTTTTAAAGTTTTACGAATCGATTTTGTAACAGCTCGGCAATCGTTGGTTGAAAATTCCTACGGAATAAAACTTGGCTTCGGGGGCTTGTTTGGCAAAGGTTTAAGCACAAGCGGCAGGTCTATTTCACTTGCATTGTAAAATAAATTGAGGTAAAATTTCTTTGTGTTAAATTTGTAGCGATTTAGGATTTTGTCCGGCCTGCAACCGGAGTTTATTATTTATTTATTGACAATTCCTCAATTTTCAGAAATACCCTGTATCAATCTTTACAAAAATAGCAAGTTTTTGGTAGAATTTATTTAGCACATGAAGGAATTAATGCGCAAATAAGTGTGCCCGAAAAATTCGTTTCTTCCGTAAAAAATCATTTAACTTCTTTGTTGAATTTATCAACATTGCGATTTAATACTGCCATTAATGATGATGGAAAAAGTTTTTATGTATTGGATATTAAAATGAGAAAAAAAATAGTGGTTGATGGAATTAGCGACACTAGTTTCGGTATGCAACAAAAAGGAAAATATGTAAATGCTGCTGAATTTAATAAGTTGAGCAACGATGAAAAAACAATTGTTATCGACATTCGCAATCATTACGAATATGAAGTCGGTCATTTTGAAAATGCCTTAGAAATTCCTTCCGATACTTTTAGAGATCAATTACCAATGGCAGTGGAAATGTTGAAGGACGACAAGAAAAAAAATATTATCATGTATTGCACAGGTGGCATTCGCTGCGAAAAAGTGTCTGCTTTTATGCTGCACAATGGATTTACAAATGTGTTTCACTTAGAAGGCGGCATTATTAATGAAGTAAAAGAAAAAAACTTACCCAATAAATTTCACGGTAAAAATTTTGTTTTTGATCAACTGTTTGTCAAGATTTTATTCATTTGCCAATTGAAGAACAAAAAACAAAACGAAGTGGAGTGGATAAAGGAAGAAATGTTTTCAACAAAGCAAAAGAAAGATTAAAGCAATTCACTAAGTGATGCTTCAATTTTTAAAAATATTTCTTCATCAGAAATCAATTGAGGTTCAAATTTTTTACCAATCAATATTTCGTATAAATCAATGTATCTTTTTGAAATGGTATCAATCCACAAATCGCTCATTTCTGGAACAGTTTGACCAGCTTTGCCCATAAAATTATTTTCGATAAGCCATTCTCTCACAAATTCTTTGCTTAATTGTTTTTGTTTTTCACCTGTTATTTGGCGGGTTTCAAAACCATCTGCGAAAAAGTAGCGCGACGAATCGGGCGTGTGTACTTCGTCCATCAATAAAATTTCATCACCAATTTTTCCAAACTCATATTTTGTATCGGCAAGTACCAATCCTTTTTCAGTTGCAATTTTTTTACCTCTTTCAAAAAGTGCTAATGCATATTCACAAATTTTTTCCAATTCAATTTTTGTTGCTAATTTTTTTGAAAGAATTTCGTCTATCGAAATATCTTCATCGTGGCCGGCATCAGCTTTGGTGGAAGGCGTTAAAATAGGGGTTGGGAAAAAATCATTTTCTTTTAAATTCTCTGGCATTGTTGCTCCGCACAATTCTCGCTTTCCTGATTTATAAGTTCGCCATGCATGGCCAACCAAATTTCCTCTTACAACCATTTCTATTTTAAACGGAGTACATTTTTTTCCAATAGCAACATTGGGTGCAGGAATACTTGTAAGCCAATTGGGACAAATATCTTTACATGCATCCAACATAAAAGCTGCAACTTGATTTAAAACTTGGCCTTTAAATGGAATTTGTTTTGGAAGAATAACATCAAAGGCAGAAATTCTGTTTGAAGCAATCATTACCAACCATTCATCGGAAATGGTATAAACATCTCTTACTTTTCCACTGTAAAATGCCGTTTGATTCTTGAATTTAAAGTTAGTCATGCCCGAAAATAAAGCCGAAAAAAAGAAACTAATATTGATTCATCTAGAAGATTTCAACAAAATATCCTATTGTAGTAAAAATTAAATTTTTATTTAATAGGTACATTGCTTATTTTTCCATCACAATTTAATAACCAAATTATTTTTTATGAGTAATTGTTTACGCTTTTTATCAGTTTGTTTAATTGCTGCTCTATTTTCAATACCAGCAAATGCGCAAACTACAACTGTGAAAGGAACAGTGAAAAGTTCAACGTCAAAAGAATCAGTACCTGCTGTTTCTGTAACCATCAAGGGTTCAGATCAGGGTACTTTTACAAATGACAATGGTAATTTTTCAATTAGTACTTCCGCAAAACTACCTTTAACGCTAATTTTTAGCTCTGTTGGATTTGAAGCTAAAGAAGTAAATGTAAGCGATGCAGGGAAATCAGTAGATGTAGATCTGACTACTGCTTCTACTCTTGGTCAAGATGTAGTTGTGGCGGCTACAAGAACATCTCAACGAATTTTGGAGTCTCCGGTAACTATCGAACGATTAGGTTCTTTAGCACTTCGAAATGTGGCTGCACCAAACTACTACGAAGCGATTGCCAACTTGAAAGGTGTAGATATGCATACAGCAAGTTTGAACTTTCGTACAGTTACAACACGCGGTTTTCTTGGAAGCGGAAATACCCGATTCAATCAATTAATTGATGGGATGGATAACCAAGCTCCTGGACTTAACTTTTCAGTGGGTAATATGATTGGACTTACAGAATTGGATGTTGACAATATGGAATTATTGCCAGGTGCATCTTCTGCATTGTATGGGTCTGGAGGTATGAATGGAACTTTGTTAATTAACAGCAAAAATCCATTTAAATACCAAGGGCTTAGTTTAAATGTAAAGCAAGGATTTATGCATAGAGGAGTTCCTAATTCAAACGGAAAATCTCCTTATTACGATTGGACTTTCCGTTGGGCAAAAATTTTTAATGATAAGTTCGCTGTAAAAATCAGTGGTCAATTAGTAAAAGCAAATGACTGGGCAGCAAATGATATTTCCAATGTATCAAGAACTGGAGTAATAAGTAAAGTAATTCCAGGAACACCTTCAACGGATCCTAATTACGATGGAGTAAATGTTTACGGAGATGAAACATCTGCAAATATTAATCTGATTACTCAAAGTATTCAAGAGGCTTATCGTGCAGGAATTCAAGCAGCAACTGGTGGTGCCATCCCAAATATTGTAGCGTTGTTAAATGCAATTATTCCTGCAACTGCAACTCCTGCTCAAGTAAACGGAATTTTAGGTGCAGCTATGCCAGCAGCTTTGTTGCCAACAATTAATGCAATGTTTCCATTTTATTGGGGATTAAGAAGTGGTTGGGTTGCTCCAACGCAAAGTGTTGCAAGAACTGGTTACCAAGAAAAGGATTTAGTGGATTATGGTAATACAAGTTTCAAAATGAATGCATCTCTTCATTATAAAATAACTCCAGGAATTGAAGCTTTTTGGACTACTTATTTTGGAAATGGTACAACTGTTTATACTGGAGCAGACCGTTATTCACTTCGCAACTTTAAAATGGCACAACACAAATTAGAATTCAAACACAAAAATTGGTTTGTTCGCGGATATACAACACAAGAGAACGCTGGTGAATCTTATAATGCAACCATTTTAGGTCGTTTAATGCAAGAAGCGTTTAAGCCAAGTACAACTTGGTATCCACAATATATTGGCAACTATCTTGGGTTGAAATATGCTACTTGGTCGGCTACTGGTGGTGCATCTACAGGTGCTGATTTAGCTGCTCATGGCTTTGCTCGTTCCCAAGCCGATTTATTAAGACCTGTCCCAGGTACTCCAGCATTTGATGTAATGAAAACTACTGTAAGAAAAACTGCTATACCTAGAGGAGCTATGTTTTTAGATGAATCTGATTTATATGCATTTGATGGACAACTTAACTTTTCAGATGCATTTGGTTTTTCTGAAACAGTTCAAGTTATTGCTGGTGGAAACTGGAAACAAAATGTCTTGAATTCGCACGGAACAATTTTTTCTGACACTGCAGGAACAATTGCTATTAAAGAAGTTGGTGGATTTGTTCAACTTAAAAAAGACCTTGGTAGCAAGTTTACTCTTTCTGCTGCAGGCCGTTATGACAAACATCAAAATTTTGAAGGTAAATTTACTCCAAGAGTAACTGCTGTTTATCATGCTGGGGTAAATAGTAATTTACGTCTTTCTTATCAAACAGCTTATCGTTTTCCAACAAACCAAAATCAATATATCAATTTGAATGTTGGATCTGGAATTTTGATTGGCTGTGTGGAAGAATTTCAAACTTATTATAACCTAAAAGCAAATCCAGGTTATACCACAGCAAGTGTACTTGCAGCAAGAACAACTTTGGATCCTTCAAAGTTGAAAGCAGGTACGCATAGTGTTGTAAAACCTGAATCAGTTTCTTCAATTGAACTTGGTTATAAAGGACTACTTTCTAAAAAAATATTAGTTGATTTAAGCTATTATGTAAGCACTTATACTGATTTTTTAACTTCTGTAGCAGTTGTTCAATCTGCAACAGGTACTGCTGCTGATGTTTTAAATCCTTTTACTTCTCGTAATTTTTCTTATACGCAAAACAGTACAGCCGAAGTAAAAGCTTCTGGTTGGGCTGTTGGGATGGATATTCAATTAGGAAAAGGTTATTTGTTTAGTGGAAATATATACAGCGATCAACTTTCTAATCTTCCTGATGGTTTTATTAGCTATTTTAATACACCAAAATTGCGTTGGAATACAAGTTTAAGAAACGATAATGTGTACAAAAATATTGGTTTCAATATTGTTGCTAAACACCAAGGAGAAAATAAATACGAAGGCACTTTCATTGCGGGTACTTTGCCTGCGTTTACTTGGGTAGATGCTCAAGTAAGTTACCGTATACCTAAAAATAAAAGTGTATTCAGAATTGGAGGTACCAATATCATGAATAAATTAAATAGAACTGGTTACGGTAGCCCTTATATTGGCCGGTTGGTTTATGTAAGTTATGGTTACAATATTTTCTAAACTGAATTAATTTAGAATTTAAAACCCCACAAATTGTGGGGTTTTTTGTGTAACAAGTTGGCATCAATAACCTAAGTCACCTTGTACTTTCAGAATTCTAATTGTTTACTTCAAGTTCATCAATTAGCAACAAAAAAAGTTGGCTGAGGAACTCGAAGCCAACTTTTTTTAATGAGAAGAGATATATTTATTTCAACAAACTATTTCCTTCTCCAATTTTAAATCCGTTGTGATACACTTGAATTTTGTAATTCCCTTTTTCAAAATCACCTAAATAAAGTGGGAGTTGGATATTTTTTCTTGTGCCTTTTTCGTAATTAATTCCCAGTTTTGAAGTATAAGTTTTTGTACCATCGTTACGAGTTGCTAATGTACCTGAACCAAAAGCTGAACCAGCAATCGTTTTTCCGTCGGGTGCAGTTACCAAAATATAAATATCGGCAGTACCGGAATTTGCAATTCTATTTTCAATATCAAAACTTACAACTAATTTATCCGTTCTTTTAGCAGAAGAAGTGCTGCGTTCTTTTCCACTTTTTCTTTCATTTACTGCGGCAATTTCAATATTACTTGCGCTAAAAGTGGAAGCAATATCAACGGTAGCTTCTAATACTTTTTTCTCAGCTTTAGTTGAGGAAAGATTTGTTTCTAAATCTTTCTTTTCTTCCGAAAGTGTTGTGTTTGCTGAAGCAAGCTGTTGGTTAGCTTCTTTTAATCGGGCAATTTCCGCAACAAATACGGCTATTTCAGAATTCAATTCTGCAATCAACGAATTGGCTTTTGTCAATTCAGCTCTTGTTGCATTTTTGTCGTTCAATATTTTTCTAATTTCAGCTTTTTTACTGTCAATATTTTTTAACAGGGTTGCTTTTTCTGTGGCGAGGTCTGAACTAACTTCCGAAATAGAATCAATTTTCAAAAGTGATTCATTGTAAAGAGAAATAACTGAGTCGCGCTGCGAACCAAGTTGTACTCCTTGTGTTTGTAAAACTTTAATTTCTGTTGTCGTTTTACTGCCATTCCATAAAAGGTAGGCCCAGGTTGCAACTAAGGCAATGCTCAAAAATAAAATGATTATTTTTTTTCTGTCATTGCCAGGTTGCATGTTTTGCGATGAAGTTTCGATGTTTGTCATTTATTTAATTTTTAAAGTAAACAGACGACAAAGATAGTGGGGTTAACGATTTACAATTGTTAAAAATTTGTAATTTAATGTGAAAATATTCGAGCAAATCCATTCAATATTAAAAAATCAAAGCTTGTATCTTAGCGGCTTATGACGATGGAAAAAATTATTAATTCGTGGAGAATTAAAAAATTCAAACCAATTTATTGGCTCGAAGGAGAGGAGTCGTTTTTTATCGATCAACTTTCATCATTTGCCGAAACAAGTATTTTAGAAAAAGAAGAAGCAAATTTTAATCTTACAATTTTTTATGGCAAAGACACACAGTGGGCCGATGTAATAAATGCTTGTCGTCGTTATCCGATGTTTTCCGAGAAACAAGTTGTCATTATAAAAGAAGCGCAGCAACTACGCGAAATCGAAAAATTAGAACCTTATTTTGAAAACCCGTTATTGTCCACCATTTTAATTGTTTGCTTTAAAGATAAAAAGTTGGATGGCAGAACAAAATTTTCAAAATTAGTAAAGGAAAAAGGAGAATTGTTTTCATCAAAAAAATTGTACGATAATCAAATTCCACAATGGGCAAATGAATTTGTAAAATCAAAAGGATTCGAAATAACAAATAAAGCGCTCATGCTTTTGGTGGAGCATATTGGAAATGATTTAAGCAGAATAACAAATGAAATTCAAAAATTAGTTTTGAATTTGGGCAACAGAAAAACGATTGATGAAAATGATATTGAAACATATATTGGCATCAGCAAAGAGTTTAATGTTTTTGAATTTCAAAATGCAGTTGCAGCAAAAAATTTTACACACTGTTTTAAAATTATTCAATACTTTGAACAAAATTCAAAGTCAGCCCCCATTCAACTGATATTGCCTACGTTTTATTCTTTTTTCAGCAAACTCTTTATGATGTACGGGTTGAATTCGCACGACAGTAAAACAGTTGCGACGCTAATTGGAGTAAATCCATTTTTTGTAAATGATTATTTACAAGCAATCAAAAAGTATAGCTTTCGTGAGGTGGAACAAGCTATTTTACTATTGAATCATTATAACCTGCGTTCCGTTGGAGTAAATGGGACTGCCACAGAAGATGCTTCATTGTTGAAAGAAATGATTTATAAGATAGTAAATTATAAATAAATGAAAGCTATTATTACAATACTTTTAAACTCTCCATTTTATCAATTCCAATTTGTGCAACTAGTTCATCAAGCGAATTGAATTTTGCTTCAGGGCGCAAATATTTTTTTACATAAACTCTTAAAGTTTGACCATAAATTTCTTCATCAAAATCAAAAATATTAACTTCAATTACTCTAGATTTTCCATTAATAGTTGGTCTGAAACCAATACTCATCATTCCTTTCATTAACGATTCTTTGTTTTCAATTTCGGAATCATTCTTAGATACGTAGACAGCATAAATTCCATCACCAGGAATTATTTTTTCTTCATTATGTATTTTCAAATTTGCAGTGGGGTAGCCCAATTTTCGTCCCAATTTTTCGCCATGAACTACCTCTCCGCCGAAAAAAAAGCTGTAACCAAGTAGCAAATTCGCAGCTTCAATTTGACAATGCGAAATAGATTCTCGGATCTTTGTAGAGCTGATTGCAATTTGGTTTAGTATGTGTTTTTCAATTTCTTTTACACGAAAATTATAAATTGTTGCTGCATTTTCCAGCAAACGAAAATCGCCTTGCCGATCACGGCCAAAACGATGATCGTAACCAATGATGACGCTTTTGGGGTGAAAATGTTGAATTAAAAAGTGTTGAATATAATCGTCGGCAGGTTGGTTTGCAAATGCATCTGTAAAAGGTATGATAACTAAATGGTCAATTTCATTTTGTTTAAAAAGTTGAATTTTTTCTTCCAATGTATTTATCAAACGAACACCTAAAATTGCCGAAGACACTATTTTTCGTGGATGAGGGTGAAAAGTAATAATGACAGATTCTCCATTAATAGTTGCTGTCTCTTCTTTTAAAGTATTTATGATTTGTTGATGAGCAGTATGAACGCCGTCAAAAGTTCCAATGGTTATTGCTGCATTTTTAAAGGAAGGCAGATTTCCTGTGTCATAATGTATTTGCATAAAATTGTTGCAAATTTAAAGAATCAAGTTGCAATTGGCAATTTGCAATGAATAGAATTAATTAGATTTGCAACAATTAATTTATAAAATGTCATCCTACTCAAAACGTGGTGTTTCAGCCCAAAAAGAAGACGTACATTCAGCTACAAAAAATCTTGATAAAGGGTTATACTCAAATTCATTTTGTAAAATATTTCCTGACCATATCGGTGGCGATGCGAATTGGGTAAACTTAATGCATGCAGATGGGGCAGGTTCTAAAAGTATTCTGGCTTATTTGTATTGGAAAGAAACTGGCGATATTTCTGTTTGGAAAGGAATAGCACAAGATGCGATTGTAATGAATTTGGACGATCTACTTTGTGTAGGTATTTATGATAAAATTTTGTTTTCTTCTACTATCGATCGCAATAAAAATTTAATTTCTGCCGAAGTTTTGGAAGTAATCATTAATTCAACTCAAGAATTTTTCAATGAAATGAAAAATTATGGGATTAACATAACTTTTATGGGAGGCGAAACTGCGGATGTAGGTGATGTAGTTCGCACCATCGCAGTAAATGGAACGATGACTGCACGATGGCCAAAATCAAAATTAATTACGAATGAAAAAATAAAAGCGAATAATGTAATTATTGGGCTTGCAGCTTTTGGAAAATCAACATACGAATCTGAATATAATAGCGGAATTGCAAGTAACGGGTTGACCAGTGCTCGTCACGATATGTTGGATAAATATTATTCCAAGACTTATCCAGAATCTTATGACGAAAGAATTGATGAATCGCTCGTTTATTCAGGATCTTATCGATTAACAGATAAAATAAACATTGAAAACAAAATTTTTGAGGTTGGACAATTATTGCTTTCGCCAACAAGAACTTTTGCACCCATAATAAAAGCTATTATGGAATCACATATTGATAAAATTCAAGGACTAATTCATTGCAGTGGAGGAGGACAAACAAAATGTTTAAAATATATTCCAGAAAATGTTCGAATTGTAAAAGATAATTTATTTGAACCTCCATTTGTTTTCGATTTGATTCAACAAGTAAGCAAATCAAATGACTACGAAATGTATCAGGTTTTTAATATGGGTACGAGGTTGGAAATATATGTAGATGAAAAAGATGCAGATCTTATTATTGCCATAGCAGAAAGTTTTGGCGTAGCTGCACAAATAATTGGAAGAGTGGAACAGAGTGTTAAAAAGGAATTAATTATCAAAACAAAGAATTCAACTATAATATATTAATTGCAATTGCATTAATTTGCATCAAACATCTCAAAGAATGGCTGAAAGTATAATTGATATAAAAAATGCTAATATTTACCAAGGTGATAACCTTGTTTTGCAAGATGTAAATTTAACTGTCAACAAAAGTGAATTTGTTTATTTGGTCGGAAAAACTGGAACAGGGAAATCCAGTTTGTTAAAAACATTGTATGGAGAGTTGCCATTAATTGAAGGGGCAGGAACCGTAGTTGGCTTTGATTTGCGAAAATTGGATTGGAAAAAAGTTCCTTATCTGCGTAGAAATTTAGGAATTGTCTTTCAAGATTTTCAATTGTTGACAGATAGAAATATTTATCAAAATCTTTTATTTGTACTTACGGCTACAGGCTGGAAAGATAAAAAAGTAATGAACGATAAAATAATGGATGTGTTGGATAAAGTTGGATTAATTGCGAAAGGATTTAAAATGCCTTTTGAATTAAGTGGTGGTGAGCAGCAAAGAGTAGATGTGGCTAGGGCATTACTGAATTCTCCTAAATTAATTTTAGCAGATGAACCGACAGGTAATTTAGATCCTGAAACTTCCGATGAAATAATGAATTTGCTTTTTCATATTGCCAAAGATTTTGGAACAGCTGTTGTAATGGCAACACACGATTATATTGTTGTTCAAAAATTTCCTGCTAGAATGATTCGTACAGAAAATGGAAAAGTTTTTGATAATGCTACCATATCGCTTCAATAAGTTTCTGCGTATTTCTTTGGTTAGTATAATTTTTCAATAAAATTTGTTCTCGTTTTTGAATAGATAAATCGTCAAATGGTTCTTTAAATAATTTGATTACAAGTTCAAGTGTTTTATTATTTGAAATATGACAAGCAGATTCTAATCCACTTCCTTTTACAGCCTCATCGTTCACGATACAATGTCTTCCATTAAACAATGCATTTATTAGTTTTAATTTTATTCCCGTTTTATTTAAAGAAATTAAAATATTTATTTGTGCATGTTGAATCAAATTGAATAATTCTTCCTCGGAAGGATTATTTATTAGTTGAATATTTGAGAATTTCGAAATTAATTGTGTCAATTTATTTGAAGGAGATTTTCCTGCAATCACAAAAGGGAAAGCTATTTTTGAAAAAACATTTTCAATTAAATAAATCGAAGCTTCTTCGTTTTCATTAATCGATAAATTGCCGTGATAAAGACAATAAGTTCCAATACCTGCTTTAATTTGTGTTTTAGAAAAAGGAATCAATGCAGGAATCCAATGAGTGAAAATTTGTTGAAAAGAATTTTTATAATAATCAGCATCCGAATTTGACAGTGTAAGTACAATAAGATTTTTGGGTAGTGATTGCTCATAAAATTTCAACAAGCTACTTTCATAAAAGTAAAATGTTTTTCTAAAAATATTTTTCTCTAATCTGAAAAGTTGCTTGTAGTAAATCGTTTCTACATTGTGCAAACGAAGTATTACTTTTCGATTATCTTTCAAAAATTGACGAACAAATCCAGAGCAATGAATGCCTTCCATCAAAATTGGGTTATTGTCTTTTTGAAGGTTCGATAATAAATGTTTGTTCATTCGAGAGCGGACAATATAGGGAATGGAAAAGGAAAAGTTTTCCCAAATTGAAAGTCTTTTGTAATAGAAAATTTCTTTACAATATTTTTTCAATTCATTTTGTTCATTCCTTTCGTAAGTAAAGCAATGAAGCGTTATTTCAATACCAGCTTCACATAAACTTTTGATAGTGTGAAAAACTTCAATTACGCCTCCATAGTCAGCGGGATAGGGAACTGTGTGGCAAATGATGTGAAGTTTTTTCAACTTAGTTTTTTAAAATGTTTTCGTAAAAGTTCAATAATTGTTTTTCTTCATTTTCCCAATTCAAAACTTCTTTTGCTTTAAGGCAATTCTCTTTCAATCTTAAATAGTAAATTTTGTTATCAAGTAATTTATTTACTGCATTTGCAATTGTTTTGGGAGTTAAATCATCAATTAATAAAGCAATTTCAAATTGCTCATTTATTTTTTTATACTCGGGATAATTCATCGTGATTTGTGGGATGCCTGCATTGATATAATCGAAAAATTTATTCGTTAACGACCAATATTGATTCAATCCCAAATTCTCAACTAAGGAAATTCCAATAAAAGCTTGGCTCGTTTTTATTTTAAGTTGATTTGGTTCAAGCATTCCAAGTAGTTCTATTTTATTGATTAGATTATTTGAATTGATTAAATTTTTCAACTGTTCCATAAAATTTCCATCGCCAGCGATAACTAATTTGCATTCCAAATATTTCATAGCAGGGATTAAGTATTCCAAACCCCTTCCTTCATTTACTGCACCTTGATAGAGTATAAAATCTTCAGTGTTTATTTTTGTTGTCGTTGAATTTAAAATCGGAACATTACGAATTGTCTTGTACGAAACATTATATTTTCTTTTAAATTCATCAGCAATACTATCGCAAACTGTATAACCATTTTTGAAATTTTGAATTGAAATATTTTCAATGAATTGTCAGGTTTTTTTGATGTGAGGTCTTGTTACAACTTCTTTCAACTCTGTAAATAGTTCATGAGCATCATAAACTCTCAAACTATTTTTAAGTTTTGAAACTACGAGTACAGGAAGAATAGTGTCTAAATCAATCGCACAAATTAAATCCATTCTTCGAAAAAGTAAATATACAAGTAGTCGAAAATTATATTCTACATAAAATAATTTGCCTGTTTCAAAAAAACAAAACAAACGTTTTTGTTTGTATTTTTTAATTGAAAGAGGGAGAGATGTTTTTAATTTTCTTCCAATTAAAGCAACACTATAGCCGTTTTCAGCGAGGGATGTGCAAATTCTATTCATCCGTTGATCGTAAACGAGATCGTTCGTAACGGTAAAATAAATTTGCTTTGATTTAATGGATTTTGTCAAGAAATTGGGATTGAATTATAAATAGTTTCTATAAAATCAACAGTTTTTAATCCGTCTTCAATTGTTGCAAAAGGAATCGTTTGATCTTGTAAAGTACGAATAAGATTTTCATAAACTTTGTCATGATTGCTCATCGAACCTTTATAAGTTCCATAGTCATTTGGGTTTCCTTTTTCTAAGTTTTTCATTGCAAATCCATCAAGCAATTGGTATTTTATTTCATTCATGAATTCTCCACCAATTTTTAACGTTCCTTTTTCTGCAAGAACAGTTAGTGAAACTTCCATATTTTTTAAAAATGAATTTATCGACCAATTTATTCCACCAAGTATCCCATTTTTCATTTGAACAGATACAATTCCGCAGTCTTCAAACTCAATACTTTTGTTGTGTACTAAATTTTTTCGAAAGCCATTTATTTTTTCTACATCTCCAAAAAGCCAAAGCAGTACATCAATGTAGTGGCTGAATTGAGTAAAAAGTACGCCACCGTCTAAATGCAAAGTTCCTTTCCAATTGCTTTCGTAATAACTGTCGGGACGATTCCAAAAACAATTTAATTGAAAACTATAAATTTTTCCAAGTTGTTTCTTATCTAAAATTTCTTTTAATTGAATGATGGCAGGGTTATAACGAGTAGATTTTACAACGAAAAGTTTACCGCTCGAATTTGCTTCGGCTTGTTGAAGTTGAATTCCCTCTTTTTTTGAAAGACATAAAGGTTTTTCGCAAAGAACAATTTTGTTTGCCTGAAGTGCTTTTATGGAATGTGCTGCATGAAGCCCGTTTGGCGTGCAAATAACAACAATGTCGATTTCTTTTTCGGAAGTTAACAATTCATCAATAGAAAAAAAAGCAGCACAATTATAGTTTGTTGCAAGTTGAATTGCTTTATCATTTTCAATATCGCAAACAGAAATTAGTTTTCCAATTCGAGTAATATTTTCTGCATGACGCGTAGCAATTTTTCCACAGCCAATAATTGCAAAATGATATCCAGATCTTGAGTTACTCATAGTTTAACAAATATAAAAAATGGATTGTTAAACTATGAGCAATTAAAATATTTACAGAATTACATATTGATATCCATGCTATTCATGTTTTCTCTTTCCAATTTTAAATTTTTTCTTTTGAAAAGATTAGCATCGAATTTTCCAAAACGCCAGTTGAAGTTTAGGCGAAATATTTGCGGATCGCGTTGGCGATTTACATCCTGAATAAAATATGGCGATTCGGAATGAATAGCAGATTTTCTTGTTTTAAAAATATCATTAACATTAAGCGAAATAGAAGCTGTCTTTGTTTTTAAAAAATCTAAACGAATAGCAGCATCCATAAAATAATTTGCACGAACAAACCCTTGTGAAGAAGTTGCTTGTCCATACATTCCCATTCCACCCATAAATCCACCACCGCCGCCTTTGTTTCCGCTACCTCCGGGAGGTAAAATGGTTTTTGATTGATATTCTCCCGAAAGTTGAACGGTGAAATTTTTAGGAAGTTTGAAGGTGTTATTAATTTTTCCAAACCAACTTGCAAATTGTTTTTGTTCAGGTTGGTTTAAATCGCTTATATCTATTTTGGAAGTAAAGAGATTGAAATTGGAAGTTAAATCCCACCAAGTTGCCAACTTGTTTTTCAGTGTCATTTCAAGTCCGGTTACATAACTTGAATTTGCATTGATGTAAGTATTTAGAATTTTATCTTTCCCATTATTAGGGTCGGTAAGTTTTTGTTGAAAGCGGGTTATTAATTGGTCAGTGTTTTTGTAATAAATAGAAGCAAGTAAGTTATTATTATTTTTAAATAATTTTTGGTAACTGAGTTCAAACGAGTTTGTAAATTCTGGATTCAATCCGGGGTTTCCTTTATTGATGTTTAAAAAATCGGATGAATCGGTGAATGGACTAAGCTGAAAAAAGTTGGGGCGATTAATTCTTCGTGTATAATTGATTTGTAATTCTTGTTCTGCTTTTAGCTTTTTACTAAGAAAAATACTCGGGAAAAAACTAACCGGAAAATCGTTGTTAAATATTTCATTTGTTTTGATAAGGTTTCCGCGATAGGTGGAACTTTCACTGCGAAGACCTAATTGATAACTAAACAATTTTAGTTGGTTTGAAAATGTAACATATCCAGCATAAATACGCTCTTCACTTTCATAATCAATTGCAGTAGAAGGTTGCAAGATTAGCTCCCCAGTGATTGGTGAAACCATATAAAAAGCATTTGTACTATTAGATGTGTTTAATGCAAATCGACCACCAATTTCTAATTTAGATTTTTCAGTAATTGGGTTTATAAAATCGCTTTGTATAATTATATTTTTACCTTTTCCAGCGCCTTTTTGCTGTTGATTAAAGAAAGGTACAAAACTGCTTAGATGTGTATAATTGATGGTTTCAATATTATTGGTGTTTGAATTGCTGCGCGAGTTGAAAGTAATATCAGCGGTAACTTCTCTTCCTGGTTTTGGAAAATTGTGTTTAAAATTCAATTGACGTCCAATATGATTAAAATTTCCTGATGTGGTTGAATTTCTTTCCGTAAAATTTGATTTTATAATTGGAAAAAGTGAATCGGTTAATAGATCAGTTTCTGTAAGAGGGGAAAATGAACCACCAGCAAAACTAATATTGGCTGATAAAGTACTTCTGTTGTCGATAAAATAATCAAGTCCGGTTCTTCCAAAACGCATTTTGCTCGACATTTCACTATAATCATCTTGGTATAAATGCGTAATTGGGAATCCTGTTGTTGTTAATCGATCTGTATTTCCTGTACTAATTGATTTGCGTTGAAAATAATTTCCACTCGCAAAAAGGTTAATTTTTTGTTGACGAATATTAATGTCGGCACCGCCACCAATTTTTAATCTTGAATCAATATTGGTTCTTACGCTTCCATTGAAGCCTACTTTTTTATTTTTTTTCAAAACAACATTTAAGATTCCGGAAGTTCCACCAGAAGCATCAAATTTTGCAGAAGGGTTAGTGATTATTTCAACCGATTCAATTGCATCTGCAGGAATTTGATCCAATTGCATTGTTGTTGGACGACCATCAACAAATACTTGTGGGGCATTATTTCTCAATGATACATTTCCATCCAAATCAACTGTAAGCGATGGTACATTGCGCATTACATCTACAGCGGTTCCACCAGTTGCTACAATACTCTTATCGACAGAAAATATTTTCCGATCAATTCCTAATTGCAAAAGTGGTTTGGATGAATTAACCGTAACCGTGCTCAACGTTTTTTCTTCAAGTTCGATTTTTATATTTCCTAAATCTTTATCGATTGAGTTTAAAAGTTGGCTCATGTCCGGGCTTCCCGTGTTATTCATTTTAATATCAAAAGCAACTGTTTTTTCTATAGTAACATAACTAATTGCAGAAATTTTCAATTTGAATTGCCCAAAAAGTGGAACATTTTCAAGCGTAAATTCTCCATTTTGTTTTGTCAACATGCCGGCAATAATTACTTCTTTTCTTTTACGAGAAACGGAATCGAATTTATTCTGTAAAAGTTGAATGGATACTGCTTCAACTCCTTTATTGGAAGTGGCATCAACTATTTTACCGTAAAACCTTCCCGCCATTTGCGTGCTACCCATTCTGCTTGCGCCACCAGCATTGGGGAATTGTGCTAAAGAAATTATAAATAAAGACAGTAAGAAAAATAAAGAAATTATTTTTTTCATAGGATTAAAAATGGGTACAAATTTCTACATTTTTAATCTATATCAACTATTAATTATGACAGAAGGTAAGAGGAGTATTATAAATGGAAATTTGAAGACGATTAAAATTTTATTTCAATTATGTGAATTCTATTTTGAAGACTTCTTCAAATTATTTACTTTCGCAAACTACTTTACGGTGGCCATAGCTCAGCTGGTTAGAGCATCAGATTGTGGTTCTGAGGGTCGTGGGTTCGAACCCCATTGGTCACCCTTTAAATGCTTCTCTTTGAGAGGCATTTAGTTTTTATTTAACTTAATAAAAATTGTTTTAGCTTATTTTTATAACTCATAAATGAAACGGAAATAGTATGAATTACATTAAGCGAATTTTTTTAGGTGTTTTATTAATTGTTGGTGGCATTGTTTTTTCAAGTGCTATATTATTTAATAAACAAAGCCAACCCGGCAAGTATGAAAAAATATTACAAAGTATTACCGAAATGCTAACAGCGGGTCATTTTAGTCCTAAAAAAATTGACGATAATTTTTCAAAAAATATTTATCACCGCTATTTTGAAGTGCTAGATCCTAATAAAAATATTTTTCTCCAAAGCGATATTACATCGCTTAAAAAATATGAAACAAGAATTGACGATGAAATGCTTGGCGCTGATGTTGAATTTTTTCTTTCTGTAAGTCAAATTTTTAATAAAAGAATTGAAGAAGCAGGATTGTTGTACGCGCAACTATTAGAGCAACCTTTCGATTTTTCAGTGGATGAACAGATTCAAATTGATGTTAAAAAAAATCAGTTTTCAGTTTCGGAAAACAAACGAAAAGAAAATTGGAGGAAGTGGTTGAAATTTCAAACATTGGAAAGATATGCGGAGGCATTGGAGATCAAAGAAAAAAATAAAGATCGAACTGATTATATTTCAAAAACAAATAATGAATTAGAAAAAGAAGCTCGCGAAAAAGTGCTTAAATCAATGAACAGAACTTTTGATCGTTATCGATTTAAGTTTTCTGAAGACGATAAATTCAATTTATTTGTTAGTGAAATTACAAGCGCAATGGATCCGCACACGGAATTTCTCCCGCCGGTTGATAAAAGATATTTTGATGAACAAATGAGTGGGCGCTATTTTGGAATTGGCGCTGCTTTGATTTATGATGAAGGGAATATTAAAATTAGTTCATTACTTGCAGGCACGCCGGCTTGGAAGTCTGGTGAATTACAAGTAGGCGATATTTTATATAAAGTTTCGCAAGGAAAAGAAGAGGCTGTTGAATTGACTGGTTTTGTTGTTGAAGATGCGGTTAAATTAATTCGTGGAGAAAAAGGAACTGAAGTTACAATTACCGTAAAAAAACAAGATGGATCAATTAAAGCAGTTACGTTGATTAGAGATAGAATTGTACAAGATGAAGTTTTTGCTAAAAGTGCGATTGTAAATAAAGATGGCAAAAAAATTGGATACATTTTTTTACCGGAATTTTATGCCGATTTTAATGATCCAAAAGGAAATCGTTGCTTTATTGATGTTGCAAAAGAAGTAATTAAATTAAAAGAAAATAAAGTTGATGGAATTGTTCTCGATTTAAGAAATAATGGCGGCGGATCACTTTATGATGTAGTTCAAATGGTGGGTTTATTTATCGAAACAGGACCGGTCGTTCAAGTAAAAGATAGGGAAGGGAAACCAATTATTTTAGAAGATAAAGATCGTGCAGTGTTGTACGATGGCCCATTAACCGTTATGGTGAATGAGTTTAGCGCTTCCGCATCTGAAATTTTTGCAGCTGCAATTCAAGATTACAAACGCGGTATTGTGATTGGAAGTACTTCAACTTATGGAAAAGGAACTGTTCAGCGCAATATTGGAATTGATCCAGCTTTGGGTTATCAAACATCAAGTTCTGATATGGGAACTTTAAAACTCACTTTACAAAAATATTATCGAGTTAATGGAGGTTCAACACAATTACGCGGCGTTGTTTCGGATATTGTTCTTCCTGATAATTATGAATATTTGGAGTTGCGAGAAATGAATAATACTGATGCATTGCCTTGGGATGAAATAGAAAAAGTTTTAATAAAAAAATGGAATTCTGGGTATGAATTGGAAGCGATTAAAAATTTAAGTGGTCAACGACTAGATACAAATTCAACATTTAAATTAATTAAAGAAACTACTGAATGGCTTTCCAAGCAAAACAGAAAAGAATTTTTTCTAAAATTGGAAAAATACCAACAAGAACAAAAAACAATTCGCAATGCAATAAAACAATTGGATGATGTGCGAAAAAGTCAACAAGAAATTGACATCTATTCATTGCCACAAGATGCAAATCGATTTACTTATGATAAAGGGAAACAAGATCGTTTTGAGCAATGGTTAAAAAATCTTCGTAAAGATATTTATATTGATCATGTGTCAGCAATTACGGTTGATATGGCTACACAACGAAATTTGGCATTTGCGAAAAAAAACTAATGAATTACAAATAACGTTCCTTAATAATATTGATGTGATGTTTGCAATGTCCAACGCAAACAAATCCAATTGCTAAAACACTTATTTTGTTTTTATTAGCAATTCCTATTTCTGATAGTTGATCATCGTCGAACGAATTGAAAAGAAATTCTGTAGCTTTTCTAACAGTAACTAGTTCATCAATTAAATTTCCCCAATTCTTATTTTCTACTTTCGCATTTTTGGCAAATAAATTTTCGTCAAAACCGGGTAGTGGGGTAGTATCTTTTCTTGCAAATCGAAGTGCACGATAGCTGAAAACTCTTTCTGAATCGATGATGTGTTGAATCACTTCTTTTATCGACCACTTGTTTTCAGCATAGCTATAATTTTGTTTATCGGAAGAAATCGTTGATAAGAAATTTACAATTTCATTGGTGTTATTTCGAAAAGCATCAAATAAATTTTCTTCTTTTACTTGCTGAATATAATTCCGATAAAATTCAGGAACAAGGTTTAAATCTGGCCGTGACATAATAAAATTATTTTAATTAAAAAATGAATTAAAATCCTTTAAGTGGTTTTGAAACTCGCTCACCTTTTAGTTGAGCTGCTAATTTGATGGCTTCGTAAGCATTTATGATACCGCCAGTTTTACTTATTTCATTCAAATTCATTTCTACACCGGTATCTGGTTTTATAATTTTTGTATTTACAACTGATGAAGAATTTTCAATAACATATTTCAATTGTTCGGCACTAAGATTTGGAAAGTACGATAACACAAAAGCAGCTAATCCTGCCACAACAGGCGAAGCCATACTTGTACCTTGTGCATTGCCGTAAGTATTTCCACCAGGAATGGTAGAATAAATTTTTACACCAGGAGCAAAAACATCCACTTCTTGTTTTCCAAAATTGGAAAAATTAGCAACAATTCCTCCTAATTTATTATCTCCACTTGCTCCAACTGTTATCCAGTTAGTTGCTTTTTTATTTTGAATTTGAGAGATAGGGTTGGGAAAATTTGAAACAGAGTCAATATTTTTTGCATCATTACCTGCAGCATGCACCAAAAGAACTCCATTTTTATTTGCATATTCAACGGCTTCATCAACCCAATATTTTTCTGGAGAAAAACTTTTTCCAAAACTCATATTGATTATTTGGGCTCCATTATCTACTGCGTATCGAATAGCCAACGCAATATCTTTATCGTGTTCATCACCATCAGGAACTGCGCGGAGTGTCATGATTTTTACATTGTCTGCAATGCCATCAATTCCTAAATTATTGTTTCTTTTTGCAGCAATAATTCCAGAAACATGCGTGCCATGAAATGCAGATTTGTTATCAACAAAAACATTATTGTTACCATAATTTTTGTCGTTGAAATCGGAATAGTTATCTGCAACTACATCCGAACGGTAAGATTTTGGTGCATTGGTTTTAGATTCCGTTTTTCTTTTTTCAGATTCAATGTATTCTGAAAGCCCATCAACAAATTCTTTGTTGGTTGCTTCCAACGCATTATTCATTTTCATCAAATTCAAAAAAACAGATTGTGCTTTTTTTACAGCGATGTCTTCAGGTTTTAATTGATTCAATTCAACTCCTGTAAAAATTTCTTTTTTGAAAATATTTTTCAATGTGCTATCGCTTTCTTGTAAAGTAGAAAGTAGCATGATTAACATTCCCATATCCACACTATTTGTTTCAGCGGAAAGTTTTTCACTTTCTGCCCTCAACCACATTTCATACAAATATTTTTCATTCTTATTTAATGAATCAATATTTATTTTTTTATTTTCAAATTGGTTTTTAAACTTAAAATAAACTCTATCTCTTTCGTAAGAGTCGACAGTAACATTCGCTCCGTTTTTTCCGCCAATAAAATTCCATCCGAAAATATCGTCCACAAAACCATTCTTGTCGTCGTCTTTATTGTTATTAGGAATTTCCTTTGGATTGCGCCATAGCACAGGTTTTAAATCTTCGTGAAGCGTGTCAATTCCGGAATCGATGACAGCTACTATTACTGTTTTGCTCTTTTTGTTTTTTACAAATTCGTAAGCTTTATCCAAACTAATTCCATAAAAACTATCAGTAACATTATCTTTCAAATGCCAACCATTTGTAGTGGAAGCTTCTGTTTGTGCAAATGAATTAATTGACAGAAAAATTGTAACGGGAATTAAAAATCTCGAAATCATTTTTTATTATTTATTAGTTGAATATTTATTTTGACAAGGAATTAAATATCAAATTTAATTCCTTGTGCAAGTGGCAATGTGTTGCTGTAATTAATTGTATTTGTTTGTCGGCGCATGTAATTTTTCCAAGCATCGCTTCCGCTTTCTCTTCCACCACCGGTTTCTTTTTCTCCGCCAAAAGCACCACCAATTTCTGCGCCACTTGTTCCAATATTTACATTTGCAATTCCGCAATCACTGCCTGAAGAAGATAAAAACTGTTCAGCTTCTTTTAAATCATTTGTAATTATAGAAGATGAAAGCCCCTGTGGTACATTGTTTTGAATAGCCAACGCTTCTTCCGCAGTTGAATATTTTAATAAATAAAGAATTGGAGCAAAAGTTTCTTGTTGTACAATTTTATAATTTGGATTTGCTTCAGCAATACATGGTTTTACATAACAACCACTTTCAAATCCTTCGCCTGTAACAACTCCGCCTTCAACTACAAATTTTCCACCTTCTTTTTTACATGCTTCAATTGCAGCTAAATAAGCTGATACAGCATCTTTATCAATCAAAGGACCAACAAGATTTTTTTCTTCAAGCGGATTTCCGATTGTTATTTGTTTGTAAGCATTCGTTAATTTATTTTTTACAGCATCATAAATTTCTTCATGAATTATTAAACGACGAGTAGTGGTGCATCTTTGTCCAGCTGTTCCAACTGCACCAAAAACGGAACCGCGAATTGCAATATCCAAATCTGCTTTATTAGAAATGATGACTGCATTGTTTCCACCTAATTCCAACAAACTTTTTCCAAGTCTAGCACCCAAAGCTGTTGCAACAGCTTTTCCCATTTTGGAAGATCCGGTGGCGGAAATCAATGGAATTCTTTTATCGTTTGCCATCAATTCGCCGGTGGATTTATCGCCAATAATTAAACTACAAATTCCTTCTGGAAGATTATTTTTTATAAAAATTTCTGAAATAATATTTTGACAAGCAATAGCGCAAAGAGGTGTTTTTTCGGAAGGTTTCCAAACGCAAACATCACCGCAAACTAATGCCAACATTGCATTCCAACTCCAAACAGCAACCGGGAAATTAAATGCTGAAATAATTCCAACAATTCCAAGTGGATGCCACTGTTCGTACATTCTATGTTGCGAACGTTCGCTATGCATACTCAAACCGTAAAGTTGACGCGAAAGCCCAACTGCAAAATCGCAGATGTCAATCATCTCTTGTACTTCGCCGTATCCTTCTTGCAAACTTTTTCCCATTTCGTAGGAAACGAGTTTTCCTAAAAAATCTTTTTTCTGCCGCAACGAATCGCCAATTTGACGAACGATTTCACCTCTTTTTGGAGCAGGAATTTGTCGCCAAACTAAAAATGCATTTGCTGCAGTAATAATTACTTTGTCATAAGTTTCAACTGTTGTAAGTTGAACAGATCCAATTAATTTTCCATCAACCGGCGAAAAAGAATTTAATATTTCTTTTTTTGTATTAATCCAAATTGATCCCGTTGAAACACCTGCATTAATTTCTTTTATTCCAAGATCTTTTAAAAAATTCATAAAAGTTATTTTGACATTTTTTCAATTAATGTTGTAGTAGAAAAACCATTTAAGATAGGATTTATTACTACTTTTCCACCAGCATTTATTACTTCTTTTGCTCCAACAATTTGATCAATTGTATAATCTCCACCCTTAACCAGCACATCGGGTAAAATTGAATCAATTAATTGAAATGGAGTTTCCGCATCAAAAATTATTACTGCATCCACCATCGAAAGCGAAGCAACTTGCAACGCTCTTGTATTTTCATTATTAATTGGTCGATTGGTTCCTTTCAACTTTTTTACAGAATTATCAGAGTTAATCGCAACAATCAAAAAATCTGCTTCTTGCGCTGCTTGCGAAAGAGAATAAGCATGTCCTTCGTGAAGTAAGTCAAAACAACCGTTGGTAAATGCGATTGTTTTTTTATTCAATTTCAATTCAGCAACGTGTTGAAGCATCCTTGATAATTCACAAATCTTAGAAGCAATACTATTTGAAAAGTCCATTTTTCTTTTTATTAATAAAAGGAAGTAGTACAAAACTAAGCAATCCAAAAAATACTACTACAAACGTTTGTGCTATCCATGTAATCATTCCAAATGCCCAACCAATATTTGCATTCAATCCGTAAATCATCAATGTTTGTTGCACCATAAACGGATATCCTCCAAATCCGCCGGGGGTAAGAATTATACCAACACTACCAAAAACTAACACTGCAAGTGCTTCATTAAATCCAAAAAGGCTTGTTTCTTCCAATGCTAAAAATCCAAGGTAAGTACTTGATAAATATAAAAACCAAATTAAAAAAGTATGAATAAAAAATAAACGTTTTTGACTAACATTCCGAATGCTTAAAAATCCTTGCCAAACACCTGATAGTATTTTTTTAAGTTTTACAATTAGAAGATTGTTTGAAAATTTATTTTTAAAAAAAATAAAAGTAATGATGGGAAGTAAAAAAAATAAAAGTAAAAAAACAAATGAATTCACTCCAAATTCAAAAGAATTTTCGTTTTGAAGTAAGAATACTTTTTGTAAAAAGGAATTAATTAAATGTGATTGGGAAAACAAAAGCAATAAAAAAACTAGCAAAAGACAAATAACATCGATTAATCTTTCCAGCAACATCGTTCCTATTAATTTATCAGCCGGAACTTTGTCGTAGCGTGTAATTATTGTACATTTTAATACTTCGCCAAGTCGTGGAATAGCAAGGTTGGCTAAGTAGCCAATCATAACTGCAAAAAATGTATTTGATTTTTTGGGTTGAAAGCCAAGCGGTTCTATTAATAAGCGCCACCGAAGTCCACGTAACCAATGACTACATATTAATAACACAGCTACGGGTAAAAAATACCAAAATTTAATTTTTAAAAGGGAGTTTCTAATTTCAAGCCAGCCTGCTTCGTTGATGTTTTTTGCAGACCACCAAATAAGGAATATGCCAAATCCAAAAAATGCTAAATATTGAAGTAAATTGAAATTTTTTTTTATCATAGAAAGTAGGAAGATGAAAATTTGGGATAAACAAAAATAGGGTAGATGTTACAATTGCTTTTATATAACATAAAATTATTCATAATGTATGTTGAAGAAATGAGTTGTTGATATAGAATTGCAAATTTTGCTTCAAAATTGTTACCTTTGCGGTCGTCTTAAAAATTTGAATTAATTGTTTGGGTGTAAAAACAACCTACATGATATCAAAAAAAAGAATTTTATTTATTGCAAACGAAATGTCGCCCTATTTGGAGTTAACTGAGTTCTGTGAAATCGTTAATCGGCTTGCAATAAAATCCAATGCAGAAGGTTTAGAAGTTCGCTGTATAATGCCTCGCTTTGGAGTTATAAATGAACGACGTCATCGTTTGCACGAAGTCGTGCGTTTATCTGGTATTAATGTCTCAATTGATAACGATGATTTGCCATTGCAAATCAAAGTAGCCTCACTTCCTAATGCTCGGTTACAAATTTATTTTCTAGACAACGAGGATCTTTTTAAAAGACGAACTATTTTTCATGATGAAAATGAAAAATGGCATGCAGATAATGATCTCAGAACAATTTTTTATTGTAAAGGTGCTCTAGAAACCGTTAAAAAATTTGGTTGGCCGCCAGACATAATTCATTGTAGTGGTTGGATGACAGGATTAATACCAGTTTATTTAAAAACTGTTTACAAAAAAGAACCTGTTTTTTCTCAAAGTAAAATTGTATTCACAATTGGCCAAACCTCCTTTAAAGAGAAACTCGGAAATGGGTTTTTGAAAAAAGCACTTATTCATCCAACGATTAAAGAAAAGGATTTAGAAGTTTTTAAGGAGACGAATAATGTGGCTTTATTCCGTGGAGGTGCAACTTACGCAGATGTAATAACTTTTGGTGCCGAAAAAATTGATAAAAAACTACAGGATGAATTTACCAAGGTTCGGGGCAAGAAAACTTTATTATATAATCCTGATTCAGATTTAACAGACTATTTACAATTGTTTAAAGATCTTGCAAATAAATAGAAGAATTACCTAGTTTAATAATGATTTTTTACAACTAATCTTTTTGATCGTGCAGAAATATACACTTACAGTTTCCTCTTTGTTTTTAACATTTATTTTATTTTTTTCTTCTTGTAAAAAGATAAATGAGTATACTGAAATTGGCGATGATATCATTCCAGATGGCGTTACAACATTCGATACTACTTTAACTGTCGAGACTTTTAATGAGTTTTTTACAGCTGCAAATGATTCTCTTGGAATGAATAGGTTTGATAATCATTTTTTAGGAACGATTTCTTCTGATCCTATTTTTGGTAAAACAAATGCTAAAATTTATCTGGAGTTAAAACCGACGTTTTACAAATTCAAATTTTCCGAAATTCTTAATCCTGATAGTCTTCATTTTGATTCCTGCGTTTTGGTATTGGGTTATACCGGAGTTTACGGAGATACGATTACAAAGCAGCGAGTTAAGGTTTTTGAATTGGATCAATCAAATGTTTTTAAGGTTGATTCACTTTATCAAGTTCGTCAGCAGTACTTTACTAATGGGCAATTATTAGCTACTAAAGATGTAAATCCTTACGAACTAAATGATAGTATAAAAGTCTATAAAGATACAACTATAAATCAGTTAAGGATTCGTTTATCCAACAGTTTTGGACAACGGTTACTTACTGGTTATGACACACTTACCGCTTATGCTTCTGATTCTGCATTTAAAACTTATGTAAAAGGATTTGCTGTTGAAACTGATCCAGCATTTGGCGGAAATGCATTAATGTCATTTGGTTTGTCGAATAATCCAAATACCAAATTGGCAATTTATTACCGCTACACTAAAAACGGCAAAAGAGATACAACTGTTGCTTATTTTAATTTCACTAATATTTCATCTAATCACAATTTTATTGATAGAAATATTGCTGGGACGCCCTTGCTAAACTCCCAAGGCGGCTCAACTCCCGACGATTTTGTTTATTTAATAAATGCACCAGGTAGTTATTCCACAATTAAAATTCCAGCTTTAAAAAATCTTACTAATCGAATTGTTCATCGTGCCGATTTAATTATGGAACAAGTTTATGATGTTTCCGATAAAACTTTTACAACACCGCTTGCATTGTATTTAGATGTATTTGATTCTTTGCGCGGTAAACATAAAGTTTTTCCGTACGATTATGTGCCGGACAATACCGGCCTTGGACAACAACTTTTTGGTATGTTCGGTAAAAATGCAGTTGATGCTTCTGGAAACAATATTCGTCAGTGGAAATTCAATATTAGTCGCTATGTACAAAATGTGATGACTAAAAAAGAACCGCTTAATAACTTCCGATTGCTTGCCCATCGATATGTTCAAAATGAAATTAAAATAGATAACGCCAATAATGTTGGCGCAATTATTTCTGATTTTATTCAAATAAATCCTTCCATGGGAATTGGTCGAGTTCGGCTTGGTGGAGGAAATCACGCAACACAAAAAATGAGATTAAGAATTATTTATTCTAAAATCTAATTCCTTAATTTTATTTCCAAAACTTATAACCCATAATTATGTCTTATTTATTTACATCTGAAAGTGTTTCTGAAGGTCATCCGGATAAATTAGCTGACCAAATTAGTGATGCATTAATTGATAATTTTTTAGCGTACGATTCGCAAAGCAAAGTGGCTTGCGAAACTTTAGTTACAACAGGTCAGGTTGTTTTAGCTGGAGAAGTAAAATCAAAAACATACCTTGATGTGCAAGAAATTGCCCGTAAAGTAATTCGCGAAGTTGGTTATACCAAGGCTGAGTACATGTTTGAAGCAAATAGTTGTGGCATACTTTCAGCTATTCACGAGCAAAGCGCAGATATCAATCGCGGCATTGACAGAAGTACAAAAGTTTTAAATTTTGAAGCAAAAGCAAATGCACAAGGAGCTGGCGACCAAGGAATGATGTTTGGCTATGCAACAAAAGAAACAGACAATTACATGCCATTGGCGCTTGATTTAGCGCATAAAATATTGCTTGAATTATCGAAAACAAGACGTGCAGGGAAAGAATTAAAATACTTGCGTCCCGATGCTAAAAGTCAAGTAACGATTGAATATGACGATAATAATAAACCAATTCGCATTGATACAATTGTTGTTTCAACTCAACACGATGAATTTGATACGGACAAAATAATGTTGGCTAAAATTAGAAAAGACATTATTGAAGTAATTATTCCTCGCGTTAAAAAACAATTAAAATCGTCTATTCAAAAATTGTTTAACGATAAAATTACTTATCATATAAATCCAACCGGAAAATTTGTAATTGGTGGCCCACACGGCGATACAGGTTTGACAGGAAGAAAAATAATTGTAGATACTTACGGTGGAAAAGGAGCTCATGGAGGCGGTGCGTTTAGTGGGAAAGATCCAAGTAAAGTAGATCGCAGCGCAGCGTATGCAACAAGACATATTGCAAAAAATTTAGTTGCAGCAGGTTTATGTGACGAAGTGTTGGTTCAGGTTTCTTATGCAATTGGCGTTGCGAAACCTTGCGGATTATTTATTGATACTTATGGAACTGCAAAAGTAAAAATGAGCGATGGTGAAATTGCAAAGAAAGTGGAAAAAATATTTGATATGCGCCCTTATGCAATCGAACAACGACTAAAATTGCGCAATCCTATTTATTCCGAAACTGCAGCATATGGACACATGGGAAGAACTCCAAAAACTGTAACGAAGGTTTTCAATAAAGGAAAAGAAAATGAAAAAACAGTTAAAGTAGAATTGTTTACTTGGGAAAAAGTAGATATGGTGGATAGTGTAAAAAAAGCATTCGGACTTTAATTTTAAATAAATCTAATTTTAAAACCTGCAAGTTTTTCAACTTACAGGTTTTTTTGTTTCTTTGAATATGAAAAATATGAAAAGCCAACAACGTCCCAAAAAAAGTACACTCGTATTCGGAAGAGATGCAATTATAAATGCGTTGCAAAATGGGCAAGCATTTGATAAAATATATTTAGACCCCAAAGCGATTCACCAAGGAATTAATGAAATTAAAAAATTAGCGCAGCAATATTTAGTACCTATCAGTTATGTTCCCAGAGCAAAACTTGATGGATTTAATATTTCTAATCACGAAGGATGTGTTGCCGTTATTTCTAAAGTTCATTATTATCAATTGCAGGATATTATTTCGCAAGTTGTAGAGGAAGGGAAGTCTCCGTTTTTTTTAATTTTAGATGGGATTACGGATATTCGAAATATTGGCGGAATTGCTAGAACGGCTTTCTGCTGTGGCGTTCATGCTATAATTATTCCAGATAAAGGAGTTGGAGCCTTAAATGATGATGCAATTGCAACTTCTGCCGGAGCATTGGAAAAAATACCAATTTGCAGAGTGAACAGTCTTATGAAAACTGTTGATGAACTTCACTTAAATGGTATAAAAGTTTTTGCTAGTGAAATGAAAGCTGAAAACACCATACACGATTGCAGCCTTATCGAGCCATGTGCAATTATAATGGGAAGCGAAGAAAATGGAGTTTATCCTGCATTGCAAAAAATTTGTGATCATAAAATTAAAATTCCAATGGGAAGAGATTTTGATTCATTCAATGTTTCAGTTGCAACCGGAATTATACTTTATGAAGCAATGAAACAACGCAATCAATTATGAACACTTCAATTAAATTAATTGAATGTCCGCGAGATGCAATGCAAGGTTGGAAATCGAATATTCCAACTGAAAAAAAAATCAACTACTTAAATAGTCTTCTTCAAGTTGGCTTTGACACAATTGATTTTGGAAGTTTTGTTTCTCCAAAAGCTATTCCACAAATGGCAGATACAAAACTGATAATTCCTAAATTGAATTTAACTAATTCTTCTTCTAAATTATTGGCAATTGTTGCAAATATTCGCGGAGCGAACGATGCTGCTGCTTTTGATGAAATAACTTATTTGGGTTTTCCTTTTTCTGTTTCTGAAACATTTCAATTACGAAATACAAATTCAACTATTCTTGATTCTTTAAAAACTGTGGACGCAATTCAGAATTGTTGTATTCAAAATAAGAAGCAGCTTGTAGTTTATCTTTCAATGGCTTTTGGAAATCCTTATGGTGATAAGTTTGATGATGAAATTGTTTTTGATTGGGCAAATAAATTTGCATCAATGGGAATTAAAATAATTTCATTGGCAGATACAATTGGTGTTGCAACAACAAATCAAATTAATAAACTAGCAGGTTATTTGATTGCTGAAATGCCGGAAATAGAAATTGGACTTCATCTTCATTCTTCTCTAAATAATTGGGAAGAAAAATTTGATGCGGCATTAAATTCTGGTTGTAAACGATTTGATGGAGCGTTGAAAGGTTTTGGGGGTTGTCCAATGGCGGCTGATAATTTAGTAGGAAATATGCCAACTGAATTAATGATTGCACATCTTGAAACAAATTCATTTTCCAAATCGATAAATAAAAACGCACTTTTAAAAAGTGTGCTTTTGGCAACTGAACTTTTTAATTAAAGAAATTTAATTCTACAATCAATTATGCAATTTCAGTTACCCATTTCTATAAAAAAAAGTGAAAATAAAATTACTTATCGAGATGCAATATTTTTAATTGGATCTTGTTTTACAGAATATATTGGAAATTCTTTGGCAGAAGCAAAAATTTCTGTGTTTCAAAATCCAAGTGGAATTTTATTTAATCCACAAAGTGTTTGCGAAACATTAATTGCAACAATCAAAAACAAAAAAGTTGATGAAAATAATTTATTTCAATTAAATGAAGTATGGCATAGTTGGAATCATCATTCACGCTTTTCGCATGTTGATAAAAAAGCTTGTTTAGAAAATATTAATACTACTCAAACCAATTCTCATCATTTTTTAAAAAATGCTGACTGGTTAATAGTTACATTGGGTTCTGCTTTCTGTTATAAACTTACATCAAATGCGCAATTGGCAAATCTTTCAGTAGGAGGTTGTGTTGCAAATTGTCATCGTGCACCTGCTAATTGGTTTACAAAATCGCTTTTGGAAGTTGATGAAATAAATAATTTGCTAATAAATTTAAATAAAGAATTAAATGCGTTTAATCCAAAACTAAAAATCATTTTCACCATAAGTCCTGTTCGTCATGTTCGCGATGGAGTTGTAGAAAACAACAGAAGCAAAGCGCGGTTAATTGAAAGCGTTCATTCGCTAATTAACAAATATGAAACGATTTCTTATTTTCCATCTTATGAATTATTGATTGATGTTTTGCGCGATTATCGTTTTTATGATATTGATTTGGTTCATCCAAATTTTATGGCAACCGAATTTGTTTTACAGAAATTTGTAGAAACTTATATGAGCCAAGAGCAGTTGGGGTTAATGGAAGAATTAAAAAAAATTGCTATTGCCAAAAAACACAAACCATTTCATCCATCCACCAATTCACACAAAGAGTTTCTAAATAAACAAGTTGAAAATATTAAGTCGATATTGCAGCGGTATTCCTATTTGAACTTACAAGAAGATTTAAACTATTTTAAAGCAGAAGTGGATAAGTAATCATTTATTTTATTTGTTGAGAATAAATAGAATTCCAATTTCTGCAACAATATCAATTGGTTTTTTGCACGATCCCAATTTTGATTTGGATAAGTTGTTCGATAATAAATATCATCATTTAAATAATCAGTTAAAAAACGCATTGCTTGCATGTAAATAATTAACAAGCCAGCATAATGAATATTTTTCAATTCAAGTTGAGATAATTCATTTCCCATTGCTTCCAAATAGCCTGCAACAAGTGAATCATAATATTGACTATTAATATCGATTGAATTAAATTTTATTGAACTTTCCGATTCGGTACATGTCAAAGTTCTTATCAGGTCTCCCAAATCGGAAAAGTAGTAACCAGCTTGTGTTGTATCAAGATCAATTGGTGTTATCACTTTATTAGTTCTTGAATCAAATAACAGATTGCTAAGTTTTGCATCGTGATGCATTAGTCGCTTTTTAAAGGCTTTATTTTTACTAAATGTTTCAAAAAAATGGATGAGTGACTTTCTGTTTTTTAACTCGATGATAATTAAGTCTGAATTCTTTTTTCTTATTGTTGAAGCATTTTCAATAGCAATTTCAAATTCATCAAATCGCAAACTTAGGTCGTGAAATTTCGGAATTGTATCTTTTATTTCTGAAAAAGGGAAATTGGAAAGTGCTTTAGTAAAATTGCCAAAACTATATGCTGCAGAAAAAGCTTGGTCTTTGTTTTCAATTAAATTTATTGTCGTTGAAAAATTAATAAATTCAAAAGCACGCCAAAAATCACCTTGTTCATCAATTGTAAAATATAATTGTTTGTTTGAAAGGAGCGGGGTCGGAATTTCTCTTTGTTGTAAAAAGTTAAAAATTGAAATGTAATTATCAATGACAATTTTGGGAGATGTAAAAACCTTTGAATTAATTTTTTGAAGAACAATTGTTTGTTTGAAATTCGAAATTTGATAAGTTGAATTAATCAATCCGTTTCCCAATTCCGAAATAGAAAATTCGGCAGCATTAAATAAAAATGATTTTAAAATGTAAATGGGAATTTTTTCCATTAGGTTTAAACTAATTAATGAATTCGATCGCATTCAGGATGCAATAAGTGCAAATGGATTAAAAATTTCTTCGAGCGAAATTTCGGCAAGATTTACCCATCGATCCATGATAGGTAAATGAGGTTTGAAAATTGTTTTTGAATTCTCGGAAAATGGCTTGTCAATCATAAAACAGAGTTGCGTTCAAATCTAAAGTAAAAATTGTGAAATTATTTGTTTTTATCGCTTAAAAACGTAACTTTGCGGCCACTTAAATAGGATGTTATTAATCGGATGAATTTAAAAAATTAAAAGATGCCACTATCAAAAGAAAAAATGAAAACTATTTTTACCGAATTTGGCGGTAAAGAATCGAACACCGGATCTATTGAAGGACAAATCGCTTTATTGACTGAAAGACTTAGTCAAATTTCCGGTCATCTTCAAACTAACAAAAAAGACTTTTCTACTCAGCGTGGATTGGTGCAATTAGTAAGTAAGCGTAAGCGATTATTGACTTATATGCAAAAACATAACCTTACAGGTTATCGCCAGTTGATAGAAAAACTTGGTCTAAGAAAATAAATTTAATTTCTCCATTTTCTGGAGGAATTTTTTGTTTCAACCGAATAATTTATAGCATTCTAAATTTAAGTTCTTGCTTAGCAAAATAGCTAAGTTGGATTATAAATTTTCAGAATCTAATTAATAATAACAAAATTTAAAAAATGTTACAACAACCAATTCGTAAAATATTTGATATTGGAGATGGCCGAATGGTCACAATTGAAACTGGACGCTTAGCGCGTCAAGCTCATGGAGCAGTTACTGTTTCAATGGGGAACTGTATGCTGCTTGCAACTGTAGTTGCAAATAAAGAAGCAAAAGAAGGACAGGGTTTCTTTCCATTAACTGTAGATTATCAAGAAAAATTTTCAGCAGCTGGTCGTATACCGGGCTCTTTTTTTAAAAGAGAAGCTAGATTGAATGATTATGAAGTTTTGACAAGTCGATTAATTGACCGCGCACTTCGTCCATTATTTCCGGAAGATTATTTATGTGAAGTGCAAGTTTTAATTAGTCTTATTTCAAGCGATGCAGAAATTATGCCCGATGCAATGGCTTGTTTAGCCGCATCTGCAGCAATTGCTGTTTCTGATATTCCTATTAATGAAATTATTTCTGAAGTAAGAGTTTCAAGAGTTGACGGAAAGTTTATTGTCAATCCAACTCGTTCAGAAATTGAAAAAGCTGATTTGAGTTTTATAATTGCTGCAACCGAAAAAAACCTAATGATGGTGGAAGGTGAAGCAAATGAATGTAGCGAAGCAGATTTAGTTGAAGCATTGAAAATTGCACACGATGCAATTCGAATTCAAATAAAAGCACAGGAAGAATTACGTGCTTCTGTGGGTGTTGCCGGTAAAAGAGAGTATAAAAAAATAGTTCAAGATGATGCACTTCGTGCAAAAGTGGATGCTTTTGCAAAACAAAAAGTTTACGAAGTAGCAAAAGGAAAATTTGCAAAACACGTTAGAAGCGAAAAATTTGATGCGATAAAAACAGAACTTACTGAGTATTTAAAGAAAGATTTGAATTTGGCTGAGGGTGAAAATTTGCCTGATACTACCAAGAAATTCATGAGTACTTATTATAGTGATCTTCAATATTATGTAGTTCGTGATATGATTTTGGATGAAAAAGTAAGATTAGATGGAAGAGAATTAGAAACAGTTCGTCCGTTGGACATGGAGGTTGATGTATTACCTTCTCCTCATGGGTCATCTTTATTTACAAGAGGTGAAACTCAATCGCTTACAACAGTTACTTTGGGAACTAAATTAGATGATTTATTGGTTGAGAGCGCAGCAAAATCTGTTGATTCAAAGTTTTATTTACATTATAATTTTCCTCCATTTTCTACTGGTGAAGTAAAAATGATGCGAGGCCAAAGTCGCCGCGAAATTGGTCACGGAAACTTAGCAATGCGTTCTTTAAAACAAATGATGCCAAAAGGAGATTTCCCTTACACAGTAAGGGTGGTTAGTGATATTTTAGAATCAAATGGTTCTTCATCAATGGCAACTGTTTGTGCTGGGTCTTTGGCATTGATGGATGCAGGAATTCCTGTTCCAAAACACGTTTCAGGCGTAGCAATGGGATTGATTTCTAAAGGAGATAAATACGCCATTCTTACCGATATCCTTGGAGATGAGGATCATTTGGGGGATATGGATTTTAAAGTTACCGGAACAAGAGATGGAATTTGTGGTGTTCAAATGGATATTAAAGTTGACGGATTGAAAATGGAAGTGATGGAACAAGCATTGGCACAAGCTCGTCGGGGTCGTTTACATATTTTAGATGCAATGTATAATTGCATTCCACAAGCAAATAATGAGGTGAAATCGCATGCGCCGCGAATGCTTAAATTATACATTGATCGTGAATTCATTGGTGCTATTATCGGACCTGGTGGAAAAGTAATTCAAGAAATGCAACGTGTTACCGGAACAACTATCAACATCGAAGAAGCTAACAATATGGGCGAAGTGAGCGTGTTTGGTGTAAATAAAGAAGGTGTACAAAAAGCAGAAGCTTGGATTAAAGGAATTGTAGCCGTACCGGTTGTTGGTGATGTTTACGAATCTACCGTAAAATCAATAATGCCTTTTGGTGCTTTCGTAGAATTTCTACCAGGCAAACAAGGTTTAGTTCATATCAGTGAAGTAAGTTGGAAAAGGCTTGAAACTTTAGAAGGAATTTTAAATGAAGGAGATAAAGTAAAAGTGAAATTGATTGGAACAGATCCAAAATCTGGGAAATTTAAACTTTCAAGAAAAGCATTAATTCCAAGGCCTGAAAGAACTGATGGAACAAGTGAAAATTAATAACAACGCCCTGATATTTTCAGGGCGTTTCTTTTATTAAAATGGAGAATTCAATTCAAATAACATTTCCAAATCTTTCTGTTGAAACAAGAGAAATTTTAATTGCACTTTTAGCAAATATTGGATTCAATGGGTTTGAAGAAGATAATTCTGATTTAAAAGCTTTCATCCAAAAATCTGTATTTAATGAAAATGAATTAGTTGGTATTGTAAATCAATTTAAAGTTAAATATCTAATTGAGGAAATTGAAAATATAAACTGGAATAAACAATGGGAGAGCAGCTTTCATCCAATTCGAATTGCTGATTTTCTTGAAATTAGAGCTAATTTTCATGAACCGTCTCAAAATGTAGTTCACGAAATAATAATCACACCAAAAATGAGTTTTGGAACTGGGCATCATGCGACAACTTATATGATGTTGCAACAGATGAAAGAGATTGATTTTGAAAATAAATCAGTGTTAGATTTTGGAACAGGCACCGGAATTCTTGCAATACTCGCAGAAAAGTTAGGCGCAAAAGAAATTCTTGCAATTGATAATGATGAATGCTGCATTGAAAATTCAATAGAAAATGTCCAGTCGAATTGTTGTTCTAAAATATCAATTGAAAAAAAATATACGCCAAAAAGCGATCAGAAATTTGATATAATTTTAGCCAACATAAATAAGAATGTAATTCTTGAAAATATACACTTATTAACTTCTCAACTGAATGAGAAAGGAATTATTTTAATGAGTGGATTATTGGAATCGGATGAAATGGAGCTAACTCAATCTCTATTAAAATTTAATTTTGTTGTAACAAAATCTTTAAAAAAATTAAATTGGATTTGTTTAGTTATTGAAAGTCATATTGTTACAAATTGTAAATTAAATTAATGTTATTGTTTTAATATTCTTGATTACCTTTGCACCTCTAAATCTTTTTGTTTAGAATGAGTGAACTTCTATTGATTGTACTTGCTTATTTATTTGGTAGTATTCCAACATCTGTTTGGGTAAGTAAGTATTTTTTTGGATTTGATATTCGTGATTATGGAAGTGGTAATGCTGGAGCTACAAATACATTCCGATTACTTGGTTCATTTTGGGGAAGTTTCGTAATGGCTGTAGATTCCTTTAAAGGAGTTGTAGCTGTTAAGTTAGTTTATTTACTTCCTTTTTATTTAAATCATGAAACACAGATGACAAATCTTCAAATAGGATTAGGGCTTACTGCTGTTTTAGGTCATATTTTTCCACTTTGGGCCGATTTTAGAGGAGGAAAAGGAGTAGCAACTGTTTTTGGGATGGCTCTTGGAATACAACCGGTCGTTGCACTTTGTTGTGTTGGAGTATTTTTATTAGCACTTTATTTCACAAGGTTTGTATCTTTAAGTTCAATCTTTGCAAGTATTGCTTTCCCCGTATTTATCCTTTTTATTTTTAACGAACCAGAAACGTTATATCGAATTTTTGCTATAGTAGTTGGCTTAATGGTAATCTTGACTCACCAAAAAAATATTGGTCGAATATTAAAAGGAAGTGAAAGCAAAGTTTTAATTCCTAAAAGAAAAAGTCGCAAAAGCCAAGCAGATGATTGAAATTTAGGTTTATAATTTTTTTATTTGAAATTGAAAATTTATGGCACTTACAATTTGTGAAAAGTTGAAATTATCCGACGAAAAAAACTTACTAATTCAAGGATTACCTTCTTCTGTCGAAAAGCAGTTCAGTAAACTTTCTTTTGCAAAAAATGTTACGCCTTTGTTGAAATCACGTAAAATTGATTTTGCATTAATTTTTGTAGTGAATGAAAATCAATTGAACAGTATTTTAAAAGAAGTAATTCCTTCTTTGAATGTGAAATCTAAATTTTGGATAGCATCTCCTAAAAACACCTCAAAAATTGCTACAGATCTTAATAAGATAGGTAGCTGGGATAATCTATTTGCAGAAGGGTTTGAAAACTTGGAACAAGTTGCCTTAGATCATATTTGGGTTGCAACTTTGTATGAAAAAGCTCCTTTAGTAATTCCAATTAGCGAAAAAAAAATACGTAAAGAAGTTGTTATAACAACGATTTAATAATTATTTCTAACGGATAATTACGCTTCCCTGTTTTGCAGAAATTTCCATTTCCATCTTTTTTAAATGTAGATGTATTTTCAAAAGATCTGAAATTTCTAATTCCGAATGTTCTTTTTCTAAATCTTGATGATTTTCGAGCAACATTTTTTTTATTTTTCTAAGTTTAAAAAAAATAACAGCTGACTCTACTTCATTTTTTGTATTATCCTCGCCTAATTTTAAATAACTCATCAAGTTTTCTTCTTGTCCATCGCCGATTAATTTTACAAACTCTTCGTATTCTTTTTCAAATATTTTTTGTTGGTAGCCTGTATTTTTACTGAACGTTTTTTTCCAGTGTTCACTTTCGTCATAAGGGGAATTTATTAATGAAACAGCTAAGGCACTTAATTCGGTATCGATATGATATAGGAATGTATTTTTTGTAATAGATTCTCGACCTTGTTGTAAGATAGCTTTGTAGGTTAAAACAAATTTTAATATTTTTTTATTATCAAAAAGAGTTTCATCTGAAACTTCATCTAACATGTAATCTGCGATTGTATCGGTTTTCCAAATTTTAGTACCATGTTCAATTAATACTCTGGCAAATTCTCTTTCTTGTAGTTCATCTTTAAAAAGTAAACTAAAAGTTGCTTCATCATAATTATTAGAAGCGGCTTTTTGTGCATTTTCTTCGTGGTGTTTTGCTTCGTCAAAAGGAATTGATTTTTCTTGAAACGAAATTCGATTTCGAATAAATTTATTAACCAAAATATGTAAACCAGCTTCATCAATTTTCAACAACTCAGCACATTGTTTTATGTAATCTTGCTGCTTTGTAAAATCTTCAATTTTATTAACCTTCGAAATTGTTTCTGCAACACGGTTTACAACTTCTGCTTTTTTCGCACTATCACTACCTGCTTCTTTTAATGCAACTTCTAATTGAAATAGAACAACATCTTTTTTATTTTTTTGAATAAATGAACTAAAATTTGTTGCGCCAATTTTATTACAATAACTATCCGGATCTTCATTATCCGGAATGAGTACAAGTTTTACATTCAACCCTTCTTCCAATGCAAGATCCAAACCACGCATTGCTGCTTTTATACCGGCCGCATCTCCATCATAAATAATGGTAAGATTGTTGGAGTGTTTTTTTATCAATCGAAGTTGTTCAATCGTAAGTGCCGTACCACCAGAAGCAACTACATTTTCTATACCTGCTTGGTGCAAGGAAATAACATCTGTATAACCTTCTACAAGCAAACATTCACTTGCTTTGTCAATTGCATGTCGAGCAAAATAACTGCCGTATAAAATTTTTCCTTTTACATAAATTTCATTTTCAGAAGTATTGATGTACTTCGGTGCTTTATCGTTTTGTTTTAAAAGACGTGCTCCAAAACCAAGTACTTTCCCACTGTGATTGTGTATGGGAAAAATTATTCTCTCTCGGTAATTGTCTTGAAATTCATTTCCTTTAGCTATGACTAATCCACTTTTTACCAAAATATCCGAACTGTATTGTTTACGAAGCGCTTCCGAAACAAATCCGTCGCGCTGAATGGGTGAAAACCCAAGTTGGAATTTTTTAATAATATCTTCTCGAAACCCACGATCTTTTAAATAGCTTAATCCAATATTTTTTCCATCTTCGGTTTCAAATAAAGTTGAGGAAAAAAACTGCTGTGCAAAACTATTCAAGATAAAAAGACTGTCAGCAACTTGTTGTTGTTGGCGTTGTTCATCTGATTGTTGAATTTCATCAATTTCAATTCCGTATTTATTTGCCAACCACTTTAAGGTTTCGGGGTAACTATATTTTTCATGTTCCATCAAAAAACTGATGGTATTTCCGCTTTTACCGCATCCAAAGCATTTGTAAATTTCTTTAGAAGGTGAAACGGTAAAAGAAGGAGTTCTTTCGTTGTGGAAAGGGCAGAGTCCCAAATAATTAGCACCTCGTTTTTTTAGCTTTATAAACCCACCAATGATATCTACAATATCAAGTCGGTCATGTATTTGTTGTATGGATTGTGGAGTAATCAAAATCTGTTTGCTGTTGGATTTTAATACGAAAGTCGTAAAATTAATGTATCTGATTTAGTTCAGAACAAGATCCTTTTTGATTTTTTTTATAAAAATTTGGATTATTTGTATTTTATAAAAAAAAAAGAGTAGATTTAGTGTAACAATCCACTTCGAATCGAGATTAGATTTTTTATTCTTCACTATAAATTAAAATCCAATGATTCAGACAGATTTTTCACAGCTTACCATGGATTGCGGTTCATGGAGGCATTCATTACGTAGTCATCGTGATGGTATTAACTCTTCTAAACAACAACTTCTACATGTTGCTGGAAACAATTTATCGCGAAATCAATTGAAAGATGTCGAGCATTTTCAAAATCAATTTCTTATTCAATTGATTAATGTTCACGACTTGAAACAGGCAATCAAAGCCCATGAGAGAAGAGTAAGCTTTGAGCATTCTGCCAATAACGGTGATTTGCAAGATGAAACTTTAATCGCACACGAGCATTTATTAGCACAATATCAAATGTTAAATGAAACGCTTTTAAAATTAAAAGAAGCCTTTTCTAATTTTCTTTCGGCTACTTCTTAAAAGTAGTTATTGATTCAATTTCTATTATTCTGTAATAATTTTTTATGCCGGAATTTGATACTTCACATGTGAAAAATATTGTTTTGCTTGGGCATGCAGGTTCAGGTAAAACATCTTTAGCAGAATCTATGCTTTTCGAAGCTGGAATTCTTTCTCGAAAAGGGAATATTGCAGAAAATACCACAACAGGAGATTACCATGAACTGGAGCAAGAGCGTGGTAATTCTATTTTTAGCAAACTACTTCATGCTAAATGGAGAGGGTATAAAATTAATCTTATAGACACACCAGGCTATGATGATTTTTCTGGAGAAGTAATTTCTGCATTGCGTGTTGCCGATACGGGTCTAATGCTCTTGAATGCTATAATGGGAGTAGAAGTAGGAACGGATTTAATTTGGGAATACACCGAAAAGTTTAAAACTCCCATGATTTTTGTTGTCAACAAATTAGATGACGAATCTGCCGATTATGAAAAAACTCTTCGTGAAGCAAAATCGCATTTTGGAAACAAAGTAACGGTAATACAATACCCATTACAAGTTGGTACTGGTTTTAATACAATTGTTGATGTTTTACGAATGACAATGTATCGATTCAACAGCAAAGGCGGAAAACCGGAAAAATTACCCATTCCGGAATCGGAAAAAATAAAAGCAGAAAATTTACACAAAGAACTGATTGAAGCAGTTGCCAGCAACGATGAATCTTTGATGGAGAAATATTTCGAAAAAGGAGAATTAGATGAAGATGAAATTAAAAATGGATTAAAAAGAGCAATGATCAATCACGACCTATTTCCACTCTTTTGTTTGTCTGCAGAAAAAAATATGGGTAGTGGTAGGATCATGGGATTTATCGATAATGTTTGTCCAAGTGCAAATGAAATGCCGCCACAAATAACCCAAAAAGGAGAAAAACTTAATTGCGATGCAACCGGACCTGCTTGTATTTTTATTTATAAAACGGTGAACGAACCGCATGTTGGAGAATTATCTTTTTTCAAGATTTTTTCCGGAACAATCAAAAGTGGTATGGAATTGGAAAATGAAACAACCGGAGTTACAGAAAAACTTACTCAATTATTTTTAGTAGAAGGAAATAAACGAACTGCAACAAATGAAATGTCTGCTGGCGATATGGGAGCTACTTTAAAATTAAAAAACACTCATACCAATAATACCTTGCATCAGCGAGGAAAAAACTACGAGTTGCATCGCATTAAATTTCCCTCTCCAAATATGACTGTTGCTATCGAAGCTATAAAAAAAGGAGAGGAGGAAAAACTCTCACAAGCTCTACATCAATTAAAGGAAGAAGATCCTACAATTTTGGTAGAAGTTTCTTCCGAATTGAAACAAACATTAATTCATTGTCAAGGCGATATGCACTTGGCAGTTGCTAAATGGAAGATTGAACACAACCATAAATTGGAAATTAGATTTCAGAAACCAAAAATTCCTTATCGAGAAACGATTCGCAAAATGGCTGAGTCAAATTACCGCCACAAAAAACAAAGTGGAGGTTCGGGACAATTTGGTGAAGTATTTTTACGAATAGAACCCTGGCAAGATGGAATGCTTGAACCTATAGGTCTAAATGTACGCAGTAGAAATATGCATGAGTTGGATTGGGGTGGAAAATTGGTTTTTTACAATTGCATTGTTGGCGGTGCAATTGATGTTCGTTTTTTACCGTCAATATTAAAAGGTGTAATGGAAAAAATGGCAAATGGGCCATTAACTGGTTCTTATGCTCGAGATATTCGAGTATGTGTTTATGATGGCAAAATGCACCCAGTTGACAGTAATGATATTTCTTTTAAGATAGCTGGGTTACAAGCATTTCGTCAAGCATTTCAACAAGCCGATCCACAGCTATTAGAACCCATAAATCATGTAGAAGCACTTTGTCCGGAAGATATTACTGGAGCAGTTATGGGAGATTTGCAAACTCGTCGAGCAATTGTTGATGGAATAGATATTGAAGGCAATTTTCAAAAAATTATAGCCAGAGTTCCATTGGCTGAAATGGAAGGATATTCTTCCTCTTTGCGTTCAATTACGCAAGGAAGAGCAAAATTTCGTACTTCTTTTTTGGAATATGCACCTGTGCCATCTGAGCTTCAAAGAAAACTCATTGATGAACATGCGAAAACAGTAAAAGAAGAATTGATTTAATTTTTCTTTTACTGTTTATATTTATCAAGAGCAGCAATCCATTAATTTTGTAATTATTTTTAATTAACAAATTGTAATTATGGCATTACAAGAAGAAATGGAAGATCAAGGGAATTGGCTTTTTAAATACCGCGGTTATTTACCAATTGTAATTTTATTTGTTGCGTTAGTTGTTTTTCTTTTTCCAAACTTTTTCAACATTTTTTCATTTTTGGAAAATATTAATAAAGCTATTTTGCAATGGATTTTTTTGTCAATTAGTATGTTTGGTTTATTGATTCGAATTTATACAGTTGGATATACTCCAAAAAATACATCGGGTAGAAATGTGGAAGGTCAACTTGCAGAAACCTTAAATACAAGTGGCATTTATTCCACTGTTCGCCATCCACTTTATTTGGGTAATTTTTTTATGTGGTTAGGGCCGGCTTTGTTGACTGAAAATTTTTGGTTTATTATTTCATTCTGTTTTTTTTATTGTGTTTATTACGAGCGCATCATGTTTTCAGAAGAACAATTTTTGCGTAAAAAATTTGGAGCCACGTATTTGGAATGGGCATCTCGCACACCGGCATTTTCCCCAAAATGTAAAAATTTTACAAAGTCAAATCTTACATTTAGTTGGAAGAAAGTTTTGAAAAAAGAAAAAAACGGACTTGTTGCCGTATTTATAATTTTCTCTCTTTTTGATTTTTTAGGTAAATGGATAAATCAAGAAACTGATTATAATTATTCACTTTACCAGGCTACGATTTTATCCGTAGTTATTTATTTGGTTTTAAAAATTTTGAAAAATAATACCAAATTGCTCGACGAAGCAGGAAGGTAATTGTATAAAAATTATAAAGTTAAATTCCAGCCATTTCTATAATCTCTTTTTACAAATTGATTTGCTTCTTCAAAGTTGGTAACACGCATGTTTGCTGTATCCCAAAGTAATTTTTTGCGTCCCAACCATTTATCTCCCCATCCGGTAAGTTTTGGATTTTTCATAAGAAAACTACGAATGGCAAGATTTCCAATTAAAATACTTTCAGTAAAAGGACCAGCATATTCAAACGGAGAACTAGTTTCTGCATTCCCTTTTCCTGCTATACAAGCATTTACCCATTGTTGATAGTGCCCTTCCGGTACACGTTTAATTGTTTCTTTTGGCATCTTTTTTACTTTCATTAATTTGGTTGGTAAAAGTTGCGGATCTTGTCCATAGCAATCAATTAACATTTTTCCTTTTGTTCCAACAAGTAAAACTCCACCATCCCAATTTCCAAATGCTTCGTCTGGTAAAAGTTCATCGGGACGCTGTGGCAATAATCCACCATCAAACCAAGAAACTTTAATATTCCCATTTCCGTCCGTTCTTGGATAATTAAGATGAATGATAGAAGATGCTGGAAATGCATCTTGGTTTTGAGTATCATTCCACATTTCGCGCCAAGTGGTTGCAATACTGCATTCTACTGAATCTGGATAAACAATTGGAAGAATACGATAAATTGGATCCATAATATGACAGGCCATATCACCCAATGCTCCAGTTCCAAATGCAGTCCAACCGCGCCAATTGAAAGGATGATAAGCAGGATTGTAATCAATTTCTTTAGATGGACCCAACCATAAATTCCAATTTAATTCTTTTGGAATCTCGTGTTTGCCGGAAGGTGTTGAAATTCCTTGTGGCCATACGGGACGATTAGTCCAAGCAAAAGCAGTTGTAACTCTTCCAATCATTCCAGCATCGTACATTTCTTTTGCTTTACGAACTCCATCTCCAGAACCCCCTTGGTTTCCCATTTGCGTAACTACATTATATTTTTTAGCAGCTTCGGTTAAAATTCTTGCTTCGTAAATATCGTGTGTTAGTGGTTTTTGTGTATAAACATGTTTGCCCAACTGCATGGCTGCAAGTGTTGCAACTGCATGTGTGTGATCTGGAGTTGAAATGGAAACTGCGTCAATATTTTTATGTTCCTTTTCAAACATCTCTCTAAAGTCATGGTAATAAGTTGCCGCTGAATAACTTTTACGTGCTGCAGAGGCTTCGCGATCGTCCACGTCACAAAGCGAAACAATATTTACTTTTCCTCCTTTAACAAATTCTGCAAGATCACTTTTCCCTTTTCCACCTACACCAATGCCTGCAATATTAAGTTTATCGCTTGGTGCAATAAATCCACGACCTAAAACATGGCGTGGAATAATAAAAAACCCACTTGCTGCAATTGATGTATTTCTAATAAATTTTCTACGAGAATTATTTTTCATAATGAAAGGCTATTTAATTATTTAATCTCGAAATTGATACACTCTTTTAATTCTTTTTCGGAGTAAGAAAGATTGTATTGTGATAATACTTCATTTGGAACTCCATTCCATTGATTGGGAGTATTGCCTTTGTAGCCAATATCTTTTACACCTATTTGCGTAGTATAAAATCCGGTTGCAGTTAAATCTCTCATCAAATTAAAAAATGAAACGCCTTGGCTCATTTCTGGTTTTGCTTTTTTGGGAAATGCAATGGTATCAACTATTTCCAACTGTTGTTTTTGAGAACAATCCACAAAAGATTTTTCAAATTTTTTAACGCATTGCATATCCAACCAACGCAAACCACCTTTCATTGGCACTTGATGACTTGGCATGTCTTTTACAATAAATGCAATAAATTCTGGAACTTTTGCTTCGCTTGCACTTCCACTTATTTCATCAGCTGGAATAATAATATCGGCGAGAATGGAAATGGTTGTCATTTCATGCGCAGTAAAAAAATCTGGTTCTGCCAATAATTTTTTTTCTCTTTCTAATTCTTCTTTTGCACGATCGAGATTGAATTTTGTTTTCGGAGTTTTAGCATTTTTATCTGAGGTATTACAACCGGCAACTACAGCACCTGAAGCAAAAACACTGGTTACAATAATTTTTAATGATTTCCGACGATCCATAAAAAGTAGTTTACAAATTATTTTTTTTCATTTCAGAAATAATATATTCACTTGCACGCATGCTCAAAGCTAAAATAGTCCAAGTAATATTTTTATCTGCCTGGCTTACAAAAGATGCACCATCTACAACAAATAAATTTTTACAATTGTGTGCTTGATTCCATTTGTTAAGCGCTGATTTTTTAGAATCATTTCCCATTCGCACTGTTCCGGCTTCGTGAATAATTTTTCCTGGAGATTCCAATCCGTAATCATTTTCGGGGCCGTCATTTGCGCCCCAAGTAACCACTGCGCCCATATTGTGCATGATTTCTTTAAATGTTTCTTTCATGTGTTTTGCCTGTTGAATTTCATAATCGCTCCATTTTACATTAAACTTCAACACAGGGATTCCATATTTATCCACCACATTAGAATCTATTTCGCACAAATTATCTTCTCGCGGAATTGCTTCGCCACGCCCCGCCATTCCAACACCTGCTCCATAAAAATAGCGGTAATCTTCTTTTAATGATTTACCATAACCGCCAGCTTCTTTTTTCTCTCCCTTTACTAAAAATTTACCATTCAAATTTTCCATTCCGAAACCAAAACCGTAAGCCGGTTGACTCATTCCTCCCCAATATTCAATATGATATCCGCGTGGAAAATTCAATTTTTTGTTATCCAACCACCAAGGAGAATACACATGTAAACCGCCAACGCCATCTTCATTGTATCTTTTTCTGTCAAATAATTGTGGAAGAATACCACCCATTGCAGCGCCGGTTGAATCATGCAAATATTTTCCAACAACATTACTTTCGTTTGCAAGTCCATTTGGATGTCGAGTCGATTTTGAATTCAATAAAATTCGCGAAGATTCGCAAGCACTTGCGGCAAGAATTACAACTCGGCCGTTCACTTGATATTCTTTCATATCATCTTTGAGAATGTATGAAACACCCGTTGCTAAACCTTCTTTATTTGTAAGCACTTCTCTTACCATTGCATTTGCAACAATATCAATGTTACCTGTTTTTAATGCCGGATAAATTAAAACATTGCTGGAAGAAAAATCTGCTTTTGCTATACTGCAGTTTCTATTACATTGACCGCAATAAAAACAAGCACCTCTTTCGCCGTGTTGTTCTTCTTTTTTTGTAATAATTGAAAGTCGCGAGGGGATGACATTTACACCAGATTGCGTTGCTGCATTTTTTATCATCAATTCGTGCAATCGTGGTTTTGGCGGAGGTAAAAAATAGCCGTCTGGATCGTTAACCAATCCTTCGTTGGTTCCGAAAATGCCAATCATTTTATCAATGCGATCGTAAAATGGTTTTACGTCTTCATAACCAATCGGCCAATCATCTCCCAAGCCATCAATACTTTTTCTTTTAAAATCGTGTGGACCAAAACGAAGTGAAATTCTTCCCCAATGATTTGTTCTTCCTCCCAACATTCTTGCACGCCACCAATCCCATTTTGTTCCTTCAGATTTTGTATAAGGTTCGCCATCAATATCCCAACCATAATAACAAGCATCAAAATCACCAAATGGACGAAACTTTGTACTGGCGCCTCTTCTCGGACTATCCCAAGGATTTTTTAACTGGGTAATATTTTTTTGTGGATCATACATTGCGCCGGCTTCCAACAGACAAATTTTTAATCCTGCATTAGCAAGAACATATGCAGCCATTCCACCGCCTGCACCAGAACCAACTATAACTGCATCGTAAACTTTACTTGATTTTTTTACTTCAAATGTATCCATGAATGATTTCTATGTTTAAATCAAAATTGCTAAAAAAAAAGTTTAAAATCATTCTAATTTTTTTCCAAGTATTCTTCCAACAAATCCACCAACAATTGTTGCACTTGCAAGCAAGTAAATATTTTCACTACCTCCTAAATAAAATAAAAGAAATAGAAGGATGGCTCCAATTATTGTAAAAATAAGTTTAGGATTGCCACTTACTTTGTTATTTGAAGCTTTTCTACTTTCTTGAAATCTATTCAAATGTTCCTTATGTTTTTTGCGATGATGTGATAATGCCATTTTTTTTTGATTTCAAAGTACAAAAAAATAAATAAAAAAAGAGTCTCAATTTTGAGACTCTTAAAAATTAAGTGAAATGGAAACTTATTTAGTTCTGAAAGGTACTGATGGATTGCTTATCCATTTCAATAAAGTGTTACCCAAAGAATATAAATAGCCATAAACAGCAAGAATAACATAGAAAGCTGCGGCTACTTGTATAACCTCAAGATATGATTTTATCATAGTTTCAAGACCTGCTGCATTCCAACCTCCAGCAGTCATTGCTTCAGCTGATGTGTAATCATTAAAGTTTAAAGAAACATCAAGTTTTAAACAACTAAAAACATGCTCTAATATACCATTCATAGCAGTTACTGCCCAGCTATAAGTAGGTGCAATAAAACTATTAACAGCAGAAAGTGCTCCAGAAGCTTCATTGAAAAGACTTGCACCATTTAACAATGTACCTAAAGTAACTACAACAGCAGATACTAAAGCAGTTAATGCAGTAACTTCTCCAACTAAGCGAATATTTGCTTTAACAAAATCGTGCAAAAGAAAATGTACAACTCCATTAGAACCAGATCCCAAAGAATCGCCTCTTGAACGAATAATTTGAGTTAAAGGGAATGCAGCATATAAACAAATAGCTGCAGTAACAACACTGCCTACTTTAGAAAGCATGTCGCCATCTCCACCAAGGAATTCAGCAGCAGCAATGGCTGTCATCCATAAGGAAGATAAAAGAACTAGAAATGCTAACAATTGGTAAACAGATTTAAAATAACATCTGATTCCGTTATTGGAATCGAAGCCATCTGCCATGCCGCTAAGTTTCGCACCTAACACGCGATCGTTAATTTGACCCGGGAAATCGAGAACTTGTTGATAGATTTTTTTCATAAATAGTTTGTTTTAGATACTAAATATAAGATTTTTATATAATATGCTAATTTATTTTCAAAATAAGTAATTAAATTTTTATTCACATTGTGAATAGCTTGTGGATTTCCAATAAACAGAAAATGAAATGCAATTCAAAAATTTAAACACAACATTTCAATTAAATAATAAAAAATAGAATGTACAATTTGTAATTTTGCTATCTTAAAAATTCAATAAAATGAGAGAAGTTTATATAATAGCAGCGGTACGAACAGCAATTGGAAGTTTTGGTGGAGGATTAAAATCTTTTTCGGCTACACAATTAGGTGCGTTTGCAATAAAAGGAGCATTACAAAAGTCAAATATTGATCCGAAATTAATTGACGATGTTTTGATGGGTTGTGTTATTCAGTCCAATTTGGGACAAGCACCCGCAAGGCAAGCAGCTAAGTTTGCCAGTTTGCCCGATAGTGTAAACTGCACCACAATTAATAAAGTTTGTGCAAGTGGAATGAAAGCTATTTCGCAAGCAGCACAAAGTATTTCTTTAGGCGATGCCGATGTAGTTATTGCAGGAGGAATGGAGAGTATGAGTAATGTTCCGTTTTATTCTGAAAACATGCGTTGGGGAAATAAATACGGAAATGTTTCTTTAGTTGACGGATTGGCAAAAGATGGATTAACGGATGTGTACGATGGAAAAGCAATGGGATTTGCCGCCGAACTTTGTGCAAAAGATTGCAATATTAGTCGTAAAGAACAAGATGAGTTTGCAATTGAAAGTTATAAAAGAAGTCAACATGCTTGGGAGGCCGGAAAATTTACTAACGAAATTATTCCAATTGAAATTCCACAACGAAAAGGAGAGCCTATTGTTTTTTCGAAAGACGAAGAACCATTCAATGTAAAGTTTGATAAAATTTCAACTTTAAATCCAGCATTTTTAAAAGAAGGAACAGTAACTGCTGCAAATGCAAGCACAATGAATGACGGCGCTGCGGTTTTACTTTTAATGAGTAAAGAAAAAGCAGTATCATTGAATTTGAAACCTATCGGAAAAATAGTAGGCTATGCCGACGCCGAACAAGCTCCTGAAAAATTTACCACAACTCCATCCATTGCCGTTCCAAAAGCTGTTGCCAAAGCAGGTTTACAAATGGAAGATATTGCTTTTTGGGAATTGAACGAAGCATTTAGCGTTGTAGGAATTGAAAATACACGTCGCATGAAATTGGATGCTTCAAAAGTAAATGTAAATGGAGGAGCTGTTTCAATTGGCCATCCGTTGGGTTGCAGTGGTGCACGAATTATTGTTACTTTATTAAATGTTTTAAAACAAAATAATGCAAAATATGGCGGAGCCGGAATTTGCAACGGTGGAGGTGGAGCAAGTGCAATTGTTATTGAAAATTTATAACCAATTTTCAGTTTAGGTTTTCTCCCGTTGTGAACTTATTTTTGCGACTCAAATTTTTAAAATAAAATGGCAAGATTAATTGCATACAGAGAAGCGTTGCGCGAAGCAATGAGTGAAGAAATGCGCAGAGATGAACGCGTATTTTTGATGGGAGAGGAAGTTGCAGAATACAATGGCGCATATAAAGTAAGCCAAGGAATGTTGGCTGAGTTTGGTCAAAAACGTGTAATTGATACACCGATTTCAGAATTAGGTTTTACCGCAGTTGCAGTTGGTGCTGCTCAAAATGGGTTAAGGCCAATTGTAGAATTTATGACTTGGAATTTTGCTGTTCTTGCCATGGATCAAATTTTAAATACAGCTTCTAAAATGTTGGCAATGAGCGGAGGGCAAATTAATTGTCCGATAGTTTTAAGAGGACCAAATGGTTCTGCAGGTCAATTGGGGGCGCAGCATTCCACAGCTTTTGAAAGTTATTATGCAAATATTCCGGGAATAAAAGTTGTTTCCACAAGTAATGGTTATGATGCTAAAGGACTTTTAAAACAAGCAATCCGTTACGAAAATGACCCGATTATTTTTATGGAAAGCGAAGTGAGCTATGGTGATAAAATGGAAATTCCTGATGAAGAATATTATATTCCTATTGGAAAAGCAGACATTAAAAAAGTAGGAAGAGACGTTACAATTGTATCGTGGAATAAAATGATGAAAGTTGCACTTGATGCAGCTGCTGAATTAGAAAAAGAAAATATAAGTGCAGAAGTTATTGATTTAAGAACGATTCGTCCGTTGGATTGGATGACAATTTTAGAATCCGTTAAAAAAACAAATCGACTTGTAATCATCGAAGAGCAATGGCCATTTGCATCTATCTCCTCAGAAATTTCTTATCGTATTCAAAAAGAAGGATTTGATTATTTAGATGCGCCTATTCGAAGATTAACTGCTGCAGACGCACCTTTACACTATGCTCCCAATTTAATTTCATTGGCATTACCCGATGTTGCCCGAACAGTAAAATTGGTAAAAGAAGTGATGTATCAAAACAAATAGATTTTATTTTTAACATTTTCATTTAGTTCGATATGCTTCATTCGAAATTTTAAATGATATTTTTGAAATACTAAAATTTTTAAAATGCCACTTCAGCATGTTTTTATTGTTTATTTAATAAGTATTCTTATTGTTTTACTTCCTGCTTTTGGATTTTCAAAATTGTTTCAAAAAGCAGGTGTTGCAAATTGGAAAGCATTTGTTCCATTTTATAATACATGGATTATGCAAGAACTTGCTCAAAGGCCTAAGCATTGGGTTTTTTGGCAGTTTATTCCTGTTGTTGGCTGGTTTATAAGTCCCGGAATTTTTATTGAATTTGCAAAACTTTTTGGCCGTCATTCTTTTTTACACCACACGGGAGCTGCTTTGTTGGCTCCAATTTATTTTCCGTTTATTGCCTATTCTTCCGATGTTAAATTTTTGGGAGTAAACGCAGTTAAGAAACATATAAAATCTGGATTTAGAGAATGGGTGGATGCCGGTGTTTTTGCAATAGTAGCTGCAACTTTACTTCGACTTTTTGTTTTTGAAGCATATACCATTCCAACGGGTTCAATGGAAAAATCTTTATTAGTTAATGATTTTCTTTTCGTAAGTAAATTTAGTTACGGGCCAAGAATTCCCAATACGCCATTGTCTATTCCTTTCGTTCACAATTATCTTCCTTACAGTAATTCAAAATCATATTCCGAAGCCATTAAAATTCCATACACTCGTTGGTGGCCGAGTTCGGTAAAAAGAGGCGATGCTACTGTTTTTAATTTTCCAGCAGGTGATACAGTAATTAATCGCGAAGGATTTCAATCGGCACAACCTTATTATGATATTCAACGAGCTGCTGAATACGGAGATGCAGATGCAGCAACTATTTTAAACAATCCAAATGAATTTCCAATTGCAGTCCATCCAATCGACAAAACGGATAATTATATAAAAAGATGTGTTGGATTACCTGGCGAATTTCTTTCAATTCGTGATAATTGTGTTTATATAAATGGAGAAAAACAACCATTGCCGCCCAATTCTCAAATGCACTATTTAGTAACTGTAAATATTCCTTATTTAGATCCAGATATTATGAAAGAAGAATATGATTTGGATGCAGAAAAAGGAGATTATACCATGGGCGATAAACCAAATCAATTTAGAATGTTATTGTCTGCAGTTGCAAAAGATAAAATGCAAGCATCAGGTTTGATAAAAGAAATTTCCGTTGACTATAATTATCAATTTGGCGGAGGACCAACTTTCCCACACGATGAATATCATCAATGGTCGAGAGATAATTTTGGGCCGGTTTGGATTCCTAAAAAAGGAGCTACTATTAAAATTACAAAAGAAAATTATGCTATTTACAGAAGAGCAATTCAATCGTATGAGAAAAATGATTTCTATCAAAAAGAGGGAAAATTTATTTTAAATGGGAAAGAAATTTCGGAATACACTTTTAAAATGGATTACTATTGGATGATGGGTGATAATCGCCAAGATTCACAAGATTCGCGCTACTGGGGCTTTGTGCCCGAAGATAGAATTGTTGGAAAAGCGTGGCTTATTTGGTTTAGTTGGGAAAAAGGCCCACGTTGGAATCGACTATTTCGCCTTGTAAAATAATTAATTTCAAGCCCCTCTTATGAGGGGTTTGTTGTTTATATTTAAACTTCTTAACTTTTCTACATGAAAAAAGAAAAAATTGAAATTGAATTTTCGGTTTATTCAAGCTCCGATGAGTTACAAGAGAATGATAAAATACTTTTAGAAAAAGCGAGGGCAGCAACAGCAATGGCCTATGCGCCATATTCCAACTTTAAAGTAGCAGCAGTTGCTATACTTTCAAATGGAGAAATGGTTGAAGGAACTAATCAAGAAAATGCTTCCACTCCAGCCGGACTTTGTGCTGAGCGAGTTATGCTTGCTTCAGCATCAATGCTTCATCCAAATACAATAATAGAAACAATTGCAATCAGCTATAATAACTTAAATGGTTCTAGTAATGAACCTGCTACACCTTGTGGTATTTGTAGACAATCTTTGCAAGAATATGAAGACAGATTGCAACATCCAATTCGACTTATTTTAGGTGGACAAGAAGGTGCTGTTTATGTATTTGAAAAATCTACTTCGCTGTTGCCACTTGCTTTTAATGGAAAAGATTTGATTAGAAGTTAGAAAAGTTGTTGGACACCATGTGCAAATTTTGCTTCGTGTTCCAGCAGCCATTTTTTTCTCCATAATCCACCGGCATAACCTACTAATTCGTGATTAGAACCAATCACACGATGACAAGGAACAATAATTGCAATATTATTTTTTCCATTCGCTGTTCCCACAGCTCTAACTGCTTTTGCATCTCCAATTCTTTTTGCAATCTCTAAATAACTGAATGTTTTTCCATACGGAATTTGAAGAAGTGCATTCCATACATTTTGCTGAAAATGGGTGCCAGTTTGATTAAGAGGGATTTCAAATTTTCGACTCGCGCCATTAAAATACTGAATCAATTGTTCAACACAATTAATCAAGTTTGGTGGAAGTTTACGCAATTTGGAATCTGTTTTTTGTACTTTATCAAAAAAAGAAATTTCACTAATGTAATTTTCAGTTCCAACAATTTTTAATAAACCAATTGGAGAATGATAGTATGTATTAAAAATTATTTCTGTCATAATATCAACCAACTTTTTGTCCGTTGCTTACTGGAGTTTTTGTCTCCAATAAAATTACTGCATTATTTTCATCATAAACACCGAGCACTAAACATTCACTAATAAAAGTTCCGATTTGTTTTGGAGGAAAATTAACGACAGCAAGAATCGTACGGTTTTGCAAATCTTCTTTAGAATAATGAACGGTAATTTGAGCAGATGATTTTTTAATTCCAATTTCTTTTCCAAAATCAATCCAAAGTTGATAAGCCGGTTTGCGTGCTGCAGGAAAATCTTTTACTTCAATAATTGTTCCAGTTCGAATTTCTATTTTTTCGAAATCATTCCAAGAAATAAAATCCATATTTTTGTGTTTAGCCCAGTAAGTTAGCTAAATCTCTTAATTCTTTCTTTTTAATCTCTTGTTTATCCTCTGCGTAGCATACTATAAGTGCTAACATTAACCTTTGGATGATTTCAACATTTGAAGCTGGTTTTAAAAATGGCGGCTTTGGTAAAAGCGAGACGCGTGTTAAGTAGCTTATCAAATTTTTCTTAGAAAAAATAGTTCCACATTTTGGATCTAAATAAAAATCAAGTTCATATTGAAATGATGAATTGGACTCTAAATTAATATCCGATTTGAAATATGCCAATAAAAACTGATCTGGATTTTGTATAGCTTTTATTGGAAGATCAAGCATTTCAGCAAGTATTAGAATTAATATCCCATTGCTAAGCTGATTCCCTTCTTTTGATTCCAATAACTTGTCTAATAAATAAGTGTTGATTTTTTTGGGATAAATCGAATCGGTCTTTATTTTATAATAATTAAATAATATACTAACTATAATATTCAATTCTTCAAGTGGAGTGAGATAATTATTTAGTTCAAGCCAAATATTTCGTTTCATTTTTTCCAACACTTCAGTTACCGAAGGTTTAGAAATGGAATGGTTTTCATATTTACAAACTAGTAATACACCCGTTAACAGATCTTGTTGGTCTGAATTAACCCACTGTTTAAATTCTTCTGTCAGTTCTGAAAGTTGAAGTCGGTGAATGATTAATTCAATTCGTTGTTGTATTTCTCTGTCTGGAGAAATTTCCCAAAGTGTTTCTAAGCTTGGTAAAATATTACTTCCATAGCCGATAATTTTTTCTGAAACGGTTTCAAAAATTTCATCGTCAGGATCATCAATCAGGGATAAAAGTGCGGATACTTCTTTAGAGGTTTGCATGTAAAATTTATAAAGTAAAACTCTGCTTTTTAAAAAAAAGAATTAATTTCTTTTTTCCACCAATGTGGAGAACAATTATTGAACTTAGTTTTAAAAATGAAATCAACACTTGGTTGCAACAAGCATCCAGTCCCAAGGTTTTGGTTCTTTTAGCCAAATAGGAGGGTTTAAAAATTCTGTACTCCAATCGTATTCAATTTTTTCAATTTTAGAAATTTTAAATTTTTCTTGTTGCAACAACAAATACAATTCTTCTTTTAAAAAATGTTTTGTTGGCAACGAATCAATTTCAACATTTCCTTGTAAAATATTTTCGAATTGAATATTTTTTCTATTCTTAATTATTTGCTTAGCTGCATCTTTATCCGGATTCCATTTTTGACGAATAATGGATGTAAGCATCGAAGATTCCAGCGAAGGAACAACCAATAATAATTGTCCATTTTTTTTTATACAACTAGAAATATTTTTAAGAAAATTTGACCGCTTTTTTTGAGAGTCGGTTAATAAGGCATTGATGCAAATTGCACAATCATAAGTTGAGATTTTTGTTGAAGAATTTGACATATCAACTCGTGCATACGCTACGTTTTTAATCGCTGAATATTTTTGTTTTGCAATTTCAAGATTTTCTTTTGAAATATCAATTGCAAAAACGGTTTTAAAAATAGGAGAGAGAACGGGCAACCATTTTCCGATGGCACAACCAATATCTATTACGGTTTTATTTTTGTTTGCAATTTTTAAAATTACATTTTGGATAATTCTTTTTTTATCATTTTGCAGCACATCAAAAATTTCGACATTGTATTCTGGTGCAATTTTTTCCCAATAATTTCTGTCCATAATTCTTGAAAAATTATTTTTTCTTTGGCTTGGCTTTTTTCTTTAGAGCGGCTTTCTTTTTACCAAATGCATTTGGTAATTCTTGGAGGATAATTTTTTTCACATCTTCCAAACTCATTTCTTTTAATTCGTCTGCAGTGTATTTGCTTTCATCTGCTTTTCTCGGCAGCTTGATAATTTTTTTGGAAAATTTTAAAATAGGTCCCCAGCGCGCATTTTCGATAGAAATTTTTTCTTCTGGCCAGCGCATAATAAACCGATTATCTTCTTTTTTTATTTTAGCTTCTACTAACTCATTAATATCTTCTTGAGATAGTTCCTCAAAATTGTAACGTCTTGGAACGTTGATAAACATTTCATTCCATTTTATAAATGGTCCAAATCTTCCTTTTCCTTTTGTAACTCCCAATTCGTTATAAAAAGCAATAGGTGCATCTGCTGTTTGTTTTTCAGTAATTAATTGAATTGCTTTATCTAAATTCACTGTTTCTAAAACAGTTCCCCGCGGAACGGGAATAAAACTTTCTCCCCATTTAATATAAGGGCCAAAACGACCAACATTAACGGATATTTCTTTTCCTTCGTATTGTCCAAAACTTCCTTGCAATTTGAAAAGATTCATTGCTTCTTCAAAACTTATCGTTTCGATACTTTGCCCAACAGGAATTTTTGCAAAACGAGGTTTTTCTTCTTCGCTTGCTTCACCCATTTGCAACATCGCACCGTATCTTCCAATTCTTGCAACAACTCTTTTTCCACTTTCAGGATCGATACCTAATTCCCTTTCGCCTTTTGCTCTTTCTGCAGTTTCAATTGTTTTTTCAACATCCACTTTAAATGGAACATAGAAATCAGAAATCATATCATTCCACATCATTTTTCCATCAGCTACCTCATCAAACTCTGCTTCGATACGAGCAGTAAATCCGTAATCCATTATATCATCAAAATATTGCTTCAAAAAATCAGTAACAACAAGTCCTAAATCCGAAGGAAATAGTTTTGATTTTTCCGCTCCAGTATTTTCTGATTCGATTACAGTTGTTATTTTTTCGTTTTTGAGTTTCAAAATTTGAAACGATCTTTTTACACCTTCTTTGTCTCTTTTTTCTACATATTCCCTTTTGATAATTGTAGAAATAGTTGGCGCATAAGTAGATGGGCGCCCAATTCCCAACTCTTCCATTTTTTTTACTAAAGATGCTTCGGTAAATCTTGGTTGTGGTCGGCTAAATCTTTCAATGGCTTTCATTTCTATTAAAGGCAATTGTTGTCCAACAGTTAATGGAGGTAACATTCCTTCCTGTTCATCCTCAATTGTATCATCATCATCTCGATCTTCGTGATAAACTTTTAAAAAACCATCAAATTTTAAAACCTCGCCAGAAGCAGTTAGCTCTTCTCCATTTGTAGAGATGTCAATTTTAGCAGTTGTTTTTTCCAATTCAGCATCAGCCATTTGGCAAGCCATTGTTCTTTTCCATATCAATTCATAAAGCCGGTTCCAATCAGCTTCTGGAACGGAAGTGTTTGACATGTAAGTTGGTCGTATTGCTTCGTGTGCTTCTTGTGCACTTTGGTTTTTATTTTTATATTTACGAAACTGATGATACTTTTCTCCGTAAGTTGATTTAATAGTATTCGTAAGATCTCCCAATGCAGTATTACTCAGATTTACACTGTCGGTTCGCATATAAGTGATAAATCCATTTTCATATAATTTTTGCGCAACAAGCATTGTTCTTGAAACGCCGTAACCTAATTTACGCGAAGCTTCTTGTTGTAAAGTAGAAGTTGTAAAAGGTGGAGCAGGAGTTCTTTTTCCAGGAGTTATTTGAATTTTATTTACTGTATAATTTGCATTGATGCAACTTTCTAAAAAATTATTTGCTCCTTCAATATTATTTTGCTTTTTGCCTTCGGCAGAAAACGTAACTGACTTTCCAGAAATTTCATTTGCTTTAAAGAATGCTTCAATTTTATATTGACTTTGCGGTAAAAATGTATTTATAGCTCGTTCTCTTTCTACAATTAATCGAACAGCTACACTTTGTACGCGACCTGCACTGAGGTTGTTGCGCATACTTATTTTTCGCCATAATACGGGACTTAATTCAAATCCAACGATACGATCCAAAATTCTTCTAGCTTGTTGTGCCATCACTAAATTCATATCCACCGTACGTGGATTTTCAACCGCTTCAAATATTGCAGCCTTTGTAATTTCGTGAAAAACGATTCGTTTTGTATTTTTTGGATTTAGGTTCAAAACCTCGCACAAATGCCAACTAATTGCTTCACCTTCTCGGTCCTCATCCGTTGCCAACCAAACTTCATTAGTTTTTTTAGCTAATTTTCTTAACTCATTGACGATCTTTTCTTTTTCTGGAGAAATAATATAGCTTGGTTCGTACTTATTAGTCATATCGATTCCCATCCCAGCTTTCTGTAAATCGCGAATATGCCCAAAGCAACTTTTTACTTGAAAATCTTCTCCGAGAATTTTTTCAATCGTTTTTGCTTTTGCTGGACTCTCAACAATTAAAAGGTTTTTTGCCATATTAATTTTCAATAATGGGTTATGATTTTCAACTTCTGTGACAGTGCAAGTATAGTGCAGTTTTTTTAATTAATAATTTTTTTTGATTTCGGTTACTTAAAAATGAGGTTGGTTTTAACTGTAAAAAAAGAAAAATTTAATCATTGAAATCTGCCTTAAAAATGAATTTATTGAGTAAACCTTTTACAACTATTTTTGTAAAAATTAATTGGTGGCATGTATAATATAAAGATCAATTTCGAACAAAAGGATTTAGCTCCAGTATTACTTCAAAACATATTACCTGGGCAAAGTTTGCTTGAAGTAATATTAAAAGAAGATATTGAACTACATCATAATTGCGGGGGTGTTTGTGCTTGTACAACTTGTCATTTATATATTAATAAAGGGATAGAATTTATAGAAGAGATTAGTGATAAAGAAGAAGACTTCATTGATCGAGCAATAAACCCACGATTAAATTCCCGTTTGGGTTGTCAATCTGTTCTTTTAAATGGAACAGGTGAGTTAGAAATTTTACTTCCCGATCAAACCCAATTTTTAGGAGAATAAAATAGTGTTTATAAATAAAAAATTAGATACGAATGAATCATTTTGAACCGCCTATTAATTGGACCGATTTCGAAGATATTGCCCAAAAACTTTACGAACGATTTGGCGACGAATTTTCCGAAAGCAAAATTTACAGAATAAGATTTACCGAACTTATTGAATGGGTTTTGCAAATTCCACATTTCGAAGGAAAAAGGGAAGATTGCAACGAAGGTTATTTGGAAATGATTCAAAGTGCTTGGGTTTACGAATGGCGCGATTGCCAGAAATGATGAAACTGATTTCCGTATCTTCATTTTCAATTTTTCAAAATGGAACTACTTCCTAAATTTAAAAATATTTCTTGTTTTGTTTTTGACATGGATGGTGTGCTTACTGATGGTACACTTTTGCTTTTGCCGAATGAAGTGCAAGTTCGAAGAATGAACATCAAAGATGGTTTGGCGTTGAAAATGGCCATTCAACAGGGTTATTGTGTTTATATTATTTCTGGAAGTTTTTCAACAGAGGCCAAAAATAGATTTGAAAAACTTGGAGTAACTGAAGTTCATTTTAATATTAATAACAAATTTGAATTTCTTTCTTCCATTATTAAGAAGAATGAATTGAATTGGGATAAAATATTATTTATGGGTGATGATTTGCCCGATATTGAAGCAATGAAAGCGGTCGGTGTTGCTTCTTGTCCGAGTGATGCAATTCACGAAGTCAAATCAATTTCACATTATATTTCGCCCTTAAAGGGTGGTAAAGGTTGCGTTCGAGATGTTATTGAAAAAGTTTTGAAATTAAATGGACATTGGCAACAAGATTCTTCAATTGCATCTCATTTGTAAATCTCAATTATGAAACTGCTTTTTTCTTTTTTGCGGTTGATTCGTTTGAAAAATCTTTTTTTTATTGCAATTACGCAAGTGCTTTTTCAATATTGCGTTGTCAATCCAATTTACTTGTCGGATGTTGTTGTTTTTACAAATAAATTATTAAGCTTGCTTATTCTTTCTTCCGTATTTATTGCAGCAGGAGGTTATATTATTAATGACTATTTCGATATTGATATTGACCAAATAAATAAACCGACAAAAAATGTAATTGACTTAGTTATTTCGCGTCGATGGGCAATGCTACTACATTCATTGTTTTCATTAATTGGCGTTTTAGTTAGTTTTTATATCGGATGGAAATTGGGAATTTGGTGGCTTGGCATCGCTAATTTTTTGACAACAGTTTTACTTTTTTTTTATTCAACTACTTTTAAAAAGAAAGCACTTTCTGGGAATATCATTATATCATTATTGACCGCTTGGTCTGTTGCGCTAATTGGAATAGCTACTTTGTATTATAATTTTACTTTTCAAAAAAATGAATCAATAGAAGCAAACAGTAAATTATTTCGAATAACCTTGCTTTATGCAGCTTTTGCATTTATCATTTCTTTAATTCGCGAAGCACTAAAAGATATGGAAGATGTAAAAGGCGATTCAAAATATGGCGCTAAAACGATGCCGGTAATTTGGGGGATGAAAGCAACAAAAGTTTACATCGCTGTTTGGATTTGGGTTTTAATAGTTGCTGTATTTATTTTAGAAATTTATAGTTTACAATTCAGTTGGTTTTGGATAACTATTTATAGCTTTAGTGTTATAATAATTCCATTACTCAATATTTTAAAATCACTTTTTAAAGCAAGTGAACAAAGTCATTTCCATCGATTAAGTTCTTTAGCAAAATGGGTAATGTTGACTGGAATTTTATCACTTCTATTTTTTGCATATTATTTATAAACTTATGCAATCAATTATTTTAGCATCGCAATCGCCACGAAGAAAACAATTGCTGGAATGGGCCGAAATTCCATTCGAAGTAATGGTTCCGTCATCTGATGAACAGTTTCCTTTTCACTTAAAGCCAGCAGAAGTTGCAATGCATATTGCAAAAAATAAAGCAATGTTGGTTAAAAATAGTTTAGCAGAAAACAAAATCATTTTAGCTGCCGATACGATTGTTGTTTTAAATGAAAAAATAATTGGAAAACCTGCAAATAGAAATGAAGCAATTGAAATTCTTTGTTCATTATCTGGTAAAAAACATGAAGTAATAACAGGAGTTGTACTAATAAAAGAAGAAATAGAAATTGCATTTGCCGATTCAACTATAGTTGAATTTCATCCATTAACATTAGCTGAGATTGAATTTTATGTTGACAAATACAAACCTTATGATAAAGCCGGCGCATACGCAATTCAAGAATGGATTGGCGTTGTTGGAATTAAATCAATAACTGGTGATTTTTACAACGTAATGGGGCTGCCTGTGAGCAGAGTTTTAAAAGCATTGGTTAAATTGGTGTAACAAAGCTTAAATTGTAGTTAGTTTATACAATTAACCGTTAGCTATGACCGAAAAGCTACTGCAATATATTTGGCAATTCAAGTATTTTCAAAAATCGGAATTGAAAACTACAACCGACGAGTCAATTCAAATTCTTTACAACGGAATTTTAAACACAAATCAAGGCCCGGATTTTTTAGAAGCGAAAATAAAAATTGAGAAAACAATTTTAGTTGGATCAATCGAATTGCATCTAAAAACTTCTGATTGGAAAAATCATCATCATTCAAAAGATAAAAATTACAAGAATGTAATTCTTCATGTAGTTTGGGAAAACGATGAAAAGGAAAGTGCAATTCCAGTTTTAGAATTGAATCAAAGAGTTCCAAAAATTTTATTGACGAATATTAATGAGTGGATGAATTCGACCAATTTTATTCCATGCGAAAAAAGTATAAACTTAGTATCACCGCTTGTTTGGTTGGGTTGGAAAGATCGTTTGGTAGCCGAACGGCTTGAACGAAAATCGCTTCAAATAGAAACATATTTGTTGGAAAACAATTTTCATTGGGAAGAAACTTTGTGGTGGATGTTGGCTCGAAATTTTGGATTAAAAACCAATGAAATTGCATTTGAGCAAATTGCACGAAGCATTTCTATAAATCAACTTTATAAACATAAAAACAATATTTTACAATTAGAAGCATTGCTTTTTGGACAAGCGAATTTGTTGGAGAAAAAATTTAAAAATTCTTATGCTTTAAGCTTACAAAAGGAGTTTCATTTTTTAAAAACGAAGTATAAATTAAAACCAATTTTTCAAGCGGTGCATTTTTTGAGAATGCGACCTGCAAATTTTCCAACCATTCGATTAGCGCAATTGGCATCACTTATTTCTAAGTCTTCGCATCTGTTTGAAAAAATAAAGAATGCAAATTCTATTGAAATAATTCAGCAACTATTTACTGTTCAAACAAGTTCTTTTTGGGAAACGCATTACAATTTTGAAGAACCCTCTCTTTCAAAAACTAAAAATTTAGGAACTGCAATGATTAATAATATTTGCATCAACACCGTGATACCGTTGCTGTTTACTTATGGTAATTATCACAAAGATTCACAAATACTTCAAAAACTATCCCTGTTTTTAGGTTCAATAAAGGCAGAGAAAAATTCAATTACGAACGGATTTGAAAAAATCAAAATTGCAAATAAAAATGCATTAGATAGTCAAGCATTTGTAGAACTTCGAAATGAGTATTGCAGCAAAAAACGTTGTTTGGATTGTGTAATTGGAAATAAAATATTAATGAACAAGAATAATTAATTCCATTCAGCCCAATTTATTTTCACAGCAATTTCTGGATGAAGACTTAACAAAACTGGACAGCCCTCTCCAACTTTTTTAAGAATGATTTTCGTTTTTTCATCTGTTTGTTTTAAAGAATCCGGAAAATGAAAATCCAAATCAATGGAGGCAATTCTTCTTGGGTTAGCATTCATTGTTTTCAATACTTCAATTTTTGTTCCGTTTAAATCAAAACCCAAACTACGGGCTTTAATTCCCATTACAGTTAACATGCAAGTTGCTAAACTTGTAGCCATTAAGTCGGTGGGAGAAAATCGTTCTCCTTTTCCATTGTTGTCTATTGGCGCATCTGTTTCAAAATTATTCCCACTTTTTAAATGCGTACAAATAGTTCTTAAATTCCCTTCGTAAATAACAGAAGATGTCATTGTATAATTTTTGTTGTAAATTTACGTTGTAAAACAAAGAAAAATCTTGCAGTGAAAAAACTAATTCTTTTTTTAGCAGTTGTGCTTTTTGGGAATGCAATCAATTCTCAGGTTTCACCCCAAAAAAAACAACAAGAAAATAGGCGAGAGGAAAAAAAGAAAAAAATTAATGATTTAATTCGACAAGACGAAGAAGGTGTTTTAGTTTACAAAAAACAAAGTTTATTGGGGCTTCAGCTTAGAAACAGTGGCTATGGCCTTTTTTATGAGCATGGCAGAATGCGTTCGCAAAGAAATACAACTATTTATCGACTCGATTTTACCGAAACAAAACACCAAAAAGAACAAAAATTACCGGAAGGTGGTTTTTCTTTTTCTAATCCATACATCTATGGAAAAATAAATAATTTTTATCAGTTTCATCTTGGGTTTGGAAAACAAAGAATCTTGGGACAAAAAGGAAATAAAAATGGGATTGCCGTAAGTACGCAATACGGAGGAGGTGTTTTGGTTGGGCTACTTCGTCCTTATTATGTAAATGTTTTAGAAAATGGTGAGAGTAAAACAATAAAATACACATCGCAAGACAGTTCCTTATTTGTAGGTGGGTACATTTTGGGTGGAGGTGGATTGAGCAAAGGTTGGAATGAAATGAAAATAAAACCGGGTGCTTTTTTAAAAACTTCATTGCGATTTGATTTTGGTCGATTTAATGAAGTTGTATCAGCAATAGAATTTGGCGTAAGTGGAGAATTTTACTCAGAAAAAATTCCTATCCTATTATTTCAGCAAGACAAACAATTTTATCTCAACGGACATATTGCGTTAGTATTTGGACACAGAAAATAGTTCAGTATGGTTTATTGAAAACCAATTTTATTTCCTCAAAATTTTTTTGCTATTTAATTTTAGATATACCCAAAATACGCATAACCCTATTTGTAATCCATAGGCATAGAGTTTGAGATCTAAATCAAACATTTTTGTAATATAAGACGCTATCGCTCCCAAGGATATGCAAATCAAAAAAAATACCGGAGCTAATTTTTTATGGTTCATCATTATTGGTTTTATTTGTACATCCAATCAATGTTAAAATTACAAATCTGTATTATGGAATCCAATTTAATTTTCCAAAAACGGAATTATTAATTTTTGAGACAGCTAAAACTTAATAACGCATTCTTTAACCTATAACTCTTGTATTTTTGTGCAATGAATGAGCTTCCAATAATTTCTAAAATTCCCGAGTTGCGAACAAAAAAACCTAATTGGCTTCGTGTAAAATTACCAATTGGAGAAAGTTACAAGCATGTTCGTAGTTTAGTTGATACTCATAAATTACATACAATTTGCGAAAGTGGAAATTGCCCTAATATGGGTGAATGCTGGGGCGAAGGAACAGCTACTTTCATGATTTTAGGAAATATATGTACCCGTAGTTGTGGCTTTTGTGCCGTTGCCACGGGCCGCCCGGAGCCGGTAGATTGGAACGAACCACAACGAGTTGCGGAAGCAATTCATTTAATGAAAGTTAAACATGCCGTAATTACATCCGTTGATAGAGATGAATTAAAAGACGGTGGCTCCATTATTTGGTACAATACAATTAAAGCAGTTAAAACATTAAATCCTGAAACAACACTGGAAACACTTATTCCGGATTTTAAGGCAGAGAAAGAAAATATAGATCGTGTAATTGAAGCTGCTCCGGAAGTGATTAGTCATAATATTGAAACAGTTGAACGATTAACAAGACAAGTAAGAACGCAAGCAAAATACGAGCGAAGCATGGAAGTTTTATCTTACATAAAGTCGAAAGGAATGCGCACAAAAAGTGGAATAATGCTTGGGCTTGGCGAAACAAAAGAAGAAGTTGTTCAAACAATAACTGATTTACATAATAGTGGAGTAGATGTAATAACAATTGGTCAATATTTGCAACCCACAAAAAATCATTTATCAGTAAACCGATTTGTTCACCCCGACGAGTTTGCTGAATTCAAGGAAATTGGCTATCAACTTGGAATAGATTATATGGAAATCGGACCTTTAGTAAGGTCTTCCTATCATAGCGAAAAACATGTTCACCAAGGCGTGGGAAGGAGTGCTTGGTTACTTCAATAAGAATTGATAGTTGAAGAAAAAATTCATCATATTATCTATATTTTTTTTGGGGGTAAATTTTTCATTTGCTCAATATGTTGTAAACGGATCAGCGGTACAAAACAGTTGTAACTGTTATACACTTACTCCTGCACAAAATTTTCAAGTTGGAAGTGTATGGAATGCAAATAAAATTAATTTATCAAACTCGTTTGATTTTCGTTTTAATGTTTTTTTAGGATGTGCAGATGCTTCCGGTGCAGATGGAATAGTTTTTATTCTTCAGCCAATTAGTACCAGCTTAGGAACTGCTGGCGGGGGAATGGGATTTGAAGGTATTTCACCATCAATTGGAATTGCTTTAGATACTTGGCAAAATACGGGAAATAATGATCCTGCCTTTGATCATATTAGCATTCAATCAAATGGAAATATTACTCACGGTGCAGATCTTGCAGGACCTATTCAAGCATCTGCAACAAATGTAAATATCGAAGATTGTCAATGGCATGTAATTAGAATTACTTGGGATGCAACAACCAATTGGCTAAGTGCTTTTTTTGATGATAGTTTAAGAATTTCGAAACAAATTAATTTAGTTACTACTATTTTCAATAACGATCCTTTAGTTTATTGGGGATTTACTGCAGCTACTGGTGGTGCTAATAATTTGCAACAATTTTGTACAGAATTAAGTGCAAATTTTACAACAAACTTATCGAACAACCCAACCTGCGTTGAATCAACCATAACTTTTACGGATTCATCTACTTCATTCACGACGATTCAAAATTTTTATTGGGATTTTGGAGATGGTTCTACAAGTATGCTTCAAAATCCGCCGCCGCATTTTTATTCAACCCCTGGTAATTATATAGTCAAACATGTAATTACAGGATTAAATGGCTGTGTAAGTGATACAATATTTAAAACAATTACAATTGGTGCAATTCCTGTTAGTAATTTCAACATCTTTGATACTTGCTATGGCAAACCAACAAGAGTTGTTGAACAATCAACTTGTAGTTTTGGAACAATTACTGAATGGTTTTGGTTTTTAGATGGTATTCAAATTTCGACAACACAACAACCAAATCTACCTATTTTGACAGAGGGTAACCATCAACTAAGATTAGTAACAAAATCAAATTATGGATGTAGTTCGGATACAGCAACAAGAAATTTCCAGATAAAACAAATTCCAATTATTAGCATTGCTTCGAATAATTCTAGCTGCCCCAATCAGGTTTTAAATTTTAATGGGATACAAGTAGATACTAATACAACTATTCAACAATGGTATTGGAATTTTGGTGACACAGGGAACTCTAACACACAAAATACATCACACAGCTACACTAATTCTGGGAATTATTCTGTTTCTCTTTGGACAGTCGCTTCAAATGGATGTGTGTCAGATTCTATTAAAAAAATTATTGCAATTAATTCAACGGTTGCATTTGCAGGGAATGATACTACCGTTTATGCAAATACAACTTATCAACTTAATGCAACGGGAGGCGGTACATATAATTGGACTCCAACAACAGGATTAAATAATCCATCAATAGCAAATCCGACAAGCGTTTTACAGAATAGTATTGTTTATATTTTAACAACTACATTAAATGGATGTTCCGATACAGATGCTATAAATATTACAGTATTAAAAGGGCCAGCAATATATGTTCCCACTGGATTTACTCCAAATTGTGACAATTTAAATGATTTATTTCTACCTCATTATTATGGAATTAAACGACTCTATTTTTTAAATATATATAATCGCTGGGGGCAACTTATTTTCACTACTAACAATATGCTTATTGGTTGGAATGGAAATTTTAATGGTGTTCAACAACCAATAGGAATCTATATTTGGACACTTAAAGCTGAAGATTTAAGTGGTAAAATTTACGAAATGAAAGGAATAACAAATATTATTAGATAGATGAAAAATTTATTACTGTTACTTTCAATTAGTAGTTATTCTACTTCAACAAATGCACAAATAAAATGGGAAAATGTCGATTCATTTTTTCAACCTCTTCCGAAATCAATTCATGTCTTTAAAACAACAGATTCTTTAGATGATAAACCCAATATTGCATTTTTTACAATTATAGATTTGAATGATAAAAAACGAAAGGTTGATGTTGACACAACCTTTAATCGAAGACTAACTCCTTTACAATTTTATAATAAAACTGAACAACCTCTTATCGTTGTTAATTGTACTTTTTTCTCCTTTCAAACAAATAAGAATTTGAGTACAGTTATAAAAAATGGGGAACTAATTTCTTTCAACCCAAATTCTATTGCAGGAAAAGGGAAGGACACAATGACTTATCAGCATTTTTTAGGAAGTGCCATTGGGTTTTCTAAAAAAAGAGTACCAGATATTGCTTGGATTTATTCTGATTCGTTCCAAAAAAAAGTTGCTGAGTTTAGATTTCCAATAGAACCAATTAAAGATACTCTACAAAATCACAATGCGGATTTTTTCAAAAATGAAGCGAAACGATTCAATAAATCAAATCAATATTTATATAATAAAAATTGGAAAATGCAAACAGCAGTTGGTGGAGGACCTGTATTAATCCAAAATAATAAAGTTAGAATTACGAATAATGAAGAATTCAAATTTGCCGGAAAAGCATTAAACGATAAGCATCCACGCACTGCGATTGGATATACAAAAAATAATCAATTGATCATTTTACTAGTTCAAGGAAGATTTCCTGGGATTGCTGAAGGTGCAACATTGGAACAATTAGCACAAATTTTAATAGAGTTGAATTGTATTGAAGCTATGAATTTGGATGGGGGAGGAAGTAGTTGTTTGTTAGTAAATGGGAAAGAAACTATTAAACCATCTGATAATACTGGCCAGAGAGCAATTCCTGCAGTTTTAATAATAAAATAAAACTAAACCAATGCGCTTGCACCAAGAATAGCCGCATCTGCTTCTTTCATTTGACTGAACATTAAAGTTGTTTTATTTTTAAAAACTTGTATTAAATTTTCTTCCATAGCTTTCTTTGTAGGGTTCATCAGCAAGTCCCCGGCTTTTGTTAAGCCTCCAAATAATATGATTGCTTCAGGAGATGAAAACATAATAAAATTAGCAAGTGCTTCTCCAAGTATTTGTCCTGTCATTTTAAATACTTCTTTAGCAATTTTGTCACCTTTTAATGCACAGTCATAAACAATTTGACTATTAATAGTCCCCTTTCTTAAATACACTCTAAGTAAACTTTTTGTTTTTGGATTTTGATGTAACAATTCCTTAGCAGTTTCGCTAACTCCAGTTGCGGAAGCATATGATTCTAATGAACCTCGAATCCCAGTTCCTGGATGTAAACGACCACCTTGGCGAATTACCACATGACCAAGTTCTCCAGCAAAACCATCATGGCCAAGTACAATTCTTCCATCTATTACAATACCTGAACCAACACCTGTACCTAAAGTTATAGTTATAAAATGCTTCATCCCTTTTGCACAACCATAGGCCATTTCGCCCATAGCTGCAGCGTTTGCATCGTTTGTAAGTTTGGTCTGTAAGTTAAACTTTTCTGCAACCATGTAGGCAAAAGGAATAATTCCTTTCCATTTAAGATTAGCAGCATGTTCAATATTTCCCGTGTAATAATTTCCATTAGGAGCACCAATTCCAATTCCATTAAATTGAGAAATAGGAGCAATTTTTCGAATCATTGGAGTTAATTTTTCAAAAAGCAAATCAATAAAATCATGAATGGTATCAGATTCATTAGTCAATATTCTACTTTGAATCAAAATTTTTCCTTTCGAATTTACAATGCCAAATTTTGTATTGGTTCCACCGATATCTATTCCAATGGAATATTTTTTTTTCATTTAAGGATGGATTGAAATTTTAATTTAATGCCCCGCGCTTTCCTGAACATCATAATCAATTCCTTGCCGTTTCAAAATTCCTTTTACAACAAATGCAAAAAAAGCAAGATAAACAAAACAGATAGCAGCAATCCAATAGGATTGATGTATGCCAATAATATCAGCAAGTTTACCTTGGATAGGAGGAATAATTCCACCTCCTAAAATCATCATGATTAAAAAGGCAGAACCTTGTGTTGTATATTTTCCAAGACCTGCAATAGATAAAGAAAAAATACTAGGCCACATGATGGAACAAAATAAACCACCGCTTAAAAATGCATAGGTACCTACAATGCCTGTTGTTTGTGTACCAATCACCATTGCCAAAATACCTAATACTCCAAATATCATAAGTGTTCTTGCAGGTTTATTTTTACTGAAATAAAATGCAACAATTTGAATCAAAACACAAATTAAATAATAGTATAAAGGCTTCATATCATACTGTGCTACTGTATTTACACCTATGATAACAGCAAATGCTATCAATGGTACAATGATCTGTAATAAAATTTTTGTTCGGTCTGATAGTTTAAATGCATTTACAGCTCCAGCCCAACGTCCAATCATTAAACTACCCCAATACATGGAAATATATGGAGCTGCTTCTGAAGATTGAAACCCACCAAATTCCTGTTGTTTCAGTAATTCACTTAAATTACTGCCAATGGCTACTTCAACTCCGACATAAACAAAAATAGCTAGCATGCCTAATACTAATTGAGGATACTGCATAGCACCCCAGCCTTCTGCATTTTTTTTAGAACTAATGTTAGCAACGAGTAAGCCTATTACAACAACAGCAAGCGCACCTAATAACCATTTTAATCTATACGCTTCTAAAGCATGTTTTTCAACATCATTTAAATTATTAGGGTCAGTTTTATAACTGCTGAATACAGGTACAAACATGATTACTAAAAGTCCTGTCATGATGAGTAATGTATATAATGCTTTGGTACCGCTTTCTACTTTTTCAACCAAAAATCCAGCTGGAACTTTTTTTGAAAAATAAAATAAAGCTGCGGCTGCAATAAATAAAGCGCCAACACAACTATATAAAACAATTACCTTACTTAAACTTAAGGAAGCAATTTTTTCATCAGTAATAGCAGCTGTTGTGCCAAATAAGGCAATAGCAACCACAATAGGCCCAATGGTAGTGCCAAAAGAGTTTATTCCTCCACCAAGATTAACCCGACTAGTTCCAGTAGCTGGATCACCTAAAGAAATAGCGAAAGGCTGTGCTGATGTTTGTTGTAATGAAAAACCAAGGGCAACAATAAATAAACCAACTAACATTCCTGCAAACGTATTTGCATTTACTGCAATAATCATTGCTGCTGCACCCATTGCCGAAAAAAGCAACCCGTAAATGATGCTTTTTTTATACCCCCATTTGCCAACGAGGTCTTTTCCTCCAAATGCTCCATATGCAAAAAGTAGCAATGCCCCAATATAATATGCTGTGTAAAAGGCGAAGTCAATCAATTGACTTTGAAATTGATCTAAATGAAAATAATTTTTGCAAAAAGGAATGAATACATTGTTTCCTGCGGCAATAAATCCCCAGAAAAAAAACACAGTAACTAATGTACTTAATGCACTATAATTTGTTGGATGTTTAACTTGTTGACTCATAAAAATTGGTTAGTTAAAATTTAAGCAATGAAAATAAGTATAAATATTTTAAGATTGAATTTATCTTTAATTTAATTCAACAGTTAGCTTAAAAATAATTTCAATAGAAATCAAAAATAGGCAAGAAGAGGGTTAAAAATTCGCACTTATTTATGTTCATGTATCATCTGAGACTTTACACCATATTTAAAAATAAACTCACTATTTATGAGATATGCACCCGAAACAACTACAATATCATTTATATTCAATCCTTCAATTATTTCAACACTTGATTCGGATTCAATTCCGGTTATAACTTCTACACTTTTAAACCTATTCTTTCCAGAAAGTATCCATACTTTTGAAACTTTTGAATCGCGAATAACGGCATCAATTGGTAATATAATTGAATTTTTAGTTGCACTAGTTAACATTACTACTGCAGCCATCCCAGGTTTAAATTCATTTTTAGTATTGGGAATAGAAACGCGGATTAAATTAATTCTTGAATCTGTATAAATTTCAGGGTTTACAAATTCGATACTTCCAACAAATTCTTTTTCAGAAATATCAGGGACACTCACAATCGCCTTCTTGTTTTTATCGATTTCTGATAACTCATATGTATACACTTTTGCTTCAGCCCAAAGTATCGATAGATCAGCAAGCTGCATTATAGTTCCTCCTTCAGCAACATATTCTCCTTCCAATACATTTAATGAGGTAATATAACCAGATTTCGAAGAATAAAAAGTTGAAGGCTGGTTTGCTTTTTTATTTTTTTCAAGCTCTCTAATTTGATTTTCATTTAACCCCCATAAAATCAATTTGTTTTTTGCATTTCGCAACAGCTCATCGAATGAAACGAAATCTTCTTTTTCAAATAATTTCTTTTTTGCAATCAAAAGCAAATATTCTTGTTTTGCATTATTCAATTCTTCGCTGTATAATTCATAGACGGGGGTATTTGCAGTTACAAATTCACCAATAGATTTATGAAATAGTTTCTCCACCCTGCCCATTATTCTTGAATTGATAGAAATTGTTTTTGTTTGATCAAAATTCAGTGTAGCTGAAAGTTTGAGTTGATCTGTAATGGAATTTAATCCTAAAGTCTTTGTTGAAATATTTCCTAATTGAATTTGTTGCTCACTCAGTTGAACTTCGTTTGTATTTGTGCTTATTAAACGATTAATTTTAGTTAATTCCATTTTACAAATAGGACATTTACCAGGTTTGTTTGAGATGACTTGGGGATCCATCGAACAAGTATAATACGTGTTCTCTCTTTGAATATTTTTCGGGTTATCACTACAAGAAATCAAACTAAAAACATATAAAAACAAATAGGCAACTTGCTTCATAACTATTTTTTTAACTTAATATAACTTTCACTATCTATTAAAAACTGTGCATCATTAGCAACAGAATCAGAGAGAGAAACACCACTTATTATTTCAACCAAATTTTTATAGGTTATTCCTTTTTTTATTTTTTTTATTTTAAATCCATTTTCATTTTTAACAAATACAACACTCTCTGCGCCAAGATTTAACACTGCGGTGATGGGTAACCAATAGGCATTCTTTGATTTTCCAAAAATTGTTGCATTTACTTGACTCCCAATTGGAATTTTGTTTTTACTATTATCGAAAGAAGTACGTACGGTTAAAAATTTACTTTCGATACGATAGAAAGGTTCTATAAAATCAATGGACGTTTTAATCTCATTGTTTCGACTAGTTTCTGAAATTATTTTTACTGAATTATTTAGTTGAATAACCGGTTGCATTTGATTAGAAATAGTTAATACAGCCCAAACATAATTGGGGTTATAAACAGAAAATATTATTTGCCCCTTTTCAAAATACATTCCTTCTTTAATAGATAACAGTTCATTTATTGCTTTCGTTTCTTTCATCTCGTTCAATTCAAAACCCATTTTATTACTATTACCCACTTCGTGGAGATGTCCGCTATAATCGCTATAAATAGAAATTGTTGATTTAGTTTTCCCAGTTTGAATCAGTTGTTGTATTTCTTGTCTACTCATCCCAAGTTGAACAAGTTTTTCTTTTGAAGCATTAAGCAAATCATGGTTTGAAGAATCCAGCGATAAAAACAATAATAGATTCTTTTGTACTGTATTTAATTCTGGGCTGTAAATTTCAAATAGCAGTTGACCTTTTTCAATTTTTTGAAAACGATAGCGAACATATAATTTTTCAATTCTTCCGGCAACTCTTGATGAAATATTTCCAATATGTTTTGTATCGTAATTAATTGTAGCGATTGTTTCTATTGTAATTTGTTCACTACTTTTTTTAAGTGTAATAACTGGAATTGAAGCAATAACAAACTCATTAGTTGGTTTTATCAAAGATTCTAAATCATCAATTTCAATTTTTTCTTCTTTGGATTCTACTTTCACTAAATCCATTCCACACTTTGGGCAGGTGCCAGCTTTATTGCTGAAAATAGAATCTTCTGTCATGGGACAAGTAAATAATTCCTTTTGCACTTTTTGTAAATTAGTTTCTATTTGTTCATTATTGTTTTTACAAGCAATAAAAACAATTGACATGAAACAAATAACCAAAGTATAAATGCTTTTCATAAACTATTTTTTTTAACTCAATTGGTATTGCAACATCATTCCATCATCTTCGTGTTCAAGATTGTGACAATGAAAAACAAACTTTCCTGTATTATTTTCAAATGGGATAATTACTTTAACAACCTCACCAGGCAATACTAAAACCGTATCCTTCCATCCGCTTTCGGATGCAAGAAGATTTCCTCTTCCTTTGGTTCGTTCTAAAATTTGAAAGAAAACACCATGTAAATGCATCGGATGTGGTTCATCGCCTTTACTATTATCAAAAACCCAAATTTCATTGGTGTTTTTGGCTACAGTTTCATCTATCCGAGTGTTTAAGTATAACTTTCCGTTTATCCGATGTCGCATTTGCATACCGTTATTCATTGGCACACCATGATGTTCCATTGCATTAGAAATTTCAAAGGTTCGTGATTTTACAACAGAGGATATTGAAATTGTTGGAATATCGGAAAGACTTACTGGAAGTGTAAACGTAGAAAATGATTGCATTGAAACTTTAAATTTCATTATTTTAAAATTTTGTTTCCCTTGCGCATTTCCTCCATTTAAAAATTCTTTACTCATTAAATATATTTCAGTACCGATAACTGTATTTGAAAAATTAATTAAAACATCTAATCTTTCACCAGGGCCTATTAATATTTCTTTTACTGAAGCTGGCATTTTTAACAAACCACCGTCATTCCCAATAATAGTAATATCATCATTATTGCTCAAAGCAAGATTATACACTCTAGCATTTGATCCATTTAAAATTCTAAGTCGATAAATTCTCGCAGATACTTCTGTAAATGGAGAGAAAACTCCATTTACAAAAACAGATTCACCCATATACCCGGCCATTATTTCCTTTATTGATGGGTTATATTGAATACCTGATGAACTGATCAATTTATCTTGAATAATCAGCGGCAATTCATATTGGTCGGAAGGAAGATTAAGTGCAGCTTCTTCTGAATCATTAATAATAAATGCACCTGCTAATCCTTGTACTACTTCTTTGCCTGTATTACCGTGTGGATGTGGATGATACCAACTTAAACCAGCTCTTTGATTTACGATAAATTGATAACGAAAGGAGCTACCTCCATTTACAATTTGATCGGGATGTCCATCCATAATCGCCGGAACTTTTAAACCATGAAAATGAATATTTGTTGGTTCGGATAAATTATTCTGCAATAAAATATTTACTGCATCTCCTTTGTTAATCCTAATTGTAGGACCTAATAATTTATTGGACTGATATCCCAATACCGAAACTGAATTTCCTTTCAAATTTGCGGAAGTTGTTTGTGCAGTCAACGTAAAATTTGCACCGGATTGATTAGGAAAAGTTAATAGATTTGAAAAATCACCCTCCACTACAATTACAGGTTTTGTAACCAACCCAAGACGGTAATCTTTTTGACAACTAGAAAACAGGGCAGTAATTGAACCAGAAGCAAGAATTCCACTTGCGCTCAATCCTGACATTTTTATAAAACTTCTTCTTTTCATTCTTTTCCTTTGCGGTTATTTTTTTTCTATTATTCTTTCTAATTTTACATGCAATTTCAAACTTTCATTCACCAGCTCTACATATTCCAATTGCGCCATATTCATTTTCTCCCAAGCATCATAAAGCATAAATAACTCTTCCGTATTTTGTTCATAACTCAAAAGCATTGATTTGAAATTGTTTCGAAAAGCAGGAATTATTTTTTCGTCATAAAGTGTAATTTGTTTCTTTTTTAATTCCATTTCATTTAGAATTTCGTAAAACATTCCTCGATATTCATTTGCCATTACTTCTTTTTCTGACTGTAATGCATTTGCTTTCCATTTTAAACTTTCAATAGTTGCTTTATTCATTTTTGAGGACCATTTTGCCATGGGGAATTTTACCATTCCCATTATTGAATATTGCACGGGTTGTCCACCAAATCCAACCATATTATCAAAACGAATTCCGAATTGTGGTTTGAGTGCTTGTTTTTCTGATTCTTGTTTAAGGTTGTTTAAATCAATCTCTCTTGAAAGTGCTTTTATATCACTTCGATTTTGTAAAAAAAATGAATCGTCAATTATAAATTCTGAATAATCATTCATTTGATAAATTGTGTCGATATCAAAATAAATTTTTGAATTTCTTCCCATCAACGTATTGAGTTGGATTCTTCTTTCATTGACAGTTGTTTCAGTCATTAAACGCATGTTTTGCAAATTCCCCAAATTGGCTTTGGCTTTGAAATAAGTGCCAATTTTTTCAAGATTGTTTTGGTATCTAATTTCTGCATTCTTAATCATCAACTCAAGTAGCTTTTCGTTTTGATTGAGTAGCAATAATTTTTTTTTCAGAATTATCCAATCATAATAAAATTCTTTAGCCAAAACTATTAATTCGTTTAATGTTGCATTTTTCTTTTCCTTTTCTACAGCAGACATTGAACGCATCATTTTTTCATCTGCCTCTAATTTTCTTTTGTTTGGAAACATTTGTTCGCCAGAAATCATCACGGATCCCATACCTGGGATATCGCCCTCTCTATGCCAAAGCCGCACATCGTACGGAGTCATAAACTGGCCAAGCCCAAATTGTGGCGGCATCCAACTCTTTGCACCTTTTGCAGCTTCATCCATTGCACGAATTTCATTGTCGTAAACTTTTAACATTGGATGAGCAATGCGAATGCTATCAAGGATTGCATCTAATTTCAATGTTTGAGCGTTGCTACTAAAAGTAACAATCAGAGCAAACAACAATGGAATAAGTTTATACATTTTCATCAATCAATATTATTTTACCTTTTTTATTTAGTTCGTTTTCTTTAATCATTTCAAAAATTACTGGAGTAATAAACAAAACATAAATGATGGAAGAAATGGTTCCTCCAATTAATGGAATTGTTATTGGACGCATAATGTCACTGCCAACACCTGTTGCCCAAAGAATGGGAATCAATCCAAACAAACCAACTGAAACTGTCATCAATTTTGGGCGCAATCTTTTCGCTGCCCCTTCAATTACAAATTCTCTTATTACAGCAGAAGTCAGTGTCGTTTTAGAATTGCCATGAATTGAAACCATTTTTTGCATGGCTTCATTCAGATATATTGTCATGAGCATTGCTGTTTCAATTGCCATTCCAAACAATGCAATAAAACCTACTGCAACTGCAACTGATAAGTTGACTCCATAAAAATAAATCATGAAAACCCCGCCAATTAAAGCAAAGGGAACAGTTATCATTGTTATAACGGCTTCCTTTATGGAACGGTAAGTAAAAAAAAGTACCATAAAAATGATAATAACTACAATTGGAATAATCATTTTAAGCGTTTCATTTGCTCTAATTTGATTTTCCCATTGTCCGCTCCATTCCAAAAAATATCCTTTTGGTAATTTAGAAATCATCTGATCTAACTTTTGTTTTGCTTCCGAAACTGTTGTTCCTAAATCGCGTTCGCGTACATTAAATAAAACTGTTCCGCGAAGCATTGCATTTTCTGAATTTATCATCGACGGACCTTCGCTTATTTTTATTTCTGCAACTGCTTCTAATGGAATAGGACCGTAATCCATTGTTTGAATTTGCAATCTTTTTATTGCTTTCAGGTTGTTTCTAAAATCTTGCCCAAATCTTGCATTTACTGAAAATCGTTGACGGCCTTCGATAGTGGTTGTCAACTTCATTCCACCCAAAGCAGTTTCAATTACTAAATTAATATCATCAATACTTAGTCCGTACTTTCCAATTTCTTCTCGCTTCGCAATAATGTCAAGATATTTTCCTCCGGTAATTGGTTCTACATATAAATCTTTTACGCCGTCAATATTTTGTAATTGTTGTTTGATTGTTTGCGCAAAAGCATAAATGCTATCTAAATCTTGTCCATAAACTTTTAATCCAACATCTGTTCGGATTCCGGTTGATAGCATGTTGATTCGGTTGATAATCGGTTGTGTCCATCCATTTGTAACTCCTGGTATTTGTAATTTTGAATTAAGTTCATTTACAATATCTTCTTTCGAAATGCCTTTTCGCCATTCCATTTTTGGTTTTAATAATATAATTGTTTCAATCATACTTATTGGCGAATTATCTGTAGCAGTGCTTGCTCTTCCTGCTTTTCCAAGTACATGTGCCACTTCAGGAACCATTCCAATTAGTTTGTCTTGTACTTGTAATATTCTTTTTACTTCAGAGTTAGAAACATCGGGTAGGGTTACCGGCATAAATAATAATGAACCTTCGTCGAGCGGTGGCATAAATTCTGAACCTAAACGTGTCATCATAAAAAAACCAGCAAGTAAAGCAATTAAGTTTATTCCAATTGTTGTATTACGCCAATTCAAACACCATTTCAAAATTGGGGTATAAATATTTTCAAGTGTTCTTGTAATCGGATTTGCACTTTCTGGTTTTAATTTTCCTTTAAAAATTAAAGAGATTAAAACTGGAGTAAGAGTAATGGCTAAAAATGCATCTATTAAAAGGATAAAAGTTTTTGTCCATGCAAGGGGATGAAAAAGTTTTCCTTCCATTCCTGTTAAAAGAAAAACTGGTAAAAAAGAAGTAATTACAATTATGGTTGAATAAAAAACACCAGGGCCAACTTGTTTGGACGATTTTTCAATCACTGCCATTTTTTCTTCTTTCGTCAATGGGTCTATATTTTTTTGAAACCACTTTCTCATATTTACGAATTAAGTTGTGATTGTTTTTTTTCTGTTTGTTTTTCACTTAGGTGTCGATACGCATTTTCAACCATTACAATTCCATCATCGACAACAACGCCAATGGCCAAAGCAATTCCTGTCAACGACATGATGTTGGAACTGATTCCAAAAAGTTGCAGTAATATAAATCCTGCTGCCACAGAAATTGGTAGTTGAATCAGAATGATAACTGCACTACGCCAATGAAAAAGAAAAACTAAAACAATTATTGAAACAGCAATCATTTCTTCAATCAAAGTATTTTTTACTGATTTAATTGCTTCTTCAATTAGCGTGCTTCTATCGTAAGATGTTTTTAATGAGACACCGACTGGCAATCCTTTTTCAACTTCTTTAATTTTTATTTTTAATGCTTCAATTACTTTGTTTGCATTTTCATTGTAGCGCATGATTACAATACCTCCAACAACTTCTCCGTTTCCATCCGCATCAAAAATTCCTAATCGTAAATCACCCCCCATTTGTACAACCCCAATATCTTTAATTGTAACAGGTGTTCCCTTATTATTTGCTAAAGCAATATTTTCAATTGTTTCTTTATTTTTGATATAACCTAATCCACGAATGATATAAGCCATATCGGACATTTCAAATTTTCTACCGCCAACATCGTTATTATTAGACTTTACTTTGTTCATAATATCCATCAGCGATAAATTGAAGAATTGCATTTTTATCGGATCGATAACGATTTGATATTGTTTTTCAAATCCTCCAAACGAAGCAACTTCTGCTACTCCTGGTACAGTTTGTAATGCAAATTTTATATACCAATCTTGTAAGGCTCGCTGTTCTCCTAAATTCATTTTTGGTGCATCGAGGTGATACCAAAAAATATGACCAACACTCGTTCCGTCAGGGCCAAGAGTGGGAGTTACATTTTGCGGTAATAATCTTTGTGCATAGTTTAATCGCTCCATTACACGTGTTCTTGCCCAGTAACTATCAACATCATCTTCAAATATTACATAAACAAAACTCATCCCAAACATAGAAGAACCTCGAATGTTTTTTATTTTGGGAATACCTTGAAGATTGCTTACTAATGGGAAAGTTACCTGATCTTCTATCACTTGTGGACTGCGTCCCATCCATTCAGTAAAAACAATCACTTGAGTTTCACTCAAATCAGGAATTGCATCAATAGGATTTTCCTTCATTGAAAATATTCCATAAGCAAATAATGCCGCAGCTAAAAGCAAAACAACAAGCCTATTTTTTAATGCTATTTCAATTATTTTTTGAACCATGATAAATTCTAATTAATGCGTTGAATTAGAAAAATTGACTTCTTTCAATTTCATTCCACATTGAGGGCATTTACTTTCTTTATAGTATGTTTTTTCTCCTTCACATTTCATTGGACAAGCAAAAGCAATTGTTTTTTTCTCTTTCAATGCCATTCTGCAAACCGGGCATTTACCTGCTTTTTTGTAGGTTTTTTCTTTTTCACATTTCATTGGACAACTGTATGTTGGTTTTTCTGTTTTTTGTTTTGTGCTTTCTTGACCAAATAAAGAAACAGAAAGTAAAGTTGCCACAGTGAACATTAGAATTTTAATTGTTTTCATTTTAAATTTATTTTAATAATTAGAGTATATAATTTTTACAGACATTGTAAAATGTCAAATACTCGGCAATTCTATAGCCAAGTAAACTTTCTAAAAAATTAGTCTAAATTAAAAAAGTTCGGTTTTGTAAATAAACCGGCAAGGAACAAGCTCGAAAAGGAGTGTGGTTTGTAATTCTTTTTACACTTGATGTAAAAAAGGGATGAATTGAAATTTCGGAATAGACAATATAAGTTAGTTCTGAAAATTGATTTTGAAGTTGGAAAGAAGTAGTGTTTTTTTGATCCGAATCAGTTTTGATTAATTTATAATCTTCGTTGCAGCACCCTACATCTTTAGCTTCTTTTTCTTCCATCCCACATTTATCGCATTCCTTTGAATTATCTATTCCCATTTGCCAACCAACAAATTTACCCATGCAATAATGAAAAGACACAGTTGCTCCAATAGAAGTACTGATATACAAGAATGCTAATATGGCAACAATTAACTTTTTCATTTTCAAAGCGAAATCAAAGTTAAAGAGATTTTTTGTTAAATAAATTGTATTATGAAATAATTGTACTAAATTACAATTGTTATCATTTTTTTTAACCAAATTAAACCAATATTTATGAAAAAGAAAATCAAACTTATATTGCTAAAACGTGTGTAAGTTTGTTGTCATTTATCGAAGTAGAAAATTCTGGAAATAACATGAAACCAATGTTTGGTAGTGAACTTCAATGTATGTCCGAAACAAATTGGCCGAATGGTGATTGTTCAAAAGAATGTCGAAAAGTTACCTATATTTTCTGGATTCCTTTTTATGGAGATTGGGAAACATACCCATGCTAACCAAAATGTAACGAAGAGATGGTTTATACTATCTCTTCGTTTATGAAAACTATGACCAAAGGAATTATTTCAATTTTACTTTTCATAATTGTTACTGTCACGTCTTGGGGGCAGGTATTAGTTACTATCACAAATCAAGAGATAAACGAAGATGTGGAATTTACACTTGTTTATGAAACAGATTCTTCGCTTTATAAAAGTGAGGAACTTCAAAAAACTAAAAATTTCATTGTAGATACTTCTAAATTTACAAAACTTACTATCTCTCATGTTGGCTATTTTGACACTACAGTTTTATCGAAAAATTTGAAAGCGTTTAATTTAATAAAATTATTACCAAACTATAAATTATTGGAGACAGTTGTGATTAAAAAGTTAGAGGAATTCAGTAATTCTGACTTAAAAACTAAAAAAGGCATGAGACTATTTTTTAGTTTATCATCTAACTTTGTTTGGCATTTTACAATAAAACTTCCAGAAGGTACTTCAAAACTAAAAAGTTTTAAATTATGCTTTAAAAATCTTATGCCAAATGATACTTTAGAATTCAAACTTTATAACAATAAAGTTGATGCATTAAATAGTGAACCTTTTTTTTCAAATAGAATTACTGTACTTGATAGTAAAGCGAACTTAGTAGATGTACTTAATGGTCTAAATAAGAACCTTGATGTTGAAAATTCATTCCTAATTTCTGTTTCAGTTCATGCAAGCAATAAAGATTTAATTTCTACTGCAATGCTATTAAGCAAATTCAAAAGAGAAGAAACTCAGATATACTATCAAGGTAGGAAAAACGAATTGTACAAATACCCTATGAAGACATATTTTGAAAATTTTAGCGGCTATCCTCATCTTTCAACAGAAATCACTTTTTTAAAATAAATTACATTCTGTCTGGCACTTTCATTCCTAACAATTTTGTAGCAGAAGAAATTACTATGGAGGTCATAGTACAAAGTTTAAGTCTGAATTGTTTTGCATCTTCGGTTTCGGCACTTAATACTGAATGTTCTGAATAAAAAGTATTAAATGCTTTTGCAATTTCAAAAGTATAAATAGCAAGCAAAGAAGGATTGTGTTCTTTTGCTGCTTCCTCCAATATTGTGCTATACTGTTCTAATTTTAAAATTAATGATTTTTCACTTCCAGAAATTTTCAAATTATCCAAGTTAGAATTTTCAATATTCCCTTTTTTCAAAATTGATTTAATACGAGCATGGGTATATTGTATAAAAGGACCAGTGAATCCGTGAAAATCAATTGACTCTTCCGGATTGAATACCATTTTCTTTTTTGGATCCACTCGAAGCAAGAAAAATTTAAGAGCGCCAAGTCCAATTGTATTAAATAATTCATTCAATTCATCCGTAGAAAAATCTTTTACTTTCCCCAATTCTTCTGTGTGCTTTGCCGCAATTGCAATCATTTCTTTCACCAAATCATCTGCATCCACAACAGTTCCTTCTCTACTTTTCATTCTTCCTGTTGGTAATTCCACCATCCCATAACTTAAATGATAAATTCCATTTGCACCAGGTAGCTTTAATTTTTGTGCAATTAATTTTAATACTTTGAAATGATAATTCTGTTCATCACCGACAACATAAATACTTTCATCAGCTTTATATTCTTTAAATTTTTGCTCAGCCAAACCAATATCTTGTGTTATATAAACTGATGTGCCATCTTTTCGCATCACCAATTTTTCATCAAGTCCTTCATCAGTCAAATCAATCCAAATACTTCCATCTTCTTTTTTTGAAAAAATCTCTTTTTCAATTCCATTTTTTACAATGTTTTTACCAAGCAAATAAGTTTCACTTTCGTAATATGTTTTTTGAAAATCACTACCAATTGTGTTGTATGTTTTTTCAAATCCATCATAAACCCAACCATTCATATTTTTCCACAACTCAATAATAGCTGGCTTTCCGGCTTCCCAATCCAAAAGCATTTGCTGAGTGGCCAACAAAATTGGAGCTTCTTTTTCTGCTTCTTCTTTTTTCTTTCCTCCGGAAATTAATTGTTCCACTTGGCGTTTGAATTCATCATTATATTTTACATAATACGCTCCCACAAAATGGTCGCCTTTCATTCCTGAACTTTGTGGTGTTTCTCCATTTGCAAATAATTGCCAAGCCAACATGCTTTTGCAAATATGAATTCCGCGATCGTTTACAATACATGTTTTTACTACGTCGTATCCATTTGCTTTTAAAATTTCGGCAATACTCCAACCTAAAAAATTGTTTCGCAAATGTCCAAGATGAAGTGGTTTGTTTGTATTGGGAGAAGAATATTCAACCAATACCTTTTTTCCATTCAATGGTTTTTTGCCGTAATTGGAGTTGTTATAATTTTTATTTAAAAATTCTATCCAAAAACTATCATTCAATTGAAGATTTAAAAAACCGCTGATAACATTAAATGAAGCAAATAAATGCGAATGATTTTTTAGTAAATGATTGCCAATTTCATTTCCAAGAAGTTCGGGCGATTTTTTTAATTGTTTTACAAATGAAAAAAGCACAAGTGTATAATCGCCAACAAATTCGGGTTTTGTTGCACTAATTAATACATTTTTATTTTCAAGTTGAATCCCGAAAAGTTCTTCAATTGTTTGTTTTGCTATTTGCTGAATTTGATCTGCAACATTCATTCTTGGCTATTTTATTTCAATTATCAATTCTATATTTAATTTGCGAAAATAGCTTTTTCTATTCTGCTGTGTTCAAAACTTATCTTTGCAAACCGGTGAAAGAAATTTTATTAAGCGTTAAAGACATTCTTCTAAAATGTATTGATTTTTTCTACCCATTGTTTAAAAAGTGGATGGATAAACAAACATTTCGGTATGCCTCCTGCGGAGGTACAAATTTACTGTTTGACATTTTCCTTTATTTTATAGCTTACAATTTCATTTTTAAAAAAGAAATTCTTCAAATTCAAAACTTTGCAGTCAGTCCGCATATTGCTGCATTTTTAATCACTTTCCCGATAACTTTTATTTCCGGTTTTTTACTTTCTCGTTACATCGTTTTTCCAGAATCATCAGGAATGAAAAAACGAATTCAGTTGGCTAAATATCTCACAGTTGTTTTTATTTGCATTTTGTTAAATTATTTTTTCTTAAAAATATTTGTAGAAAACTTCCATTGGTGGCCGCTTCCTTCCAAATTAGTAACTACAGTTATTGTTGTAGCTTTTAGCTATTTGGCACAAAAAAAGTTTGCCTTTAGTAAATCTGTCGCTTAAACGTATCATTTTCTGCCATTTTTTCACCAGTGCAGTAGATGGCATTAAGATTGCAAACTCTATTTTATTAAAATTAAAAAAATAATTTATGGCAAAGATTATTGGAATAGATCTTGGAACAACCAACAGCTGTGTTTCCGTTATGGAAGGAGGAGAACCTGTTGTAATTGCAAATGATGAAGGTCGTCGCACAACCCCCTCCATTGTTGCATTTTTAAAAAATGGAGAGCGCAAAGTTGGTGATCCAGCAAAAAGACAATCCATCACAAATCCTCAAAACACTATTATGAGTGTTAAACGATTTATGGGTCGCCGTCATGATGAAGTAACTGAGGAATTAACCCACTGGAGTTATAAAGTTGTAAAAGGTGACAATAATACACTTAGAATTGACATTGATGGTAGACCGTACACGCCACAAGAGCTAAGTGCAATGATTCTTCAAAAAATGAAAAAAACTGCTGAAGATTATTTGGGACATGAAGTAAACGAAGCCGTTATTACCGTTCCTGCTTATTTTAATGATGCTCAACGCCAAGCAACGAAAGAAGCTGGGGAAATTGCAGGATTAAATGTTCGCAGAATTGTAAACGAACCAACCGCAGCTGCATTGGCTTATGGATTGGATAAAGGGAAACACGATCAAGTGATTGCAGTTTTCGACTTGGGCGGTGGTACATTCGATATTTCAATTCTTGAATTGGGTGATGGTGTATTTGAAGTTAAAAGTACAAATGGAGATACCCATCTTGGTGGAGACGATTTTGATAAAGTTGTAATGGATTGGCTCGCATTGGAATTTAAAAACGAAGAAGGAATCGATTTACGCAAAGATCCGATGGCATTACAACGTTTAAAAGAAGCATCGGAAAAAGCAAAAATTGAACTTAGTACTTCGTCAGAAACTGAGATTAATCTACCTTATATTACTGCAATTGACGGCGTTCCAAAGCATTTGGTAAAGAAAATATCGCGTGCCAAATTCGAACAATTAGCCGATAATTTACTTGCTCGTTGCTTGAAACCATGTGAGCAAGCACTAAAAGATGCAGGAATGAGTACAAGCCAAATTGATGAAATAATTTTAGTTGGCGGTTCCACCCGTATTCCAAAAGTGCAAGAAATTGTTGAGAAGTTTTTTGGTAAAAAACCAAATAAGAGCGTTAATCCGGACGAAGTTGTTGCAATTGGCGCAGGAATTCAAGGAGCAGTATTAACAGGTGAAGTAAAAGATGTTTTACTTTTAGATGTAACGCCACTTTCTCTTGGAATTGAAACTTTGGGTGGTGTAATGACTCCGTTAATTCCAAGCAATACAACGATTCCAACAAAAAAATCTGAAGTTTTTTCTACTGCGGCCGATAATCAACCTGGAGTTCAAATACATGTTATTCAGGGAGAGCGCAGTTTATCAAAAGATAATAAAAGCCTTGGTGTTTTTAATTTAGATGGAATTCCATCTGCACCGCGAGGTGTTCCTCAAATTGAAGTAATTTTTGATATTGATGCAAACGGAATTTTGCATGTTACTGCAAAAGATAAAGGAACGGGCAAAGAACAAAAAATTAGAATTGAAGCCGGAAGTGGATTAACAAAAGAGGAGATTGAAAAAATGAAGAATGATGCAAAAGTAAACGAAGAAGGAGATAAGGTTGAACGTGAAAAAATAGAAAAATTAAATGCTGCCGACAGTTTAATTTTTCAAACTGAAAAACAATTGAAAGAATACGGCGAAAAAATTCCTGCTGAAAAGAAAGCAGTAATTGAAACGGCTTTAACTAAATTAAAAGAAGTTCACAAAACGCACGATTTAGCAGCAATTGGTTCGGCAACTGAAGAATTAAATGCAGCTTGGACCGCAGCAAGTCAAGATATGTATAATGCTACACAACAAGCAAACGGCCAACAAGCACCAAACGATGGAGCAGATCAAAAACAATCAGAAGGAGCAAACGCTTCAGAGAATGTTCAAGATGTTCCGTTTGAAGAAGTGAAATAAAAAGTAGTAATTAAAACAGAAAATCACCCTTTAATTGGGTGATTTTTTTTTGCAAACAATTTGACTTAAATAATCTTCATTGCTTTTACAAAAAAAGTAGTAACGAAAGGAAGCATTAAAGTAAGCCATTCGTTATGTGAATAAATCATCCAACCTAAAATAGCAGTAGAAACAAAAAAACCAACCCAATATAAATTTGTAACTTTTTTTTCTTGTGTCATTTTTTTAATCAATTTGTGCAGAAACATACTTTTTAAAGTTGCTTAGCAATAAATAAAAAATTTGTGGTGCAAATTTAGTGAAGTTGGATAAACTTATAATCAAAATTTTATTTGCAAATTTGTGTAATGAAATTACGAAGTTTTTCCTTTAATCTTCCTTTTCGATATCCGTTTATAATTTCAAAAGCGTCAAAAACACACCAACCAACTTTAGTCGTTGAGTTAGATTATTTCGGCATTAAAGGATATGGAGAAGCACCGGCAATCACATATTATAATATTTCACTAGAGCAAATGCTTTCCGATTTGAATGCAAAAAAAATGTTTGTAGAAAAATTTGCTTTCACGGAACCTGAGCGTTATTGGCATTATTTGCATCATCTTTTTCCCAAAAATAACTTTTTGGTTTGTGCGCTTGATATAGCTGCTTGGGATTTGTATGGAAAATTAAAAAGAAAAAAATTGTATGAACTTTTGAATTTAGATATTCAAAAAAATCCAATTACCGACTACACAATTGGAATTGATAGTGTGGAAATAATGCTTGCTAAGATGAAAGAAAAACCACTTCCGATTTATAAAATAAAAGTGGGAATGGAAAATGATGTAGAAATTATTAAAACACTTCGACAAAATACCGATGCAGTATTTCGCGTAGATGCGAATGGAGGATGGACTTTGGAAGAAGCATTACTTAAAATTCCAATGTTGAAAGAATTAGGAGTGGAGTTAATTGAACAACCACTTGCAAAAGAAAATTGGGATGAAATGAAAATACTTTTTCAAAAATCAACATTGCCACTTTTTGCAGATGAAAGTTGTGTGGATGAAAAAGATATTGAAAAATGCAAAGAAGTTTTTCATGGCATAAACATTAAGCTTACAAAATGCAGCGGTATTACTCCAGCACTTCGAATGATTGCAAAAGCAAAATCGCTCGATTTGAAAGTAATGATGGGGTGTATGAATGAAAGTACAATTGGATCGGCAGCCATTGCGCATTTGCTTCCATTGCTTGATTATGTAGATATGGATGGACCTTTGTTATTGGCGGAAGATTTAGCAAGCGGAATTAATTATAATAATGGAAAAATCGAATACTCGAATTTAGACGGACTTGGCATAATTCCCCATGCTGAATTATTTCAATAAATTTTTTAGCTTCTAATTTTTCTGTCAAACTATTTAAATATTAATTTTGAATTAACATACAAACAATGGCGTATAAAAATTTAAACCATTTTATAGATAAATTAGAAGAAGCAGATGAGTTGATTCGGATTACATCTTATGTAAATCCTATTTTAGAAATTGCTGAAATAACTGATAGAATAAGTAAACAACCCAATGGCGGCAAAGCGCTTTTATTTGAAAATACAGGATACGATTTTCCGGTTTTGATGAATGCTTACGGAAGTGAAAAGAGAATGTGTATTGCATTGCAGGTTGAAACCCTCGATAACATTGCAAAAGAAATTGAATCACTTTTTAAATTGCTTTCTTCCCCAAAAGAAAATCTTCTTGATAAATTAAACATGCTTCCACAATTGGGAAGGTTCGCATCGTGGATGCCATCGGTAAAAAAAGGAAGAGGCGAATGTCAAGAAATTATTTTCAAAGAACCAGACATAACAAAACTTCCGGTTATAACTTGTTGGCCAAAAGATGGCGGGCCATTTGTAACCTTGCCAATCATTCATACCAAAGATCCCAATACAGGAATTAGAAATGTGGGAATGTATAGAATGCAAATTTTTGGCCCAACACTTACAGGAATGCATTGGCACAAACATAAAGTAAGCGCAAAGCATTTTAATGAATATAAAAAACTGAAACAACGAATGCCCGTTGCTGTTGCTTTGGGAGGTGATCCTGTTTATGCTTATGCTGCAACAGCACCATTGCCGGAAAATGTAGATGAATATATGTTGGCTGGTTTTTTGAGAAAGAAAAAAGTTGAATTAGTAAAATGCATTACACAACCACAAATAGAAGTTCCATCAGATGCTGATTTTATCATTGAAGGTTTTGTTGATTATGACGATGAACTGATTTGGGAAGGGCCTTTTGGCGATCACACCGGTTATTATTCGCTGCCCGATTGGTACCCTCGTTTTCACATAACTTGTATTACGCATAAAAAAAATCCAATTTACCCTGCAACAATTGTGGGCATTCCGCCACAAGAAGATGCTTGGTTAGGGAAAGCAACAGAGCGCATTTTTTTAGCCCCAATAAAAATGACGTTGGTTCCTGAAATTATTGATATGGAAATGCCGGTGGAAGGTGTTTTTCATAATTTGGTTATTGTAAAAATTGATAAATCTTATCCAGGTCAAGGACAAAAAGTGATGAATGCAATGTGGGGAGCTGGTCAAATGATGTTCAATAAAATTTTGGTATTGGTAGATGGAGCAGTGAATATTAAAAATTACAAAGAAGTTGTTGACTATGTTTTCAAAAACTTAAACCCCGCTACAGATATTTATTTTAGTACGGGCCCAATGGATGTACTTGATCACAGTTGCAGCAAGCTTGGTTTTGGCGGTAAAATGTGCATCGACGGCACTAAAAAATTCACTGAAGAACTTGATGAATTATATCAAAAAGAAGAATATAAATTCACAAATAATTTTGCAAACATTAAAAATCAATTTTCTGAAATTGTGTTTTTGAATTATTCCTTAGCAAAATTTAATATCCCTTGTTTAATTATTTCAGTAGAAAAAAATAGGAAAGGTCATATTCGAGATTTACACCAACAACTTTGCGAAAGAGATGAAATAGCAGGAATAAAAATGATCCTTTATGTAGAGCATTCAGTTGATGCAAACGATATTGCTACTGCTTTGTGGCGCTTTTGTAATAATTTGGATCCAAAACGAGATCATTTTTTCAATGATCAAATTAAAGCTGATAACGCAAAAAAAACTGCTTGCATTGGTTTCGATGGAACGCGAAAAACAAAATTGTTTGATGATTTTTATCGCGATTGGCCAAACATCATTGTTGCTGATAATGCAACAATTGACGCAGTGGATAAAAAATGGAACGAACTTGGAATTGGGAAATTTATTCCTTCTCCTTCCTTAAAATTTTTAGATCAGCTTTATGGCGAAGAAGCAGTTGTTAACTAATTAATTTGCATTAAAAAGCCGACTTTCTGAGTCGGCTTTTTAATGGTTTAAATTTAAAATTTTTCCAAAGCGGAAAAGAAAAAATCACCTTCGATTTTTGCATTTTCATCGCTATCACTTCCGTGAACTGCATTTTCGCCAAGAGAAGTTGCATACTTTTTTCGAATGGTACCTTCATCCGCATTTGCAGGATTGGTAGCACCAATCAAGGTTCTAAAATCAGCAACTGCATTTTCTTTTTCTAAAATTGCAGCAATAATTACACCGCTACTCATAAAATCTACAAGCTCTCCGTAAAACGGTCTTTCTTTATGAACAGCATAAAATTCGCCTGCTTTTTCAGTTGATAACTTAGTTTGCTTTAATGCTACAATGCGAAACCCTGCATTAATAATCATGTCGAGAATAGCTCCTGAAAAGCCATTTTTCATTGCATCGGGCTTAATCATTGTCAAAGTACGGTTACTCATATAATTTTTTATTGTTTTGCGCCGCAAAGTTAAATTCAATTAGCCAATAAACAAACACTAAATCAAAAACCAGTTTATTTTAAGAAAATAGTGATAATGGACATCACTCAATTGCCATAACTTCGCCACCGTTTATGAAACCAATAAAGGAAATATTCGCATTGTTAAAAGAACCAAAAAAGGTTGCGATAGTAATGCATCAAAAACCAGATGCAGATGCACTAGGTTCCTCCTTGGCACTAGCTCAATTTTTACAATTATTGGGTCATTCCGTAAATGTTATTTCTCCAACTAATTGGGCAGACTTTTTGAAATGGTTGCCAGGTTGCAACGAAGTAATTAATTACGAAGGGCAACAAGAAAAAGCAAATAAAATTCTAGACGAAACCGAATGGCTATTCTGTCTTGATTTTAATACGTTGCATCGTACAAAAAAAATGGCTGAAAAATTAGCTGAAATAACTTGCGTTAAAATTTTAATAGACCATCATCAACAGCCGGATATTCAAGCATTTAATTTTGGAATAAGTAATATTTCAAAATCTTCTACTTGCGAAATGGTTTACGATTTTATTTGTGAATCAGGTTTTTCCAATTTAATAAATGATTCAATTGCAACCTGTATTTATGCAGGAGTTGTTGCTGATACTGGCTCTTTTAGATTCTCATCTACTAGCTCTGATGTGCACACATTAGTTGCTAATTTAAAACAAAAGGGACTTGAGCATATGCAAGTTCACAATAATCTTTTCGATAATTTTCTCGAAAACAGACTGCGTTTTATTGGACATGTATTGTTGAATAGAATGGAAATTTTCTATGAATTCAACACTGTATTACTCACAGTTCCGAAATCAGATTTAATAAAATTTAAAATCAAAACTGGTGATTCCGAAGGTTTGGTGAATTATCCTCAAAGCATTCAAGGAATTAAATTAGTTGCCATTGTAATTGACAGAGACGAAGAAAGAAAATGGAGTTTTAGGAGCAAAGGTGACTTTGATTGCAATAGCTTTGCACGAAAATATTTTGAAGGCGGCGGACACTTTAATGCAGCCGGTGGTCGCAGTTCAGAATCAATTGAATCAACCGTTACAACTTTTCAAAACGCAATAAAAGAAAATAAAGATTTACTACAATAAAACAAAAAAATGAAAACAAGAATCATCTTAATTTTTGCAGCAGTTGCAAGCTTGACATTTACAAGTTGCAATTCTTTTAAAAAATCAAAAAGTGGAATGGCCTACAAAATCATTTCTTCAAAAGAAGGAACAAAAGTAGATTCCGGTAGTTTTGTAAAACTACATTTTAGCCAAAAATTAAACGACAGTTTACTATTTGAATCGTTTGGAAAATTGCCCGTTTATTTTCAATTTATGGCTAACTCACCAGGTTATGAAGTGACCGAAATCTTTAATTTATTAAAAAAAGGGGACAGTGTAATAAGCGTTCAATTGATAGATACGTTGCTTGTAAAAAATCCAAACGGTATGCCGCCTTTTATGAAAAAAGGCGATAAGATTATTACAACTGTAAGAGTTTTGGATGTATTTAAAACTTTTGAACTTTCGACAGCAGATGAACAAAAAGAAAGACAAAATTATTTAGAGAGTGAAATAAAAGTTGTAAGCGATTATATTGCTAAAAATAAAATTGTAGCCACAAAAACAAAGAGTGGTGCTTTTGTAGAAATTATAGAGCCAGGGACTGGTGCTATTGTAGATTCTGGAAATTATGTTACAGTAAAATACAGAGGAAAAACTTTTGCAGGAAAAATATTTGACACCAATATTGATTCAAGTTTCCATCACACAGATCCTCTTGGATTTACTGCTGGAACAGCTGGAATGCCAGGCGGAATGGTAATTGGTTTTGATGAAGGAACAATGCAATTGCGTTTAGGAAGTAAAGCAAAAATTTACATCCCATCCCTTTTAGGATTTGGTGCAACACCCGGATCTCCTGATATTAAACCATTTGAAAACTTAATTTTCGAAATTGAAGTATTAAGCATAAATCCGAAAGGAGCACCTGCTCAAAAGAAAGCTCATTAAAATTATTCTTTTAAAATATTGCAAAATCCTCCAATGGAGGATTTTTTTTATTGCTGAACAGCGCTAAATAATTGAATCGTTTGTTTTGCTTCTTTTACATCATGAACACGCAAAATAGATGCACCCTTCATAAGGGCAAGCATATTTAAAGCAGTAGTTCCGTTTAAGGCTTCTTCCGGTTCAATATTTAATAATTTATTAATCATTGACTTTCGTGATAAGCCAGCGAGAATTGGTTTGCCTAGTTTTTTAAAATTGGAAAGATTTTTTAATAATTGAAAATTATGTTCGATTGTTTTTCCAAATCCAAAACCCGGATCAATAATCAACTCTTTGATTCCTGCTTTTTCTGCTGTATCAATTTTAATTTTTAAAAATTGACACACTTCATCTGTTACATTTTTATAAGTGGGATTTTTTTGCATAGTGCTAGGATTTTCCTGCATGTGCATTAAAATATACGGAACTTTCAAAGATGAAACAGTTGCAAACATTTCCGAATCCATTTCGCCAGCACTGATATCATTCACAATTGTACAACCTTCTTCCACAGCAGCTTTTGCAACTTTGGAATAAAAAGTATCAATAGAAATTATTGCAGACGGGAATTTTTTACAAAGCGCTTTTACAGCAGGTATAATTCTTTGCAATTCTTCGTCAGCGCTTAAATAAGTTGAGCCCGGTCTTGTGCTTTGTCCGCCAATATCCAAAATAGTTGCGCCATCAAAAAGCATTTTTTCTGCTTGTTGAATTATCGTAGAATTTTCAGTAACCCTGCTTTTGGAATAAAATGAATCAGGAGTTATATTAATAATTCCCATTACAATTGGCTCACTAATTTTCAATAATTGGTTTTTACAATTCAACGTAAACATTCGGCTTTGTTTATTACTTTTGAAGCTAAGATACTGAAGAAGTATTTTGACGAGAGAAGAATAATTTTAAGATAAATAAATAGAAAAATGTCAACCGATTTACAGTACGAAAAAGTAGTTTTAGCTTGTAAAGAAATATTTTTAAAAAAGACGAATGATTATGGAACTGCGTGGCGAGTATTGCGCACAATATCCATTGTGGACCAAATTTTTATTAAAGCACAACGCATTCGCACCATTCAACAAATAGGTGAACAAAAAATTAGTGATGGAATAGCTGCAGAGTTTATGGGAATTTTCAATTATGCTGCAATTGGGTTGATGCAACTTTCATTATCTGAAAATGATCCTGAAGAATTACCAACAGATAAAGTTGCGTTTTTATTCGACTCCAATATTCTTGCAGCAAAAAAATTGATGATGGATAAAAACCACGATTACGGCGAAGCTTGGCGAAGTATGAGTCAAGAAAGTTTTGTTGATTTGATATTAATGAAACTGCAACGCATCCGACAAATATTGGCAAATGACGGAAAGACAATTATGAGCGAAGGCATTGATGCCAATTATTTCGACATAATCAATTATGCAGCATTTGCACTTATTTTAATGAATAAAACGGAGTGATTATTTCAACTCCGAATTGATAAATTCTTCAAATAGCTTATGAAAATTGTATTAACTTTTTTGAGATTTCTCGTTGGACTTCTTTTTATATTCTCAGGTCTAATTAAAGCCAATGATCCTCTGGGGTTGGGTTATAAAATGCAAGAATTTTTTGAATTGTGGAATTTGAGTCAATTCAATGGCACTACACTTTTAATTTCCATATTAATGATTTTTTTGGAAATCATCGTCGGTGTTGCAATTTTAATTGGATGGAGAATGCAATTTTTTACATGGTTGTTACTTTTGTTAATTCTATTTTTTACATTTTTAACGGGGTATGCTTATTACTCCGATAAATTTAAAAATTGTGGCTGCTTTGGAGACTGTCTGCCAATTACACCATTAACATCTTTTGTAAAAGATCTGCTGTTACTTGCTTTTATCATTGTATTATTTTATTACAGAAATAAGATACACTCGTCTTGTTCAAAAAAACTTAATCTATTCATTATATCACTTACAACGTTGGGAAGTTTTTTAATTCAATTTCATGTTTTATACCATTTGCCAATAATTGATTGTCTTCCTTTTAAAAAAGGAAACAATTTAATTGACAAAATGAAAATTCCTTTAAATGCAGTTCCAGACAGCATTGCAATGACATTTGTTTATGAAAAAGATGGGTCCGAAATCGAATTTACTGCTGACAAATTTCCATTGGATTTTAATGATTCACTTTACAAATTCAAAAATCGATATGATAAAATAATTCGAAAAGGGAAAAATAATGAACCACCAATTAAAGGATTTTCATTAACAACTTCTGAGAATATTGATGTAACTAGTGAATTATTATCAATAGAAAATCCGGTTGCAATTTTGTTTGTTGAACGATTCAAAAAAAATATACCTGCTTGGTTAGATGATTTTAATTCTACATTAGAAGTCCTTAATCAAAAAAATATAAAACTGTATATCGTTACAACAGATTATGAGAATGCAATAAATTGGATGAAAAGTAAATCATTAATAGTTCCAACAATTTTGCGATGTGATGCAACAGCCATCCGTACAGCTGCAAGACACAATCCAACATTTTATATATTAAAAAAAGGAATCGTTGTGGGAAAATGGGCGAGTGCTGATTTGCAGCACGCAAATGAATTTATTTTATCAAAACTTCGTTAATCGTATTTTCTCCCATTGCTTCATTTACCCGTTGAATTATTTTTTCTTTTTGATAAACAAGTTCTTGTTTCAACGGTGCAACATGTGTTGTAATAATTAAGGTTTTATCTATAATTTTTATTGACTCCGTGTATTTTGCAATTGTCTTTCCCATTATTTTTTCCCAAGCTTCTTCCACTTGCATCGCCTGTACCGATCCTTTTAGACGGCTGCTTTCTAGAAATTTTTTCATTGCATCTCCAATAGAATATTCGCCCATAACTGCAAATTAATTTTATAAATTAATAATTTCAAAATCAAGCTGTAAATAATTTAGATGCGTACTTAATCGATCATTGTTTGTATCCGTAATAAAAACCTGTCCTTGATTTTCGATGCAAACCGTTTTTAATAAACTCATTATTCTGTTTTCATCTAATTTTTCAAAAACATCATCCAACAAAAGGAGGGGGGAAAAATCATTTTTTTCTTTTAGTAAATCTAATTCTGTCAATTTGATTGCAAACAACAAACTTTTTCGTTGGCCTTGTGAAGCAAATTTTTTAAACGGTTGGTTTTGCAATTTAAAAATAAGTTCATCTCGGTGAATGCCAACAGTTGTTCTTTGTGCAGACAAATCATTTAATCGGTTCCATTTTACCAAATCTATAAAAGAACTTGACAATAATTCACTTTCATATTTAAGCTCAATAGCTTCATTCACACTCGTTATTCGGTAGTAATTATTTTTTAGCAATGGAATAAATTCGTTAAAAAATAATTTACGTTTTTCAAAAATAAAATTTGCTTGAGTAACTAATTGTTCATCCAAAACATCCAATAAAGTGAAATCGGTTGTAGCAGATTCTGCAAAATTTTTTAACAAAGAATTGCGTTGTTGCAACAATCGATTGTACTGAAGCAGATGAGTTAAATAAGTTTTATCCAGTTGAGAAAGCAGCGTGTCCAACCATTTTCGTCGATCTTCACTTTCTCCTGTAATAATTTGCACATCGTCCGGAGCAATCATTACACAGGGATAACGACCAATATGATGAGAAAATTTTTCGTAAGGAATTGCATCTAAATGAAATTCTTTTTTCCCCGTTTCGCGAAGAATGCAAACTGCATTTTCATTTTTATTTTCTAAATCAATTTCAGCTTCAATTCTAAAACCATTAAAACCAATAAGACTATTCCCTTGATCAAATCGCGAAAAATGGCTTTTTGTAAAACAGAGGTAATGAATTGCGTCTAATAAATTCGTTTTTCCAACTCCATTGTTACCACAAATACCAATAATTCTTTTTTCAAAACCGATTGAACGGGAATGATAGTTTTTGAACTGAGTTAGGGATATGTTACGAATTTTTAGCAAGATAAATTGCAAGATAAAGGCAAAAATGTAGTTAGCAAACTATATTGAAATTTTGTAATAAAATCAAGATAACAATTTGTTGAATTTGCCTTACTTTTGCTCCTCAAAATTTTACCTCTTGGCCACATTATTTTCTAAAGAAATTTATTTGTATTGGTACGAACTGATGAAGCTTATACGCCAGTTTGAACTTATTTCGGAAGAAAAATACAAAATGGAAGGAAAGATACGAGGATTTTATCATGCGTATGTCGGACAAGAAGCTATTGCTGCTGGTTGTATATCTGCAACAAAAGCAGAAGACCTTTTTATTACTTCCTACCGCGATCATGGTTTAGCCATTGCAAAAGGTATGTCTATTAATAGTTGTATGGCTGAACTTTACGGAAAGGCAACAGGTTGCGCCAAGGGGAAAGGTGGCAGCATGCATTTTTTTGGAAAGGATGTTAATTTTTATGGAGGCCATGGAATTGTAGGTGCACAAATTGGAACTGGTGCCGGTTTAGCTTTTGCAGAACAATACAGAGGAACCGACAACGTAGTTCTTTGTTTTTTTGGAGACGGTGCTGCAAGACAAGGAATTTTACACGAAACTTTTAATCTTGCAATGCTTTGGAAGCTCCCAGTAATATTTATTTGCGAAAATAATAATTATGCAATGGGAACTTCCGTTAAACGTACTAGTAATGTAATAGATATTTACAAGTTAGCCGATGCATACGAAATGCCGGCAGATACGATTGATGGAATGTCGGCAGAAGCTGTACACGAAGGTGTTGAACGAGCTGTAAAACGTGCAAGAGAACAGGGAGGTCCAACATTGTTAGAAATAAAAACATACCGTTATAAAGGACACTCTATAAGTGATCCTCAAAAATACAGAACCAAAGATGAAGTAGAGGAGTATAAAGATCAAGATCCAATTCAAAAAATAAAACAAACAATTATTGAAAATGGATTTGCAAATGAAGAAGAGTTGAATAGTATAAATGCTCGGGTAGACGAGAAAGTTGCTGAATCTGTAAAATTTGCTGAAGAAAGCCCTTGGCCTGATGACAGCGAAGTTTTAAAAGATGTTTATGCCGACGAAAACTATCCTTTTATTATTGATTAATTAAAAAAAATATTATTAAACACATGGAAGCAAAAAATCAATCGACGAAAAATGAAAACAATGATGTTGTCATTGAAGCTTTATCGCAATTTTGGAATAAAAACAAAAGAGCAATATCCATTTCTGTATTGGCGATCGTACTTGTTGTTTGCGTAAATTGGGCATATACTAAATATCTTCAACAACCAAAAGAAGCAAAAGCAAATGATGCGCTTTTCAAAGCGGAGGAATACTATCGTATTGATAGTTTACAAAAAGCATTGAATGGAGACGGATTTAATTTAGGATTTATAAAAGTGATTGAGAAATACAGTGGGACTAAAGCTGCAAATCTTGCTTATTTCTATGCTGGTGATTGCTATTTAAGATCAGGAGAATTTGCAAAAGCAGTTGAAAACCTAAAAGAATTTAATACAGATGCAAAGCAAATTCAAGCAAGAGCATATAAACTTTTAGCTGATGCATATTCTGAATTAAATAAAAATGAGGAAGCACTTGAATTTTATAAGAAAGCTGCTTTTCATTTTACGACTGATTCTTACAACGCTGCTGATTATCTTTTTAATGCAGCGCAACTTGCCGAGAAAACGGGAAATACAAAAGAAGCAATTGATTTATATAATCAATTGAAAGAAAAATTTCCAAATACGCAACAAAGTAATGATGCTGATAAATTTCTTGCAAAACTTGGCATCTATAAATAAGCGAACATTTTTTTTTAAAAAAAAGACATTCAATTAAGAATGTCTTTTTTGTTTTATAAACCGCTAATTTTATGGCTTAATAAAAAATAGAATTTATTCAATGAACATTCAGCTATTTGTACCATGTTTTGTCGATCAGCTTTATCCACAAACTGCTTTCAATATGGTAAAAATATTAGAAAAAACTGGCTGTAGTGTTAGTTACAATAGTAAACAGACTTGTTGTGGACAGCCTGCATTCAACGCTGGTTTTTGGGACGAAGCTCGTTCGGTTTGTATGAAATTTGTTGATGATTTTAAAGATGCTGAATACATTGTTGCTCCGAGTGCTAGTTGCGTTGGATTTATTAGAAATTATTATTTCAAATTGTTGGAAAATTCTTCCGTGCACAATGAGATGAAAGATTTGAGCAAGAAAATTTTTGAATTTTCTGAATTTATGGTCAACGTTTTGCAAATTGAAAATGTAGGAGCTACATTGAATGGTAAAGCAACTTATCATGATAGCTGCTCCGCATTGCGAGAATGTAAAATTAAAACTGAACCTCGCAAATTACTTTCACATGTAAAAGGATTAGAATTAGTGGAAATAAACGAAACAGAAACCTGCTGTGGTTTTGGCGGAACATTTGCCGTGAAATTTGAACCAATTTCTATTGCGATGGCAGAACAAAAAATAGAAAATGCATTGGCAACAAATGCCGAATATCTTGTTACGACTGATCTTTCCTGCATTATGCAATTGGATGGTTGTATTAAAAACAAAGGATTAAAATTAAAAACAATGCACCTTGTCGATGTATTGGCAAGTGGATGGTAAAAAAAACAACATGGCGTATTGGCTTGTAAAATCAGAACCAACAGTTTATTCGTGGGATGATTTTGTGAAAGAAAAACAAACCGCATGGACAGGTGTGCGAAATCATCTTGCACAAATTCATCTCCGCACGATGAAGAAAGGTGATACTGTTTTCTTTTACCACAGTAATATTGGTTTGGAAATTGTTGGAATTGCAACTGTTGTAAAAGAATTTTATAAAGACCCTACTTCCATTGAAGAACGCTGGATGGCAGTGGATATTAAGCCAAAAAAGAAATTGAATAACCCCGTTTCTCTTGCAACAATTAGAAAAATAAAAAGTCTTGAAACAATCGCATTAGTTCGTTGTGGACGATTATCGGTGCATCCAATAAACGAATTAGAATTTCAAACAATAATGGATTTGGCTAATAAAAAAGCTTAGTTGGTTGTTTCAAAAAACGAAACTTGATGCTCAGCTAATTCTTTCAACACTGGTTCATAAATTGATTTATGTGTAGGGATTTGAACACCTTTAAGTTGAATCGTTCCATTTAAAATTAAACGCGTAGCAATTCCTAAAGGAAGCCCAACAGTCTTTGCCATTGCGGTATGCACCTTGTCGGTACCTTTTACAACTAACACAGATTTTGATTTAAACAATTCTTTTTGTTTAACGAATTCCAATTCATGCATCATCACAATCATGTCTTTATCGTTTGGTTGCAACGCTAATTTTCTTTCAAGTACAAATTGTAAAACTTCTGCTGCGCTGCATTTCCCCAAATCGAGAATCGTTTCATCGTCATTAATTCCAAAAAAATCAAGTAAGTTGTAAATAAACGTTTTTGGTTTTAATCCAATATTATTATTTGCTAAATGTGTAATAAAGAATTTTTTTAATGACCAACCATTTGTGTCATATTTTATATTTTCATCGGTTAAATTAAATTCAATAATTTTTTGCCAACCTTTCATAAAATCGGGGTGGCGAAGGGTAGTACGAATAAATGTTTTTGTATTTTCCAACCCATAAAGAGCGGTGTAACTCAATGAATCTCTATTAGGATACCATGCAAAATTTCCAATTTCTGAAACTTGAACTTCTTCTTCATTATTGAAAACTTCTTCATATTTCAAATTTTTCGTTGCACCATTTTCTTTAAAACTTGCACCAGATTTACCAGCAAGTACAACACTTTTTGGGTTCCAACTTATTTTATAATGCCACGGATTGTTATCACTTTCTGGCGCCACCAATCCACCACAATGCGATTTGAAAGAAGTAATTTCTCCTTCTTGTTGCTGAATTGAATCAATCATTTGCATTGCACTCATGTGGTCGATTCCAGGATCGAGCCCCATTTCACACAAAAAAAGCAAATCGTTTTGCTCTACTTCCGCTTGAAGTTTTTTTACATTTTCATCAACATACGAGGCCGTCAGTAAACTTTTTTTTGCAGAAATGCAATTTTGTGCAACAATAAAATGTAACGAAGGCGGAAGCATTGAAATAACAATATCGGATTCTTCAATCAATTTATTTCTTTCTGTTTTTTGATGAATGTCAAATGAAAATCCTTGACCAAAATTCGAATTTCCAATTTTTGATTGCACTACATTAATGTCCGAATCCACTACTTTTAAAAACCAATTTTCCTTTTCAGCATTGCTTAGTAAATATTCAATTAGCACCGAAGCAGACTTACCGGCTCCAAACAATAATATTTGTTTCATTGTTTTACTTCGAATTGTTTTGTCTGGAAAATTAGCCATTAACTTTCAGAAAACAAGTTAAAATCCTTATACAAAATAGTAGAAAAACGACTTGGAAAAAGTGAGATTTTTGTCAGGTTTTCCAACCTCATTTCGATACATTTGCATTCATATTTTTTCCTTATGAAAAAAATGATATAATAACCTATGGACGAGACTTTTGAACAAAACCAAACTCAGGACAATGACCGCATAATTGCAATAAATATTGAGGAGCAAATGAAAACAGCTTACATCGATTATTCGATGTCAGTAATTGTTGGTCGTGCGCTGCCGGATGTTCGTGATGGTTTAAAACCTGTTCACCGCAGAATTCTTTATGCAATGAACGAATTGGGTTTACATTTTAATAAACCATTTAAAAAATCAGCACGTATTGTTGGAGAAGTTCTTGGTAAATATCACCCACATGGCGATACTGCGGTTTATGACGCAATGGTTCGGATGGCGCAGGATTGGAATATGCGCTATGCTGTAATTGATAAACAAGGAAATTTTGGTACCCAAGATGGAGATGGACCAGCTGCAATGCGTTATACCGAAGCACGTTTGCATCGCTTGGCTGATAGTATGTTGAATGATTTAGATAAGGATACAGTTAATTTTCAATCCAATTTTGATGATACAGAAATTGAACCGACGGTTCTTCCAACAAGAATTCCACAATTGCTTGTAAACGGTTCAAGTGGAATTGCAGTGGGTATGGCTACAAATATGTTGCCACATAATTTAAGCGAAGTAATTGATGGATGTATTGCACTTATTGAAAATAGAGAAATTACCATCGATGAATTAATGCAATTTGTAAAAGCTCCAGATTTTCCAACAAAAGGAATTATTTACGGAATGGAAGGAGTGAAGATGGGATTGCATTTTGGAAGAGGACGAGTTGTATTGCGTGGAAGACTTTCTGTAGAAACAAAAGAAAGCGGAAGAGAAAAAATTGTAATTACAGAAGTTCCTTATCAAGTGAGTCGCGATGCATTGACTGAACGAATTGGATTTTTGGTAAATGAAAAAATAATTGAAGGCATTTCTCATGTCAATAATGAGTCGAATGAAAAAGAAGGAACAAGAATTGTAATTGACCTGAAACGCGATGCTGTTGCCAATGTGGTAATAAATCAATTGTATAAACATACTGAATTACAAACGTCTTACGGAATCAATAATGTAGCCCTTGTTAAGGGACGTCCAAAAACATTAAACTTAAAAGATTTAATAAATGAATTTGTAGAATTCAGACATGAAGTTGTAATTCGTCGTACTCAATTTGAATTGAGAGAAGCACAAAAACGAGCACATTTATTACTTGGTTATTTAATTGCATTAGATCATTTGGATGAAGTAATAAAATTGATTAGAAATTCAGCAACTCCCGATATTGCAAAAGAAAGTTTAATAAACGCAGGATGGGGATTGGATGAAATTCAAGCGAAAGCTATTTTGGAATTGCGCTTACAGCGTTTGACCGGAATGGAAAGGGAGAAAATAAAAGCAGAATATGCGGAGTTAATGCAATTGATTTCAGCATTAAATGAATTGCTATCGAACGAGCCAAAAAGATTTGAAGTGATCAAACAAGAGTTAATTGAAATAAAAGAAAAATTTGGCGACGAACGCAAAACAGAAATTACTTATTTGGATGACGAAGTAAGTATGAAGGATCTAATAAAAGAAGAAGATGTTGTAATTACCATTTCTCATTTGGGTTATATAAAAAGAACCGCTGTAAATGAATATCGTGCACAAAAAAGGGGAGGAAGAGGTGTACTTGGTGGAAAAACAAGAGAAGAAGATTGGATTGAACATTTATTTGTTGCATCTACTCATCACACAATTTTATTTTTCACAGAAAAAGGAAGGTGCTTTTGGTTAAATGTTTATGAAATTCCAGAAGGAGAGAAGTCGGGTAAAGGTCGTGCAATTCAAAATTTAATTCAAATACCATCGGATGATAATATTAGAGCAATTATTGATGTACAAGATTTGAAAGACGAAGAGTTTACTAATAATCACTACATTGTTCTTTGTACAAAAAAAGGAATTATTAAAAAAACAGCTTTAGCAGATTTCAGTCGTCCGAGACAAACCGGAATTAATGCAATTTCAATAAATGAAGGCGATGAACTATTGGAAGCAAGAATGACAGATGGTAAATGTCAAATAATGATGGCTGTAAAAAGTGGAAGAGCCATTCGTTTTTCCGAAGAAAAAGTAAGAGCCACAGGCCGCGGAGCAATTGGTGTTGCCGGAATTGAAGTGGACGATAATGGCGATGAAGTTGTAGGAATGTTATGCGTAAATCCTGAAACGGATAGCAGTAAAACGGTGCTTGTTGTTAGCGAACGCGGATTTGGAAAAAGAACCGGTGTTGACGAATATCGTTTTACAAATCGGGGTGGAAAAGGAGTGAAGACAATTAATGTAACCGAAAAAATTGGTAAATTGGTTGGGATACTTGATGTTGCAGAAAGAGAAGATTTGCTTATAACATGCAAAAGTGGCGTAACAATTAGAATGAAAGTTGCAAATATTAGCGAACAAGGAAGAGCAACGCAAGGTGTAAAATTAATTCGCTTAGATGAAGAGGATGAAATTGCAGCTATTTCTCGAATTGAGGAACAAGAGCCCGAAGCAACCGATGAAATTGCTACGGAATCAACCGAACAAGTATCTTAAATAAAAAATAATTTTCAACTATTTAAATTATTAAAATGAAAAAAATTAGTTTCTTATTAGCGTTAACTTTTTTAAGTGTTTTTGGATTTTCTCAAAACATTGATGAAATAAAAGATTTGATGAGTAAGCAACAATGGGAGAAAGCAAAAACAACTGTTGACGCTTTCTTATTGAAAGAAAAAAATACCACAAAATGGGAAGGCTGGTATTATAAAGGAATCATTTATAATGAAATTGCAAAAAGCGAGCAATTAAAAAACCAATTCCCCGATGCAAGAATGAATGCACTAAATGCATTTAAAAAATATTACGAGGTAGATCCAAAAGCAATACAAGCCACGCTGGAACAGCATGTTCGCCTTTTTGAAATTTATAGCAATTATTTTGATTTAGCCGCACAAAACTTTAATGCGAAAGATTATGCAGCTGCATTTGCAAATTTTAAAAATGCATTAACAGCTGAGCAATATATTTTTTCGAAAGATTTAGAATATAATAATTTCAAATTCCCGGCATTTGATACGGTGCTTTATCAAAATATTGCATTAGCTGCTTTTATGGCAAAACAAGAAGATGAAGCTGCTGTTTATTATAATAAAATTGCAGAACAAAAAATTGGCGGAACTGGAAATGAAGATGTGTATCAATATTTAGTTGATTATTATAGTAAGAAAAAAGATTTAATCAACAGAGAAAAATACTTGCACTTAGGTAACACATTATATCCTGATTCTGATTTTTGGTATATAACAGAATTCAACGATGTAGAAGATGAAACGGATAAAAAGAAAATTTTTGCTAAATATGAAGAGTTGATTCCAAAATATCCAAACAAAATCATTCTTCAATATAATTTAGCAGTAGAATTATTTAACTATGCTTATACCAGCGATCACAAACCTGCTGATTATGTTTTAACTCAAACTAAATTAGAAAAAGTAATTAATGACGCATTAGTTGCGAAACCAGATTATACAGAAGCAACTGTGTTGATGGCAAAACATATTTACAATTTATCTTTCGATATTCAAGACGAACAGCGTGCTATTAAAGGAACAAAACCTGAAGATGTAAAGAAAAGAGCGGATTTGAAAGCTAAATTAATGGCTAAAAATGACGAAATGATTCGATTTGCTGAAAAAGCTTACGAAGTGTACAATAGCAAAACTGAATTAAAAGCAATTGAAAAAGGAAATTTCAAAATGATTGCCGATTTGCTTTCCACAGCTTATGATTTGAAAGGTAATTCCGCAAAAGCAGAAGAATACAGAAAGAAGCAGGAGTCTATTCAATAAACTTTTATAGCCACTTTGAAAAAGAAGTGGTTTATTTTAAGTCTGTCTATTTAACATAATATTCATTATAGGGTAATATTTAAAGCAGAATTTAATAAAGCAGCCGCACATTAATTGTATGTTTAACTTCTTTCAGTAATTGTTTAGCCTTCCCTGAAAGTTGTTTGTCAACATCCAAAACAACATAACCAATTAAATCATTGGTTTTTAAATATTGACCGACGATATTTATATTATTATTTGAAAGCTGTGTATTAATTTCAGACAAAACCCCGGGCACATTATGATGTATGTGCAAAATTCGATGCGATCCTTCTTGCGGTGGCAAAGCAAGTGCGGGAATTGTATGCGATCCAAAACTTATTCCTTTTTCTAAAAAATTAAATAGTTTCAAACTCACGTCATCTCCAATATTTTGTTGCGCTTCTTCGGTTGAACCTCCAATATGCGGCGAGAGAATAACATTTGAAATCCCTTGCATTGGCGAATAAAAACAATCGCCATTATTTTCAGGTTCTACAGGAAATACATCAATAGCAGCTCCGCCAATTTGATTTTCTTCAATTGCGGAACGCAAAGCGTCTAAATCAACGACTTCGCCTCTTGCATAATTAATAACGATTGCTCCTTTTTTGCAATATTTAATATTGTTTTTATTGATAAGAAATTTTGTTTGTTTCGTTTCCGGCACATGCAGTGTAATAATATCTGAGCGTTGTAAAACCTCTTTTATTGATTTTGCAAGTTCTGCATTTCCCAATGGCAGTTTTGTTTCTACATCATAAAAAATAATTTTCATTCCCAACGATTCTGCTAAAACACTAACCTGGCTTCCAATATTTCCGTATCCAATTATTCCTAAAGTTTTACCTCTCACTTCAAAACTTCCTTTTGCATTTTTTAGCCAAACTCCTTCATGCGCAGCTTTATTTTTGTCCGGAATTTTACGAATGAGCATAATTGCAGCACCAATCACCAATTCTGCTACAGATCTTGTATTGGAGTAAGGCGCATTAAAAACAGCGATTCCTTTTTTTGTTGCTTCTGTTAGATCTACTTGATTTACACCAATGCAAAAACAACCAATTGCTTGTAATTTTTCTGCTGCTGCTAAAACCTTTTTTGAGATTTGTGTTTTAGAACGAACTCCTAAAATGTGCACGTTTTTTATTTCCTTTATTAGCTCATCTTCCGAAAGTGCTTTTCCAATTTTTTCTACTTGAGTATATCCGTTTTGACGAAATTTTTTTATTGCAGAATCACTGATATTTTCTAAAAATAGAATTTGAATTTTTGACTTAGGGTAGCTTGTTTTATTGGGTTCCATATACTACAAATATATACTTGCATTACCATTTTTTATAAAGTACTGTTAAATGCGACCAGTTTCGTAACTTGAAAACGCGAATAAAGTAAAAATGAAAATTTTAAACGCTGAACAAATAAGAGTTTGGGATGAGTACACCATTCAAAACAAACCCATTGCGTCTATCGATTTGATGGAAGGAGCTGCAATAAAATGCATTGAATGGCTGGATGCGAGTTATTATTTTGGGAAAGAATTTGTCATATTTTGTGGTAAAGGAAATAATGGTGGCGATGGACTGGCTTTGGCGCGCATGTTGTTGAAAAAATTTTTTTCAGTTTCAGTGTATATTATAAAATCGGAAAGTAATGGAACTGCTGATTTTCAATTAAACCTTAAAAGATTACAGGAAATTGAATCTTCCAAAATATTTTTTATTCTTAATGAAAATGATTTCCCCATTTTAACATACAACTTAATAATCATTGATGCAATATTTGGTTCTGGTTTGCGCCGCCCACTTGATGGAATAATTGCAAGCTTGGTAAATTATATCAATAATAGTTCTTGCGAAATAATTGCAATTGATATCCCAACCGGACTTTCGGTTGATCAATCTTCCAAAAATAATTCGGTAATAAAAGCAACGCACACATTGAGTTTTCAATGCTATAAGCCAGCATTTTTAATGCCCGAAAATTTCAATTCAATTGGAAAAGTTTCAATTTTAGATATAGGTTTAGATAAAGATTTTTTGAATTTAACGCCCCCTAACAACTCACTTATTGATGCAGAAATTATTTCTTCAATTTACAAAAAACGAAATCGAAATAGCCACAAAGGGAATTTCGGACATGCGTTACTTATTGCCGGTAGTTATGGAAGAATGGGAGCTGCTGTATTAGCTGCAAAAGCTTGTTTGCGCAGTGGTGCGGGGCTTCTCTCCTGCCATATTCCAAAATCGGGAATTGAAATTTTACAAACTACTGCTCCAGAAGCAATGGTTTTTGCAGATTTTAATTCCTCTTTTATTTCCAAAATAGAAACAGATTTTTTAATCTATAATTCCATTGGAATTGGACCGGGAATTGGAACTGCATCCGAAACAAAAATTGCATTAAAAAAAATTTTGAATGCAGTAAAATCACCAATTGTTTTGGATGCTGACGCGCTTAATATTCTTTCGATGGAAAAAAAATTACTTACTTCTCTCCCTCCATTTTCAATTCTTACTCCTCACCAAAAAGAATTTGAAAGGTTATTCGGTGAAAGTAAAAATGATTTTGAAAGAATTGAATTGGCTTCACAAAAAGCTACCGAATTAAATTGCATCATTGTGTTAAAAGGTCCGCATACATTGGTTGCTCTTCCCAACGGAAAAAAATATTTCAACAGCACTGGAAATGCAGGAATGGCAACTGCCGGCAGCGGCGATGTACTTACAGGAATTATTACCGGTTTATTGGCGCAAGGCTATCTTGCTGAAAATGCTGCAATCTTAGGAGTTTATCTTCATGGATTGGCCGGAGATTTTGCATCAGAAAAATTTTCGCAAGAAGCACTAATTGCAAGCGACATTATTTTTTGCATGCCTTATGCTTTCAAGCAAATTTTCAATTATTAATTAGCCAATAACATTTACACTGCGTTCTACAAATGCAGTCAAATCAGCACCTTTCAGCATTCCTTGTCCAAGCAAGGCAAGATCAAAAACTTGTTTCGCCATGATTGATTGTTGCGCTTCATCTGCATTCAATATTTTAGAAATAATCGTATGATTTGCATTGATTGCAACTTTATAGGTGTCGGGCATTGAACCATAAAAATTCATTCCACCACCCATTTTCGACATGTCTTTCATGCGGCGCATCCATTCTTCAATCGTAATTGTTACAGGCAAAGTTTCGGCAGACATACTTTCTACTTCTACTTTCATGTGTTCATTCTTAATTGCATTTTCGAAAATCGTTTTCAACTTAGCTGTTTCATCGGCAGTTAATTGATGAGATATTGTTTCTTCTTTTTCTAATAATTTATCAAGCACATCTGCATCAACTCTCTTCATGGAAGTTTTTTCTAATTTCATTTCCAACTGCTGAATAAAATGATTATCAATTGGAGAATTCATCAGCAACACATCATAATTTCTTTTTTGTGCTGTTTGAATGTAACTGTCTTGCAATTCCGCATTGGATGTATATAAATAAATAAGTTGCCCGTTTTTATCTGTTTGAAAATCTTTTACTTTGGCATTGTATTCTGTTGTTGTAAAATATTCTTTTGTTGTATTTGTCAACAATAAAAAATCTTTCGCCTTTTCATAAAATTTTTCATCAGAAATTGTTCCATATTTTACAAACAAACCAATCTCATCCCATTTTTCTTCGTAAGCTTTACGATCTTTTTTAAAAAGTTCACTCAACTTGTCGGCTACTTTTTTGCTGATATAACTATTTATCTTTTTTACATTACTGTCTGCTTGTAAAAAAGAACGGCTAACATTTAATGGGATATCTGGTGAATCAATCACACCGTGAAGCAGTAATAAAAATTCCGGCACAATATCTTTTACTTCGTCCGTAATAAAAACCTGGCGACTAAATAATTTGATTTTGTTTTTTTGAACTTCAAAATCATTTTTTAATTTAGGAAAATATAAAACACCTGTAAGATTGAAAGGATAATCTACATTCAAATGAATCCAAAAAAGTGGAGCTTCGGAAAAAGGATACAGTTCGCGATAAAAAGAAAGATAATCTTCATCCTTCAGATCTGACGGGGATTTCGTCCAAATAGGATTGGTATTGTTAATGATATTATCAACATCAATTGATTTGTATTTTGGTTTTCCTTCTTTATCTTCTCCGTCGGGTATCGATTCTTTTTTTGTACCAAATTGAACAGGAATTGGTAAAAATTTTGCATACTTATCAAGAATAGTTTGAATTTTATTTTCTGCTAAAAACTCTTCCGATTCAGCATTCACATGTAGAATTACATCTGTACCTCTTTCAGTTCTTTTTCCTTTGGAAATTTCAAAAGAAGTGCTGCCATCACAAATCCAACGTGCTGCTTCCGAATTTTCTGCATAAGAAAGTGATTGAATTTCTACTTTATCGGCAACCATAAAAGCCGAATAAAATCCTAAACCAAATCTTCCAATAATTTCGTTTGCATCTTTTGCTTCTTTAAACTTTTCCATAAATTCTGTAGCTCCGGAAAATGCAATTTGATTGATGTATTTTTTAATTTCTTCGGCAGTTAATCCAATTCCATTATCCGAAATAGTAATTGTTTTTGCTTTTGCATTTACTGCAACTTTCACGCGCAGTTCTTCCAATTCGCCGCTGTATTGCCCCAACGAGCTGATGCGTTTCATTTTTTGCGTTGCATCCACAGCATTGCTCACTAATTCGCGCAGAAAAATTTCGTTATCGGAGTATAAAAATTTTTTAATAATGGGAAAAATATTCTCTGTATTAATTGAAATGGTTCCTTTTTCTTTTTGCATAAAAAAAATTAATTCGTTTTAGATACGGCATTACTAACAATACTTATTCCAAAAAAACAGATTTGCCAGATTGACAGTAATAAGGTTTTTTTTTAATTAAAATGAATTGGTTTCAGCTTTTATAACAACCTCTTTTACCCCTATCTTTGCCGTCCAAAAATTTTTAGATTAAAGCAAATATATTTATGGAAAAACTGATTTATATCGTACCGTTAATGGGTGTTGTTGGGTTGATTTATACCCTTATAAAATACAATTGGGTAATAAAGCAAGATGCAGGTAGCGACAGAATGAAAGAAATCAGCAATTATATTGCTGACGGTGCTATGGCTTTTTTAAAAGCAGAATGGAAAATTTTGGGATACTTTGTAACTATTGTTGCTATTTTGTTGGCAGTAATGGCAAGTTCAAATCCACATTCGCATTGGTTGATTTCTGTGGCATTTATTTTGGGTGCTATTTTTAGTGCTGTTGCCGGATATATTGGAATGAAAGTTGCCACCAAAGCAAATGTGCGAACAGCACAAGCGGCAAAAACCAGTTTAAGCAAAGCATTAGCTGTTTCATTTACGGGTGGATCTGTAATGGGATTAGGTGTTGCCGGATTAGCTGTTTTGGGATTGGGTGCATTATTTATATTATTGAAATGTTATTTCGTACCAACTGGTGCAGTAGTAAATGGCAAAGAAATGTTGATGATGATTGAAGTGCTAACCGGATTTTCTTTGGGTGCAGAATCAATTGCACTTTTTGCTCGTGTTGGTGGTGGAATTTATACAAAAGCTGCCGATGTGGGTGCTGATTTAGTAGGTAAAGTTGAAGCTGGAATTCCGGAAGATGATCCAAGAAACCCTGCAACTATTGCAGATAATGTGGGCGATAATGTGGGTGATGTTGCCGGAATGGGAGCTGATCTTTTTGGTTCTTATGTTGCAACAGTTTTAGCTACAATCGTTTTAGGTCAGCAAACAGTTGTAACTGGCGAAGATGGATTGGGTGGCTTATCTCCTATTCTTTTACCAATGTTTATTGCAGGAATAGGGATTCTTTTTTCTATCGTTGCAACATGGTTTGTACGAATTAGCGATACTGCAAGTATCAACACACAAAATGTACAGAAAGCATTGAATATGGGCAACTGGGGTTCCATTGTTTTAACAGCAATTGCATCAGTTGGGCTTGTATATTATATTTTACCGGAAACAATGTCGCTTCGTGGACATGAGTTTACAAAGTGGGGCGTTTTAGGCGCCATTGCAGTTGGCTTAGTTGTTGGAACTTTAATGAGTATCATTACTGAATATTATACTGCGATGAGCAAAAGACCTGTTTTGTCAATTGTTCGTCAATCGGCAACAGGCCATGCAACAAATGTAATTGGGGGTTTGGCTGTAGGAATGGAATCTACATTTTTACCAATATTAGTTTTGGCCGGTGGTATTTGGGGATCTTATGAATGTGCAGGATTGTACGGTGTTTCAATTGCTGCTGCAGGAATGATGGCTACAACTGCGATGCAATTAGCAATTGATGCATTTGGTCCAATTGCAGATAATGCAGGTGGAATTGCCGAAATGAGTGAATTACCAAAAGAAGTAAGAGAAAAAACAGATGTGCTTGATGCTGTTGGAAATACAACTGCAGCTGCAGGAAAAGGTTTTGCAATTGCATCTGCTGCTTTAACTGCGCTTGCTTTGTTTGCAGCATTTGTTGGTGTTGCCGGAATTGATGGCATAGATATTTACAAAGCAGATGTTTTAGCTTCCTTATTTCTTGGAGGAATGATTCCTTTTCTTTTTTCTTCATTAGCAATTCGTGCAGTTGGAGAAGCCGCAATGGCAATGGTGGAAGAAGTTCGTCGTCAGTTTCGTACCATTCCTGGAATTATGGAAGGAAAAGGAAAACCTGAATATGAAAAATGTGTGGCTATTTCCACCGAAGCATCGCTGAAAAAAATGATGCTACCCGGTGCAATTGCAATTCTATCTCCTATTATTATTGGTTTTGTTTTAGGTGCGGAAGCCTTGGGAGGATTTCTTGCAGGAGCAACAGTTTGTGGAGTTTTAATGGGTATGTTTCAAAATAATGCCGGTGGTGCTTGGGATAATGCAAAGAAAAGTTTTGAAAAAGGAGTTGAAATAAACGGAGAAACTTATTTCAAAAAGTCAGAACCACACAAAGCATCTGTAACAGGTGATACAGTTGGCGATCCATTTAAAGATACTTCGGGACCATCCATGAATATTTTAATTAAATTAATGTCAATCGTGTCATTAGTTATTGCTCCATCACTTGCGCAATTAAATACTTCAACTGCAGAAATGCCAATGAAGCACGAAATAGAAATGACAGTAACTGCTGGTCAAGGAAATCAGGGAACACCATTATTGGATTCTCTAAAAAAAGATAAGTTGATTGACGGAAATAATTTTAGTATTGAACTAAGTGGAGATTCATTACAAATTAATGGCCAGTTACAACCAAAAGAAGTTGTTGAAAAATATCGTTCTCTTTTTAATGGTCAAACTAAATTGAAATTAGTTAGCAAAGAAGAAATCAAAAATTAAGATTGATTGAAATTTTTTATAAAATCCTCGCCATAAAAAAGTGAGGATTTTTTTTACCAAACATTTCTGGGGCAAGTATCGCCCCAATTGTTGCCAAGTAAAAATCCAAATACAATTTCGTGTGTGCCTCTGCTTACTGTATTTAATTGTGTAGTTGTTATATCGTACGAATAGCCGATATTAAATGTATTTCTAACATTTAACCCAACCATTCCTGCGTATCCATCTTCGTGGCGGTAACTTCCTCCAAGCCACAATAAATCGCGAAACTGTAATTTCAAATTTCCTTCTACTTGATAATTATTTTTAGATGTGCCATTAATATATTTCAACATAAAAGATGGAATTACATTCACATCTTCACTCAATAAAAAACGATAACCGCCGGTAAAAAATAAATGCGGAATAAATTTTCCTTTTTGAATAATTGCAGCATCATCTACAAAAGCTAATTTCTGTGGAATGATTTGTTGTGCTGAAAGTCCAACAAAATAATTGGAAGAATATAACCAAACTCCTGCACCCAAATCTGGTTTTATTTTATTTAATTCATTGTTAATAGTATAAGTTGCCGGATCGTTCGAACTTCCCGTTCCTGTAAAATCATGTTTGGAACGATCTAAACTTACAAGCGTTATTCCACCAGAAAAACCTGCTGAAAAATTAGTTTTTGCATTCAATCCAATATGATATGCATAAGTTCCACTAACAGAAATACGATTGAAACTTCCTGCTTTATCATTTACCACAACCATTCCAACACCTTGGTGTGGTTCGGATGCTGTATAATTTTCCCAATAAGCCTTTCCTCTTGGGTTTTCTCCCGGAACAGAAAATGAAGTTGCAGAAGTCTTGTAATCTTCTTTTCCAATTGCTTTGTGAATCGTTAAGTAAGTTGTCTTTGGTGCGCCATTCAAACCAACCCATTGATCTCGGTTGCTTATTTTTAAATCCGTGTAATTTTCAATTCCACTCAACGCAGGGTTTAATACATAATTATTTAAAATGTATTGTGTGTAATGCGGTCGTTGTTGCGAAAATATTTTCGCAGAAAAATTCATCATTAAAACAAAAAACAAAATTCGTTTCATAGTTTTTATCGGATTACATCAACATAACCTGCTGTAATTTTTCTACCATTCTTTGGATCTATTATATAATAGTAAGTACCAACAGGAACAGGTTTCCCATTAACAGTTCCATCCCAAGGATTAGAGTAGCCAACGGAATGAAATATTTTTTGTCCATAACGATTAAATACTTCAACTGTTGAGCCAACATATTGATTAAGATAACCAATATCCCATTTGTCGTGAATACCATCTCCATTGGGACTGAAAATATTTGGAATTAATGGATACTTCAACACTTTTATAAATACTTGATCAGAAGTTTTACAACCTTTATCTGAAGTAACAGTTAATGTATAAGTAATATCATCCAATGGTGAAGCAAGTGGATTTAATTTTGTAACTGTATCTAATGCAAGCGAAGGAGTCCACAAATAGGCAACTGGATAAGTTACATTTGGCGCTATAGCATCCATAGAAATTGTAACTCCGTCCAATATAACTTTATCGGTTCCTGCATTAGCAATTGGTGTTGGGTGTATTATTATTGGTTGTTCTTTAAAATTAATACATCCATTTGTGCCGGTAAAAGTATATCGCAATGTATGTGTTCCTGCTCCTGCTGTATTAGGATCAAATAAACCTGTTGGCGAAACCCCTTGTCCGGAAAAAACTCCAATTCCCGGAAGTGCATTTAAAATACCGGCTTGCAGGATTTGAAACTGAGGGGAATTTGTACACGCATCGCCCAACGAATTAAAATAAACTGTTGGTGTTGCAAGCACAGTGATAACTTTTGAAATTACATTTAAACAATTAGCACCGGAATAAGACACCATTCTTATTGTGTATGTTTTTGTAAAAGGTGTTCCAAACTCAATATAATTGTGCAAATAATTTTTACCGAGGGATGGAAAATCATCCACAGTTTTAATGGTTGGGTTATTTAAATAATCCCAATAAATTTCGAGTTTTACGATAGATCCAAAATCAACTGTAGAATTATTTATTATTTCTACATCTTGACTGCTGCATAAAATGTTTGCATTTTGTACTGTAAAATTTGCATTCGGGATAGAACCATTCACACTGAAAGTTTGCGAAATTGTATCTGTGCAACCTTGGTTGGATGTTACAATTAAAGTTGCAGTGTAATTCCCAATTGTTAAATACCTATGTGTTGGATTTTGCAAAGTGGATGTATTGGGATTTACTAATGTTGCGTTCGGATCTCCAAAATTCCATAACCACGCAGCAATTGAACCAGCAGAAATACTGCTTGTATCAACAAAAGGTGCAAAAGGATCGACTAAACAAATTTCCGGAGAAACAAAACCTGCATTTGGTAGCACATGAACGGTTACAGATTTGGTTAAAACAGAACTGATACAACCTTTGTTTGTTTCAACTTGTAAAGTCGCATTATAAACTCCAGCTACATTGTAAGTGTGAATAAATGGTGATGCAGTTGTTAGAATTGTATTTGTAACATCTCCAAAATCCCAAGTCCATTTTACTAATGTGCCGGCATTTGCAACTGATGCATCCGTAAAAGTAATATCTCTTGTTTCGCAGGATGGAACCGAAGTAGTAAAATTTGGAGTTGGCAACGGATTTACAATTATTGTCCAAGTTGCAGTTGTTGAAGGACATCCAATTGCAGAAATACAATTTAAAGTAACAATATAAGTCCCTGCTGCTGCATAATTTTTTGTTGGGTTTTGAATTGTTGATGTAGTTCCATCTCCAAAATCCCATAACCACTGTGTAACTGTACTATTTGGTGCTGTACTGTTATCTGTAAAGTTTGCTGTTGTACCAAAACAAACTTCTGCTGGAGCAGTAAATGATGCTTGAGGCTGTGCATAAACCGTATTCAACACACGAAGGGAATCGTCAACACATCCATTATCCGATGTAACTGTTAATGTGACATTAAATGGACCGGTTGAACTATAAGTCGTAGTTGCTGTTTGTATTGTTGCTGTTTGGCTGTTTCCAAAATTCCATAAATAACTTGCAATCGTTCCGCTTGCAATGGTTGATGTACTTGTAAAATTTGCAGCACCAACTGGTAAACAAACATTCGGTAATTCAAAATTCGCTAATGGACGTGGATGT
>SYIK01000004.1 GCA_005798905.1 Bacteroidota bacterium | reverse complement strand
TGTATCGGAAAGTAGATTAACTTAATAAGCACTACTTTGTTCTATTTTATAGTTTAATATAGATTTTCTTTTTGTCCATCCAATAGCAAACGCTCCACATAAATAATATTACAAAAAGTGCATAAAGCAGAGATCCGTTTTCTGGTGCACCTGGTGTTTGAATGAGTAGTTTACTATATAGCCAATCCCATGGTGTTATGTCGTCTTCTAATTTTATTAGTGCCAATCCTTTTGGTAAAAAAGCACTCAACGCAAAAACAAACAATGCATTTTTCCCAAACACATCAAAAAATTTTGTCAAACTATTTTTTATTTTTTTTATTTCAATTAAATAAATCATGGTAGCTATAATAAAAATGGCAATTCCGGTTGTATAAATTGTGTAGGAGCTGGTCCATATTTTTTTATTGATTGGAAACAACATTCCCCAACACAAACCTGTAACAATTAATACAAATCCAGCAACAAACAAACCGCTAATTATTTCATAAAAATTATTTTGTTGCGAAGTGTTGTTCTTTTTTTGAATATAGTTGCCAACTGCAAATCCAAAAATAACTTGTACAATCGCAGGTAATGTGCTTATTAAGCCTTCGGGGTCAAATGCAAAACCTTCTCCTTTATACATGTGTGCAATGCCTAAAATATTTTTATCAATATTGGTTCCAAACCAACCCGTAATGCTATAGGGGTCTAATGGGTTTCCAAGAACACAAAGAACCCAATAAAATAATAAAAGTATCAATCCTGCAAAAAATGCTTTTTGAAGTTTTAGATAATAAATAAGAATGGCGGCAAAAAAATAACAGAGAGCAATTCGTTGCAATACACCAAAAATTCTAACTCCCGATTCTGGGTTTTTGCTATCAATCCATTGGCGAAAAATTAATTCTCCATCACCCCATTTTACAAAAGGCCACCAATTTAAAAATAGTCCAACCAAAAAAATAAGAATGGTTCGTTTCAATATTTTTCTCCAAAAAAATGCGTCGCCACTTGCTTCTAATTTTGGCATCCCAAAAGAAAGTGCATTGCCAACTGCAAATAAAAAAAAGGGAAAAACTAAGTCGGTTGGTGTCAATCCATGCCATGGAGCATGTTCTAGAGGTGCATAAATATGTTCCCAAGATCCGGGGTTATTTACCAAAATCATCAGACAAACGGTGGCTCCGCGAAATACATCGAGGGCATAATTGCGTTGATTCACTTTCGTAGGTTTTGTTGTTAAAAATAATAAATCTCAATTGTATTTTAAGACTATTCATTATTTTAAATCATCCAATCGCATTATACTACTTTTATAAAAAAGAATGTATTTATTACGGCGACTATAAATGTTCAAATCTTGCTTGAAAAAATCGTAAGTACTTTGGCTCATATACCATTTTCATTCCATTAATTTTATTCCTTCGTTCATAAACTCTTGCTGTAGATTCTGCAATTACATCCATGTGAGCTTGTGTGTAAACACGCCGTGGGATTGTAAAACGCACTAATTCAAGTTTAGGGTAATAATTTTCTCCATTAGATTTTCTTCCAGCTGACACAACACCTCTTTCCATGGTTCTTACTCCAGCATCCAAATAAATTTCTGCGGCTAGCGTTTGTGCAGGAAATTGATCTTGCTTAATGTGTGGTAAAAACTTTTTTGCATCAACAAAAATACCATGGCCGCCAATTGGTTTTACTATGGGAATATTATACTTAATCATTTGCTCTCCCAAATAAATAACTTGCCCAACTCTTGCTTTGATATGATCATCACTTACACTTTCGCTAATTCCAATTGCCATTGCTTCCATATCTCTTCCTGCAAGTCCGCCATAAGTATGTAGGCCTTCATAAACTACTACCATATTTCTTGCTTCTTCAAAAATATTCCAATCGTTTACCGCAAGAAAACCACCAATATTTACCAATGCATCTTTTTTAGCACTCATGGTAGCTCCATCGGTGTAGGAACAAATTTCTTTCACTATTTGTTTGATAGATTTTTGTTGATAACCTTTCTCTTTTTGTTGAATGAAGAATGCGTTTTCAGCAACTCTTGTCATATCATGAATCACTTTGATTTCGTATTTTTTTGTAAGAGTCCGTAGCGCTTTTAAATTTTTCATACTAATGGGCTGACCTCCGGCCATGTTTACACTAGTGGCCATACTTACGTAAGGAATTTTTTTAGCACCGTATTTTTTAATTAGTTTCTCCAGTTTACTTAAATCAATATTCCCTTTAAATGGGAATTCATTTTCTGGGTCGTGTGCTTCATCAATAATAATATCTTCAAACTTTCCACCAGCAAGTTCTTGATGCAATCTTGTTGTAGTGAAATACATATTACCAGGAACGATATCTCCTTTTTTAATGAGTATTTTAGATAAAATATTTTCGGCGCCACGGCCCTGATGCGTTGGAATAAGATATTTGTAGCCATAAACTTCTTTTACTACTTGTTCTAGGTGATAAAAATTACGACTGCCTGCATAGGCTTCGTCACCCATCATCATACCCGCCCACTGGCGATCACTCATGGCGGCTGTGCCACTGTCAGTAAGTAAATCGATGTACACGTCTTCAGATTTTAATAAAAAAGTATTGTTGCCCGCTTCCTGCATGGCTTTTTTTCGCTGAGCTGCTGTTGTCATTTTTAATAACTCCACCATTTTAATTTTGTATGGTTCGGCCCAACTGTGTTTTATATTTTTCATTTTCATAAATTTTATTAACTACTTATTTGTTGATGTGTTTTTTCAAAAATAAAAAATCTTACTGTCAAAAAGATGGAATTGTTTTAGACTATTCATTATTTTGTAAAATGAATTCAGACAAAATTTTAATTCATCCATCTGCAGTTATTGATGATGGTGCAGTTCTCGGAAACGGAACTAAGATTTGGCATTTTTGTCATTTGGTTTCTACTTGTGTGATTGGGGAAAATTGTGTGTTGGGACAAAATGTTTTTGTTGGCAATCGTGTAAGCATCGGTAATGGAGTAAAAATTCAAAACAATGTTTCTTTGTACGAAGGAATAATTATTGAAGAAAATGTTTTTGTTGGGCCATCCGTAGTTTTTACAAATGTTACCAATCCGCGAAGTTTTATTGAAAGAAAAAATGAATTCAAAAAAACAAGCATAAAAAAAGGGGCAACAATTGGAGCTAATGCAACAATTATTTGTGGCATTGAAATTGGTTCTTTTGCAATGATTGGCGCAGGGGCAGTTGTTACAAAAAATATAAAACCTTTTGCATTAATAGTTGGTAATCCTGCAAAACAAATTGGTTGGGTTAGCGAAGCAGGAATTCGATTGCTGTTCGATGAAGACACAATTGCAGTTTGCACAGAAACGGGAACGCAGTACAAATTAAATAATGACATCGTTGTTAAATTATAAAAACAACTTATTTGTTTTATAAATTATTTATAGTCAAAGAGAATCCTTTTATTCCCAGTCCCATTTTGTAACTTATATTTGTTCGGAAAGTTGCGTTAAAAAAATAGGAAAATGAGTGCAAGAAAATGGTTAGTTGTTTATACAAAACCAAGATGGGAAAAAAAAGTTGCAAAACTTTTGGGCGAAAAAGGTGTTGAACATTTTTGTCCGTTGAATAAAGTAAGTCGAAAATGGAGTGATAGAAAAAAGATTGTAGAAGAGCCCTTATTTAAATCGTATGTTTTTGTAAAAATTGAAGAGACAGATCGAACGAAAGTGAGAATGGTAAATGGAGTTCTTAATTTTGTTTTTTGGTTGGGAAAACCAGCCATTGTAAAAGAAAATGAGATTGAAAATATTAAACGATTTTTGGGAGAACATGAAAATGTACAAGTAAAAAGTTTGGATGTGGCAGTTTACCAACGCGTAATAATTACATCCGGAATTTTTATGGATCAAGAAGGAGAAGTATTGCAAGTAAATAGTAAAACTGTAAAGTTGCTAATTAAAAGTTTGGGATGTGAATTGGTGGCAGTAATTGATAAAAAAAGTTTAGAAAAAAAGTAATGAATATTTTAATTACAGGTGGTGCGGGTTTTATTGGAAATCATGTAGTACGGTTATTGGTAAATAAATATCCGAATTACAAAATCATCAATTTGGATGCATTGACTTACGCCGGTAATTTGGAAAACTTAGCCGATGTACAAAATGCGCCCAATTATTTTTTTGAAAAAGCAACTATTTTGGATATTGAAAGTCTCGATAAGATTTTCAACAAATATGAAATTGATGCAGTGCTTCACTTAGCTGCAGAATCACACGTGGATCGTTCTATCGTTTCTCCGCTCGATTTTGTTTACACCAATATTGTTGGAACAGTGAATTTATTAAATGCTGCTAAAAAATATTGGGCAAATAATTTAGCACAAAAAAATCTTTTTTATCATATTTCTACGGACGAAGTGTATGGTAGTTTGGGCGAAGAAGGTTTATTTACGGAAACCACTTCGTATGCGCCCAATTCTCCGTACTCTGCATCCAAGGCTTCTTCCGATCATTTTGTTCGTGCGTATGCCGAAACATACAAAATGCCAATTGTTATATCCAATTGCTCCAATAATTATGGGCCATTTCAATTTCCCGAAAAACTGATCCCCCTTTTTATTAATAATATTATTTCTAAAAAACCATTGCCGGTTTATGGCGATGGAAAATATACTCGAGATTGGCTGTATGTAAAAGATCACGCATTTGCGATTGATTTATTGTTGCATAAAGGAACAATCGGATCTACTTATAATATTGGCGGATTCAACGAATGGCAAAATATTGATTTGATAAAATTGCTTTGTAAATTGATGGATGAAAAGTTGGGTAACAAACAAGGAACAAGCGAACAGTTAATTACTTACGTAAAAGATCGGAAGGGACACGATAAGCGCTATGCAATTGATGCTTCAAAAATAAAATCCGAACTTGGATGGATTCCATCTTTAACTTTTGAGGAAGGGCTTAGTGAAACGATTGATTGGTATTTGAATAATAAAGAATGGTTGGAAAAGGTTACAAGCGGTGCTTATCAGCATTATTATGAAAAAATGTATGCAAATAGGTAGTTGTGATTTTATAAATGATTAAATATTTTAAATGAAAGGAATAATACTTGCTGGTGGCTCGGGCACACGACTTTACCCACTGACCAAAGCTGTTTCAAAGCAACTAATGCCGGTATACGACAAACCGATGATTTATTATCCACTTTCTACATTGATGATGGCGGGAATTCGTGAAATATTAATTATTACAACACCACAAGACAGTGCATCTTTTCAAACTTTACTTGGCGATGGATCTCAATTGGGTTGTCGATTCGAATTTGCAGTGCAAGAAATTCCGAACGGATTGGCACAAGCATTTGTGATTGGTGAAAAATTTATTGGAAAAGATAAAGTGGCCTTAGTTTTGGGAGATAATATTTTTTATGGAGCAGGATTGGGTCGTCAGTTAGAAAAATTAAATGAAGTAGAAGGCGGTTCTATTTTTGCCTATCAGGTTTCCGATCCCGAACGCTACGGTGTGGCGGAGTTTGATGAAAATTTTAAAGTGATTTCTATAGAAGAAAAACCAAAAAATCCAAAATCAAATTTTGCTGTTCCCGGAATTTATTTTTACGACAACGAAGTGGTTTCGATTGCAAAAAATATGCAGCCGTCTGCTCGCGGAGAATATGAAATTACAGATGTGAATATTACCTATCTTAAAAAAGGGAAATTACAAGTTGCCGTTTTAGACCGTGGCACCGCTTGGTTGGACACTGGAACTTTTGAATCATTAAATGACGCAAGTGAATTTGTTCGAGTAATTGAAAAGCGACAAGGAAATAAAATTGGTTGTATCGAAGAAGTAGCTTTTAGAAAAGGATTTATTGAGAAAAAACAGTTGTTGTTGCTTGCAGAAGAATTGAAAAAAAGTGGCTATGGTATTTATCTCAGCCAACTTGAGTAAGTTTTATCAACTATATTTGAAATTAATTCGAGGGGTAAAAAAATCAAAAATCAAAGAAAATATAAAGTAGCATATTATGAAAGTTGTTCATTTTAAAAAACACATTTGCACATTATTGTTTGTGTTATTTGTGGGAGTAGTTCAAGCACAAATACCCAATGATTTAAGTAAGATTAAATCAGAACAAATAACTGATGCACAGTTAAAACAATGGACCGAACAAGCACAGAAATCGGGAATGACCGAAGCTTCAGTTTTGGGTGAAATAAAAAAAAGAGGTTTACCAGATGCAGAATTGACAAAACTGCAAACTCGTTTGCAGTAGTTTGGAGCTTGTAGTTGAAGAGGCGAAGCTGTAAGTCCAATGAAACAGTCAGTATATACTATCTTTGAAAAAAACAATACTCCATGAAATACCTTTTTAGTTTGATCTTTTTCTTTGCATTCTGCACTTCTGCCAGCCTATTGGCACAGACTGTGCCCACACAGCAGAATCCAACCACCATCAAAGCCGCCGATTTTACCGATGCCCAGATACTAGATTTGCTCAAGCAGGCCAAATCGGCTGGTTTGGGTATAGAGCAGGCCGAGAAATTGGCCATTGCCAAAGGGATGCCTGCATCCGAAGCCCAGGCTTTTAAAGACAGGATAACCAAGCTTGATGCCCAAAAAGCCAATACCAAACCCGCCACCGACACCACCGCCCAAGCCATCACAGACATGGCAGAAACCAAAGGCAAACAGGCTTTGGTTGAGGCCGCTACCCCACTCACTGGGTCAGAGATTTTGGCTCCCAAAGAGGAAAAACCTGTTACAGTATACGGACAAGAACTGTTTCGCAAGGGAGACTTAAAAATATATGAACGCAGCCTGGATGCCAAAGCCCCTGCCAATTACGAATTGGGCGTGGGCGATGAATTGGGGATCTCCATTTTTGGGGTAAGCTATTACAATACTGTTGCCAAAGTGAATGCCCGTGGCAGAATCGAATTGGGACATCTAGGCAGTATCTTCGTAAAAGGCATTGCGTTTGACAAAGCCAAGTCTCTCATTAAAACGGCGCTCAGCAACAATTTTAATATGGGTTCCAACCAATTAGAAATTTCCTTGGCCTATAGCCGAAGTATTACCGTTAACATTGTAGGGGAAGTTTTTAAGCCGGGGTCTTACAAGATTCCAGCCCTCAACACTGCCTTTAATGCCCTCATTGCGGCAGGAGGCCCTACCGATATTGGCACGCTAAGAAACATTCAACTGCGACGCAGTGGCAAAGTCATCAAAACATTTGATGTATATGATTATTTGCAAAATCCTAGTTCTGAAGACGATTTTTTTTTGCAAGACAATGATTACCTGGTTATTGGTACTGTGGGTAAATTGGTAAGTATTGCGGGTGCGGTAAAACGTCCCATGACCTATGAATTAATACCTTCAGAGCAATTGTCTCATTTGATAAAATATGCAGGTGGACTCAATGCCAACGCCTTGGCAACCCATACCCAAGTGCAGCGTTATATCGATAAAAACCAATCGTTGATACCTGTGCAATGGGACAGCCTGCAGGCAATTAAACAAGACTTTGCTTTAAACAACGGTGATGCCTTGTCTATAGGATCTGTTAACCAAGACATTGAAAACAAAATTGAAGTACAAGGTCCTGTGTATTTTCCGGGGGTTTATCCCTTGAAATTGGGTGAAAAGGTGGGTGATTTGATTCAAAAAGCGGGTGGTTTAAAAGAACAAGTATTGTTGAAGCGTGCGTATTTGGTGCGTACCGAAAAAGATGATACCCGCCAATACATTCCCTTGAATGTGGCTGCACTGTTAGAAAATCCCGGAGCAGAAGGCAATGTGTTATTGAAGAAAAATGATGTATTGTTATTGTATACCGAAGCCCAATTTATAGATACTTTTAAGGTATCGGTGAATGGAGAAATTAAAAATCCAAGCACATTGTCGTTTAAAGAAGGACTTACTTTGGGTGATGTTTTGGTATTGAGTGGGGGTTTAAAAATATCTGCAGAACTCACCAAAATCGACATTGCCCGAAGCAATATATTTTCGCCAAACTATGTTCCTGGAGAAGATTACAAGAGCAGTATTGTAACCTTAGTCATTCCTAAAGATGTTACGGACAGCGCTGCTGTGTTCAATACACCTCTGCTTCCATTTGACATTGTTTCTGTACGGAGAATTCCCAACTTCGAATTCCAAAAAGTCATTGAATTGAAAGGTGAATTTAAATATCCAGGCTCTTATGTGATTCAAGACAAAGGGTTTAAAGTTCAAGACGTGGTGGCCATGGCCGGCGGATTAACAGATTACGCGTTTATCCAAGGAGCGAAATTCGACAGACCTACGGCTCCGGGGGGATACATGGTTTTTGATATGAAAAAAGCCATGGCAAGCCAGGGCTCACCTTACAATTACACTGTAGAGGAAGGCGATGTGATTAGTGTGCCCAGGATGATTGAGTTCATAAGCATTTATGGGTCTGCCATTGAGTATTTAGGTTTAACCAAAAACAATGTGATGAATGCGCCATACATAGCCAGAAAGAGGGCCGGTTATTACATTAGAAAATTTGGCAACGGATTTACCAAAGATGCCTGGAAAAGCCGAACCTATGCGGTAGAATCAAATCGTAGGGTACGGAAGACAATAGATTTGTATGTATTTCGTATTACACCGATGGTGAGCAAAGGTGCTACGGTTCATGTAGTCTTCAAAGAACAGAATTCTATATCTAAAAAGGCCAATGGCATCTCCACCGATTGGAATAAGTTAATTCAAGACATCACCTTAAAATTAACCGGTATTGCGACCTTGTGGTCATTGCTTAAACTGTAAAACCGCCCTAACAGGCATTCCTAACATCTATTCTGAACCCTATGGAAAACCCAATTCAAGAAACCGACGAAATCTCATTGAAAGAACTCATCTCAAAAGCAGGTGCTGTGGTGGCTTACCTAAAAAGCTTGTGGTTAAAATTGCTATTGCTCTCATTACTGGGGGGGGTGGGTGGATTTTTTTATGCCAAACAACAGAAACCCAAGTATACCGCAAAGCTCACTTTTGCTTTGGCAGAAGGGGGCGATAAAATGGTGGGCATTAGCTCCATTGCTTCTCAATTTGGATTGGATATGGGCGGTGGCTCTGCCGGGGCTTTTAGCGGCGAAAACTTGCTAGAATTGATGAGAAGCCGATTGCTTGTAGAAAAGACTTTATTGACCTTGGTAGATAGCGCCGGCAAACCCAAATTGTTGGTGAATCAATACATCGATTTCAACAAACCCAAAAAAACCAAGGCCCGCAAACCCACAGACCCTGTGCCGGTTTCGTTTGATATCCAATCTGTGGAAAAGCGAAATTTTACCTTGGCCCAGGATTCGTTTTTGGCCAAGGTATCGAAAGATTTAACCAAGACAAATCTGCAAGTGGCCAAAGTAGACAAAAAATTGGCCATCGTTTCGGTTTCATTTACGGGTGAAGACCAATGGTTTGCCAAGAACTTCACGCAAATTTTAACCCAAAATGTGACGGAATTTTATGTAGAAACAAAAACCGGGCAGATGCGCAAAAATGTGCAAATGATGGAACACAAGGTAGACAGTGTAAAGCAAGCATTGGAACGCGCAATGTACGGGGTGGCCGAAGAGGTAGACGGCAACCAATTTTTGGTACGTGGGGTAGCCAAGGTGCCACAGGCCAAAAAGCAATTGGAAATTCAAGTGCTCTCGACCATGTATGGCGAGTTATTCAAGAACCTAGAATTGAGTCGTACCCTGATGGCCAAGGATCAGCCCTTGATACAATTGATTGACCAACCCCGTTTTCCGTTAGAGAAAAAGAAAATGTCAAAATTATTGACAGCCATGGGCGGTGCCTTTTTACTGTTTTTGCTTTCAGCGGTATTTTTTCTGGTTCGCCGTTGGTGGAAAACACAGTGGGTATAGCGCTTTGGGTACGATTTTAATCAATCGGTAATATAATACTACTCAAATATATGTATATTCGCTACTCAATATAGTATCAGATTTTAGACGGATTCTATTTTTGGGGGAGCTTACAGGGCTAAGCCCCCGACCGAGCAAACAACAAAAGCAATAGGTTTACTGTAAGCTTGGAGGGCGAAGCCGTTCTAAACAGCGGTAAATCAGCGGTAAAACCATCATCACATTTCATTCATACTTTGATCTTAGATAAAATATTCTCCGGTAAAATCAGAGTTCGATTATTAACCCGTCTTTTAGAAGTGCTGCAGTGGGGAGAGAAATTTCCTCACGTGATAAAACAATGTTGGCAACAATTTATGCTGAAGTTGTAAAAAATTTAGAAATTCAAAAAGCATCTTTAACGCAAGAAACCCCGGTTATTCAAGTTGTTGATGAAATACAAACACCATTGAAAAAAAATAAAAAAAGCAAATTGCAATTTCTGATAATGGGTGGTTTTATTGCAGGGTTTTTGGCTGTACTTTTTCTAACTGCCAAAAAATGGTGGAAAGAAAATAGTGGAGCTGCAACAAAAACGATGAATTGAAAAACGGAGAACAAATAATTTTCTGATTTTTTTCTATTGGTTTTCAGATACTATTAAAAACGATAAACAATTTGTTTTTTTAGTAAGCGTATTTAATAATAACTTTACTAAAGTTGTAAAGGAATTTTCAGCTTTAAATCAAAATCAAACCATAAACAAATATGTTCACTAAAGTAAATATTGTACCGAAGTGGGTTATCTTTTTAATTGATCTTTCCATTTGCTCTTTTGCTTTTTTATTTTCTTATTTGATTAAGTACAACTTTGTTTTGAAGGGGATAAATTTCAATGACTTATTAAACAATTTAGCAATTGTATTGATTGCGAATACACTTGTTTTTCTTTCTTTCAAAACATCATCAGGCATCATTCGTTTTACAAGTATTCAAGACGCAGTGCGCATAAGTTATTCACTTATAGTTGCTGCGTTTGTACTTCTTTTTATCTCTTTGATAACAAAAAGTGTTGGAGGAAATGAATTGGTTTTTTCAAATAGTTTCCTACTCATTTATTCCTTATTCTGTTTTTTGTTTTTGGTTTCGTATAGGGTTACTATAAAATATACCTTCAATTACTTTCGTACCTATAACTTGGTTCGTAAAAATGTAATCATATATGGTGCGGGAGAGTTAGGGATGGCAACCAAGCGTATTTTGGAAGGTGATCGAAGTTTACAAATAAAAGTATTGGCTTTTTTAGATGATAACGAACATAAAACAGGAAAGTTTGTAGATGGGAGATATATTTATTTGTCAGAAGACATACAAATGTTAGTTGAAAAATACAAAATTGATGAGATTGTTATTACCGCACATGATTTAATAGCAGAAACAAAGACCAAAATAGTTGATTTTTGTCTCGAGAATAAAATTACAGTTTTGACTGTTCCTCCGCTCGAAAAATGGATAAATGGACAATTAGCAAAAAATCAAATACAAGCAATAAAAATTGAACAATTATTAGAAAGAGATCCAATTTTTATTGATAATGAAACATTAGGAAGTCAAATTAAAGGGAAACGGATTTTGGTTACCGGAGCAGCAGGATCAATTGGAAGTGAAATTGTACGCCAATTAACAAAGCTAAACCCAGAAAATATTATTTTATTCGATCAAGCAGAAACACCATTACATTTATTGGAGTTGGAATTAGGAGATCTGCAAGTGCAATGCAAGTATACACCATTTCTTGGTGATGTTACCGATGAAAAACGGCTTGAAGAAGTGTTCATCAGATTTCAGCCACAAATTATTTATCACGCTGCTGCTTATAAGCATGTTCCTTTGATGGAGAATTGTCCTTCTGAAGCAATAATTACAAATGTATTTGGAACAAAAATCCTAGCAGATCTTTCCGTAAAATACAATGTGCAACGATTTGTTTTTATTTCTACGGATAAAGCTGTAAACCCTACCAATATAATGGGGGCATCCAAACGGATTGCAGAAATGTATATTCATTCGTTGCACAATAAATATTTATCTGAAAATAAAATCAAATTTATTACTACCCGATTCGGAAATGTTTTAGGATCTAATGGTTCTGTGTTGAATCGGTTCAAAAAACAAATTTTAAGAGGGGGGCCCGTAACGGTTACGCATCCAAATATTATTCGATTTTTTATGACGATTCCGGAGGCCTGTCAATTAGTTTTGGAAGCAGGTTCGATGGGGGATGGTGGTGAAATATTTTTATTTGATATGGGAAAACCTGTACCTATTGTTGATTTGGCTAAAAAAATGATTCGCCTTCATGGATTGGTTCCTGAAATTGATATTAAAATAAAATTTGTTGGACTTCGCTTTGGAGAAAAACTATTCGAAGAATTGTTGAACAATTCAGAAAATACTATCAAAACTTACCACGATAAAATATTGATAGCTAAAATTCCTAACATCCCATTTTCCGAATCTCAATTTCAAGAATTATTGAAACTTGCAAACCAATCAGATTCTGAAATGAAGTTAGTAGCTAAAATGAAAGAATTGGTACCTCAGTTTTTAAGCAACAACTCTATTTATTCAAAATTGGATGAAGATGGCGGTTTGCATAAAATTATTCCAATAACAGCAAGAGTAAAATAGATTTGCTGTAAATAACATTTTCCACTTGTAGAATTGTTTATTTTTGAAAGAAGAAATGAGTTTGGGTTATTAAAAAGCTCACAAAAATTTATTAATTATTTTATGTCAAAAGTTGCATTAATAACTGGTATCACAGGGCAAGATGGAGCTTATTTAGCAGAGTTGCTTTTAGAAAAAGGCTATAAAGTTCACGGAATAAAAAGAAGAGCTTCTTTATTAAATACACAAAGAATCGATCATCTTTATGAAGACCCGCATATTGAAAATAGAAATTTGACATTGCACTATGGCGATTTAACCGATAGTACAAATTTGATTCGAATCATACAGGAAGTTCAACCCGATGAAATTTATAATCTTGCGGCAATGAGCCACGTACATGTGAGTTTTGAAACGCCGGAATATACTGCCAATGCAGATGGCATCGGCACACTGCGAATTTTAGAAGCAGTTCGATTATTGGGAATGACTAAAAAAACAAAAATTTACCAAGCATCAACATCTGAACTTTATGGATTGGTGCAAGCAGTTCCGCAATCGGAAACAACACCTTTTTATCCACGATCGCCTTATGGCGTTGCAAAATTGTATGCGTATTGGATTACCGTAAATTATCGCGAAGCATACAACATGTTTGCGTGTAATGGAATTTTATTTAACCACGAATCACCTTTGCGCGGCGAAACATTTGTTACAAGAAAAATTACACGAGCAACAGCAAAAATTGCATTGGGGGTAGAAAAATGTGTTTATTTAGGAAACCTAAATGCAAAGCGCGATTGGGGCCATGCAAAAGATTATGTGGAAGGAATGTATTTGATTTTGCAACAAGATAAACCGGAAGATTTTGTTTTAGCAACCGGCGTTACAACTACGATTCGCGATTTTGCAAAAATGAGTTTTGCGGAAGTAAGCATAGAAATTGAATTCAAAGGTGAACAAGAAAATGAAGTAGGATTTGTTGTTGCAAATAATAGTAATTACAAAGTAGAAATTGGACAAGTTGTAGTAAAAGTAGATCCCAAATATCATCGCCCAACCGAAGTAGATTTATTAATTGGCGATTCAACCAAAGCAAAAGAAAAATTAGGATGGAAACCGAAATACACATTGGCATCAATGGTAAAAGAAATGGTGGCGAACGATGTTGAATTATTTAAAAAGGAACAACTATTAAAGCAAAACGGGTTTTAATAGAAAATAAAATTCATCATTAATTTAATGGAATTAAATTCTAAAATATACATCGCAGGCCATCGAGGAATGGCGGGAAGCGCCATTGTACGAAAGTTGAAAAATGAAGGCTTCAAAAACATTATTACCAAAACTTCGTTGGAATTAGATTTGCGAAATCAACAAGCGGTGAATGATTTTTTTGCAATTGAAAAACCTGAATATGTTTTTTTTGCTGCAGCAAAAGTTGGCGGCATTCATGCAAATAATACTTTTCGCGCAGATTTTATTTATGAAAATTTGATGATGGAAGCGAATGTCATTCACACTTCTTATTTACATAAAATAAAAAAATTACTCTTTCTTGGTTCATCTTGCATTTATCCAAAGTTTGCAGCACAACCTTTAAGCGAAAATTCTTTATTGACGGGTGAATTGGAATACACGAATCAGCCTTATGCCATTGCTAAAATTGCAGGGATAGAACTATGCAATAGTTATCGAGCGCAATATGGTTGTAATTTTATTTCGGCAATGCCCACAAATTTGTACGGGCCCAATGATAATTATCATTTCGAAAATTCACATGTATTTCCGGCATTGATTCGAAAATTTATTTTAGCAAAAAGAAACAACGAATCGGAAGTTGTTGTTTGGGGAACAGGAAATCCGCGACGCGAATTTTTACATGTAGATGATTTAGCAGCTGCTTGTTTTTATTTGATGCAAAATTACAATGAAAAAGAAATCATAAATATCGGTTGGGGGCTTGATTGTAGCATTTCGGAGTTGGCAATTTTGATTGCTAAAAAAGTGGGCTATGAAGGAAAAATTGTTTTTGACAATACAAAACCAGACGGAACTCCTCGAAAATTATTGGATGTATCTCGACTTGCAAAACTTGGATGGCAACCAAAAATAAAATTAGAAGAAGGCGTAGAAAAAACGATTAAAGAAGTTATTGAATCAAAGTTCTTTTGATTAAGAATTCTAAAAAATAAATTTATTTCAATTATTAATAGGAGCAAGTTTTGCAGTAAAATGTCGCAACATTTTTGCTTCTTCCGTAATTAATAGGCCATTTATTTTTTTTCTATTTTCAAATACTTCAATAATAACTTCTGCAACATAATCAATATGGCTTTGCGTATAAACTCTTCTTGGAATTGCAAGTCGAACGAGTTCCATTTGTGCAGGAATTAGTTTTCCGTTTGAATCATATTTCCCAAACATCAACGATCCAATTTCTACACTTCGAATGCCGCCTTCCAAATACAGCGCACAAACTAATGCTTGTCCGGGATATTGTTCAACAGGAATATGGTCAAGAAATTCTTTTGCATCAATATATACAGCATGGCCGCCAGCAGGTTGAATTACAGGAACACCGGCAGCTATTAATTTATTTGTCAAATATTCAATACTGCGAATCCGATATTGCAAATAATGTTCATCCATTACTTCTTTCAATCCAATTGCAATTGCTTCCAAATCTCTTCCTGCAAGTCCGCCGTAAGTTGGAAACCCTTCTGTAATTATTAAAAGATTTCTGCACTGTTGTGCTAGCGCTTCATTGTGCATTGCAAGAAATCCACCAATATTTGCAAATGCATCTTTTTTAGCACTCATCGTACAACCATCGGCATATGAAAAAAGTTCTTTTGCAATATTTTCAACTGTTGTATTAGCAAATTCTTTTTCACGCATTTTTATAAAGTAGCAATTTTCGGCAAAACGACAAGCATCAATAAATAATGGGATATTATTTTCAACACATATTTTTTTCACTTCTCTAATATTTTGCATACTTACAGGTTGGCCACCGCCTGAATTATTAGTAACCGTAATTAGGCAAAGTGGAATATTGCTTGCTCCTTTTTCTAAAATAAATTGTTTCAAAGCAACTGTATCCATATTTCCTTTAAATGGAGAGGGGATTGTTGTTCGTTTTCCTTCTTCGCACAAAAGATCCACGCCTTCGGCACCCGAAAATTCAATATTTGCTCTTGTAGTATCGAACAAGGTATTGCTTACAAAATATTTTCCTTTTCCACCAAGTATGTTGAATAATATTTTTTCTGCTGCTCTTCCTTGATGGGTTGGCATTACAATGGGCATGCCGGTAATTTCTTTCACAGTTTTTTCGAAATGAAAAAAACTTGGACTACCAGCATACGATTCATCACCTTTCATAATTCCCGCCCACTGTTCGCTACTCATAGCACTTGTTCCACTGTCGGTCAAAAGATCAATGAGTACATCAGCCGAGCGAATAAGAAAAGGATTATGAGATGCATTTTCTAAAATCTCAGCACGTTCTTCTTTTGTGTTGAAATAAATGGGTTCAACCGATTTTATTTTGAATGGTTCAATTATTGTTTTCATACATTAATTTTTAGTGAAAATATTTTTTAGTAGAATAATTGTAAATGGAAAGGAGAAATAATTGCATTGCAATTACGAAGGCTTTCGAATAATATTTTTCCAAATATTCATAAGTAGAATTAGGAGATTCAAAAGTAAACTAATCAAATCAATCTTAGAACGAGATCAGTATTTTTGTAGTAAACGAATTGAAAGTGCCTGTTGCAGATATACTTTTTAGTCCCATTGAATATTTAAAAGGCGTGGGGCCTCAGCGTTCCGAAATGTTGCAAAAGGAATTGGGCATTTTTACTTTTAATGATTTACTGAATCATTTTCCGTTTCGACATATCGATCGGACAAAAGTGAATTCAATCTCGCAGCTAAATTTCGATACCGATTATTTTCAATTTGCAGGTACAATAATTTCTTTTAAAATAATTGGCGAAAAAAAAGCCAAACGGCTTGTTGCGCAAGTAAAAGATAAAACAGGAACGTTGGAATTAGTCTGGTTTCAAGGATTGACTTGGATTCAGAAAATGTTGCAGCTCAATGAAAATTATTTGGTGTACGGGAAAGTGAGTTTTTTTCAAAGCCATCCGCAAATTGTTCATCCGGAAATTGAAGTATTGACAAAAGAATTAATGGAAGGAAAAAATTTTCTTGAACCAATTTATCCAACAACCGAAAAATTAAAATCGAGAGCACTTGGCGGAAGACAAATCGGAAAATTAACGCAGCAATTGTTCAAACTTTTAGATGAAAAAAAAATCTTCGAAAATATACCAGTGAGTATTTTATCCGATTTGAATTTAATAAGTAGATACAACGCTTTTTTGCAAATACATTTTCCTGAAAATAAAGTACAATACGAAGCAGCGGTAAAACGATTAAAATTCGAAGAACTTTTTTTATCTCAATTGCGTGTACAATTATTAAAATCGGAACGGCATCATTTTTCCAAAGGAGTTGTATTTGCAAAAGTTGGAGATTTATTTAATTCGTTTTATAAAAACCAATTACCATTTACATTAACCGATGCGCAAAAAAGAGTTGTAAAAGAATTGCGATTGGATACTGCAACTGGTACACAAATGAATCGATTGTTACAAGGCGATGTGGGAAGTGGCAAAACAATTGTTGCTTTGTTGGCAATGTTGATTGCTGCTGATAATGGCTATCAAAGTTGTTTGATGGCTCCCACCGAAGTGCTTGCTCAGCAGCACTTTCATAACATTTCTAAATTGTTGAAAGGAATGAATGTGCCTATTGCCATTCTAACCGGTTCTACAAAAACTGCTGCAAGAAAAACAATAATTGAAGAATTGAAAAACAGGGTTTTAAATATTCTTATTGGCACACATGCGGTAATTGAAAAAGAAGTTCAGTTTGCAAAATTTGGTTTGGCGATAGTGGACGAACAACACAAATTTGGTGTAGCACAACGCGCAAAATTGTGGGAAAAAAGTAACCCGCTTCCACATGTACTTGTAATGACTGCCACACCCATTCCGAGAACTTTGGCGATGACAGCTTATGGCGAACTTGATTACAGTGTGATTGACGAATTGCCTCCCGGAAGACAGCTCATCACTACCGTTCATCGCTTAGAAACATTACGGCCAAAAGTGATGCACTTTTTAAAATCAGAAATTGAAAAAGGGAGACAAGTTTATATCGTTTTCCCATTGATTGAAGAATCTTCAAAATTAGATTATGAAAATTTAATGCGTGGATTTGAAAATATTAAAGCTTGGTTTCCGGAACCGAACTATTGGATAAGCATGGTGCACGGTCAACAAAAACCGATTCAAAAACAGACCAACATGGATCGTTTTATAAAAGGCGAAACACAAATAATGGTTTCAACCACGGTTATTGAAGTTGGGGTTGATGTTCCCAATGCTTCTGTAATGATAATAGAAAGCGCAGAAAAATTTGGCTTATCACAATTGCATCAATTGCGCGGAAGAGTTGGGCGTGGATCGGAACAGAGTTATTGTATTTTGTTGACAGGAACCCAAATTAGTACCGATGCAAAAGAACGAATGAAAATAATGACATCGACAAATGACGGTTTTTTAATTGCCGAAAAAGACTTGGAAATACGCGGCCCTGGTGATATTGGAGGGACACGTCAAAGTGGAATATTAAACTTTAAGTTGGCAAACATAGTCGAAGATAAAGCACTGTTAGATTTGGCAAAAGATTTTGCATTTAAGATTGCAGAAAATGATCCGGAACTAATAACTGAAGAAAATTTATTGCTAAAACAATTTTTACAAAAACAAGGAAAAACAGAATGGAGTAAAATTTCTTAACCGATAAAACATCTCTTCTTTTTTTGCGTTATATTAGAAATAAAAACTTGAATCGAAAATTTACATTTTTACTAACTGCACTCATCGGCTGCTCGAATGCAATTTTTGCACAGTTCGGCAATATTGAATTTATTGAAAACAAAGGGCAGTGGGATAATCGCGTGATGTACAAATCCAATATTCCTGCAGGAGCTTTTTTTATTCGTTCCAATGGGTTTACGGTTTTGCAACACAATGAAGAAGATTTGAAACGAGTACAAGAAATTGCACATGGGCATGGTGTAAAAAATAAACAAACAGAAAATGATTTACTACTTCGTTCGCATAGTTATAATGTGGAATTTTTAGGGTCATCAGAAAATGCGAAAATTTTGCCCGATAAGCCGCTCGATACGTATAATAATTATTTTGTTGGAAATGATTCAACGAAGTGGAAAAGTGGGTGCAAAATTTTTCAAGGAATAACATTAAAAAACATTTATGAAAAAATTGATTTACATTATTACACCGAAGCCGGCAGTTTGAAATATGAATTGATAGTTTGGCCTGGAGCAGATTTGAATCAATTAGTTCTTCGCTATTCCGGAGTTGATAAATTAGAAATCAAACAAAAAGAGTTGCTAATTAAAACATCTGTTGGAACCGTAAAAGAATTAGAACCACTTACGTATCAATTTGAAAATAATTTGAAAAAACAAGTTGCTTGTAATTATTTTTTGAAAGGAAATGAGTTAAGATTTTCCGTAAAAAATTATAACGAAAAGGAAGTTTTGATTATTGACCCAACACTTATTTTTAGTTCGTTTTCAGGAAGTACAGGAAGCAATTGGGGTTATACTGCTACTTATGGAGCAGATGGTAGTTTTTATGGTGCAGGAATAAATATTGAATCGGGATTCCCAATAAGTACGGGTGCATTTCAAACAACTTGGGGTGGGGGTACTGGAAATACAGCTGCAGATATTTCAATAATTCGGCTTTCGCCAAATGGAGTAAATCGAATTTATTCAACCTATATTGGCGGTACGGGAAATGAACAACCACACAGTTTGGTTGCAGATGCGGCAGGAAATGTAATTATCGCAGGCAGAACAAATTCTCCCAATTATCCAACTACCGGAACGCCGTTTAGTAGTGGCGGTGCTTATGATATTGTTGTAACTAAATTAAATGCAACAGGGATGGCAATAATTGGTTCAAAAAAAATTGGAGGAAATGGCGATGATGGCGTAAATATTGATCCGGATAGAAACGGAGCAAATTCATTACAACAAAACTATGGCGATGATGGACGCAGTGAAGTAATTTTAGATGGCGCAGGAAATATTTATGTTGCTTCTTGTTCTCAATCAACAAATTTTCCGGTAACTGCTGGTGCTTTTCAAACTACATTCGGTGGTCTGCCGGGAATACAAGATGGAATAGTGTTGAAAATGGATCCCAATGTTACATCTCTCATATTTGCAAGTTATTTAGGTGGAATTGGAAATGATGCTGGATATGTACTTGCGCATGCACCTGCCGGAAATATTTTTGTTGCCGGTGGAACAGCAAGTGCTGATTTTCCTGGAAACCATTCAGGAACAATTGGAACTTCTTTTCAAGGTGGAATTGCCGATGGTTTTATTGCAGAAATTTCCAACAACGGCTCTTCAATTATTCGTTCTACATTTTTAGGTACAAGTAGTACAGATCAAATTTTTGGAATTCAATTCGATCAATCTGGTGCATTATATGTTGTTGGACAAACAAGAGGCACTTGGCCAATTATAAATGCAGTTTATAATAATGGAACAGCGCCACAGTTCATTGCAAAACTTCAATCCAATCTTTCCTCTTATATTTATTCAACCACATTTGGCCGACCGGCTGCAACACCAAATATTTCAATAACAGCATTCTTAGTTGATAACTGCGAAAATGTTTATGTGTCGGGATGGGGTGGCGATATTAATCCAACTGGAACACCACCAAATCCATATCAATCATCGCTTACAACAGGGTTGCCATTTACGCCAGATGCAATTCAAACAACAACTGATGGCAATGATTTTTATTTTTTTGTATTGAAAAAAAATGCAGCTTCTCAATTATTTGGAAGTTTTTTTGGACAATCAGGAGGTTCCATTCCAGATCATGTAGACGGAGGGACAAGTCGGTTTGACAAGCAAGGAGTTATTTACCAAGCTGTTTGTGGCAATTGTGGAGGAGGTCCAGTTTTTCCAACTACACCTGGTGTTTGGAGCCCGGCAAATGGTGCAGGAGCAGCAGGTGGTTGTAATTTAGCAATGATAAAAATTTCATTTGATTTTGCAGGTGTTGAAGCTGGTGTACAATCTTCTATTGGCGGAGTGCCAAGAGATACTGCAGGTTGTACTCCATTGACTGTAAGTTTTATTGATACGATTGCAAATGCAGTAAAATATTATTGGAATTTTGGAGATGGATCTTCGGTACTTATTACTTCAACGCCAAATACAATTCACACATACAATTCCATTGGTTTGTATCAAGCCATGCTGATTGCCGAAGATTCAACAACTTGTAATATTAGAGATACATCGTATGTCTCAATTCTTGTGGGAGATTTGGTAGCGTTTCTTGATTTTGATCCGGTTAAATTATTGCCCTGCGATTCATTAAAATATAGATTTGATAATTTATCAATTGCACCCGCACCACGACCTTTTTCCGCTCAATCTTTTAAGTGGGACTTTGGAGATGGATCGCCAATACTTGTTACAGGAACGGCATCGGTTTTTCATAGTTATATGGCGCCGGGTAGCTATAATGTTCAACTTATTTTAGTGGACACTGGTTATTGCAATTCTCCCGATACACTTCGTAAAACAATTAGCATTGCGCCACTTGTTGTTGCGCAATTTTCTGCACCTGCTTCGGGATGTGTTCCCTTTACAGCTCAGTTTACAAATACTTCAATTGCAGGGCAAACCTTTCAATGGAATTTTGGAGATGGAAATACTTCTATTGCTACAAATCCCGTAAATACGTTTACATCAACTGGAACTTTTATTGTTACATTAATTGCAAATGATCCGAATACTTGTAATATTTCGGATACCTTAACGCGTTCAATTACAATTCATCCCAATGCTGTAGCTAATTTTAGTTTTTTGCCAAATCTTCCCATAGAAAACACACCGATTGTTTTTACTAATTTATCTTCCGTTGATGCAGTAAATTTTAAATGGATTTTTGGTGATGGGGATAGTTTACTTACCAATTCGCGACTTCCTGTTTCGCATTTATACCAATCCACAGAAACGTTTAATGTTTGTCTAATTGCAACTAATGCGATGGGATGTGGCGATACAACTTGCTTTGCAGTAAGTGCACTGGTTGTAACTTCTGTTGATGTTGCCAATGCATTTTCGCCAAACAGTGGAGATGTAAACAGTAAAATATTTGTGAAAGGATTTGGGATCACAAAAATGAAATTTATCGTTTGGAACAGATGGGGAAACAAAGTTTTTGAATCAACCAATCAAAATAATGGTTGGGATGGAAAATATAAAAACGTATTGCAGCCAATGGATGTGTATGTTTATACTTTGGATGTAGAATTTTTTGATGGAACGAAAACAACAAAAAAAGGCGATATAACGTTAATTAGGTAAATGAAAAACAAGTTGAAAATAGTAGCAACCATCTTTGCTTTTATAATAACATCTTTTGTAAAAGGACAGAACTTTCATTTTTCTCAATTCATCAATTCTCCATTAACAACCAATCCGGCAAATACAGGTTTTATTCCGGATGGCGATTATCGGATTGGAGTAAATTATCGCGATCAATGGAGTAGCATTATGGCTGTTCCGTATAAAACAATGAGTGTATTTGGCGATGCACAATTATTTCGCAATCGTTTTGAAACAGGCTGGTTGGGAGCCGGAGGTGTATTGTTGCACGATGTGGTTGGAAGCGGAAATCTTACTGCTACAAAAATTTATGGATCTGTTGCTTATCATCAACTAATTGGAATTGGAAGTTTAGTAAGTGCGGGATTTAATGTGGGATGGGCAAACAAACAAATCAATGTTTATAATTTAAAATTTCCGGATCAATTCGACGGAAAATTTTTCGATAATAAATTGCCAACATCTGTTTCATTGAACTCGAATAATATTAATTATCTCGATGTGCAAGTTGGGCTTAATTATGCTTATTTCCCCAATGAGCGAACCTATATCAATGCAGGATTTGCAGCGCAGCATGTAAATCAACCACGAGAATCTTTTTTTATTTCTTCTCCGGGAATTGACAATCGGGTGCCATTGCGAAATTCAATTTTTTTAAATGGAAGTTTTTTGTTGAATAATCAATGGATGATAAATCCGAATATTTATTTTACAACACAAGCAAAAGCTGTAGAAATGGTAGGTGGATTAAATGCGCAATATAATTTGTCGGGCGATGGAGAGTATCAATTAATAGCTGGTGTTTACTACCGTCACAAAGAATCTATTATCCCAATGATGGGATTGATGTGGAAAGAATTCAAAGCAACTTTTACATTTGATGCTACCATTTCTTCGATGAATTTATACAACAATGGACGCGGTGCACTTGAATTTTCAATTGTCAAACAAGGCTTGTTCTCCACTTATCTTGGAAATAAAAAACAAATGCTTTGCCCTTCTTTTCGTAATTAACAGTCGAAATTGTACATTTCAATATTTCAAAAAAAAACACGATTTTTAGCATTCCAATTTTAAAAATGAACCAAACACATTGTAAAAATATTACAGAGGCTCATCTTTTTTTGTTTAAACAAATTGTTGGTGAAAAATTTGTTTTTACCGACGAAGAATCGCTTGCAAATTATGCACACGATGAAACAGAAAATTTACATTATCTACCTGAAATAGTGGTAAAACCGAGAGCTGTCGAAGAGATTAGCGCAATTCTTAAAATTTGTAATGATGCAAAAATTCCGGTAACACCACGCGGTGCAGGAACAGGATTAAGTGGTGGTGCACTTCCACATTTGGGAGGGTTGCTACTTTCCACTGAAAGGATGAATGAGATACTTGAAATTGACGAACGCAATTTGCAAATAACTACCGAGCCCGGTGTAATTACAGAAGTACTTCAAAATGCGGTAAAAGAAAAAGGATTGTTTTATCCACCCGACCCTGCCAGTCGTGGTTCTTGTTTTATTGGTGGAAATATTTCCGAAAATAGCGGAGGCCCAAAAGCCGTAAAATACGGCGTAGTAAAAGATTATGTGTTGAACCTTCAAATAGTATTGCCAACCGGTGAAATAATTTGGACAGGTGCAAATGTGTTAAAAAATTCAACAGGATATAATCTTACACAATTAATTGTTGGAAGCGAAGGAACATTGGCGATTGTTACAAAAATTGTTTTGCGATTAATTCCGCTACCGAAATATGATTTACTGATGTTGGTTCCTTTTCGAAAATTGGAACAAGCTGGAGAAGCAGTTAGTAAAATATTTCAAGCAGGTTTTGTACCAAGTGCAATGGAACTTGTAGAAATAAATGCACTAAAAATTGTAAATGCTTTTGTTGGTAATAATACGATTCCGATTACAGAAGATACTGAAGCACATTTACTCATTGAAGTAGATGGGAACAACAAAGAAGTCCTCATGACAGAAATGGAAACAATCAGTGAAAATTTATTACAATTCGATATTGGTGAAATTTATTTTGCTGAAGATGCTCAACAAAAAGAAGAACTGTGGAAGCTGAGAAGACGCGTAGCAGAAGCAGTAAAACTTTCAGGATATTCAATTGAAGAAGATACGGTGGTGCCAAGAGCAGCACTGCCTGCATTGATTCGTGGTGTGAAGGAATTGGGAATTCATTTTGATTTTAAAGTAGTTTGTTATGGACATGCCGGCGACGGAAATTTGCACATTCGTATCAATAAAGAAGGAGTAAAAAATAGTCAGCAAAGTCCGGAAATGATTCAATGGTTACGTGCTTTATTTCAATTAGTAAAAAAACTCGGAGGAACAATTAGTGGCGAACATGGAATTGGGTTAATTCAAAAATCTTACATGGATATTGTATTTGAAGAAAAACAATTGGAATTGATGCGAAAAATAAAAACTGTTTTTGATCCAAACAATATTTTAAATGCTGGCAAAATATTTGATAACTGATTATTGCAAAAATGGTGCAATCTCTTCCGGGTGATTTAGAAAAACTAACCGTTTACTGATTGGTTCATGCAAAAAATCGTTTTTTTCAAGTAGAAGAATATGTTGAATTAAGTGATCGTAAAAACCATTTGAATTTAAAATAAAAACCGGTTTGTTATGAATGGAGAGTTGGTTCCATGTTAGCATTTCAAAAAGTTCATCAAGCGTGCCAAAACCGCCGGGCAAAATAAGTGCGGCGTCGCATAAATCATACATTTTCCTTTTTCGTTCATGCATATCTTCTACAACTAAAAGATGAGTAAGTCCTTCGTGTTGTTGTTCCCATGTTAATATTATTTTTGGAATTACACCAATTACGGTTCCGTTAAATTCAATTACCGCATTTGCTAAACTTCCCATTATTCCTTTTCCACCACCGCCATAAATAAGCGTGATATTATTTTGCGCTAACAATTTTCCCAATGCAGTTGCATGTTCTGAAAAAATTGGATTATTCCCATTTTTAGATCCGCAAAAAACTGCTAACGATTGTATCATCATTTAATTATTTATCTTGCCCAAATCTAAGCCCGATTATCATCGGGACAAAACTAAAATTGAACTATGTCTCCTGTAATTTTATTTTCATTTGTAATTGCTTATTTTTTATTGTTGTTGAGTGTTGCTTGGTACACTTCGCGTAACTCAAACAATGATTCTTTTTTCATTGGAAATAAAAGCAGCAATTGGTTATTAGTTGCATTTGGAATGATTGGCACTTCACTAAGTGGTGTAACATTTGTGAGTGTTCCCGGAGGAGTTGGAACCGGCAATTTTTTTTATTTTCAAATCGTACTCGGTTATTTATTGGGATATATTGTAATTGCTTTTGTATTGCTTCCTTTGTATTACCGATTAAATCTTACAAGCATTTACTCTTATTTAGAAACAAGATTTGGTGCAAATGCACACAAAGCAGGAGCTTTCTTTTTTATTCTTTCAAGAACAATTGGCGCTACTGCAAGACTTTATTTGGTCATCAGCATTTTGCAAACATTTATTTTTAATAAGTTGGGAATTCCCTTTACTGTTACAGCTTTGGTAATTCTCATTTTGATTTTATTGTACACTTTTGAAGGTGGTGTGAAAACTATTATTTACACCGATACGCTTCAAACAACAGGAATGTTGGTGGGGTTGATTGTCTGCATCATTGTTATTATAAAATCTTTGGGAACCGATTTTGATGGTGCGATGTTGTTGATGTCGGAAAAAGGGTACACGCAAATTTTTAATTGGGATGTCAAAGCAAGTTCATTCGCGCTGAAACACATTGTGGGAGGAATGTTTATTGCAATTGCCATGACGGGCCTCGATCAAGAAATGATGCAAAAAAATATAAGTGTAAAAACACTTAAAGATTCACAAAAAAACATGATGACATTTACAGCAGTACTGATGATTGTGAATTTTCTATTTCTAATATTGGGTGGTGTACTTTATTTGTATGCTACTGCTCATAATATTCAAGTTCCTCCGGACGATCTTTTTCCAACCATTGCACTTAGTAATGCATTTAGTGGCACTATCGGAATTATTTTTATTATTGCGTTGATATCTGCATTATTTCCCAGTGTGGATGGCGCAATTACTTCGCTCACTTCTTGTTTTTGTATTGATTTTATTGGACTTAAAAAGAAAACAATTTCCGAACAAGAGAAAAAAAGAACACGATTAAAAGTGCATTTTACTTTTGCGGTGTTGTTTTTTATTATGGTCTTAATTTTCAAATGGGTTAATGATAAATTAATTATTGATTTCATTTTAAAATTCGCAGGGGTAACTTATGGACCATTATTAGGACTATTTGGTTTTGGTATTTTAACAAAAAGAAATCTTCGAGAACAATATTTGTGGACCGTTTGTATTTTAGCACCATTGCTCACTTTGGGACTTGATATGTTAAGCAGTCCTGCTTGGTACGAAGCGAAGTTACATGTGAATCTTGGCTTGCAAAATGTTTCAACAGCATTATTTGATGGGTATAAAATCGGGAATGAATTAATACTCATAAATGGAGTTTTAACATTCATCGGATTGTGGGCTATTTCGAATAAAAAGAAAAATTAAATAATTGATTCGTTCAAAGAATAAAATTTTAAAAATTGGAAATTGTCAATTCACAAGCAGAAAATTATGCAGAGAAATATACTTCTGCCGAAGATAAATTGCTTCATGAAATTGCTGAAATTACAAAAGACAATCACCCGAAACACCACATGCTCAGCGGGCATTTGCAGGGAAAGTTGTTAGAAACGCTAAGTTGTATGTTGCGCCCAAAACGCATTCTCGAAATTGGCACTTTTACTGGTTACAGTACGTTGTGTCTTGCAAAAGGATTAGCAAACGATGGGATGATTCATACAATTGAATTGAGAGAAAAAGATGCGCAATTAGCAAAAAATTATTTTGATCGGTCTGCGTATTCCGAAAAAATCACATTGCATATTGGCAACGCCATGTCAATCATTTCAGCAATTGAAGAAGAATGGGATTTGGTATTTATTGATGCGGATAAAGTTAGTTACATCGATTATTTTAATTTAGTTCTACCTCGTGTAAAAAAGAATGGGTTTATTTTCGCAGACAATGTTTTTTTTCATGGGCAAGTTTTTGATTCGACTCAAAATGGAAAAAGTGTAAAAGCAATTCGCGCTTTCAATGAATACATTAATAATAGAAGAGATGTTGAAAAAATGATGTTGACAATTCGCGATGGAATGTATTTGATACGAAAACTTTAAATTTTTAAACAAGTGCGGAATTTTATTATTTTATTTTTTGGGCTAATTTTTTATGTAAATCTTTTTGCACAAGATGACAAACGAATACTTGATTATATCTTTATTTACAGAAATTTAGCAATTGCTGAAATGCAGCGTACAGGAGTCCCTGCTGCAATTAAATTAGCACAGGGAATTCACGAAACAAATGCAGGGACAAGTAAACTAGTTTTAAAATCCAACAATCATTTTGGGATAAAATGTAAAGACGATTGGAAAGGAAAAATTTTTCGACATACAGACGATGCACCTAATGAATGTTTCAGAAAATATGATTCACCAATTGATTCTTACAAGGATCATTCTGATTTTTTAAAATCAAGGCCTTGGTATGCATCTTTATTTTTTCTCGATCCATTGGATTATGAAAACTGGGCTTATGGGTTGAAAAAAGCAGGCTACGCAACCAATCCAAAGTATCCACAAATTCTTATTAAACTAATTGAGAATTACAATTTGCAAGATTATTCGTTGACTGCATTAGAACAATTTCATGGTTCAGTGGAGGGGTTGGAAAATAAAAGCGTGCAATTAATTGCAGCAGATTTTCCAGAGAATGATTTTTTAATAAATAATACAAAAGTTGTATTTGCGCGAAAAGGGGTTTCATATTTATTTTTAGCAACTAAATATGAAGTAGAGTTGGCTAAATTATTTGAATTTAACGAGATGACAACTCAAGAGTTTGTTGAAGAAGATCAACTAATTTATCTTCAACGAAAAAGAAAAATTGGAAATAATAAAGAGCATGTTGTAAAATTTGGAGAAACTTTATTTTCAATTGCACAGATTGAAGCAATTAGACTAGAAAGTTTACTTGAGTATAATAATCTAAAATCGGGTTCAAAGTTGCAAGTTGGTTCTGTATTAAATTTACAAACCAAAAAAATATTATAAATATTAAAGTTAGTTACTATGAAGCAAGTCAAAATTCATGATAAAATATTCGAGCCTTATCTTTTCGAAACAGAAATTCAGGAACAAGTAAAAAAAATTGCAATAGAAATTAATAAAGATTATGAAGGGCGCAAGCCATTGTTTATTGCAATTTTGAATGGGTCGTTTATGTTTGCATCTGACCTTTTTAAAAACCTAACAATTGATGCAGAAATTTGTTTCATAAAACTTGCTTCTTATAAAGGCATGAGTTCAAGCGGCCGTGTGCTAACTGCAATTGGACTTGATATGGATCTTTTTGGGAAAGAAATTATTATTGTTGAAGACATTGTGGATACTGGGAAAACGCTGAATGAATTTCTTCCTAAATTATTGCACCAGCAACCCGCTTCATTAAAAATTGCGGCATTATTACACAAGCCAGATGCATTGGTTTTTCCTATTAATGTTGACTATCTTGGGTTTTCAATTCCAAATAAATTTGTTGTTGGTTATGGATTAGATTATGATGGGCTTGGCAGAAATCTTAAAGAAATTTATAAACTAGTTTAAAAATAATTGCAACGCTGTTAGTTTTTTCATTACTTTGAAAGAAGTTGATTTTCATTTGAAAAAACTATTTCAAATATTGTTGTTGCAATTTTTAATTACGACTGCATTTGCGCAGCAATATTATTTACGCGGCGAAGTACGAGATGAATCGGGAAGCTTGCTGCAAAATGTAAAGATTGCTCAAGTGCGTACGGGATTTATTTTTCGCACGGACGCTTTCGGATCATTTGGAATTTCAAGCTCACAAAAAACAGACAGTTTGCAATTTATGCTTGAAGGATACTTGCCTGAAAAATATTTTGTAATTACCGGAGAGTTTATTTCAATTCGATTAAAACGAATCCCAATTCAAAATACCAATATTCGAAAAGAGAAACTTGTTTCTTTATCAAGGAATGTTGAAAAAAAGAGTGTGTCGAAATTATATTCTCACGAAGAAACTTATGCAGATGTTGTAGAAAATGAGTTTGTAAAAACGAAAAACATTTCAAGTACCGGTGTTGCTTTAAATATAGACAGGGCCTCTTATAGCAATATTCGACGCTTTATAAATTTGGACATGAAAGTTCCCACCGACGCGGTTCGCATCGAGGAGATGCTTAACAATTTCAACTTTGCATATCAACCACCTTTTCAAGATTCACTGTTTAAAATAAATACCACACTAACTGCTTGTCCATGGAATTCAGCCAATCAACTTTATTATGTAAATATTAATTCAAAAAAAATAAATTTCGATTCACTTCCTCCTGCACATTTGGTTTTTTTGATTGATGTTTCCGGTTCAATGGATATGCCCAATCGGCTTCCCCTATTGAAATCAGCGTTTAAAAATTTGGTTTTGCAATTAAGGGAAAAAGATACTGTCAGCATTGTTGTATATGGCGGGTTTGCCGGTGTTATGCTTTTCCCAACAAGTGGAAATGAAAAAGAAAAAATAATAAAAGCAATTGACGATTTAAGCCCAGGTGGTTCAACTCCCGGCGAGTCGGGGGTTCGACTTGCTTATTCACTAGCTAAAAATTATTTTATTGAAAATGGGAATAACAGAATCATACTTGCAACGGATGGAGATTTTAATGTTGGGTTAAAAACAGAAATTGAATTAGAAGAAATGATTATGCGCCATCGTGAAAAAGGAATTTATTTAACTTGTTTAGGTGTGGGAATGGGAAATTATAAAGATTCAAAAATTCAATTGTTAGCAAGAAAAGGAAATGGAAATTTTGCTTATTTGGATAATTATTACGAAGCCGATAAAATTTTGTTGAAAGAATTTGCACAAACACTTTATACTGTTGCAGACGATGTATATCTGAATGTTGAATTCAACCCTTCGTATGTAAAAGAGTATCGATTAATTGGTTTTGACAATAAAGTTTCTGCAATAACTGATTCTATTTCTGTCATTGAAGGTGGCGAAATTGGGTCAGGATATTCCGTAACCATGGCTTTTGAAATAATTCCAGAAATTGGATGGAACGATTTCAAGAATCAAAATGATTTTTTTTCTGAAATTAATTTACATTATCAAATACCGAATGATTCTATTCGACAAAAAATGGAGTTCAAGTCAAATTACAATCCGATTGGTTTTAATAAATTAACTCCTAATTACAGATTTGCAAATTCTGTAATTATGTTTGGATCTTTGCTCAAATCATCCGCATACACAAAAAATATTACTTGGGGTGATGTGCTATTCCAAGCAAGCGAAGCTGCAAATCCAACGGATATCAATCAAAGCCAATTTGTGGAATTAGTTTATAAAGCAAAATTGCTTTATGGTAAATTCAAAAAGAAAAAAGAGACTAAGTAAAAAGCTCTCTCATTTTTTCCAGAAAACTTTTTTCTGTTTTATCAGGATTGGGTTTGAAGTTGGATGATTCATTTAATTTTTCCAGCATCAGTTTTTCTTCTGCCGATAAATGTTGCGGAACCCAAACATTTATGTTAATCAGCTGATCGCCTCTCTGGTAGCTATTTACAGTTGGAAATCCTTTTCCTTTTAACCTGAAAATTTTTCCACCTTGCGTTCCTGCAGGAATTTTGATTTTTGCTTTTCCGTCGATGGTGGGCACTTCAACTTGTTTTCCAAAAACAGCATCTGAAAATGAAATATGAAGATCATAAGCAGCATTCGATCCATCGCGTTGCAATTCTTTATGCGGTTCTTCTTCAATTAAAATAAGTAAATCACCCGGCGATCCACCTCTTTCACCGGCATTTCCTTTATGACTTAAACTCAACTGCATTCCTTCTTGAACGCCGGCTGGAATATCTAGCTTTACCGTTTCTTCTCCATAAACTCTTCCATCGCCTTTGCATGCGGTGCATTTACTTGTTACAGTAGAACCTTCTCCATTACAACTCGGACAAGTCGTTACTGTTTGCATTTGGCCCATGAAAGTGTTTGCAATTTTCTTAACCTGACCACTACCACCACAAGTACTACAATTTTGAATACTTGATTTATCTTTTGCACCACTTCCACTACATGTTGTACAATTTACATGCTTCTTAACTTTAATTTGTTTGGAAACTCCTTTTGCAATTTCCTCGTAAGTCAGTTTTATTTTTACGCGAAGATTGCTTCCGCGAACGCCACGACCTCTTGATGAACGACCTCTTCCTCCGCCAAAAAAACTACCAAAAAGATCATCACTGAAAACATCACCAAACTGGCTAAAGATATCTTCCATATTCATACCTCCGCCACTAAAACCACGACCATTGCCACTTACACCAGCATGTCCGTATCGATCGTATTGCGCTTTTTTATCTGCATCACTCAACACTTCATAAGCTTCTGCAGCTTCTTTGAATTTTTCTTCAGCTGCTTTATCACCCGGATTTCTATCAGGATGAAATTGCATTGCAACTTTACGGTAAGATTTTTTTATATCATCCGTTGACGATGATTTGCTCACACCCAATATTTCGTAGTAATCTCTTTTTGACATATAAAATTTTACTTGCCAATAATAACTTTGGCGTAACGAATTATTTTTTCATTTAAATAATAACCCTTTTCAATCTCATCAACTACTTTCCCTTTCAATGCTTCTGTGGGTGCTTCAATTTCCGTAATTGCTTCGTGCATATCGGAGTTGAATAATTGATTGATTGTTTCCATTGGTTTCAATCCTTTTGCAAGCAGTGTATTTTTCAATTTGTTAAAAACTAAATTAACACCTTCTTTGATATGCGTTGGATCGTCTGTACTTGACATTTGTTTGGTAGCACGTTCACAATCATCCAACACACTCAACATGTCAATAATTACTTCTCTGCCAGCTGTTTGAATTAGTTCGATTCTTTCTTTTGAATTTCTTTTTTTGAAATTATCAAATTCAGCTATTTTTCTAAGTAGTTTGTCTTGCGCTTCTGCTACTTGAATTTTCAATAGTTCAATTTCCGCCAAATTTGATTGTTCTTCATTTTTAGATTCAACTTCGTTCAGATTTTCATCGGAATTTAGCATGGATGTTTCGTTGTTTTCAATCGCTTCTTCCGATTGCATTTTTGCAGGTTCTTTTTCTTCTTTCATATCTTTTTGTCGCATTTTTATAAAAATTGAACGCAAAGGTAAGGTTGTCAATAATTCTGCCAATAGATGAGTTGGGACAAATTGTCTTGAAAGGAAGAATTTGGCCTAATTAGACTTGTACTGTAATTAGTTAGTTATAATAAAAGGAAGTTTATTTCTTCACTTTTATATTCCATGTTTTTGGGGGAGTTTCCATATAAGCAAGACAAGTGATACAGTTAGTTTTGTCGGGCGATGCGATTAATACGCAATCAAAAATATCTCCTCCGACGTTGAGAGTTGAAGGATTTAAATCACAAGGATTCCGAACAGTAAATACATGATGATATAATTGACCGCTTGAATTTGTCCAATTCATCCCTTTGTCATAATAATTGCTATCCAGTATTTCAATGATGATTTGTCCACACATTCCAGCAACAAATTTGGCTTTAAATGTTTTGGTTATTGGCTGTTCTTTTTCACACCTAATTAATAAAGTTGCAATTACAACTATAATAAAAGTAGATAGCTTGTTCATAAAATACATTTAACTATAGACCGTTCAAAATTCATTTTCGTTGCTTTAGAAAAAAAGAGAGATGAAGTTGGATTATTTTCGAACTTGGAATTTTCCAGAATCTACTATTTTCCCATTTTCATTTTTTAACTGATAAATATAAATTCCGCGAGAAAAGTTGGAAAGATCAAGTGTTGTACTGTAATTAATATTTTTTAAATCCTGCTGTTGCTTTCCAATAAAATTAATTATTTGAATACTGTATCCTTTTTGGTATTCATTTTGGAAATCAAATTTTATGAAAGAGATAGCTGGGTTGGGATATAATCTTAAAATCCGTTGCGGTGTTTCTTTGGCATTAATTTCTTGTCCGAAAGAAGCAGTTGTTGTTAAAACTATAAAAAATAATATCGCAAAAAATTGTTTCACTCAATCAAATCTAAGTCAAAATATTTGTAATTATATTTTTTTAGAAAATATTAACAATTTGTCCAAAAAGGCATAACTAATTAAGTGAGTAAATCTTGGAAACAATTAAAGCAACATCGTAATTGGGTTCTCCATGTATTTTTTTAATGTTTGCAGAAAAGCTGCTCCCATTGCTCCATCCACACTTCGGTGGTCGCAACTAAGTGTAACTTTCATCACATTCGTTGTTCCAAATCCATCTTCTTTTTTAACTACAATTTCTTTTATTTTTCCAACAGCCAAAATGCAACTATCGGGAGGGTTTACAATAGCTGTAAATTCTTCAATATCCAACATGCCCAAATTGCTGATTGTAAAAGTGTTTCCGCTAAATTCTGTTGGTTGTAATTTTTTATTTTTTGCTTTTGCGTAAAGTTCTTTTGTTTCGGTTGCTATTTGTACAAAAGATTTTTGATCGGCAAATTTAATTACTGGAACAATCAATCCTTCTGGCAAAGCAACTGCACTGCCAATATGAACATGATGATAAGTGCGAATAAAATCGCCCATCCAAGATGAATTTATGGATGGATGTTGTTTTAAAGAAAATGCACACGCTTTAATCAACATATCTTGAAACGAAATTTTCACATTCCCAATTTGATTCATTTGTGTGCGAATGGAAATTGTATTGTCCATATTTATTTCCATAGTCAAATAAATATGGGGAGCTGAAAATTTACTTTCGCAAAGTCTTTTTGCAATCGCTTTCCGCATCTGGCCATTGGGGCTGTCTGTAAATTCTGCCTTCCCGGTTTCAGTGTTAATTGTAGGAACAACTGTAATAGGAATTTCTGTAATTGGTTTAAAATTATCAATATCTGATTTTACAATTCTTCTTCCATCGCCGCTACCTTGAATGCCGGTAATATCGATTCCTTTTTCTTTTGCTAATTTTTTTGCAAGAGGAGATGCTTTTAAACGGTCGTCTGTTGCTACATCAAAATTAACAACGTTTGTACTTGGCGTTTCAACGACTTCACTTGTTGGTTGAATTGCGGTTGGTTGCGAATCGGTTTTTGTCGGTTCAATGATTTCAGCAACTTGTTTATTTATTTGCGAAGAAATATCTTCGTTAGCTTTCCCAATTATCGCCAACAAATCGTTGACTTGCAATTTTCCGCCCTTTGCAATTCCGATATGTAAAAGAATTCCATCTTTATAACTTTCCAATTCCATGGTGGCTTTGTCGGTTTCTATTTCCGCCAATAAATCTCCTTTTTTTATACTATCACCAATGTTTTTATGCCATGCGGCAACAACTCCTTCGGTCATTGTATCGCTCAATCGGGGCATTAAAATTACTTCCGCCATGTTCGTTAAAATTTGTTGCCGAAATTAAGATAAAAAAGCTGAATTAAAATGGTTGTTAATCTAAGTCTAATCGCAAACGGTCTTTTAATTTTTTTACTAATGGATATTTTTGAATTATTTTTTGAAACTGTTCGTTTGCACTAAGTGGAATTTCATACGATTTGTTTGCATCTTTATTTTGTTCCATCACAATGTAAAATTGTAAAAGTTGGTTATGCAATTTTTCTCTGAGAAACTGCGATACTTTTAAACCACCTTGTTCAATAAATCGAAATTGAATATTGTTGGTGACGAGTGCTATAAAATTATTTTCATCTTGAATTCGAAGTTCGGCCATTTCGAAATTAGTTGCTGCTGGATTTTTTTCTTCTTTCAATTTGTCGACATACTCGCTCCAAGCTTTTTGCAATTTTTCTATTTCTAAAGGGATGTTCGATTTTGCAATCCCATTATTACTGTTGTCTTTTATTTGTTTACGAATGGACTCGAGCGAATTTAGTTTTGTAGTTTTTTGATGTGCACTTGAAATTTTCAGAGTATCTTCTTTTTGAAGAATAGAAATAGGGGGTGTTTCAATAATTAATTTTGCAGCTGGAAGTTGTTGCTGCTCTTCTGTTTTGTTTGTTTTTTGAATTTTGAATGGAGTAATATTTTTAAAAGCAAGTGGTTTGGTTTGTTCAACTATTTTTTTTTTAGAGAGACCGTTTTCGTCGGCACTTAATTCAATTGCTTGTTTTAAATAACACAGTTTTATTAGTGTTAATTCTAAATGCAATTTTTTATTTCGGGCTGTTTTGTAATTGATTTCAGCTTCATTTAAAATATTTAGCGTTGCAATTAATAGTGGCGATGAAACATTTTTAGCAGTTTGCAAATAACTGTCTTTGAAATTTTCTGTTACATCCAATAAAAACGCAGCTTTTTCATCTTTACTAATCAGCAAGTTGCGGATAAATTCAGAAAATCCTGATAGCACTAAATCGCCATCAAAACCTTTGTTATTTATTTCGTCGTACAAAATAAGTGCATCCGAAAGTTGTTGCGATTGCATGTAGTCCAATAATTTGAAATAATATTCTGCATCTAAAATATTTAAGTGTTCAAGTGTATTTGCATACGTCAATTGGCCACTGGTAAAGCTTACAATTTTGTCGAGAATACTAAGTGAATCGCGCAAGCATCCTTCACTTTTTTGCGCAATCACCTGCAATGCTGCTTTTTCTGCTTTTATATTTTCTTGTGTGCAAATATTTTGCAAATGATTTACCGTTGCCTGAATGGTAATTCGTTTAAAATCGAAAATCTGACAACGACTCAAAATAGTGGGAAGAATTTTATGTTTCTCTGTTGTAGCTAAAATAAAAATTGCAAAAGGTGGTGGTTCTTCCAACGTTTTTAAAAAAGCATTAAATGCGGAAGTGCTAAGCATGTGAACCTCGTCAATAATATAAACTTTGAATTGACCAGCTTGTGGCGCAAAACGAACTTGATCAACCAAAGAACGAATATCATCTACGGAATTATTTGATGCCGCATCCAGCTCGTGCATATTTAAAGATGTGCCGTCGGCAAAAGAAACACAGGAGTTACAAGTATTACACGCTTCTCCGGTTTTTGTTTGGTTTTCGCAATTAATAGTTTTAGCTAAAATTCTTGCACAAGTTGTTTTTCCAACACCGCGTGGTCCACAAAATAAAAATGCATGGGCAAGTTGCTTGGATAGAATTGCATTTTTTAATGTGGTAGTTATATGTTCCTGCCCGACAACTGTGTCAAACAATTGTGGACGATATTTGCGTGCTGAAACAATAAATTTATCCATGATAGCGATTGCGAAAACTAAAATTGCGTCTTCAAGTTAATGCAATGATAGGTAAGTTTTTGAAGGATTATTTTGTTTTATTTGAATAAATATTTTTCAAAATTATTTATTTTAATTCAATAGCGGATGTCGAACAAATTCCTTGGTTCTATCAAACAAATACCGATAAGTAATTAAACGACGGCTTTGGGTGGCACCCAAATTTTTTGAGATATTCAACATTTTTGGATTGAAATCTCCCTGCCATTGCATTTCAAATTCGGTATACTTCGTTTTTGCAATAATTACTTTTTCTGCCTCGGCAAGCATAAAATAATCAACTCCTGAACCCTGAAACTCTGGCGTAACTCCATAAATAATTCCCACAAGCCGAGTGCACCCGATAAATTTTTTATAGAAAAGAAATTTCAATTTTGCCCACCAATTGAATTCTCCATTCAGAAATTTAAAAATTTGATTAAGGTCTGGTAGGCTTATAAAAAAAGATACTGGTTCATTCTTATGATAAGTAAAAAATATACAGTTTTCATCCATTACTGCCTTCATTTTTTTGAATGTTTTAAGTGCATCACTTTCGTTCATCTCTTTATTGCCATCATGCCCCGCCCATGCTTTGTTGTAGATAGTGCAAAAATCTTTGGCAAATTTTTGTAAATTATTTTTAGAAACTGTGCTGGTTTTAAAATCGGGATTGGAAGAAAATTTTCGGTGTGCGGCATATAAGCGAGGTGCAAGCTGGCCACCTTTTTTTGGCACATTCAGTAACCAACAAATTTGGTTGTAAAAAACTTGAAAGCCATAAGTTTCAAATAGTTTTTGGTAATACGGTGCATTGAAATTCATCGCATACAATGGTTCGTGAAACCCTTCTACCAATAAACCCCACCAACGATTTCTTTCTCCAAAATTTATCGGACCATCCATTGCTTGTACTTCTTTTTGAAGCAACCAATTTTTGGCAGTATCAAAAAGCAGATCGGCAGCTTTTTGGTCATTTATACAATCAAAAAAACCGAAACCACCAACTGGTACATCGTCTCCTTTGTTCTTATATTTTGAGTTAACAAAAGCTGCAATTCTACCAATTGCATTTCCATTATTGTCTTTTAAAATCCAACGAACGGCTTCGCCAAACTGAAAAGCATTATTTTTTTCTTTATCAAAAACATCATTTATATCCTTATCCAACGGGCGAATATAATTGAGATTGTCTTTATTTATGGTAACATTTACGAAGATAAAATCCTTTGCCAATGCTGAAGTAGTTACTTCAATAAGTTCCATGTTTTTGTTTTTGAATCTGCAAAATAACTAATACTGACGAACCCAATAGTACATTTCACCCTTCGGCAGGCTCAGGGTACTCCTCAGTGAAAAATAGTTGACTGAGGTTCTCGAAGCCAACTATTTCATTTCTTTAATTCTATCCTGCAACTCAATCCATTTTTTAGGTGAAAGCACTTGTTTTTTTGCAAATTTTTTATCCTTGCAAAGTTCAATGATTGCTTCAGCCCTTTCTTTCGAATTGGGATGCGTGCTTATCATTTCAAGTCGTTTTGTCCATTCATCTTCTTTACCCGATAGTCGGAATAAAAAATTTGCAAAATTTTCCGGATCCATATTTGAAGCAATTAAATAGTCAACAGCTTTTGCATCGGCTTCGCTTTCCAAAGTTCTATCGTATGCAGTAGAAGTGAGCAAATGCAAAATTTCTTTGGTCATTTCGCCACCGCCTCCCGAAGTAATTGTAACAAGCACCGTCATTCCCATTTTGAGAACCACTTTTTCCATCACATGATTTAACTGAATATGTGCAATTTCGTGTGCCATTACACTCGCCAGTTCGCCTTCGTTAACACAATTCAAAATTAATCCACTGTTCACCAACAGATAATTGTTGGGCAATGCAAACGCATTCACTTCCGAGTTTTTAACAATATGCAGTTTTATTTTAGTTCGGTCGATATTATTTGCTTTGCAAATTTTAGTAAGAATGCTATCAACTGCATTGGTGATTTTTTTATCATTTATTACACCTTCGCTTGCCGATATTGATTTCCAAATTAAATCACCCAGTTTTTCTTCCAGTGATTTGGTTGTTTGTTTTACTTTAAAATGTTTGATCCAATCTATTTGTTTCAATACAAACCAAGTCGCAAAAAATAATGCAACGAAAATCAAAATGGGAAAGATTATTTTTTTCATATTACAGTTTGCAAATAAAAGAAGTGAGATTGCCATAAAGCCACCAGTCTACATGTTCGCCTCTTCGTGTTTTTACTGCAGAATAAATTGTACCAATAAATTCAACAAAATTAAAAAGGAATACAGTAAGCATGTATGCGATATATTTATTGGAAATATGTTCATCGTCGAACAAGATTGAAATGGTCCACCAAAAACTAAAACTGTTCATTATTAATAAAGAAACTTGACCTAATAAAGCTTGCGTGCAATGCCAGCGAACAAAATAAGTTCCTTTGCGATTGCCCAAATAAAAAATAAAACTTGCAATCAGGTTAAGAATAGGAAAAGGAAGTCCCGCAATAATTGCAATCAATGACATCAAATAACTATTCGATGCCTTTTCTGCTTCGTGTTCTCCGGGGATGTAGCCAAATTTTTTAAGTAAAGTCATAATTCTTTATAAATATTCCAAATCCAATTTGCGGCAACTAAAAAAATGGCTGAAACTGCAATCCATTTTCGAGATACTATTTTTTCGGTTTGCAAAAAAGCATTTTGCAAACTATTGTTTCCTTTTATAAAATCACTCAAAAGCCAAATTGGTAAAAGCAACATTATTGCTAAAACAACAAAGCCAAAAGGATTCCATAAAAAAGCATCCGAAAAATTTCCATTTATGATTGACACAGCTGATCGCGTAGTTCCACAAGAAGGGCAAGGCAAATTTGTTGCTTGTTTAATAAGGCAAACCGAGTTTGCGTTATTGTTTAATTGTTCTGTATTATTAAATGCAAACAAAAGCCAACCATATCCTGCGATGCAGGCAATCGTTAAAAATAAATATAATTTATTTTTGTGCATTGCTTTTAATAAAGAAATGGTTGAATTTTTTGCATGTTTTTTTCTCTTGTTGCACCTTGAATTAAAAACCAATCTACAATTGTCCATATTCCAAGTCCGCCACAGGTAAGCAATTTGCCAATTCCCAAACCCGTGTCTCCAATAATAAAACGGTCAATCCCCAAGCTGCCGCCCAAGATTGAAATTATCAAACTTGTTGAAGCATCTTTGAACTGAATTGTTTGTAATGCTAACCATTTTGAATCATCAATTTCTAACAAACGATCTCTAATTTGTGCTACGTGATGACTTTCAAAAAATTTTGCATTCGTAAGAATGAATAGATCTACTTTTTGCGCTTCCATGTTTTTTTGTTTTAAAATTTAAAATCCTTTTTTCTTATTTTCTTCTGCTTTTTGCATCGGATTAATTCCTACCGGCGGTACAACATTTTGTTTTTGTTTGAATAATTGAAACTTACTTGGCGCTGCAATTGTTCCCCAGCTATTGTTTGTTTCGTCAATGTCTGCAGTTTCTTTCATCGGGTCTAATTTTATGGATGCTACTTCTTTGTCTTTCATAAAAGATTTAACAACACTCTTTTCATTTAAACGCCAAACTTGCGCCGGAATGCGATCTGTTTCTTTGCTTCCGTCTTTATAAGTCCATTCAATAATTATTGGCATTACCAATCCGCCTTTGTTGCTAAAATTAAGTTCGTAAAAATGTTTGTCTGCATATTTTTCTTTTTCGTTTTCGGGTAAAGATTCTACTTGTGCTTTTACTTCTATCGCATATTTTGTTGTGTCGTATTTTTCATTTCCGCGGGCATAGTTCCAATAAAAATCGCGTAGGGTTGTATCCTTATCTGTGCTAAACACAATTTTTTTATCCTCACGATTTCTAATTTTGGAAATATCTTCAAATCCACTGCCCATCGGTTTTTGTAGACTTCTCATTACCGTCATATCTTTTTGTTGCGCGGTTGCATTTACATCGGCACGAGAATATTTTACAGTATCTAATGAAATGTCACAAGCATCGGTTCCATAAAACCATCCTCTCCAAAACCAATCTAAATCTTCACCACTTGCATCTTCCATCGTACGAAAAAAATCAGAAGGTGTTGGGTGTTTGAATGCCCAACGTTTAGCATATTCTTTAAAAGCATAATCAAATAATTCGCGCCCCATAATTGTTTCGCGCAAAATGTTTAAAGCTGTTGCCGGTTTGCCGTAGGCATTTGGTCCGAATTGAATGATGTTTTCAGAATTGGTCATGATTGGTTCCAATTGATCTTTCGAAAGTTTCATGTAGTCAACAATTCCCCAAGCCGGCCCACGATCCGATGGATATTTATTATCCCATAATTCCTGCGTAAGGTATTGTACAAAAGAATTTAACCCTTCGTCCATCCAACTCCATTGGCGTTCATCGCTATTAATAATCATGGGAAAAAAGTTATGTCCCACTTCGTGAATGATTACAAGCAAGGCAGAATTTTTTGCAGCTTCATTATAACTGCCATCTTTTTCTGCTCTTCCCGGATTGAAACAAATCATCGGATATTCCATTCCGTTGGCAGCTTCAACGCTTATCGCAACAGGGTAGGTGTAAGGAATTGTAAAATCAGAATAAGTTTTAATTGTATGTGCAACTGCTTTTGTTGAAAATTTATTATAAATAGGATAGGCTTCTTTTGCATAATAACTCATGCACATAATTTTTTTACCTTCAACAACTGCTGGCATTGCATCCCAAACAAATTTGCGACTGCTTGTCCAAGCAAAATCGCGTACATTATCTGCTTTGTAAATCCAAGTTTTTTTCAATTTACTTTTATTTTTTTCTGCATTCTTTGCTTCGGAAAGCATTACAATTTCAATTGGCTCGGTTGCAGTTTGTGCTTTTTGCCAACGTGCAAAACTTGTTGGACTTAAAGTTTGTGCGTAGTTCTGACATTCTCCTGTAGACCCAACTATGTGATCAGCGGGTACTGTCATTTGAACTTTAAAATTGCCAAAGCAAAGTGTAAATTCCCCTCGACCTGTAAATTGATGATTTTGCCAACCTTGTTCGTCGCTGTACATACACAAACGAGGATACCATTGCGCCATTGTAAATAGACGGTTGCCATCTTCTGGGAAGAATTCATATCCGCCACGACCTCCACCAAATTTAAAAAAATCTCTTCTGTCAACTATTTTATAATTCCAATTAATTTTTACACTAAATTTTTGACCTGCTAATAATGGAGCGGGAAGCTCCACTCGCATCATTGTTTTATTAATAAAATATCGAAGTGGTTTGTTGGCAGCATCAGTAAGTTTTAGAATATTAAATCCATAGCCATTATCATTTCTTTTTTCAATCATTGCATCTAACATTTTATCAGAGCTTTGTTTTGGCAATGTATTGCTTGTTTGATAATTGGCATTATTCACACTGCTGTGCTGATTTTCATCCAACTGAAACCATAAATAACTAAGTGCGTCAGGAGAATTATTGTAATAAGTTATTAACTCCGATCCGTTCAGTTTCAAATTTTCTTCATCTAATTCACATTTAATATCATAATCAACTTGTTGTTGCCAATAACTGCCACCTGGCGCACCGCTTGCAGTTCGGTATTCGTTTGGCGATGCCAAAATTGTTCCGAGTTGTTCAAACTTATTTCCATGATTGGAGCCAGGATTGTTTTGTGTGTTTTGCGCTTGCGTCAATAACGGTAACAAAAATCCTGTAAGAAGAAAGATAGTTTTCATGTTTGTGATTTGATTGTTTTTGTTCTTTGAAAAAAAATAAATCTTATTTGAATTAAAAATTTAATATGCTTGAAAATCTTTCAATAGCAATTTTTAATGCTAAGGCAAAACTTGCAGCTGAAAGAAAAATGAGCAATTCGCGACGATTGATTTTATAAAAGTAAGTCAATATAAATGTTGTAAATAAAATGGAAAGTACAACAATAAGTTGACCTGCTTCCAAACCGAAATTAAAACCAAGCAATCCCTTCCCAATCGTTTGATCCGAAGCTAACATAAAGCGAATTGTGTTGGCATAGCCCATGCCGTGAATTAGACCGAAAAGGAGTGCCAAAATATAGTTTAATAGTTGTTTTTTTAAAGGAGCATTTTTTTGAAATAAATTGAACAATGCTGTAAAAATAATGGTGCATGGGATTAAAAATTCTACCCAATTAGTTTGAAAGCGAACAATTTCCAACACACTTAAAACCAATGTGAGTGAATGTCCGATTGTAAAAGCAGTAATTAAAATTAAAACTTGTTTCCATTCTTTTAAACTATAAATAGCCGTGAGTGCTGTCAAAAAAAGTAAATGGTCCAACGCGTCCCAACTTAAAATATGCTGCCAACCAATTTTGAAATAAAAAATAATTTCTTCCATTGTTTTTTGATAAAATGAATGTTGAAAATAATTCAGACATTTGTATCACAAAAAATTATTTTATCAATGGTTATTACATTATTTAAATGGATGACTCTTTTCGCAGTTATGAGTTTTCATCCGTTTTATGTTTGTGTTACAGAAGTGAATTACAACGACTCTGAAAAAATTATGGAAATAACTACCCGCATATTTACGGATGATTTTGAAAAAACACTTTCGCAGCATACGGGCAAATTGGTAAGTATTACCAAACCAAAAAATAAGATCGAATTGGAACAAACTATTCACAATTATTTTGATAAAAATCTTTCATTAAAAGTAAATGGCAGCAGTGCAAAGTTTTCATTTATTGGATTTGAGATTGAAGACGATGCTGTATTGTGTTATTTGCAAATTGAAAAAATAACTAAAATAAAAAGTGTTGAAATTTCCAACACTTTACTGCACGACTTTAATAAAAATCAAGCAAATATTATTCATGTAATTGTAGGTGGAGAAAGAAAAAGTGTGAAACTTGATTCACCTAAAAACTTTGTCAACTTTACTTTTTAGCTGTTCATTTCTTCTCTTATTTGCTTGCTGATTTTTACAAGCACTTTGTCAATTCGCTGCCCATCCATGTCAATGATTTCAATCGTAAATCCTTTCCATTCTAACTTGTCGCCAGTTTTTGGAATGCGCTCCAATTGATGAAGAATAAAGCCGGCGAGGGTGTCAAACTCTTGTTCGCCTTCGTACATCCAATCTGTTTTTTCGTACCAAGTTAAAAAGTCGTAAAAAGGAATTTGTGCATCAATTAAAAAAGAACCGTCTTCTCTTTCTATTATTTCAAAATCCAATACATCGGGCTGTGGCATTTCGCCAACGATTGCTTCTAAAATATCATTGAGCGTTATCATTCCTTGCAGCGAACCGTATTCATCAATAATAAAACAAGATTGTTGTTTTGTTTGTTTTAATTTTTCTAAAACTTGATAAGGTGTAATATTTTCGGGAACAAATTGTGCCGGTTTTATAATTTGTTTTAGCGGCACAGAATCGTCATTGATGTAAAGGTCTTTGATGGTTACAATTCCTTTGATGTCGTCAATATCTTCATCGCAAATGGGATAAACCGCATGTGGAAATTGAAGAATTTTTCCTTTTATTTTTTCTTCGTTGTCTTTTATATCAAACCAAATAATATCACTTCGGTGTGTCATCAACGAGGTAATGTTGCGATCTCCCAAATGAAAAACGCGTTCAATGATTTCTTGTTCGGCTTCTTCGATTGCGCCATGTTCGGTTCCTTCGCTAATAATGGCTTTTATTTCTTCTTCGGTTATTTGCGTACTACTTGCTTTTATTTTAAAAAGACTTACAATTAAATGAGTTGAAGTGCTCAACAACCAAACAAAAGGACGGGCAATGCTGTTGATAAAATTCATTGGGCGAACCATCAATTTTGCAATCGATTCGGGTTTTGACAAACCAATTCTTTTTGGAACAAGTTCTCCAAAAACCAACGAAAAATAAGTGATAATGATCACGAGAATTATTGTTGCAGCAGTACTGCTATAAGGTACAGCCCATGACCATTGATTAATAAAAACCACTAAATCGGCCTTTAAAGTTCCCCCGGAAAAAATACCTGTAAGAATTCCAATTAATGTAATTCCAATTTGTACAGTTGATAAAAATTTATCTGGATGATTTGCCAACTTCAAGGCTTCTTTTGCCTCTAAGTTCCCTTTGGCAGCTTGTGCTTCCAATCTTGCTTTTTTTGCAGAAACCATTGCAATCTCTGTCATCGAAAACAAACCATTAAGTAGTATGAGAATCAACAGTATGAAAATTTCCATTAAGGAATAAACGCTTGGTAAGAAATCAAAGATAACGAATTAGTATCTTTTCTTGAAATATGAACCAATTGTTAGGCCAATTGTTAAACCAACAATGGCGCCACCAATAATATCTAATGGATAATGTACTCCAACATAAATTTGTGCAAAACAGATGATTGCTGCCCATCCAAAAGCAAGCCAAGCCCATTTATTTAGCAAAAATTTTGTTGTTACAAAGAAATATGCAGCAATTCCAAAATGATTGGCAGCGTGTGACGAAGTAAAACTATAACCTCCCGAACAACGATTTAATAGTAACCGTACTTGTAGAGAAAATTCGGGATCCATGCAAGGGCGCAGTCTTTCAAAACTTTCTTTTATTAGTCGGCTGCTTATTAAATCTGTCAACGAAACAGTGCAAATAAAAAATAACAACCACCACCAACCTTTGTTTTTAAAATTGATTGTTGCGAAAAGTAGTAGAAAAAAATAAAGTGGAATCCAGAAAAAAGAATTACGAAACAAAGGCATGAATTCATCCAAAAATGGATGGCTTAAATTGTTGTTTATTTGAAGAAAAGCCCATTGGTCTAACTTTTCTATTTTTTGCCAAATCACTTCTGAATCTAATAACATGAAGCAAAAATAATGGAAACAAAAATTTGGAATAAATTAATTCTGTTTTTGCGTAATCAAAATCAATCGGGGAGAATTATTGATGTCGAATAATTGAAGTTGATAGTCGCCAAATATTTCTAAAATTTTCAACTTGTGGAGTTGTAGCATTTCCGAAAAATCTGCCAATCTAAATTTTTGCACTTTCTCTGTATGCTCCATTGGCGTGGGAAGCGATGGGTCGGCAATTTGAATTCTTTTTAAAAAATGGGTTGAAGTTTGCCAACGGTGAATTTTATAATGCGTGTCATCAATAATTTGTTCTTCATCTGTTATTAATCGTTTTTCAACATAATCGACATTCATAAAATCAATAATAAAATAACCGTTCGGTTTTAAACTTTCAGCAATTGTATGCATTGCATCATCGTCTTCTTTTCGGCTATCAAAATAACCCATGCTCGTAAAAATATTAAAAGCATAATTGTAATAATTCTTTCGAAAAAAATGCCGCATATCGTGTTGAAAAAATTCCAAGGTTTCACTTTTATATTGATTAGCAAACGCAATACTTTTTTCCGAAATATCAAGACCGGTTACCGAAAAACCATATTCGGCAAGGGTAATACTATGCCTTCCTCTTCCACAAGCAACATCCAACATTTTACTGCCGGTTGGTGGGTTTAAAAATTTTAACAAATTAGTAATGAATGCAGTAGCTTCTTTTTCATCTCTTTCAAAATATAATTTATGATAGAAAGAAGAGTTGAACCAAGATTGATACCAATTTTTTGTCACGTTCAAATTTTTTGCAAATGTATAGATTCAGAAAAAAAGGTGGTCAGGAATTTGTATCTTCGCACCCCATTATTTGAGATTCAAAAACCTAATAATAATTTGCATGCCCCTTATTAAAAGTATTTCTGGTATTAGAGGAACAATCGGTGAAAAGCAAGGCGAAAATCTTTCTTCAGTTGATATAATAAAATTTACTTCGGCATTTGCGCAGCTCATTACAAAAGACAAAAGCAATGCTAAAATTGTAATCGGTCGCGATGGTCGTACGAGTGGAAAAATGGTGCGCGATATTGTAGTAAAAGGAATTACTGATTTAGGAATTAATATTGTTGATTTAGGATTAACAACAACTCCAACTGTTGCCATTGCAGTAAAAGAAGAAAATGCAGATGGCGGCATAATAATCACTGCCAGCCACAATCCGCAAGATTGGAATGCACTTAAATTTTTAAACAGCGAAGGCGAATTTATTTCTTCAAAATTGGGAGAGCTTGTTTTGCAAATAGCAGAAAATCCCACTTCAACAGAAACAACTTCAAAAGGGAAAGTGATTTTGGACGACAGCTATTTTCAAAAACATATCGATGGGGTTGTAAACTATCCTTTGGTGAATGCCGAAGCTATTGCAAACCAAAATTATAAGATTGTAGTGGATGGCATTAATTCCACAGGTGCTACTTATGTTCCTGCTTTATTAAAAGCATTGGGTGTAAATGATATTATTGTAATAAATGCGGAAGTAAACGGAAAGTTTGCACATAATCCCGAACCATTGCCTGAACATTTACGCGAATTGAGCAATGAAGTTGTAAAACAAAATGCCGATTTAGGAATTGCGGTAGATCCGGATGTGGATCGTCTTTGTTTTGTTTGTGAAGATGGTTCGATGTTTGGAGAAGAATACACACTTGTTGCAGTTGCCGATTATTTATTAAGTAAACGAAAAGGAAGCACCGTAAGTAATTTAAGTAGCACAAGAGCATTAAAAGATATTACGGAAAAACAAGGCTGCAACTATTTTGCTTCGGCAGTTGGTGAAGTAAATGTGGTAGAAAAAATGAAGGAAGTAAATGCAGTTATTGGCGGCGAAGGAAATGGTGGGATAATTGTTCCCGATTTTCATTATGGACGAGATGCGCTAATTGGAATCGGATTGTTTTTAACCCATTTATCCGCACATGTAAAAGGAATTAATTCGCTTCGTAAAACTTATCCCGATTATTTTATGTTGAAAAATAAAATAGCATTAAATACGGGCATACACGAACACAATGGTGGAATTGAAGTTGGAAAACTATTCGAAAAAATAAAAAACAAATACAGAAACAATCCGGTGAATATGGAAGACGGATTGAAAATAGAATTTGATAAAGATTGGGTGCATCTGCGCAGCTCCAATACAGAACCAATCATCCGTATTTATGCAGAAAGTAATTTGGAAACTGCCGCAGAAAATATTGCTCGGCGTTTGATGCAGGATATTGGAGAATGTTTGTAACGAATTCTAGTTGATTATATTTGCTGCAACTATTTACTGACCAAAGATGGATCGAATTTATTTGGATAATGCTGCTACTACCATATTGGACAAAGATGTGCTAGCAGTAATGATGCCCTACCTTACTTCGCATTTTGGGAATCCATCTTCTATTTATAGTTACGGAAGAGAAACAAGAATGGCAATTGAAAATGCACGCAAATCAGTTGCGAAATTGTTGAATGTAAAATCCGGTGAAATATTTTTTACAAGTGGAGGAACAGAAAGTAACAATACGGCAATTCTTCTTTCCATTCGCGATTTAGGATGTAAGCATATCATTTCTTCTTCAATAGAGCATCACGCTGTTTTGCATACAGTAGAGTATCATCAGTCTAAAAATTCAGTCAGTCTTAGTTTTGTAAAATTATTACAAAATGGCAACGTGGATTTGGTTGATTTGGAAAATCAATTAGCAGCACAGAAAGAAAAAACATTGGTAACATTGATGCATGCCAATAACGAAATTGGAAATTTATTGGATATAAACGCGGTGGGGGCTATTTGTAAAAAATACAATGCTGTTTTTCATTCCGATTGTGTACAAACGGTTGGTCATTATCCCTTGGATTTGCGCAAATCACTTGTTCATTTTATTTCAGGATCTGGGCATAAATTTCATGGTCCAAAAGGAATAGGGATCTTATTTATAAATGAGAATATTAAAGTTAATCCACTGATGCATGGAGGAGGACAAGAAAGAAACATGCGTGCAGGCACCGAAAATATTTATGGAATTATTGGATTTGCAAAAGCATTGGAATTAGCTAACACTAATTATGAAAAAGAAAGTGTTCAAATTCAATGGTTGAAAACATATATGATGGAAAAACTTCAAAAGGAAATTGAAGGAGTTTCTTTTAATGGCGATTGTAGCAGTAAATCGCTTTATACTGTTTTAAGTGTATCACTTCCAAAAACTCCAAAATCCGAAATGATACTTTTCGGATTGGATATTAATAATATTTGCGTAAGCGGCGGAAGTGCTTGTAGTAGCGGTGCCGACATTGGTTCTCATGTTATTCGAGCTATAAATAATAATCCCAACTTGGTAACAATTCGATTTTCTTTCAGCAAATTAAATACGAAAGATGAAATTGATAAAGTAGTTTCAAAACTGAAAGAACTTATTTAATTGCTGTAAAGTCCTCCTGCATTTATCCAATTTACAATTGCATTTCTATCGGACAAACTCAAACCCGCTGCTGGCGGTGGAGGCATTTGTTGGGCTGTTCCAAAATTATCAACTGCTCTTACTTTAATTCTTACTTTGTGAACAATAATATTGCATTCAACAGTAAAGTCAATTCCACCTGAAGGATTTGCACCTGAATGGCACCCTCCTGTTGTACAATTTGCAGTAATGATGTTTTTAACAGCACTAAAAAGTGGACCGGCTGGAGTAGCACTCACTGTAACACTAGCGGTTCTTACACATCCACCGGCTTCTTTTGCAGCTACAGTATATGTACCTACAGCAAGATTAGAAAAAGTTGGTGAAGCTTGAAATGCGCCACCACTAATATTATAAGTAAATCCAGAACCACTTCCTGATGTAGTTACAGTTATTGATCCATTTGCAGGTGTGGTACATGGTGTAGATGAAACGGTAGTTCCACTTACTGTAAAACTTACTGTAGCGCAAGGGTCGTTTACGGCAACAGTAAATGATTGGCTTCCTGTACAACCTCGGCTATCTTTTGCGATGATCGAATAAGTAGCTGCTGCAAGTCCGGAAAAAGTGCCGGAACTTTGAAATGCACCACCATTTATACTAAAAGTAAAACCAGAACCACCGCTTGCAGATGCGGTAATGCTACCGTTATTTAAACTTCCCGATGTATTGGTAATTGAAGCTGTAACAGATATAGTAACTCCGCTGCATGGGTTTTGCGGTATTGGCTCTCCACCATCAGAACAAGAATAGATAATAAATGTAGTACTAATAAATAGGAAGTAATTTTTAAAGTTATTTTTCTCTTTCATTAATTAAATATTTTAAAAGAAACTGATTATTAATAACAATTTGCATTGCTACAAAATTACCTTATTTTGTTCCAATAAACAACAACTAAAGTTTTAGTTTATGAAACAATTAATAAGCTTTTTATTCATTCTTTTATTTTTTACAAGTATAAATACTACAGCGCAAGTGGGCATTGGTACTGTAAGCCCACATGCATCAGCGCAGTTGGATGTAACAAGTACCACCAAAGGGTTGTTACCACCGAGGATGACAACTGCAGAAAGAAATTTAATTTCATCACCAGCTACTGGTTTGGTGATATTTAATACCACTACCAATGGATTGGAGATTAAAACAAGTTTGGATTGGATATCGGCTACGGCCGATGCAATGCCCACCATACAGATTGGTACGCAAAAATGGATGAATAAAAACCTGGAAGTTGCCTTTTACAGAAACGGGGATTCTATACCGGAGGTAACCGATGCCAACGCATGGGCTGCATTAACTACCGGAGCTTGGTGCTATTATAACAACGACCCTGCCAACGGTGCTATTTACGGCAAGTTGTATAACTGGTATGCAGTAACCGACCCAAGAGGCTTAGCCCCCGCGGGCTGGCATATACCCACCGATGCGGAATGGACAACTTTAACCACAACCCTTGGAGGTGAAAATGTAGCGGGCTGTAAAATGAAAACACCCGGAACTGCCAACTGGACAACCCCCAATACAGGAGCTACAAATCGGAGCGGCTTTACAGGTCTGCCAGGCGGCTTCTGTACCAGTAGTGGGGAATTCCTCTCTGTGGGTAACGTCGGCTTCTGGTGGAGTGCGACGGAGCACAATAATACGCACGCCTGGTACCGCTCCCTGTTCAGTAATGATATCAATATCGTCAGGAACATTGGCAATAAGGAAATCGGGTGGTCTGTTCGCTGCGTCAGGGATTGACAATTTGACTATTTGATAAATTCCCCCGCGTAGCCGGGGAATTTTTTTTTATGGGTTTACATCAGGAGTTGCCAGTATATAAAGTTTGTTATGATTTATTGCTGGAAATATTTCAGTTTACAAAAGACTTCAGTAAAGAATATAAGTACACAGTATAATTTTATGATGAATGCTCAGATGAATATGTCGGATATGACAGCTATTTTAGTTGACATAGTTGCATCTTCATTAATAGCTGCAATTGTGGGTGCTGTCATTGGTTTAGTTGGTGGAACGAAGAAATAATAAGTAAATTCTGTTATTTACTTATTCAAAAAAGGCTCCTGAAATTGGAGCCTTTTTCATAAAAATTATTTCATCTGAAAATTTTCTAAAAACTTAGTATTGAAATCTCCACTGCGGAACTGTTCGTTTTGCATTAATTGAAGGTGAAAAGGAATTGTAGTTTTAATTCCTTCAATTACATATTCGCTTAGTGCACGATACATGGTATCGATGGCTTCGTTTCTTGTTCTTGCAACAGTAATAAGTTTACCAATCATGGAATCGTAATAAGGCGGAATTACATAACCGGCATATACATGGCTATCTACGCGTACACCGTGTCCACCGGGTTGGTGAAGTGTAACAATTTTTCCAGGAGATGGGCGGAAATCATTATATGGATCTTCTGCATTTATTCTACATTCAATAGAATGCATTTGCGGAAAATAATCTTCGCCTGATATTTTTTCTCCGGCAGCAATTTTAATTTGCTCTTTTATTAAATCAAAATTTATAACCTCTTCTGTAACGCAATGCTCTACTTGAATACGAGTATTCATTTCCATGAAATAAAAATTCCTGTTTTTGTCCACCAAAAATTCAACCGTTCCAACACTTTCATAGTTAATTGCAGCCGCCGCTTTTTTTGCAGCATCACCCATTTTTTGTCTTAGTTCTTTTGTCATAAATGGAGAAGGGGATTCTTCAACTAACTTTTGATGGCGACGCTGAATGGAACAATCTCTTTCACTCAAATGGCAAACATTTCCGAATTGGTCTCCTGCAACTTGTATTTCAATATGTCGTGGTTCCTCCACAAATTTTTCCATATAAATACCATCGTTTTTAAACGATGCGGCAGCTTCAGCTTTTGCCGTGTCGTAAGCACGTTCCATTTCGGAATCTTCCCAAACAATCCGCATTCCTTTTCCGCCTCCGCCAGCAGTAGCTTTTAGAATGATTGGATAGCCCATACTTTTGGCTAATCCTTTTGCTTCATCCAAATTTTTCAACAAAGTTTTTCCACCGGGAACTACAGGAACACCAGCTTTTATCATGGTTTCTTTTGCAGTTATTTTATCGCCCATCGAATTAATCATTGTGGGAGTTGGCCCTATAAATTTAATTTGATGATCGGCACAGATTTGTGCAAAACGAGAATTCTCAGCTAAAAATCCATAGCCGGGATGTATAGCATCTGCATTGGTGATTTCTGCAGCCGCCATGATATGCGGAATATTTAAATATGATTCGCTGCTTTGTGGTTTTCCAATACAAACAGCTTCGTCGGCAAACTTTACATGCAAACTATCTCTGTCGGCAGTTGAATAAACTGCAACTGTTTTGATTCCCATTTCGCGGCAAGTACGAATAATTCGAAGGGCAATTTCGCCACGATTTGCTATTAATATTTTGCTAAACATTTTATAAATTTAAATGCGTGTTTATTTTTCAGAAAAGAAAGGGATCGGCTCGTTTTTATTAATTGGGCTCTACCAAAAATAAAGGTTGGTCGTATTCAACAGGTGTTGCATCTTCTACCAAAACTTTAATAATCTTTCCTTTTACTTCGCATTCAATTTCGTTGAATAGCTTCATTGCTTCAATTATACAAACAACTTTTCCTGGTGAAACATCGTCGCCAATTGAAACAAAATCTGGTTTACCCGGACCTTGTTTTTTATAAAAAGTTCCAATCATTGGGCTTTTAATAGTTATCAAATTAGATGCCACTGCTACAGGTTTATCATCGGTGGTAACAACGGTTGTTGCTGTTATTTGCTGTGGGGCCGGTTGAAAAGAAGATTGCACAGATTGAGTTGGTGCACTAATAACCTGTGTTATTTTTTCTTCTTTTTGTTTGATTGTTATTTTTATATCTTTTTGCTCAACGGTTAGTTCGCCGATATTCGATTTGTTGACCATTTTAATCAACTCTTGAATTTGTTTTAAATCCATTTTTTGCAGTATTAGTTTTAAAGGAGGGGCAAGGTAAGGAAACCAAATGAAAAAATCGATTTTTTGGTAAAAAATGACAAAAAAAGGCGATAAAATGATAAAAATCTTTCAAATTTAGTCAAAAACACCAATTTTTACTTATCGAACTCGTTCTACATATTCACCCGATTTGGTATTTATACGTATCATTTCACCTTCGTTTACAAAAAGTGGAACACCAACTGTTGCTCCTGTTTCCAACGTTGCCATTTTTAAAGTTCGTGTTGCAGTGTCACCTTTTACACCAGGTTCGCAATAAGTAACTAGAAGAGTTATTTTTTCTGGAAGCTCAACTCCAAGAATTTGATCATTGTCCGTATTAACCAACACACCAACTTCTTGACCTTCTTTCAAATAATTTGGAGCATCTATTACTTCCTCTTGTAATGCAACTTGTTCAAAATTTTCAACATCCATAAAGTTGTAACCTGTATCGTCTTTGTATAAAAATTGGTAAGTACGTTTTTCTACACGAATTGGAAATACTGTGTCGCCAGAATTCCAAGTTTTTTCAATGCTGCGCTTATTGTCAACACCTTTTAGTTTAGCCCAAACCTTTGCCGCTGCACGTGCTGTTTTGTTTTCGCCAAATTCAACAATGCTGTAAAGGCTTCCATCCAATTTAATAATCATTCCACGACTAATGTCTGCTGTTGTTGCCATAATTTTTTTTGATTTAGATCAAAGTTCCTTCGAATAAATTTTTTGAGGGTGCGAAGATAAGCTACATGGTTTTGATGGCAAAAGAGAAGAATAAAACTTCTGCAAATCCTATCTTTGCCGCGAAAAAAAATAAAAACTATGAAAGTTACAGTTGTAGGTGCAGGCGCAGTAGGCGCTACCAGTGCAGATAATATTGCTAGAATGGACATTTGTCAAGAGTTAGTGCTGTTAGATATTAAAGAAGGTATTGCCGAAGGCAAAGCACAGGATTTGATGCAAACAGCTGCTTTACTTGGTTTTGAAACTAAAATTTTTGGAAGTACAAATGATTATTCCAAAACTGCAAATAGCGATGTAGTTGTAATTACTTCTGGTTTGCCACGAAAACCCGGAATGACTCGCGAAGAGTTGATTGGTGTAAATGCCGGAATTGTAAAAGGTGTTTGTGAAAATATTTTAAAATTTTCACCACAAGCAATCATTATTGTTATTAGCAATCCGATGGATACAATGACTTATTTAGCGCTTAATTCTACTGGCTTGCCCAAAAATAGAATTATTGGAATGGGCGGAACACTGGATAGTAGCCGCTTTAAATATCAATTGAGTCAAAAATTAAATTGCAGTCCATCCAAATTAAATGCATTTGTAATTGGTGGACATGGCGATACTACAATGATTCCTTTAATCCGATTAGCTACACAGAATGAAACACCTGTAACAAATTTTTTAAATGCGGAAGAACAAAAAGAAATTGTAAATAACACAATGGTTGGAGGTGCAACGCTTACAAAATTGATTGGAACTTCGGCATGGTATGCACCAGGAGCAGCTGCAGCAGCTTTGGTGAAGGCAATTATAAAAGATGAAAAAGCAATGCATACTTGTTGCGTTTCACTTGATGGTGAATATGGCCAAAAAGATATTTGTTTGGGTGTTCCGGTAATTATTGGAAAAAATGGCTGGGAAAAAATTGTTGATTTTGAATTGAACGAAGAAGAAAAATTGGCATTTAGCGAAAGTGCCGAAGCTGTAAGAAGTATGAATAAATTATTGTAAAAAATTTCAAAATTCGAAACTACATTTTTCTTCAATTAAATAAAGGCGCTATCGTTAGTATCTTAGAGCAATGAAAAATTTCGAAGTTCCTATCATTTATCGAAGTCCACTAATTTCTGCAATCAAAAAAAAGCGGCAAGAGTTGGATCGAATGAAAAAAGATTTCAGCCCAACATTGCTTGATTTTGGTTCACTGAAAATTTATTTAGCACGCCATTTTGGGTTTTGTTATGGAGTGGAAAATGCAATTGAAATAGCTTTCAAAACGGTTAGTAATAATCCCGGTAAGCAAATTTATTTATTAAGTGAGATGATTCACAATCCACAAGTAAATGAAGATTTAAAAAATCACGGCGTTCAATTTTTACAAGATAATTATGGCAAGCAATTAATTCCTTTGGATAATTTAACATCAGAAGATATTGTGATTATTCCTGCATTTGGAACAACACTACAACAAGAAAAAAAAATAAAAGAGATTGGAATTGTTACCGAAAAATACAACACGACTTGCCCGTTTGTAGAAAAAGTTTGGAATAGAAGTGAACAAATTGCTAAGAAAAATTACACCATTGTTATTCATGGTAAACCCAACCACGAAGAGACACGAGCTACTTTTTCGCATGCTGCATTAAATGCACCGGTGGTGGTTGTAAGTGATATGTTTCAAGCAAAAAATCTTGCTAAATATATTTTGAAAGAAAAATCGGCTGCAGATTTTTATGCTAAATTTGATGGGCAATATTCCGAAGGATTTGATCCAACAAAAGATTTACAAAGAATTGGTGTGGTTAATCAAACCACCATGCTTGCAAGTGATACACAAGCAATTTCCGATTTTTTAAAACAAGTGATCATTGATTCAACTGGCGATACAAATTTTGCTGATACAAAAGACACACTTTGTTATGCAACGAATGATAACCAAACTGCTGTAAGTCACATGTTGAATAGCAAAGCCGATTTAGCAATTGTTGTGGGTGGGTATAATTCATCAAACACTTCACATTTGGTGGAACTTTGTGAAGAGAAATTACCGACTTTTTTTATTGATAAAGAAGAAAAAATTATTTCAAAGGACAGCATTACTCATTTTCTATTGCATGAAAAAAAAGAAATTACTTCTCCATTTTTTTTAACACAAAAAGATCCAATAAGTATTCTTATTACAAGTGGTGCTTCCTGCCCTGATGCAATTGTGGAAAATGTAATTCGAAAATTAAATTTATTTAGAAATACAAATAAATCTGTCGATGAATTAATCGAGCAGTTTGTTTAATTATTTTTTTTTGTTTCTTTTTTACGAGGAAAATATCCATCAAAAGAACATTTTACTCCGCGTTGCGAACCGCATGCTTCTAATTCTTTTAACGAAACTGCGTACGAGCTAAATTTCAACTGAAGGACACATGGGTTGCCGGATTGCCGAAAGACTGCAGTCCGCGAATTGGTAAAATTGGCCACACCTTTCAACTCGCCAGTACATTCTTTTCCATTTTTTTCAATATGAATAAAAATGTTTATGGTATTGGGTTTTGTGCCATCGCGAATAGAAACAAAATTCATTTTGTCGTTGCTGTAATCGGCAGAAAATTTATGTTTTCGTTTTAAAGTATCAATCGGATTGATAATATCTTTTATTTTATCATCCAATGCATCGGTCATTATCAAAATAAATTGTTTTGCATCTGCGCTAAAAACAAAAACTTCTCTTCCTTCTCCAAATGTTTCTCCTGATTTTGTTAAGAAAGTTGTTTTAAAAATAGAAAAACGTCTATCAATTCCACTTACTTGTTTTGTGTTTGGGTTATCGTCTAGAATCAATATAGGTAAACTTGCTAAATAATTATTTTCTGAATCAAAACATAAAAGAAGAATTAGTTTTTTTTCGCCGTGCACCACTTTTACAAACAAATAAATTTCTTGTTTTTCAAACTCCACTCTTTTTAATGCATAAATTTTTGGTTTTATTTTTTTGCCAATGATTTTTGAAAAAACAGAATCGGGAACGAATTGTGTAAAAATCGTGTAGCTGATTCGAAGCGAATCACTCTCGGTTTGCTGCAAAAAAGCATCGTTGAATTCAATGGTTGGTTTTACTAATTCGAAAGATGCAATAAAGTCTTCCAACTCAATTGGCTCTTCACCGGAAAGTGAAATTTTTTCTTTCCCTTTACAAGCCGTCATTGTAAAAGCAATTAGTAAAAGAAAGATTCCGAATTTTTGCATTGACATAATCATAATATCGAATATAAGATTTCCTTTAATGGCTAAAAAAATTAATAAATTGCCATTTTATTTTTTGTTAGCTTCGTCTGAATATTATTCTTGCGAATAAATATTTATATCCTCAATAGTCAGCCTTAAATAATGGACTCCAAAACAAATAATTATTCTTCACTGAGTGAAGTACACCAAAGTGTTGATACGACTAGTAGTCGGCGACCAGCTTGGAGAAAAATATTTGCATTTTTTGGGCCAGCTTATATGGTAAGTGTTGGTTATATGGATCCTGGGAATTGGGCTACAGATATTGCAGGTGGTAGTCAGTTTGGATATAAATTAATATGGGTGCTGCTCATGAGTAATCTGATGGCTTTGTTATTGCAAAGTTTATCAGCAAGATTAGGAATTGTGCGCGGAAGAGATTTAGCACAAGCTAATCGGGAAACTTATCCTCGCTATATAAATTATGCACTTTATGGATTGGCAGAAATTGCAATTGCTGCAACCGACTTAGCAGAAATTCTTGGGATGGCAATTGGAATTCAATTGCTAACGGGATTGCCACTAATTTGGGGTGTATTACTAACTGTTTTGGATACTTTCTTGTTTTTATTATTGCAACGATTAGGCATTCGCAAAATGGAAGCATTTATAATTGCACTTATTGCAATTATTGGGTTTTCTTTTCTTACCGAAATTTTAATTGCAAAACCAAATTTAAATGAAGTTGCTACTGGATTTATTCCATCCATTCCAAACAACACTGCCTTATACATTGCCATCGGAATTATTGGTGCTACTGTGATGCCGCATAATCTTTATTTACATTCTGCTTTGGTTCAAACTCGGAAAATAAAAAGAGATGAAAAAGGGATAAAAAAAGCATTGAAGCTAAATTTCATCGATAGCGCTGTTGCACTTAATCTTGCTTTTTTTGTCAACGCTGCTATTCTTGTTTTAGCTGCAACTGTTTTTTTTAAAACTGGAAGAACGGATGTTGCAGAAATAAAAGTTGCACACGAATTATTGCAACCGATGTTGGGTTCAAATCTTGCGCCTATGTTATTTGCGATTGCATTAATTGCATCGGGGCAAAGTTCTACAATTACCGGAACGCTTGCTGGGCAAATAGTAATGGAAGGATATTTACAACTTAGAATTAATCCCTGGGTGCGAAGATTAATGACACGACTCATTGCAATTGTTCCTGCAGTAATTGTAATTCTCATAAATGGAGAAAAAAATATCGACAACCTTTTAGTGCTGAGTCAGGTCATTTTAAGTTTGCAATTGGGTTTTGCAATTATTCCGCTAATTCATTTTACCAGCAATAAAAAAGCAATGGGACAATTTGCAATAAAACCTTTGCTAATTATTCTTTCTGCAATTGTAACAGCAGTACTTGTTTATCTAAACATTAGAATGGTGACGGAACAAGCCACTAATTTTTTTCTAACTTCAGATAATTTATATTGGAAAATTGTCATCATTTTAGCAGCTCTATTTTTTGTTTTTTTACTTGCCGTAACACTTTTTTATCCAATTGTTATGAAAAAAATTAAACCAATTGATTTACAAGTTCATGATCAATCTGGAGGGTTGGAACAAATCCCAATTCCAGTTTATAATAAAATTGCTGTTGCGCTTGATTTTAGTAAAAATGATTTGAAACTTTTATCACATGCAATTGGACAGGGAAATAATAAAACAAGTTATGTTTTAATTCATGTTGTGGAAAGTGCATCTGCAAGAATGTTTGGAAATGAAAGCGACGATTTAGAAACGCGTAAGGATCAGGAGAGGGTGAATGAATACGTGCAACAGCTTATTGACAAAGGTTATCCTTCGGTTGGAATTTTAGGCTTTCATTCTCGTTCAAAAGAAATTATTAGAATTGTAAATGAAGGCAAAGCAGATATGTTGGTAATTGGTGCACACCGCCATACCGGAATTAAAGATATTATTTATGGCGAAACCGTAAATACAGTTCGGCACGAATTAGCAATTCCGGTTTTGATTGTCAATCTTTAACTGATGTAATGATTGCAAAAGTAGATTAACTTCACAACCTAAATAAAGTGAAAAAATATGTCGCAAAAAATTAAAGTAGCTAATCCTGTTGTAGAATTGGATGGCGATGAAATGACACGCATCATTTGGAAATTTATAAAAGAGAAACTCATTCTTCCTTATCTCGAAATTGATATAAAATATTATGATCTTGGAGTAGAATATCGCGACCAAACAAACGACCAAGTAACAATTGACGCAGCCAATGCCATTAAAGAATTTGGCGTAGGAATTAAGTGCGCAACTATAACTCCAGATGAAGATCGCGTAAAAGAATTCAAGTTGAAACAAATGTGGAAAAGCCCGAATGGAACGATTCGTAATATTTTAGATGGAACTGTTTTTCGCGAACCCATTGTGATGAAAAATGTTCCGCGATTAGTTACCAATTGGACAGCTCCCATAATTGTTGGTCGTCATGCTTTTGGCGATCAATACCGCGCAACGGATACAGTAATAAAAGGGAAAGGGAAATTAACAATGACGTTCACACCCGAAGATGGAACTGCGCCGCAAAATTTTGAAGTTTTTAATTTCAAAGGCGACGGAGTTGCAATGAGTATGTACAATACCGACGAAAGCATTCGTGGTTTTGCATATAGTTGTTTCAATATGGCATTGAGTAAAAAATGGCCACTTTATCTTTCTACAAAAAATACAATTCTTAAAAAATACGATGGAAGATTCAAAGATATTTTTGAAGAAATTTATCAAAACGATTTTAAAATCAAGTTTGAAGAAGTAGGAATTATTTACGAGCATCGCTTGATTGATGATATGGTTGCCAGTGCTTTAAAATGGAATGGCAATTTTGTTTGGGCTTGTAAAAATTATGATGGCGATGTGCAAAGCGATACGGTTGCACAAGGTTTTGGATCGTTGGGTTTGATGACTTCCGTATTAATTACTCCCGATGGAAAAACGATGGAAGCAGAAGCGGCGCACGGAACTGTTACTCGTCATTATCGCGAACATCAAAAAGGAAAACCAACAAGCACCAATCCTATTGCCAGCATTTTTGCATGGACTAGAGGTTTGGCTTTTCGTGGAAAGCTTGATGCAAACGATCTGCTAATAAAATTTGCAGATACGTTGGAGCAAGTTTGTATTGAAACCGTTGAAAGTGGAAAGATGACGAAAGATCTTGCAGTTTGTATTCATGGTAATAATGTAAAACATGCGGAACATTATTTGCACACCGAAGAATTTTTAGATGCCATTGATGAAAATCTAAAAAAGAAATTGGGTTAAATTATTTTTATAAGTGAAAGCCATTCAGAAAAACTGAGTGGCTTTTTTGTTTTTGGTAATCTTTTTTTTAAAAAATTATCTTTGCGCGTTATGAAAAAGGAAGAAGAAAAAGTCAGTATTAACAAATACATAAGTGCAACTGGCTATTGCTCTCGCCGAGAAGCTGATAAATTGATTGAACAAGCACGCATAACAATTAACAGTTCTATCGCATTGCCTGGATCGAGAGTTGATGCAAATGACAAAGTTTATATTGATGACGAATTGCTGAAAATTTCTAAATCAAACAAACAACATCAATTCATAATTGCATTTAATAAACCAATAAATATCACTTCCACAACGGATGAAAAAGATCGTTCCAATATCATTCATTTTATCAATCATTCGAAACGAATTTTTCCTATTGGAAGATTAGATAAAGATTCGGAGGGGTTGATTTTTTTAACCAATCATGGCGATTTTGTAAATAAAATTCTTCGTGCAGGAAATGAACACGAAAAAGAATACATCGTTTCAGTTAATAAAAAATTATCACCCGATTTTGTAGTAAAGATGAGCAATGGCGTTCATATTTTAAATGAAATCACTCTGCCGTGTAAGGTGCGAATTATTAGTGGAAAAACATTTTCCATTATTCTGAAACAAGGACTGAACAGGCAGATACGAAGAATGTGTGATGCACTCGGTTACGAGGTTGTGCATTTAAAACGAATGCGCATTATGCATATTCATTTGGGGAATTTACCGGTTGGTAAATGGCGCTATTTAAGCGATCCGGAAATGAAAGAAATGATGCAATTGTTGGGAAGTTCAACAAATGAGTAGTATTGAATTTTATTTATTTAAAATTTCACCATAAAAAAGCCACACGACGAAGTGTAGCTTTTTTTTATAAAGAATTAAATTATTGATTAACGCAAAAATAAAATTTCGCGGTATTTCGGTAATGTCCATTCTTTATCATCTACGAAAAGTTCCAATTTATCTACATGGTAACGAACGATGTCGAAATAAGCATCTTTTACTTTTTCTTGATAAGCAATGGCTTTGCTTCGTGTATCAGTTAAATTGTTTGCAGCTTTCCGCGCTTCAATCATCGCAGATACATTTTCGCTTACACTATTAATATGTGCTGAAATTATTTCCAACATTTCTTTTTGACTTTTATAAGTAGCTTCTTTTAAGCCAGCTTCTTTTAAGCCTCGAATATTTGTTGCTAATAAATTTTGGTAACGAATTGCTGCCGGTAAAATATGACTGGTAGCTAGTTCTCCCATAATGCGGCTTTCGATTTGCACTTTTTTAATATATTTTTCCAATTCTATTTCGTGTCTTGCTTCTAATTCCAAATGATTATAAACATTGTTGCTTTCGAAAAGTTGTTTTGCTTTTTTTGTAACCATCGCATCCAGTGCAAGCGGCGTTGTTTTTACATTAGGTAATCCTCTTCTTGCTGCTTCTTTTTCCCACGCATCGCTATAGCCGTCGCCTTCGAAAAGAATTTTTTCGCTTGCAACAATATATTCTCGAATGACGTGCATAATTGCTATTTCTTTTTTCTCTCCTTTTTCAATTAAGGCGTCTACTTCTTTAGTAAATTTTTTCAATGTGTCGGCCATTATTGTATTCACTACGGTCATTGCATTCGCGCAATTTGCCGTTGAACCTACTGCACGAAACTCAAATTTATTTCCAGTAAATGCAAACGGAGAAGTTCTGTTGCGGTCGGTGTTGTCGAGTAATAATTCAGGAATACTTTTATGAATATCAATTTTCAATAAACTTTCATCTGTTTCATCCATTTTGTCAGTTACTCTTTCTTTAATTTCTTTCAATACTTTGGTAAGATAATCACCTATGAAAACAGATATAATTGCAGGAGGCGCTTCGTTGGCGCCTAATCGATAATCGTTGTTTGCCGATGCAATTGATGCACGCAAAACATCGTTGTAATCGTGCACGGCTTTTATAATATTTACAAAAAAAGTGAGAAACATTAAGTTGGTTTTTGGCGTTTTTCCCGGCGCCAAAAGGTTGATGCCATTATTTGTAGCCATACTCCAGTTGTTGTGCTTACCGCTTCCGTTTATTCCTGCAAATGGTTTTTCGTGAAGTAGTACTCTTAGTTTGTGACGACGTGCAACCCGATCCATAATGTCCATCAATAATGAATTATGATCTACGGCAACGCTCACTTCTTCGAAAATTGGAGCACATTCAAATTGGGCAGGAGCTACTTCGTTATGTCTTGTGCGCAAAGGAATTCCCAATTTATACGATTCAGTTTCAAAATCTCGCATAAAAGCATAAACTCTTTCCGGAATTGATCCGAAATAATGATCTTCCAATTGTTGTCCTTTTGCCGGTGTGTGACCAAAAACAGTTCTTCCACATAAAATCAAATCCGGTCTTGCATTATATAATCCTTCATCCACAACAAAATATTCTTGTTCCCACCCTAGCGTTGCAGTAACCTTTGTTACATTTCTATCAAAATAATTACATACTTCTACTGCTGCATCGTTTAAAGATTCTAAAGCTTTTAATAATGGAGCTTTATAATCGAGTGATTCACCTGTATAGGAAATGAAAATTGTTGGGATACACAGTGTTTTTCCATGCCCAATTTCCATAATGAATGCAGGAGAAGAAGGGTCCCAAGCTGTATAGCCACGTGCTTCAAAAGTAGCGCGCAAACCACCGCTTGGAAATGAAGATGCATCGGGTTCTTGTTGAATTAATGCAGCTCCATCAAATTCTTCAATTGCTGTTCCATCGCTTTTGATTGTAAAGAAAGAATCATGCTTTTCTGCAGTTGTACCCGTCAATGGTTGAAACCAATGTGTAAAATGGGTAACACCCTTACTTTCTGCCCAAGCTCGAACTCCATTTGCAATTTGATTTGCCATTGATCGATCAATTTTTTTGCCAGCATTTACAGAAGTCATTAAACTTTTGTATGCTTCGTCACTTAAAAATTCTCGAGCAGTATTCCCTTTAAAAACATTTTCACCAAAAATGTCGGTTATCCTACTTTGTTTAACTGCATTTGATTGTGTTGAATTGGAGAGGTTTTTAATTGCTTCAAAACGATTTGACATAAATGAATAATTTCAACAAAGAAAATATTTTCTTTTTACAATTTTGCATTTAGTTGTAAAAAATTTGAATAAAGTGGATAAACTGTGAAAGAAAATTTAAAAATGAGGCATCAATTATATGAAATGTAAACAGTTTTCTAATAATAATTAAACATTATTATTATTTATAATTTAAGATGTTTAACGCCTTTAAGTAGAATAAGAAAGAGGATGATTTCGTATATCGCTTTGTAACGAATAATTGCGCCAAGAAATGGAACCATATACCCAATCAGTATATAATTAAATACTGCCAACAACAACAGACTAAATAATAAAGGAGATTGTATGATTTTCGTAAAAAAAATTCGGTTGTAAAATAATAGAACAACCAGAATAGTTAAAAGGCAAACTGTTTCGGCAAATGCCAAAAGGTAAAATGGGTTTTTTATCTCGTTGGGGTAAGGGCGAATAAAAGCATGATTTATTGCAGTTGGTAAAATGGAAATATAACTTTTAAAATCAGCTGTAAGTTGAGGAAGGGGTAATTGTGAACCGCCGGTTAAATTTTGAAATCGTTCTTGTCGGTTTGCCATTTGCAATGGCAAGTTTAAATCGGGGGTTAAAAAACTTGTTGCAAAAAATAGAGAAACAATTATTGCCAATCCACCCAAAAAAATAAGAATAGTTTTTCTTGGGAATAAATTAAATAGCATCCAAAACAGTGCAACGGCAACTGTAACAAGTGCTACAAAATTTCGGAAAATAAATAAACCTACAAGAAACAGAATCGCGTAAAAAATATTTTTCTTTTTTGACGTTTGTATCAAAATAGAAAAATGATAAAGAAATCCCATCAATGTTAAAAACATGATTCCGTCTTTTCTGATGCCACTTTCCCAAAACAATAATGGCGGAAAAAAGAATACAATACAAAAAAGTAGTTGTTTGTTTTTTTCGTAAAGTGGAAGAAATAGTTTGTATAAAAAATAATGTCCCCACAAAACAAGGAAGTTGAAAAAGATAACATTGATATAATAAGAACCTTGACTAAATAAGTTGAAAATAGCAAGTAGTTTTATTAAAATGTTATCAGGTAAATCTTTCCAATAAGAATGATGCGAAGTAAAAAAACTAAGCGTTTGGTTTTCCTGATAACCGTGCTGAAAAAGGGATGCAAAGAAATGAAAGGGTGTTTTTATTAATTGTTCATATTCTGCAAGTCCGGCTTGGTGAAGTTTCCAAGTATCATCTCCTTTGTAAATTTTCAAAAAAATAAAACCATAAAAACATCCGGCTGCAAGTTTGGCTATAAATGCAAAACTCAATTTGGAAAAACTAAGTTCAATTTTTCTTTTTTTACTTATGAAATAAAAAGTAGCAATAAAAACAAGGAAGTATAAAATAAAAAGACTGGTTTGTTCCATGATTGGTAGGGTGAAAATAAAACAGTTATTTTGCTCAAATTTATAGATAAATAAGAATTATAAATGTCATGAATTCATTTGCAGAAAAACAAACGAATAGAAGGGTAGTGCTTACCTCTACCTGTGGGTGGTCGGTTTACAATTATCGATTGCATGTTGTAAAATTTTTGATTGCAAAAAATTTTGAAGTTCATGTTATTGCCGGAGAGGATAAATTTCTAAACTATTTAACGGATGAAGGCTGTATCATTCATAAAATTAAAATCAATAATCGTGGATTGAATATTCTACAGGATTTTAAATTGTTTTTTAACCTCTTGCGACTTTATCGAAAAATAAAACCTTTGCTCGTTTTTCATTATTTCGTAAAACCAAATATCTACGGAACTTTTGCAGCAGCAGTTGCAAAAGTTACTTCTGTTGCTGTTGTTGCTGGATTGGGCTATTCATTCAATAAAAAAAATTGGTTGCAATTTTTGGTTCGCTTATTATATAAATTATCGCTAAAAAATTCTTATCAAGTTTGGTTTCAAAATTCAGAAGATGCTGATTTGTTTTTAAAATACAAAATGGTTGCTTCTCGTCAATTAAAAATAATTCCTGGAGATGGAATTGCGACAACATTAATTTCTCCCATCGAAAATAAGATGAATGTCGTTCGCCCATTTACTTTTATTATGGCAGTGCGTTTGCTAAAAAGTAAGGGAATTCAATATTATGCAGCCGCATCTAAATTATTATTAGAAAAAGGGGTTGAATTCGATTGTCAATTAATTGGAAAATTTGAAATCAACCATCCCGACTCGATTTCGGCAGAGCAATTGCAAGAATGGCAAAATAATGGGTTAATTTCTTATCATGGATTTATTGAAGATGTAAGATCTCGTCTTGCAAAATCAGATTGTTTGGTTTTGCCAACTTATTACAACGAAGGAACGCCTCGTTCAATAATGGAAGCTTGCTGCATGGAACTGCCGGTGATAACTACGGATAGCAAAGGGTGTAGCAATATTGTTCAAGATGGTTACAATGGTTTTTTATGCAAGCCAAAAAATGCAAAAGACCTTGCAGCTAAAATGGAAGAAATGATTTTATTGCAAAAGAATGAAAGAATACAAATGGGACAAAATGGGCGTCGAAAAATGATTGACGAATATGATATTGAAATTCTTTTCCGGGTTTATCAATCGGTTTTGGATTCAATCATCCCATCCAAACAAATAGCATAATGTAAAGCAGTGTTTAATTTTTTTTACAATTTCCGATTTTCTGTTTAAGGTTATTCATATAGTTTTGCTTCGTTATGGAAATTACCAAAAAAACAGCTGAAGAGCTTCGACTTACTGCAGAAGAATTTGAGTTAATAAAACAAAAACTTGGGCGAACACCCAATTTCAACGAGCTATGTGCGTTCAGTGGAATGTGGAGCGAACATTGCAGTTATAAAAATTCCATAAAATGGTTAAAAACATTACCGCGCGAAGGGGGAAGAATGTTGGTAAAAGCTGGAGAAGAAAATGCGGGATTAATGGATATTGGAAATGGTTTAGGTGTTGTTTTCAAAATTGAATCACATAATCATCCTTCGGCAATCGAACCTTTTCAAGGTGCTGCAACAGGAGTTGGAGGTATTCATCGCGATATTTTTACAATGGGAGCAAGACCAATTGCAGCATTGAATTCACTTCGATTTGGAAATTTGGATGAAGATAAAACACAACATTTATTAGCAGGGGTAGTTCATGGAATCGGACATTACGGGAATTGTTTTGGCGTTGCTACCGTTGGCGGAGAAATTTATTTTGATGAATGTTATCATTCCAATCCTTTAGTAAATGCGATGAGTGTTGGAATTGTAAAAGTTGGCGAAACAGTTTCTGCCACTGCAAAAGGAATTGGAAATCCGGTGATGTATGTAGGAAGTGCAACCGGAAAAGATGGAATTGGCGGAGCATCTTTTGCATCTGCAAATATTACTGAAGAAAGTGTGCAAGATTTACCAGCCGTACAAGTTGGTGATCCTTTTCAAGAAAAAAAATTATTGGAAGCTTGCTTGGAAGTAATTCAAACAGGTGCAATTGTAGGAATGCAGGATATGGGTGCTGCCGGAATTATTTGCTCTACGGCTGAGATGAGTGCAAAAGGTGAAGCAGGTATGCATATCGATTTGGAAAAAGTTCCAACGCGACAAAAAAATCTAAAAGCTTGGGAATTGTTATTAAGTGAAAGTCAAGAAAGAATGTTGATGGTTGTTGAAAAAGGAAGAGAAGAGGAAGTGAAAAAAATATTTGACAAATGGGACTTACCAGTAGCTGTAATTGGAAAAGTTACAGATGATGGTTTGTTGAACTTTTATTTGAATGGAGAATTGGAAGCATCATTGCCAGCTTATGAATTAGTGCTGGGTGGCGGCGCTCCGCAGTATGAAAGAGAATTCAGCAAACCAGAATATTTAGCAGAAATAAATAAATTTAATCCATCTTCAATTCCTGTTCCAGAAGATTTGAAAGAGGTTGCAGAAAAAATAATTCAACTTCCGTCAATTGCTTCCAAAAAATGGATTTTTCATCAATACGACAGTATGGTGGGAACCAACAATACTTCCACCAATGCGCCAAGTGATGCCGCAGTTGTATTAATAAAAGGAACTTCAAAAGCATTAGCAGTAACTACGGATTGCAACAGTCGTTATGTGTTTGCCGATCCGTACAAAGGAACAATGATGGCGGTAAGTGAAGCAGCAAGAAATATTGTTTGCAGTGGCGGACAACCATTGGGTGTAACAAATTGTTTGAATTTTGGAAATCCGTACAATACCGAAGTGTATTATCAATTTGTAAATGCAATAAAAGGAATGGGCGAAGCATGTACAAAATTCAATACACCGGTTACGGGTGGAAATGTAAGTTTCTACAACCAAAATCCCGATGGGCCGGTATTTCCAACGCCAACAATTGGGATGGTGGGTTTGTTGGAAAATATAGAAAATAAAATGACACTTGATTTTAAAGAATCCGGAGATGTAATTTATTTATTAGGTCAGTCGAATGACGATATTAATTCATCTCAATACTTGAACAAATTGCAGGGAGTAAAATTTTCACCTGCACCCTCTTTTGATTTAGAGGAAGAATTTTTATTGCAACAAAAATTGGCTGAATTGATTTCGAAAAAAATAGTGGAATCGGCACACGATGTTAGTGAAGGTGGTTTGTTTGTTACTTTATGCGAAAGTGGATTTAATCGTGAACTCGGTTTTGCAATTGAAACAAAAGCAACCATTCGTAAAGATGCATATTTGTTTGGCGAAGGACAAAGCAGAGTGGTAGTAACGGTAAAAGCAGATTCCATCGAAGCATTTGAAAATACAATTGAAGAATTGCCGCACGAAAGAATTGGAATTGTTACTGGCGGCGAAATTTTGGTAGATGAAGAATTTTGGGAAAACATAGATTGGTGGAAAGAAAAATACGATAACGCCATTAAAAATTATTTAGCAAAAGAAGAATCCAGTGCTGCATTAGTTTCTATTTGATATGAATAAAAATGCGACCATATTAATTACCGGAGCAGCGGGTTTTGTTGGCAGTTGTTTGCTTAGTTATTTTAATCAAAAAGGGTTTTACAACATCATCATTGTAGATGAGTTTGAAACCGAAAAAAAATTATCAAACTACATTGATAAAAAATATTGCGATAAAATTCATCGAAACAATTTGTTTCATTGGCTAAAAACTGAGCAAAGAAATATTGCATTTGTTTTTCATTTGGGTGCAAGAACCGACACGACTGAATTTGATTATTCAGTTCATGAAAAATTGAATCTTGAATATTCAAAACAAATATGGAATTATTGCACTGAAAATAATATTCCACTTGTGTATGCTTCATCAGCTGCAACTTACGGCATGGGTGATTTTGGTTATGAAGATGCACATGAATTGGTTGAAAAATTGCAACCGCTCAATCCGTATGGTGTTTCAAAAAATGAATTTGATAAGTTTGTGATTGGTCAGAAAAATCAACCACCATTTTGGGCAGGCTTAAAATTTTTCAATGTTTACGGCCCAAATGAATTTCACAAAGGAAGAATGGCGAGTGTAGTTTTTCATGCATTCAATCAAATAGTAGAAACCGGAAAAGTGAAATTATTCAAATCGCATAATCCCAATTATAAAGATGGGGAACAACTTAGGGATTTTATTTATGTAAAAGATGTTATTGAAATTTGTTTTTGGATGATGGAAAATAAACCGGCTTCGGGTTTATATAATTTAGGAACGGGAAAAGCTCATTCTTTCAACGAATTAGCTGCTGCTATTTTTAAAAGTATGGAAAAAGAAAATTGTATCGAATTTGTAGATATGCCAATTGATATACGAGAAAAGTACCAATATTTTACCGAAGCAAAAATGGATAAACTGCGCAATGTCGGCTACCAAAAAGAATTTTATAGTTTAGAGGAAGGCGTAAAAAATTATGTAAATAATTATTTAATTGACGGAAACTATTTTTGATTTTTATAAACAATTCCATCTTTCATTACAAAAACAACTTTCCCAAAAACTTGTGCATCTTGAAGTGGATCGCCATCCATTGCAACAATATCCGCTAGTTTACCAACTTCAATACTTCCCAATTGTTCTTTCATTCCCAATAATTCTGCTGCGTTTATTGTAGCAGCTTTTATTGCATCCATTGCAGGCATTCCGGATTCTGTCATGTAAATAAATTCTCTCCAATTCAACCCATGTTTGTAAACTCCGCCATCTGTTCCAAATGCAATTTTTACACCGGCTTTATATGCTTTTTCAAAAGTTGTTTTTAATTGCGGACCGATGGCAATTGCTTTTACAGCTACAATTTCAGGGAAAAATCCTTTTTTCTTTGCGGAGTCTGCGACAGATTGTCCTGCTGTTAGTGTGGGAACATACCATGTTTTATATTTTTTAAAAAGTTCAATTGTTTCATCATCCATCAAACTACCGTGTTCAATAGAATGAACTCCAGCTCGGATAGCTCTTTTCATTCCTTCGGCACCATGGGCATGTGCTGCAACTTTCATATTATAATCGTTCGCTGTTTCTACAATTGCTTTTATTTCTTCTTCGGTAAATTGAGGGTTACTTCCATTTTTTGCAACGCTTAAAACACCGCCTGTTGCGGTAATTTTTATTAAATCAGATCCGTCTTTGTAACGCTGCCTTACTGCTTTTTTACCATCTTCAGGACTATTTACAACTCCTTCATTTGGGCCGGGATCGCCCATCAAATCTTTTCGGTATCCGTTTGTAGGATCGGCATGGCCGCCAGTTGATGCTATACTTTTACCTGCTGTAAAAATTCGAGGTCCTTTGATTATTCCTTTGTTAATCGCATTTCTGAGCGAAATATTTACACCACTTCCTCCCAAATCTCTTACAGATGTAAAGCCAATATTTAACGAAGCTTCGGCATAATTTGTTGATTGAAAAGCAATGTCGGAGCTATTTTGCGTAAATTCATTCAGGTAACGATTTGGATTTTGCTCGCTCTCAATATGTACGTGCATATCTATCCAACCCGGTGTGACGGTTTTGGTTTTTAGGTCAATTAGTTTGTCGTTTTTTTCTGGAGTTGCAAATCCTGATTCAATACGAAGAATGCTGTTTTTTTCAACTACGATTGTCATTTCTTTTTTGGAAGAATTAGAAATGCCATCAATCAAATTTCCGCACCAGATATAGGTTTTTTGCGCAAAGAGTGGGCAAAAAACTACACACAAAAAAATTGTTGTAAAAATCTGTTTCATCAGTATAAAAATTAAGATGATAAATATATGATTTTGCTGCTAAAATATATAGAGGGAACAATTTTTATTTCAAAAGATAATTTCTATTTTTTGACTTAGAGAAATAAAGTTATTTTTGCCCGACCTCTCGGAAATTCGTAATACTTCCTTTGGTCATAATTCAAATATTTTATTTTATGACTAAATATGTTTTTGTTACGGGCGGTGTTACTTCATCATTAGGAAAGGGAATTATTGCGGCATCTCTTGCAAAACTGTTGCAAGCAAGAGGAATGAAAGTTACTATTCAAAAATTCGATCCATATATTAATGTAGATCCCGGTACGCTGAATCCGTATGAACATGGTGAATGTTATGTTACAGAAGATGGAGCTGAAACAGATTTGGATCTCGGGCATTATGAACGGTTTTTAAATACGTTTACTTCTCAAGCTAATAATGTTACCACTGGAAGTATTTACCAAACGGTAATTACTAAAGAAAGAGAGGGCGCTTATTTGGGAAAAACGGTTCAAATTATTCCGCATATTACGGATGAAATAAAAAGAAGAATTAAGTTGTTGGGTGAAAGTGGAAAGTTTGATATTATAATTACAGAAATTGGAGGAACAGTAGGTGATATTGAATCACTACCTTACATTGAAGCTGTTCGACAAATGCAATGGGAACTTCCCGAAGAAGATTTAATTGTCATTCATCTTACTTTAATACCTTATTTAAAAGCTGCGCAAGAATTAAAAACAAAACCTACACAGCACTCGGTTAAATTATTAAGTCAAGAAGGTGTTTTTCCCGATATAATTGTATGTAGAACGGAAATGCCAATTAGTGAAGATATTAAAACCAAAATTGCATTATTCTGTAATGTAAAAATAGATGCAGTAATTGAAGCGCGAGATGCGAGTACAATTTATGAAGTACCGCTTTTGATGATGCAAGATAAATTGGATCAAATTGTATTAAAAAAATTAAAGATTGAAAACGATTCTGTTCCGAATTTAATTAAATGGAATAATTTTCTAACAAAGTTGAAATTTTCTAAAACAAAAGTTACCATTGGACTAATAGGAAAGTATGTGGAATTGCAAGATGCGTACAAATCAATTTTAGAATCATTTGTACATGCGGGAGCAATTAACGATTGCAAAGTAACGATTCAAAATATTCACTCAGAATTTATCACTGCTGAAAATGTATGCGAAAAATTAACAGGGTTGGATGGGCTGTTAGTTGCACCGGGTTTTGGTCATCGCGGTATTGAAGGGAAAATTACAGCCGTAAAATTTGCAAGAGAAACCGGACTTCCTTTTTTCGGAATTTGTTTAGGAATGCAAATGGCGGTAATTGAATTTGCAAGAAATGTGTTGAACATAAAAAATGCGCATTCAACCGAAATGGAAGCAACTTGCTCGGAACCAGTGGTAGATATGATGGAAGAACAAAAAAAGATTACAACAAAAGGTGGAACCATGCGATTGGGATCTTATGCGTGCGATTTAAAAAAGAATTCATTAGCGCATCAGATTTACGGTATAATGCAAATTTTTGAACGTCATCGCCATCGTTACGAATTCAACAATAAATACCTCGATCAGTTTGAAAAAAATGGGATGATTGCTTCCGGATTAAATAAACAAACGGACTTGATAGAGATTGTAGAAATTCCAAATCATCCGTTTTTTATTGGTGTACAATTTCACCCCGAACTAAAAAGTACGGTAGAAAATCCACACCCAATTTTTGTAAAATTTATTGAAGCTGCAAAAAAATATAGCCAAGCAAAAAATTTGGAAACAGCTGACTTGAAACAATCCTAAGCATTTTTTTCTTTACCTTATCTTTGCCCACCTTAAAATTCACTTAAAATGAACTTTGATCGTAATATCGTTGTAGGATTTATAGCATTGGCAATTTTGTTTTTCGGTTATTTTTATTTCATAAATAAAGAAAACGCAGCCAACATTCGTCAAAAAGCAATTCTCGATTCAATTACAAATATTAATATTCAAGCTGCACGGGCAAAAACTTCAATTGCAGATAGTGGAACAGTTACAATTTCTAATGAAATAAAACCTGTAAGCAATTTTACACAAGCTGCAACAATGGTAGAGGAAATAACTGTTGTAGAAAATGAAGTTTTTATAATTGGTTTTTCAAATAAAGGAGGCCAACCAAAATGGGTAGAGCTTAAAAATTTTAAAACAAAAGACGGCAATCAAGTAAAACTTGCGGCAACATCTTTTGATAAAATTGATTACGCCATCAATTCCGGTGTAAATCAAACGGAAAGAATTAATGAGCTATTTTTTACAGCTGGCCAAGTAGTAAATAAAGAAGATGGCAGCAAAACAATTTCATTTACGTTGGCTTCCGATTCTACGAAATCGGCCATCACACATCAGTTTACGATAAAGCCAAATGAATACATGCTCGATTTTAATTTAAATTTAAATGGAGCGGACAAATTATTAACTGACGAAGTGTTGAATTTAGAATGGAACTATCGAGCAATAAGTCAGGAAAATGATTTGAAATACGAACGTGTAAATACGCAATTGGGTTATAATTTAAATGGCGAATTTGATTACCACACTATCGGCAGAAGAAGTGATGTGATTTTTGAAGATAAAGTACAATGGTTGGGAATGCGTCAACGATTTTTCAATACCATTTTAGTTGCTAAAAATAATTTCAAAAGTGGAAAAATAGAATGGAGTACGCCAAACGATTCGCTAACGGCGGTGCAATCAACTGCCAATATGCAAATTGAAGCAAAGGGCGAAAATGTAAGTATTCCACTATCTGTTTTTTATGGTCCGTCGGATTATCGTATTCTCAAAAAATACGAAATGGAAATGAGCCAATTGGTGAATTTGGGACAAGGAATTTATGCATTTGTACGGCCAATAAATAAATACATTGTATTACCTGTTTTCGATTTTTGTATGAAATTGGTTAACAGTTATGGAATGGCAATTCTGTTGTTAACGTTTTTTATTCGGTTAATTACTTCTCCATTGATGTACCCGGGTTATAAAACAAGTGCGCAAATGAAACTATTGCGCCCCGATTTAGCAAAGCTGAAAGAAAAATTTCCCGAGCAACAACAATTTGCAATGGAGCAAATGAAATTTATGCGCGAAGCGGGAGTAAATCAATTTGCAGGTTGCCTTCCCGGCTTGTTGCAGATTCCAATATTCTTTGCTTTGTATAGTTTCTTTAATGCTCATGTGGATTTGCGCGGACAAAATTTTCTTTGGGCCGATGATCTTTCTGCATTTGATTCTATTTTCAACTTTGGAAATATTCCTTTAATAAGTTCTATTTACGGCGAGCATGTTAGCTTGTTTACCATCACTGCTTGTGTAACAAGTATGCTGATTTCTATTTACAGTATGAGTGCAGCACCGGATCAAAATAATCCGATGTTGAAATATATGCCGTATATATTCCCGGTGTTTTTATTATTTATTTTCAATGGATTGCCTTCGGCTTTAACTTGGTATTATACCGTTTCTAATGTAATTACATTGGCTTTGCAATGGACGATTCAGCGATTTATTATCGATCACGATAAATTGCTCGTAAAGATTGAAGAGAATCGCAAAAAGCCAAAATCAAAATCGAAGTGGCAAGAGCAAATGGAAAAAATGCAAGAACAACAAAAAAAATTAAAAGAACCGCACGGAAAACGCTAACCGTGTTGTCTTCATAAATATGAGAACAGTTGGGTTAATATTATTTGTGTTCAATTTTTCAACAAACTCATTGCTTTTTGCGCAAGAAACAACAAACGCTGCTAAAAGAATTTCAGAAGGAATTATTTATTATTCCATAACTGTTCAAACAGAAAAAACAGCTATAGCTCCATTAGAAATAATTGATGGCGGAACGCAAACAGTATTTTTAAAAGGATACATGAGCCGGTTCGAAATTTCGAATAAAGTGGGAACACAAGCTACAATCGTTGATGGAAAATCGGGGAATGTAAAACTGTTGAAAACATTAGGTACACATAATTATTTGATTGAGATGTCGGCAGCTGATTGGAAAGATGCAAATAATAAGTACCAAAATGTTGCATTCGATTTTTTTGATGAATACAAAATAATTGCAGGGTTTAATTGCCAGAAAGCAGTTGCAAAATTTTCAGACGGAACAAACGCTACTGTTTTTTTTACGCGAGAAATTATAGCAGAAAATCGTGATTTTGAATTTGCTTATAAATCGCTTCCTGGATTGGCAATGGAATACGAAACTGTTTTTGGAAATAAAAAGGTTATTTTTTCTGTTTCAAAAATTAGTTACAACATTGTTCCAACTGCAAAGTTTGAGTTACCAAAAACCGGTTATCGGATTTTGACTTATGCCGAAAGCAAACAAATTGGGTTAAAAAATTAAAAACGGTTTTGCTATTTGTTCATCTGTGGAATTCCTGTAGATAACTTTATTCGTTGTTTGTACACCGTAGTTTTCAATGGTAAAATATAAGTTGCTCTACCTTTTTGAAGTGTCACAATTGAATGAAGTCGAATTGTATTAGTTGAGTTGACAGATAATATTTGGCTTCCACGGTAAGCATAGTTCGATTTCAATGAAAATTTTCCGTTGGTTGCAATTTTATTTTTTTGTAATAAAGCTATTTTTTTTGCATTCGAATTTCCGCCACCGCTTGCGGCAAAAACAAGGGAACTAATTGTAATAAGTAAACAAAAAAACACGAGTTTTTTGTAAAAAAATTGATTCGGTATTTTTGGTTTAAAATTCATCTGTTGCGAAGTTAAATACAAAAAATGGGAATGATAGTTCTGGTTTTTAAACAGTTTTTACAATTCTTTAACGCGTCAATTACCAAAATAGTATTTAAAATTGCGCACTGAAAAAAAATAGTAAATTGACCGAGAAGAAAAAGCCATGAAAGAAAATCCGTACCGCGAAGATTGGGATGATTTGAAAGAATTGTTAAGGCAATACGACGATCTTAAAAATGGTCGAAAACAAATATTTCTTGATGAAGAAGATTTTGAAAAAATCATTGACTATTTCGATGAAAAAGAAGCCGCAAGTTTAGCAATGGAAGCCGCCGAAATGGGTGCAGACTGTTTTCCATTCTCTTCTTCAATTTTAATTCGCAAAGCAGATTTATTATTAACTGCAAATAAATACCAAGATGCGTTGCATCTTTTGGATCATATTGAAACACTCGACTCAAGCAATATTGATATTTATATTTTGAAATCAAGTGCATATTTGGCGCTTGATTTACAACAAAAAGCAGTGGAGATTTTAGAAAAAGCACTTACCATTTTTGAAGGAGAAGAAAGAGTTGATTTGCTTTTTGAGTTGACGGATGTGTACGATGATTATGAAGAATTTGAAAAAATATTTGATTGTCTTCAACTTATTTTAAATGAAGAACCGAATAACGAAGAAGCGTTATTGAAAATTTGTTTTTGGACGGATTTCACCGGTCGCAACGAAGAAAGTATTCGATTGCATAAAAAAATAATTGATGATTTTCCTTACAACGAATTAGCGTGGTTCAATTTAGGTGCAGCGTATCAAGGATTAAAATTATATGAAAAAGCAATTGACGCGTATCATTTTTCTGTAACAATTGACGAAAAATTTGATTATGCTTATCGCAATATGGCAGATGCTTTTATTCGTTTGCGCAAATTCAAAGAAGCAATTGAAATGCTTGAAAAAGTTGCTGAACTTTCCAAACCCGATCCACTTATTTTTGAAGCAATCGGTCATTGTTTTGATAAATTAAACAATAATGCACAGGCAAGATTTTATTACCGCAAAGCGTCTCATATCAATCCCGAAGAAGGAAAGTTGTATTATAAAACTGCTTGTACTTATTTCAACGAAGGCCAGTGGGAGAGTGCAGCAAAACAATTAGAAGCAGCATTGAAAATACAGCCTTCGCATCCTGCATATAATTTATTAATGGGCGAATGCAAATTGCAGCAAGAAAATTGGAATGAAGCAATTCAATATTTTTTCATTGTGGTTCGTGCAAGACCAAAAAATGAAAGCGGTTGGGAATCTTTGCTACGTGGTTTGTATAAAGCCAATGCGATAAACGAAGGATTGATTCAAGTAGAGTTAGCATTAAAAAATACCAATTCGAAACCCTTGTTTTTGTACTATTATAGCGCATTTCTTTTTGCAGCAGGAAAGTCAAAAGAAGCGGTGTTGCAATTGGAAAAAGCCATGCAAAAAAAATCAAAGTTGTTAAAAAAGTTTGTTGAACTCAATACTTCAATTCTTCAAAACCAACAGGTAGTAAATGTAATTTCGAAGTTTAAAAAATTATAATTTTTGTTTCCTATTTTTGACTTTATTTTTTAATTAATAAATTTTACAATGAATTTTCAGCTTTCTCAAATACCTAATCGTCTGCAACGCCCACGCGTTAACGGCTTAACAATGGTGATGGATAAAGGGTTAAGTATTAATGAAGTTGAAAATTTTTTAAGTATTTCACATCCGCATGTTGATATTGTAAAATTGGGGTTTGGCACTTCATTTGTAACCCCGAATTTGAAAGAAAAAATAAAAGTTTATCAATCTTTTGATATTCCAGTTTATTTTGGAGGCACACTTTTCGAAGCATTTTTAATTCGAAATCAATTTGATGATTATTTAGGTATTTGCAAAGAATTTGTGATTACTCATATGGAAGTAAGCGATGGTTCAATAAACATTCCTCATGCTGAAAAATGTGGGTATATTGAAAAATTGACTAACTACGGAACTGTACTTAGCGAAGTAGGAAGTAAAGATGCAACACATATTATGCCACCGTATAAATGGATTGAATTAATGGATGCTGAATTGAATGCCGGTGCTGCTTATGTAATTGCAGAAGCAAGAGAGGCGGGAAATGTTGGTATTTATAGAGGAACAGGTGAAGTGCGTGAAGGATTAGTTCAGGAGATTTTAACCAAAATTCCTGCCGAAAAAATTCTTTGGGAAGCACCCCAAAAAGCACAGCAATTATATTTTATCGAATTAGTTGGCTGTAATGTTAATCTTGGAAATATTGCACCTTCAGAAGTGTTGCCATTGGAAGCAATGCGCATTGGACTACGAGGCGATACTTTCCATTTATATTTGAATAAAGAAAATTGAACATGCGATTATTTGGAGTAATTGGAAAACCATTGGCTCACTCCTTTTCTAAAAAATATTTTACAGAAAAATTTGAGAAAGAAAATTTAACCGATTGTAGGTATGAAAATTTTCAATTGGAATCAATTGAAGAGTTTAAACAATTGATGTTGATTTCTGGCTTGCAAGGTTTGAATGTTACACTACCGTATAAAAAAAAAGTGCTTTTATTTTTGGATGAAATTAGTGCTGAAGTTGAAAAAATTGGTGCGTGCAATTGTATTAAAATAATGAACGGAAAAACAAAAGGATTTAATACAGATGTAATTGGTTTCAAAAAATCTTTAGAAAAAAAAATAGATTTTACAAAGCAGCAAACTGCGTTGATTTTAGGAACGGGTGGCGCTGCAAAAGCTGTTCAATTTGTTTTGGAAGAACTTCAAATCAACTATCAGTTTGTTTCTCGAAACCCTGCAAATAGGCAACTGGCTTACAAACAGCTGAATGCGGAAACGATGAATTTGAATCAATTAATTATTAATACAACGCCGTTGGGCATGTGTCCAAATGAAAAAGATTTTCCTGAAATTCCGTACGAACATCTTGGTTCCAATCATTTACTTTTTGATTTAATTTATAATCCGAAGAAAACAAATTTTTTGATAAAAGGAGAAGCGAAAGGTGCCGAAATTCAAAACGGATTGGAGATGTTGCAAATTCAAGCAGATGAAAGTTGGAAAATTTGGAATAATGACGAAGAAAATTAGGTTGAAAAATTTTGTAAAAATTTTATTAATTTATCAGTTGCTTTTCTGCGGTGGCTGAATATGTTTTTTTCTTCAAGGTTCATTTCTGCAAAACTTTTAGTTGCGCCAGTTGGTACAAAAACTGAATCGTATCCAAAACCACCGGCTCCTCTTTTTTCATTTAATATTTCACCTTCGCAAATACCTTCGAAAAAAAATTCTTCCTTATCTATTAATAAAGAAATGATTGTTTTGAATCGTGCATTTCGATTGGATTTGTCTTTCAAATTCAACAATAATTTTTCAATATTTGCATCGAAAGATTTTTGATCGCCAGCATAGCGTGCACTTTTTACACCCGGTGCACCATCGAGTGCTTCTACTTCAAGCCCCGTGTCTTCGCTAAAGCAGTTACTTCCGGTAAGTTGATAAATAGTTTTTGATTTTTCGCTTGCATTTTCCAAAATGGTGTTGTGCGGTTCAGAAATTTCAATGCCAATTCCCGCTTCGCGCAGACTTGTAATCGTGAAATGTTTTCCAATCACTGCTTTTATTTCATCTACTTTATGTTGATTATTTGTTGCAAAAATCAGTTTCATAAATTAAAAATAATTTTTAAACAGTTCCATGTTTTTATTTTTAAAGTCTTTTCAGATTCAATTTCTTGCAAAGAAGGCATAAATAAAAAACTTGTTTCCTTGTATTTTTGTACTTGAAATTGTGGAAATGAAATTGGTATTTCTAACGATGCCGGAGCTACATCAAAAAGTAAAACCACTTTAGTTTTGAATTGAAAATAAATGGTTTCGAAATCCATTTTTAAACCATGAAAATTTATGATGGCAACATCTCCTAAATTCAGTTTGCAAGCTGCCAAAAGTTGTGTAAGAAAATTAAGTTGATTGTCAGCTAAAAAAACCGAATCGGAATAATTAACAAGAATGGCAATCTGTTTTTTGTTTTCTCCAAGCGATTTTAAAGTTTCCGATTTTTTAGATTCTGTATTTGAATTAGTAGAACTATTTAGCTCAACTAAATGCGTTTTGTAAAATTCAGCAACAAGGTATGGCGGTAGTTGTATTTTGTTCAAAGACATAAATTACAGATAGACTTATAGTATTAATTTATTTTTGTTTCTTTGCACCGTCAAAAATATACATAATGGTTGCAAATATGGACATCAAAATAAGTAAAGCAGAAGGAAGCAAATTGAAAAATTTGAATTTAGTTAATATTCCGTTTGGAAGATATTTTTCCGACCACATGTTGGAAGCCGATTTTGAGAATGGAGAATGGAAGAATGTGGAAATAAAACCATATCAACCATTAGTATTAAGTCCTTCGATTGCTGCAATTCATTATGGGCAATCAATTTTTGAAGGAATTAAAGCCTATAAAAATGAAGAGGGCGAAGCATTTATTTTTAGACCGGAAGATAATTTTAAGCGCTTCAATTTATCGGCTGAAAGAATGCAAATGCCAACAATTCCCAAAGAAATTTTTATGGATGGAATGCGTGCATTGATTGATTTAGATAGAAATTGGATTCCACAACATGAGAATTCATCTTTATATATTCGTCCATTTATGTTTGCAACGGATGAAATGATTGGTGTAAGGCCATCGGATAATTATAAATTCATGATTATTTTAAGCCCAACAGGTCCATATTACAACGAGCCATTACGAATTTATATTGAAGAAAAATATGTAAGAGCTGCAGCTGGTGGTGTTGGATTTGTAAAAGCAGCAGGAAATTATGGGGCATCATTATATGCAACTTCCAAAGCAAAAAAATTAGGGTTTGACCAAGTATTATGGACAGATGCTGTTGAACACAAATATGTACAAGAATGTGGTGCGATGAATATTTTTTTCATCATTGATAATATTGTTATTACACCAGATCTTTCCATGGGAACAATTTTAAATGGAGTAACTCGGCAGAGCGCAATTACTTTATTAAGTGATATGGGGCTAACTATTGAAGAGAGACCTTTAAGCATTGATGAAATAATTGATGCATATAAAAATGGGAAGTCCATCGAAGTGTTTGTTGCCGGAACTGCTGTTACTATTGCATTAATCAAAGAACTTCAATACAAGGATTTCTCTATGAAATTTGATATTGAAAAATTCGAACACGCCCTTTTGCTAAAAAAATGGTTGTCCGATATTCGCGAAACTAAGTGTGCCGATAAATACAATTGGATGTGGAAAATCTAAGAATCTCCTTTTTTTTTGAAATATGGCTATGATTTTTGGTGGTTAACTCATTGGCCTTTACCTTTGCCGTCCCAAAAATAAAAGGTTCAGAATGCCTACAATACAACAACTGGTTCGCAAAGGAAGAGAAATCATTAAAGCAAAAAGTAAATCAAGGGCTTTGGATAGCTGTCCACAGCGTCGTGGCGTTTGTACACGTGTGTACACAACGACTCCCAAAAAACCAAACTCTGCACTACGTAAAGTAGCAAAAGTTCGTTTGACAAATAAAGTGGAAGTAATTGCCTACATCCCGGGTGAAGGTCATAATTTACAAGAGCACTCAATCGTATTAATTCGCGGAGGTCGTGTAAAAGATTTACCGGGAGTACGTTATCATATTGTTCGCGGATCGCTTGACACTGCAGGTGTAAAAGACCGTAAAAAGAGTCGTTCTAAATACGGAACCAAGCGCGAAAAAAGTAAAAAATAATAAACTGAAATAATAATAACATGCGTAAAGCACAAGCCAAGAAAAGAGCATTAGCACCCGATCCACAATACAACGATAAGTTAGTTACTCGTTTTGTAAACAATATTATGTGGCAAGGGAAAAAAAGTGGTGCATACAATATTTTTTATGATGCACTTGCAAAAGTGAATAAACAAACAGGCGAAGATGGGTATGAACTTTGGAAAATTGCTTTGGCAAATGTTACGCCATCGGTAGAAGTACGCAGCCGTCGTATTGGTGGTGCAACTTTTCAAATTCCTTCAGAAGTACGTGCCGATAGAAAAATATCATTAAGCATAAAATGGTTGGTTCGTTATAGCCGCGAAAGAAACGGTCGCAGTATGTCGGATAAACTTGCAGGAGAAATTGTAGCTGCAGCAAAAGGCGAAGGATCTGCTTTTAAGAAAAAGGAAGATGTACACCGTATGGCAGAAGCAAACAAAGCATTTGCACATTTTAGAATTTAATTCGTTTTTAAAATAGTAACTTAAAGCCATCTGAAAAAATCAGATGGCTTTTTTGTTCATTTTGATTTATGATAACGAAGAAGGGATTAAAGAAGTTTTAAAAAAGGGGGATTAGAAGCACGACTGTTTGTATAACCACCACTGTTTGATAGATGCACCACTGTTTGTTTAACGGTCAATGCCCCCTTTTTTAAAATTTCTTTTAATCTTATGTTATGTGCTGCTCTGCTTTTCATACGAAGTGAGACTGTTTGAACTTCGCACGAAGATAATTAAAAGCGATTTACATTAGACGCACAACTGGTCGTGTACGCTGTGAACCCGTGCGGTAGGAAAAATAAATTTGTAAAAAAAGGAAGGGTGGATTTTTTGGAGGAGAAAAAATACTCTCTTAAAAACTTTGGTTCGTGGGCTGGCTTAAGCGGTTTTTAAGAGTGTATTTTTTTGTGTGTATGCCATCATGATTTTAAAAAATGTCCAATGCTTTTATATTTAAAATCAAAACCTGTTTTGATAATTTTTTCAGATGAAATTCTGCTTCCGTTCAAAAGTGAATCTGAAATTTCGCCAAATAATATTTTAATAACTCGTGATGGAATGTTTGGTAACCAGATAGCCCTTTTAAGATGCGTTGCAATCGTTTTCGTCAACTGAGAATTGGTGATGAATTCTGGTGCAACTGCATTATATACTCCAATAAATTTTTTATCGGAAATTGCTTTTAAATAAATGTTGCATAAATCATCCAGATGTATCCACGGAAAAAATTGATTGCCACTTCCAATTGATGCTCCTAATCCAAAACGAATTGGCAAACATATTTTTTTATACGCTTCACTGTTTTCTGAAAGACCAATTCCGGTGCGAATGATTGCAGTTCTGATTTTAAGTTGATTGAACTTATTTGCCGCTGCATCCCAATCGCTGCAAGTTTCAGCTAAGAAATCTTTACCGGGTAAATCTGATTCTGTAAATATTTTCTCTGATGTTTCGCAGCCGTAATAACCGGTTGCAGAAGCAGAAATAAAGGTCTTCAATTTATTTGGATGTTCAGAAATGAATTCAAAAAGAAATTCGGTTGACTTGATTCTGCTATCATAAATTTCTTTTTTCCATTTTGCATTCCATCTTCTTCCTCCCACATTGGCACCTGCTAAATGAATTATCCCATCTGCTTTTTCTATTGCTGCAGGTTCAAGAAATTTATTTTCCCAATCCCATGAATACTGAGGAGTGTCAATGTCGATATTAATTTTGCGTGTCAACCAACTTACTTCATAACCATTAAAAATTAGCAACTTTGTTAGTTGCCTACCTACAAAACCACTGCCTCCGGTTATTAAAATATTTTTCATCGTTCAGTAATTTTCCCGCAATGATTTTTTAAATACTTCCAATGCTCTTCTTCTTGCAAAGGCATGTTCAACAATTGGTGGTAAGTAATTTGAAGTAAAATTCGGTATCCATTTTTTAATATAAATCATTTCTTGGTCAAACCTTTTTGTTTGTTCTGTCGGGTTAAAAATGCGGAAGCAAGGAGCAGCATCGCATCCGCAACCTGCTGCCCACTGCCAGTTGCCATTGTTGGATGAAAGTTCGTAGTCCAAAAGTTTTTCTGCAAAATAGGCTTCACCCCATCGCCAGTCTATCAACAAATGTTTGGTTAAAAAACTTGCCACAATCATTCGCACACGGTTATGCATAAAACCGGTTTCATTTAACTCTCTCATGCCGGCATCAACAATCGGATATCCGGTTTCTCCATTACACCATTTTTCAAATTCAGTTTCGTTATTTCTCCACTCAATATTTTCATATTTTATTTTAAAACTTCTATTTCCCACATATGGAAATTGAAAAAGTATCATCATAAAAAAATCTCTCCAGATTAATTCGTTCAGCCATTGTTCGTTTAATTGCAATGCAGTAGCTGCTAGTTCTCTGATACTAACAGTTCCAAAACGCAGGTGAATACTCAACTTGCTTGTTCCATTTAATGCAGGAAGATTTCTGGTGAGATGATAACTACTCACTATTTGTTTATTGATTTCTATTGAAGGAATTTTAGTTTTAGATTTCTCAAATCCAATTTCGATGAGTGACGGAAAATGAAATGGTTTTGTTTTAAAAAGATTAGACAATAAATTTTCAGATGGAAATGTTTTGATTTTTTCTTCTGCTAATTTTTGCTTCCAGATTTTTGAATAAGGAGTAAATATGGTGTAAGGAGTTCCATCGGATTTCATCACTTCATTCTTTTCAAAAATCACCTGGTCTTTAAAAGTATGAAACGAAATATTTTTTGATTCTAACCATTCTTTAATTTTTGAATCCCTTTCAATGGCATAGGGTTCGTAATCGTGATTGGTAAAAACTGATTTTACAGAAAATGAATCGCAGATAATTTTGATTGCATGTAAAGGTTCATCCTGCAACACAAACAATGAAGAACCGTGTTTAATCAATTCATCATATAAGGTATTTAATGTTTGATGAATGAATGAAATCCGTTTGTCCCTTTTATCAGAAAGCTGTTCAAGGATGTTTTTATCAAAAATGAAAACAGGCAACACATCACTTGAATTTTTTAAGGATTGATAAAACCCGTGATTGTCATGCAAACGCAAATCTCTGCGAAACCAAAAAACGGAAACAGGTTTTATGTTTTTCAAATTTGTGTTGTGATTTTTAATTTCAATAAATCAAATCCTTTTTCTTTTAGTCTAGAAAGTATTTGCTGGTAAATAGCATCATCCATCTTTGGTTTTCGTGAAAGAATCCACAAATATTTTTTGTTTGGATGACTAACCACTGCATAGCTGTAATCATCTGCCAAATCAATTATCCAATATTTTCCGGTAAAGGGCCAAAAGAATTGCACTTTCAATTTTGAATTACTTGAATCTTTTTCAACAAATGCCTTTCCTTTAATGTAGGATTCTTTGCCATTCACACTATCTTTTTTGCAACGATTTTCAACTATCACAAATCCTTTTTCACTTAAAGTATATTCTGCTGTTGTGCAGTTGCAACCTTTCTGAAATCGCTGAGGATACGAAGCAATTTCATACCATTTGCCTGCGTATTTTTTCAAATCAACAAAAGGAACTGTTTGCAAGGTTTGTGAATGAGTAATTGTTGTTGACATAAAAAGTATAAGCAGTGAATTAATAAATGTTTTGTTCGTCATAAATAATTTTAGAGTTGTTGTTTCGGTTTTTAAAATATTCAAAGAGAAAAATGTTTAGCAGTATCAATTCAAATCCATAAAAAATATCTTCAATAGGAATCGTCAATAATCGTATTCCTATATTTTCCGAATCGCTATACCATACAATAGGATGCTGCAGTCCAGTTCCTGTAAGTATTCCATTCACAATAAAAAATGGAATTAACAAAACAGGATAGATGAGAACCAACTTTGCAAGCCATTTAATTTTGAAACCATATTTCAAAACTAAAAGCAGAATTCCTAAACTAATGAAAGTAGTTGAAGTGTATAATTTTGAATGAAAAAGTATTCCAACAAAAAGTAGCAATAAGGAAAAACATAACACAAAAATGTTTTCAATTTTTGCTGACCATTGTAATTTGAAAAATATATTCAAACAGTGGTAAGTGAACACACATGCAAAAGGAATACAGATGAAAAATAAAATTTCCTCTATTGGCAGATTTAAAAAATATATTCCTAAAACATAATCTGGGTTGAAACCCCAAACACGAATTTTTGTAAACAGAACATCCCAACAAATGAATAAAACAGCAATGAAAATATTTGCAAGATAGAACAGTTTGAATTTCTTGTAAAATTTTAATTTAGGATGAAATGAAAAAATAAACGGAACAATAACCGTAAATAAATTCACCAATAAATAAGTCCATTTCATCAGTCTAAAAGTGAATTAGTTTTTCTGAAATATTTAAAAGGAACCCACAACATTCCGAAACATTCTCCCTCTTCTTTACCCAAATGTTTGTGATGCATTTTATGTGCTCTTCGTATGGCTTTGAAATATTTGTTGTCTGCTTTTCTCAAAAATTTGAACCGCTGATGTATAAAAATATCATGCACAAAAAAATAGGCGAAGCCATAAATCGTAATTCCCAGACCTATCCAAAAAAGAAAATTATAACCCTGCTGCATTCCGAAAAACAATCCTGCAATACCGGGCAAGGCAAAAGTCAAAAAGAAAAAATCGTTGTGCTCAAAAAAACCACTTGATTCTTTCTTATGATGGTCTTTGTGCAAACTCCATAGCAAACCGTGCATAACGAACTTATGTGTAAACCATGCAACGCCTTCCATACTAAGGAAAGATGCAAGTACTATTAAAAAATTAATTATTGCTGTTTCCATTTGACATAAATATTATTTCAAGAATTTGTTTTCTGTACTCAAAAATAATTTCAATTTTCCTTTTTACTAAAATTGAATTCAATGCTCTGCCGATAAATCCGAAAGGCAATTTATAATTTACCACATCATGCATTAGCACTCCACCATCAACCTCTGAAAATGTATGTGCGTGCTCCCATATTTTATATGGTCCTTTGGCCTGTCTATCTGTAAAATATTTTTGATTTTGAACTTTACAAATTTCGGTTTGCCAACGAACTGAAATACCATAGAGTGGTTTAACAGTGTAATCTATTTTCATTCCTTCAAATATTTCTACTCCATTTAATGAACTTAAAATTTTAAAATCCATTTCCGGTGGAGTTATTCTTGAAAGATTTTTTGGCGAAGAGAAAAATTCCCATGCTTTATTTATATCAATTGGTAAAAACTGTTCTGCTTTAAACTGATGCATATTCGTTGGCAATATTTTTAAAATAATTATTAAAATGTTTTTTCACTTCCGGCAAACAAATCTTCATCCACTCAGTATATTTTTCAGGGTGAATAAGAATATCTTGTTCAAGATTTTCTAAGCTGATATATTTCCAGTTTTGCACTTCTGATTTTTCAGGAAAAGGTAAATCATCAGTCACTCCAAAATAGACATGGTCATATTCATGTTCAGTTAAACCATTTTCAAATTTTGTTTTGTAAGTAAAACTGAATGCGAATTCAGTATTGCATTTCATTCCCATTTCCTCTTGCAATCGTCTTTCTATAGCCCAAGTATTTTCTTCTCCAAATCGTGGGTGGCTGCAACAGGTGTTTGTCCATAAACCACCGGAATGATATTTCTCATCTGCTCTCTGCTGTAGAAGCAATTCACCTTTTGAAGTAAAAATGAAAACCGAAAAAGCCCGGTGCAACAATCCTAATTCATGCACAAGTTGTTTTTCCAATTTTCCCCATGGCTTATCTTTTTCATCTACCAATATTAAATAGTCGTTCATGATTTTAAATTTTGCTTTTCTATCAAGGTTAAATGCTCCGAAGATTTCAAAAATGAAATAATCATTTGCTTCAATTGCAAATCTTTTACATTGCTGATTTCTCTACGCAGGAATAATTTGTCTTTTTCAATTGAACTATTGTAACCCAAAAATGACGGTGCTTTTGTTTGAATGGTGAATCGCAAATAGCGGATTTCAATATTTGCACTATCAACAGTTATACATTGTTCAAGTAACTTTTTTCCTTCATTAAAATAAGATAATTTACTGAATGGATTATACACATAATTCGCCATCATCATGGTTGCACAAGCATTGTATGCTACAAGTGTGGAGTTTTCAGCTACGCTATATTTTTCTGAAATACTAATCATATTTTTGCAAGCACCTTCATTGGTGGCAGCACTTTTATATTGCTCACGAATTGTATTCAGCGGAATATCATCGGCATGTGCTGCTGAAAACAATAAGATGAAGAAGAAAATAATTATTCTCATACAAGGTTTAATTTATACTGAAACATACTGTTGAACATCAACCCCAATTTTTCACGGTTGCTAATGCGTATTCTTGCAGAAAGAATTTTTTGTGCAGGCACTTTTTTTATTTTTTTGAATAACGAATTGTAATAAACATAAGCCAGATAAACTCCGCCTTTTGATGATGCCGGAAGTTTTTTAATTCCTATTAATGCCTCTTTAAAATCTTGTTCAATTTCATTTTCAATTTTTCGTTTGGTGCACGATGTAAATCTGCTCATGTCAACATTTGGGAAATAAGTTCTTCCCAAAATCTGATAATCTGCTTTCATATCACGCAAGAAATTTATTTTCTGAAAAGCTGCTCCCAATTTCATAGCAAATGGTTTTAGTTCTTCATAAAGTTTTTTATTTCCTTCCGTAAAAACATGCAGACACATTAACCCAACAACTTCAGCAGAACCAAGAATGTATTGTTTATATTTTTCAGAGGTATAATCAACTTTCTCTAAATCCATTTCCATGCTTTTCAAAAATCTTTCAATCAAATCATGACTAATTTGATATTGATGAACAACATGCTGAAAAGAATTTAAAATTGGGTTTAAGGAAATGCGATTTTCAATTGCCTCATAAGTTTCATCTTTGAATTTTTGCAACAAATATTTTTTGTTATATCCCTCAAAGCTGTCAACAATTTCATCGGCAAATCTTACAAAACCATAAATAGAATAAATGGGATTGCGGAGTTTGTTCTTCAGGAAATATATCCCAAGAGAAAAACTTGTGCTGTAAGCACGGGTTGTTAGCTTGCTACACTTTACCGATACACTATCGAATAACGACTTCATCTTCTGTCTTGTTTAAATATTTTAGTAATTGTTCAGCGGCAATTTTGCCTGATATAATGGAAGGAGGAACACCCGGTCCCGGAACTGTAAGTTGGCCGGTATAAAAAAGGTTTTCCACTTTTTTATTTATGATTTTAGGTTTAAAGATTGCTGTTTGCATCAGCGTATTTGCAAGCCCGTATGCATTGCCTTTGTATGAATTGTAATCCGAAATAAAATCGTTTACGCAATAACTTTTTTTGAAGTCAATATGATTTGAAATATTTTCATTCACTTGCTTTTCTAATCTTGAAATCATCAGTTGAAAATATTTTTCTCTCATTTCTTCAGAATCTTTTAGTCCGGGAGCAATGGGCATCAGCAGAAAAATATTTTCATGACCTTGCGGTGCAACTTCATCATCAGTCTTTGAGGGACAGCATACATAAAACAACGGTTTGCTTGGCCATTTGGTTTGTTTATATATTTCTATTGAATGCTGATTGAGGTCTTCGTCAAAAAATAAGGTATGATGATTCAGAGCAGATATTTTTTTATTTATTCCTAAAAAATAAATCAGAGAGGAGGGGGCAAAAGTTTTTTCTCCCCAATAATTTTCATCATAGTTTCTGAATTCCTTTGGCAATAATTTACTTTCCACATGATGATAATCGGCAGAAGCAATAACAGCATCGCAATTAAATCTTTCACCATTCACCACAATATTTTTTGCCTGATTATTTTCAATTTCAATTTTCTCAACTGTTGCATTCAAATGAAAATGAGTTCCGTTCTTTTCTGCTACATTTTTCATAGCTTCTATCACTTTTCCAAAACCTCCCTGTGGATACCATGTTCCTAATTTAAGTCCGGCATAATTCATTAAGCTATACAATGCAGGAGTGTCTTGCGGCATAGCACCCAAAAACAAAACAGGAAACTCCATCAATGCAATTAATTTCGGATGTGAAAAATATTTCCGAACATGCTTACTGAAAGAAGAGAATACCTGCAAACGAAATGCACCTTTTATCAAATTCAAATCAGCAAACTCAGCAATGGAAAGTCCGGGTTTGTAAACCAAATTTTCAATTCCAGTTTTGTATTTGTATGCTGCCTCCTTCATAAATTTTTTAAGCTGAACTGCACTTCCTGTTTCAATTGATTCAAACAGATTGCACAACACTTCAAAATTTTCAGGCACACTCATTTTGTCTCCTTCTTCGAATACCACATCAAAAGATGGATTCAGCAAATTCAATTCATAGAAATCAGAAACTTTGTATCCAAAATCACTGAAGAATCTTTCAAACACATCAGGCATCCAATACCAACTCGGACCCATGTCAAATAAGTATCCCGCTGCTGTTTTCAACTGTCTTGCTCTGCCACCAACCGAATTATTTTTTTCAAACACATGCACACGATGTCCGGCTTGTGATAAATAACAAGCAGCACTTAAACCTGAAAAACCGGAACCTATAATTGCAATGGTAGGCATTTTACTGTATAGATATAATTAATTATATTTAGACATTTTATTAAGCACATTTTTCAAATCTTCAACTGATTTTAACAGAAACAAATTTTTCTTGCTCTTAAATTGCGTTAGCCGATGTCCTTCTGCCGCTATGTGAATTTTTTGAGTTGGAAAATTTTTTGACATGCTCTGAACAAGTAAATTATCCTCATGCTCATCATCTGCCGACACCAAAAAGAAAAGTAAGTTGTAAGGTTTGAGTTGTTTTACTGCCTGTTTCAAAGTATCAATCGAAACACTGGAACCAAGATAAGTGCAACGATGACCTGCATTTCGGATTAAATAATTTGCCATCAGCAAACCACTTTCATGTAATTCATTTTCGGGTAAAAAAAGAATCCAATGATTTTTTGAATTTTCATTTATTGTCAGCAAGTCAATAGATGAAATCAGTTTCTGCCTGATGAGGTAACTGATGAAGTGTTCTTGAGCAGAGGCTATCCTGTCAGCTGACCACATTAAACCCAATCGTTCAAGTGAAGGATAAATTACTTTCAGGTAAGTTCCTTCGATTCCATAATTCATCACTGCTCTTGAAAATATTTTTTCAAAAAGCGATTCATTGAATTCAAGTGCAGCAGCCACCATTTGGGAAACCAAAAATTCATCACCATTGATGTTACTTTCAAGTTGTTTGTTCTTGAGTTCATGCAATTTTGAATCTGTCATAGAGCACAACTCCGAAATTTTATAGTCAGCATTCATCAGGCTGGCAATGTTCAGCAGTCGCCTCAATTGATTGCCGTTATAGTTACGGGTGTTTCCATCGCTTCTGTCAGGTTGCAGAGCATTATATCTTTTTTCCCAAGCCCTGATGCTATGTACACTGATACCTGAGTAGCGTTGCAATTGTGAAATGGTGAAAGAATTCATTTGTCTAAATATGTGCAAATATATGTAGACAAAATGAAATAACAAAATTTATTTCAATTTTTTTTATTTCATGCCTATATTATGAGTCCGTCATTTCAGCGGTGGAGAAAACACTCTTTGATTTTTTTTCTGGGTGGCTTTTTAGGGGGTGGCAAAAAAAATGAAAGTGTGTTTTGTGCGGTGGGGTGCGGTGGGCTTTTTTTGCAAATTTATTTTTTGAAGCGTAGGCATTAGAAGCGGATAGTCCGTCAAGTTTGATTTAAAAAAACTATTGGTTCAAAGCCGTTCACTTCAAAGTTGCACTGTCGCCAATAGAGTTGCACATAACGTTTGCTGATATCTGACGTTTTATCACTTCCATTAAAAATCAATTGAGTGTGACAAAATGTGGCTTTAGCCCTTGCAGATATCAGCTGTTGTGCGACCCGAAGGGTTTGAGTGGTTTTGGAGCCCCCTTTTTCTAAAAGCAATTTTTATTTATTCCTTTCATAACTTTGCTTTATCAAGGGCATTAAATTTATAAAATCAGATGAAGAATTTAAACTAAATTCATAATCACCATTTCCCCAATGACCTATTTCAGAAACATCTCTACTTATATTATATGGATCATTCAGCTCTCCTTTTGGAATGTTTAACCAAAATTTAATTTTCCCTTTTTGTGGTAAAACATCAATAAAATTAGAAGATGCTTTGAAAGCAATATATTTCTTCTTTGGCACAACTTCAATTTTATCATCTAAATTTAAAATTTGGTTTTTAAATTCTTCATAAAGAGACAGAATTTCTTCATCAGCAGATTTTAAGTGATCTTCTTCTGTATAAACCTTTACTTCTTCAGTAACCTTATCAACGATTTCACTGGATTTACTGATTTTATTTATTGACTCAGAAGTTTCAGGCGATTTTAATCTGCTATATTGAATTAAATTATCTTGATATTTTGTGATTTCCCATAATTCAATTGGTAAATCTCTAAAATTTATTGCTTGTTGTTGATATTTAGAAAATGCTGGTGATACGAACATTACTCTTGATTGAGACCAGTCCACATCATCTCTTTTTAGATTCGTATTTGTGCTTTCATTGTATTCCAAAATAAAATCAGCCTTATTATTTAACATCAAAGAAAGATAGGCATACCCTTGATCAATGACACTGAAATTTTTGTCTCTCTTATATTCAATGATTACAAAACTTTTACTATCATTATCAAAAGCCAAACTATCAATTCTAAGATTGTTCAGTGAAAATTCTGATTTTATAAATTTTAGTCCAAAAATATATTCAAGATTTTTTTCTGTTATTGCTTGAATATCTTTTTCTAATTTAAAAGAATCTTCTTTGATGATTTGTAACTTTTGATTCTGTAAGTTATAAAGTGCCATATTGTTTCCCTAAAAATTACTTTTTTAATTATTGTGTTCCAAAACCATTTCGCACAACGGATCGGAGATTGCCGTTGTTTTGGGGCGGCCATCCGAGGAACGAGGATGGAAAAGCCACTCAAAAAACGGTTGACACCAATGGGCTGCTCCAAAATTACGGCAATCTCGTGTTGGGCGCAGTGGCTCCGAAAATAGTTGTTTTTATT
>SYIK01000003.1 GCA_005798905.1 Bacteroidota bacterium | reverse complement strand
TTCGTGGTAGCAGCCACAGTACCAATTCTGCATAGCAAACTCCGTTGGCTGCTGCCATTGCGGTTCAACATATATTATCCGAAACTAAGCTAACAAAACTTTCGCTTTTTATACCAAAATATGTTGGCTTAGCGAAACTACGGGTTTCGTATAATTTTTTCTTTATCTAACAGACTTTGTATTTTATTTATAATTTTTTCCAAAGTAACAGATTAAAATAAACAAAACAATACCACTTATCGGTAAAAAAGCTGTTATTAAAAGTGAAAACTTATCTTCTTTTGATTCTTGAATGATGCGCTTTTCTCCCTACCTTTGCGCCTCCAAATTATAAAGGGAAAAAATATTATGGCAGACTTAAAATTTCAAAGGAATTTCGGAATTGCAGCACATATCGACGCAGGCAAAACAACAACTACAGAACGCATTTTGCGTTACACTGGTATGATTCATAAAATTGGTGAAGTGCACGATGGTGCAGCTACTACCGATTGGATGGAGCAAGAAAAAGAAAGAGGAATTACCATTACTTCTGCAGCAGTAAGTTGCAAATGGGATTTTCCTACTGTTAGAGGTAAGTCGGATGCAAATACAAAAAATTATTATTTCAATATTATTGATACTCCCGGTCACGTGGATTTTACAGTTGAAGTAGAAAGATCGATGCGTGTATTGGATGGATTGATTGCATTATTCAGTGCGGTTGATGGTGTGGAACCACAATCTGAAACTGTTTGGCGTCAGGCAAATCGTTACAATGTTCCGCGTATCGGTTTTGTAAATAAGATGGACCGTTCCGGTGCGGATTTCTTAAATGTGGTAAAGCAAGTTCGCGAAATGTTGGGGTCAAAAGCCGTTCCGTTGCAATTGCCAATTGGTGCCGAAGATGATTTCAAAGGGGTAGTGGACTTAGTGAAAATGAAAGGAATTATCTGGCACATGGAAACAGAAGGAATGACTTTCGATGAAATTCCTGTTCCGGAAGATATGCTTGCAGAAGCAAATGAATGGAGAGGTCATTTAGTAGAAGCTGTTGCCGAATACGATGATAAGTTATTGGAAAAATTCTTCGAAAATCCAGATTCGATTTCCGAAAATGAAATTCACGAAGCAATTCGTAAAGCAACCATCGATTTAAGCATTGTGCCAATGATGTGTGGTTCTTCCTTTAAAAATAAAGGAGTACAAACGGCGCTAGATGCGGTTTGTCGTTACCTTCCTTCGCCATTAGATATTGAAGCAGTATCGGGAATGAATCCTGATTCTGGTGAAACAGAAACGCGTAAGCCAGATGCAAAAGAACCTTTTGCAGCATTAGCATTTAAAATTATGACCGATCCTTTCGTTGGTCGTTTGGCATTCTTCCGGGTTTATTCCGGTCATTTGGATGCAGGTTCTTATGTGTTGAATGTAAGAAGCGGAAAAAAAGAACGCATCAGCCGAATTATGAAAATGTTTGCCAACAAACAAAACCCAATTGATTTTATCGAAGCTGGAGATATTGGTGCGGCTGTTGGTTTTAAAGAAATAAAAACAGGAGATACACTTTGTCACGAAGATCATCCAATTACTTTGGAAAATATGTTTATTCCAGAGCCGGTAATTTCTGTAGCAGTTGAACCAAAAACGCAAGCGGATGTTGACAAAATGGGTATGGCGATAGCTAAATTAATTGAAGAAGATCCTACACTTCGTGTAAGAACGGACGATGAAACATCGCAAACAATTTTAAGTGGAATGGGAGAGTTGCACTTGGAAATTATCATCGATCGTATGCGTAGGGAATTTAAAGTAGAAGTAAACCAAGGAGCTCCTCAAGTTGCCTATAAAGAAGCATTTGGAAAAACTGTTGAGCATCGCGAAACATTGAAAAAGCAAACGGGTGGTCGCGGTAAATTTGCTGATATTGTTTTTGAACTTGGACCAATTGATGAAGATTGGAAAGCAGAAAATCCAGATAAAAATTATCAATTTGTAAATGCACTTTTCGGAGGCTCTATTCCTCGTGAATTTGTTCCTGCAATTCAAAAAGGATTTGAAACTGCAATGACAACCGGTGTGTTGGCAAGTTATCCGGTTGACAATATGAAAATTCGTGTGTTCGATGGTAGTTTCCATGCCGTTGACTCCGATTCAATGTCTTTCGAACTTTGTGCAAAATCAGGATTTCGTGAAGCTGCAAGAAAAGCAAAACCTGTTTTATTGGAGCCAATCATGAAAGTAGAAGTTGTTACTCCAGATTTATACATGGGTGATGTAACGGGCGATCTTAACCGTCGTCGCGGGATGTTGGAAGGAATGGATAGTCGTGCTGGTGCGCAAGTAATCAAAGCAAAAGTTCCATTGAGCGAAATGTTTGGTTATGTTACACAACTTCGTTCTTTAAGTTCGGGTCGTGCATCCAATACGATGGAGTTTAGTCATTATTCTCCTGCACCAAATGGTATTGCAGAAGAAGTAATTGCTAAAGTAAAAGGCAAAACAACAAAAGGGTAAAAAGCTTTTATAATAATTGAAATCCACTTTTTAAAAAGTGGATTTTTTTTTACCCAACACTTTTTTTAATTCGAACTAATTTTTCCAAAAGAGGTTCCAATAAATCCAATTTCAACATATTAGCACCGTCGCTTTTTGCAATGGAAGGATTGGGATGTGTTTCAATAAACAATCCATCGGCACCTGTTGCAATAGCAGCTTTTGCAACGGTTTCAATCATTTGCGGATTTCCGCCGGTAATTCCTGACGATTGATTTGGTTGTTGTAAACTATGCGTACAATCCATAATAACCGGAACGGCATTCGACTGCATGATAGGAATATTTCGATAATCAATTACTAAATCTTGATAGCCGAAAGTGTTGCCTCTTTCGGTGAGCATAATTTTATTGTTGCCCGATTTTTTTATTTTTTCAACTGCAAACTTCATTGCTTCGCCGCTGATGAATTGTCCCTTTTTTACATTTACAATTTTTCCGGTTTTTGCAGCAGCTTCCAATAAATCGGTTTGACGACAAAGGAATGCAGGTATTTGCAAAATATCGACATGCTTTGCAGCAAGTTCGGTTTCTTCTTTTGCATGTACGTCAGTGGTTACAGGAAGTGAAAACTCCGTTTTTATTTTTGAAATTAAATCAAGCGCAATATTATCTCCCAATCCGGAAAATGAATTTCCACTGGTTCGGTTTGCTTTTCTGTAAGACGCTTTGAAAACAAAAGGGATGCCTAAATTTTTACAAATAGTTTTAATTTTTTCTGCCGATTCCATCAACAACATTTCATTTTCTACAACGCATGGGCCTGCAATTAAAAAGAAATTTGCTTCATCATAAACTTGTTGCTTAAATAAATCTTTCAAAAAATTTTCCATTGTGCAAAGATAAAGTTTACAAAATAAGCTATTGCTTTTTTAGCAAGCAGAAGGAAATTGATATTTCTTGCACTTGTCCATTATTTTTGTAACTATGAAAAAGGATAAAATATTAGTCATTGGAGCTTGTGGACAAATTGGTGTGGAACTTACTTTGGCATTACGAAAAATATATGGCGCTGAAAATGTATTGGCTTCCGATTTGCGCGAACAAAACGAATTGTTGAAAGGAACTGGCCCATATGTAAGTATTGATGTGATGAAAAAAGATGCGCTTCAATTACAAGTTATTCGCCAAGGCATTACACAAATTTATCATTTGGCTGCAATCCTTTCTGCAACAGGCGAACGAAGCCCATTGATTGCTTGGAACTTAAATATGCAAGGGCTTTTAAATGTGTTGGAAATTGCCAGAGAAGAAAAATTAGATAAAGTTTATTGGCCATCTTCGATTGCGGTTTTTGGAAATTCATCACCAAAACAAAACTGTCCGCAACAAACAATAATTGAACCATCAACTGTTTATGGAATAAGTAAATATGCCGGAGAGTTTTGGTGTAATTATTTTTTTATGCGTTATGGTGTTGATGTGCGCAGTCTTCGTTATCCGGGAATTATAAGTTATAAATCTGCGCCCGGCGGCGGAACTACGGATTATGCTGTTGAAATTTATCATCAAGCATTAAAAGAAAAAAGCTATGAATGTTTTTTAAAAGAAGACACTTATTTGCCAATGATGTACATGGCTGACGCCATTCGTGCAACGATTGAATTGATGGAAGCTCCTGCAGAAAAAATTTCTGTTCGTACTTCGTACAATGTTGCAGCAATGAGTTTTTCGCCTAAAGAAATTTTTCAAGAAATTAAAAAACATATTCCTGATTTTACTATTTCTTATAAATCAGATTTTCGTCAAACGATTGCTGATAGCTGGCCACAGAGCATCGACGATAATGTAGCCCGAAAAGATTGGGGGTGGAAAGAAGAATTTAATCTTTCGGAAACAACTGCTGATATGTTGAAAAATTTACAACTGTAATTTTTTAGCAGCATTTTTTATTTTGTTGAATCGGAGGACATTTAACCGAGCCATAACTGCAAAAAACACAACAGTCACCATCTTTTGGTTTCAATCTTACTTTGCAATTTTCACATTCATAAAAAAAAGTGCAAGCATTTGTTGGCATCGTTTCTTTTTTTTGATGGCCGCATTTGGGGCAAGTAATGGTTGAGATTAATTCTACTTTGCTTTCATCAACAGCGCAGCAATTTGCAGCTTTTTGTTTGGGCGAAAAATAATAATTTAACCCTGCTGAGACTAACAACCCAAGCATAGCAGTATAAATAATTGTAGTGTCGAAGTGTACATTGTAAGCATAAAAAATTGCTCCACTGCTCATTATTGAAAAAAGTAGCGGCAAAATATTCTTATGATTTCGGTAGGAAATAAATGTTCCGCCAAGTGAAAGCAATACAAAAGCTTGAAAAATATATTCTGTAAAACCGCCAAAAAGTTCGGCAGAACTTAAACCAAAAGCGCTGAGTAAAAAACCAAAAAGAGGAAAACAACACGGCGATGCAAATACGGTAATAAAAATTCCGGTTATGCCAAGTTTATCAAGGTTTGAAATCAATTTCATAAAAGTTATATTTTATCCAATTGACCTTTCAATTGTGTAAAACAATATGCCGTAAAAGGAATAAATCCAAATAATAAAAATACCCAATAATTTTCAGTGCAATAAAACAAAAGTAGAACAAGCGAAAATAAATAAAGAGGGTAAACGAAAACTAACAATGCAATTAAAACGGAATCGAAATGATCGGAACGGCGAAAATATTTGGTCACTATTTTTTTTAATAAAAAATAAATTGGCGCATGCAAAACCCAACCAAAAATTGCAGGAATTGCAAATAAGATTTTATAAAAAAGCGAGTAGTTAATTTGTAATAATTCTTTTTGTTTTTGAATGTCATCTTTTTTGATTTCGTAAACCAGCGATTTTAATTGCATTTCAAGTTGGTTGTTGAAAGCTTGAATTTGTAGCCCTTCCGAAAGTTCGCGATCAATGGAACTTGCAGTCATTAGCTCACCAAAATTTATGGATACATTTTTCCCAAAACGCCGAAAGGAACTATAGTTGAGACCAACCGGTAATATTTTTAGCGGAATAGATTCATCCCAACTTTTTAATGCAAGCCGCGCCGTTCCTTTCATCAGCGGTCGCAAATGCCATTCGTTTATGCAGCGCCCTTCGCTAAAAATAATTACCAATCCGTTTGATTTAAAAAGTTCAACACAAGCATCAAATGTTTTATAGTTTTCAGAAACGTTTTCAATTCCTTCGCTTGCGCGATAAACCGGTAACATTTTTACACCTCTAAATATTTTTTTAACAAATAAATTCGCAAATGCATCACCTCTCGCCAAGGACCAGATTGGTTTTTCAAATAAAAGATCAAGAATGATTGCATCCAAAAAAGAATTGGGATGATTGCACGCCAACAACAGCGGTCCATTTTCTTTGAGAAATTTTGGCTTGTTGATGCTTATTTTTCTGCAAAAAATTAGCATTGCCAACCGAATGTAAATTTTTAAAAAAGAATACAACAATTGCAATTATTTTTGGTAAAGCGATGGAAGATAAATTAAAAAATTCAAAACGGTTGATTGTAATTGGCGGAGGTGCTGCTGGTTTTTTTTGTGCAATAAATGCTGCAAGAATGAATAAGAATTTACAAGTAGTGATTATAGAAAAATCGAATAAACTACTTTCCAAAGTTCGTGTTTCGGGCGGCGGGCGCTGCAATGTAACGCATGCTTGTTTTGACATTTTGGAAATGAGTAAAAAATATCCACGTGGGCAACATTTTGTAAAAAAAGCATTTCATCAATTTTTTACCAACGATACCATTCGATGGTTCGAGGAAAGAAATGTGAAATTAAAAACCGAAAAAGATGGAAGAATGTTTCCCGTTACCAATTCTTCTCAAACCATCATTGATTGTTTGTTGAAGGAAGCTGAAAAATATAGCGTGGAAATTAAAATGAATAAAGAAGTAAAGTCGCTGCAATTAGTAAATAAAAATAGCGACACAAGTTTTCAAATTCAATTGTCCAACTCTGAAATTATTGAATCAAATATTTTAGTTATTGCTTGTGGCGGTTATCCAAAATCGGCAATGTTTGATTGGTTAAAAATCTCTAATCACAATATTGAAAACCCAACTCCATCATTATTTACTTTTAATCTTCCGCATCATCCTATTTCAAAATTGATGGGTGTGAGTGTGGAGAATGCAATTGTAAAAATTGTTGGAACTAAATTGGAACAAGAAGGCCCATTGTTAATTACGCATTGGGGGTTGAGTGGACCCGCAGTGTTGAAATTAAGTGCTTGGGGAGCGCGGGAATTAGCAAGTACAATTTGGCATTTTTCGATTTTAATAAATTGGATGCCGAATTTTAATAACCAAACTTTAAGAGATCAATTTCACCAATTGAGAAAAGAAATGGGTTCGCAAAAAGTTTTATCTAAAAATAAATTTGATCTTCCCAATCGTCTTTGGGAATTTATTGCTTTGCAATCCGGGATAAAACCAGAATGCAGATGGGCAGATTTGACCACTGTAGATCAAAATAAATTCATCAACAACCTTTGTTGTTTTGCTGCGGAAGTAAAAGGGAAAACTACATTTAAAGAGGAATTTGTAACTGCAGGCGGTATAAAATTGACTGAAATTGACGCCAATTCAATGCAAAGTAAAATTGTCAATAACCTTTATTTTGTAGGAGAAGTAATGGATGTGGATGGCATTACGGGAGGTTTCAACTTTCAACATGCTTGGACAAGCGGCTGGGTTGCCGCCAATCATATTTCCCATTTGTAAGTCCATTTTGATTTGTTGGTAGACCAACACCAACCAAAGCCTTATACCAACGAGGGCAAAAAAAAATTAGAAGATACTTACTACTATTTAATATGCTGATCAGTCTCCGTTTTTTTTCTGTTAATAAAATCCATAATTATAGTTGTTAATACCCCAATTGCCGCAATGACTAATAAGATTTTTCCGCCAGAATTTATTCCGTTTTTAAACAACAGGAAAAACCCCCAAAATGCAACTATCCCACATAATATATATCGTAATAACATCCATATTGAAATTATTTTTTTCATAATAATAATTTTTAAATGATTAAAGAATTATACATGCTGCAGCTGCTCCAGCAATACATTGGTAAAGAAAATAACCACAAGCAGCAACACACACCCAGTCGCTACCGCATGTTTTTACTATGAAACAATTCATACATTCATAAAAAGGCTGGCTTGCACAAGGGGCATCGCCAACGCGACCAGATGGTACTGATCTATTGTTAGATAAGTATTGGAATGTTTCATTGAATGGAATTTCTTTGTCAAACTTCCATCTCCCAATTCTTCTATTATTATCCAATTCAAATTGGTAGTATAGTTCATTATTTACAGTAGAGACTTTGTATAAACTATTGCCACTTTCTTGTTTAATTGTAGAAATTTTTGTAATTAAGAAGTTATCTTCATAAATGTAGATATTTAATACGCTTTCAACTGTACCCTTTAATATTGGTATTGTAACAAGATTCAATTTGGATGTATAAAAATAAGTACGTTTTATGTCGTTTGTATTTAATGAAAGTTGTTTTAGCGTGTTTTTCCAAATTTTATTTTCTTTCAGCTTGTTTAGAATCGAATTCCTGTAAGAAATTTTAGTTACTTGTTTTACGTTTTCACCCATAATAAAACCTTTAGAATCTAATCCCATTTGTTTGTAAACATCATTTTGATAAAGTACTTTTTCTGAATTGTCATTAACAGGATTATTGTTTTTTGTACAGGCAATTATTAAAATTGCACTAATGCAAGTAATTATTCAGCAGTTAGCACTAATTTTTTCTTTTTCATTTTATTTATTTTTGAGTTAAAGATTCTCCATTAATTTTTTTCTTAACAATAACGAGATAAATTCTGAAAATAAAATAAAAAACAATCAATATTGAAGGTATAATTACAACTAGATTTAATTCATTTAAAGACTTTAGTAGTAGTTTGTGAAAAAAAATTACGAAAAGCAACAAGCCCCCGATGGGTGCAATGGTTGCTCCTAATTTTTTTCTTTCCAAATTAATTGTTTTTGCAGTTATTAAAAGAACAATGATGAAAACGACAATAATAATAAATTCTATATACATAAATAATGTTTTTATATCATTAATTATTGTTTATTTACCAGGCCAAGCATCGCAACAAAACTCAAGACCGCACAAATAACAACAAGCTAAATAAGCTGGAAATACTGGTATTGTTGCTGCACAGACAGAAGCACAAGCATAAAAAGAAAAAGGGCAACACAAATTATCTGCATCAGTAGATTCTGAATTTTCTATTGAATTACCGGAATCCGTTCCTGCTGCAAAAGAGTGTAACAATAATTGATTTGCGTTTTGAAGTAATTTAGGGTTAGTTTGAAATTTTATCACCAAATTTTGGAATTGAATCATTTTAAAACTCTGTGTTTCTTTACATGATATGCAATTAGCCTCCTCATTATATAGTTTTAATACTTTGTATTTTTCCAAAAGTCTGTTAGACGCAATTTGTATTTTGGAAATGGTTTCTAAGTATCCTTTTTTATCAACTCCTATTTTTTTTAAAAAGTCATCTTGATTTTGCATATCAACTTTTGTAATATCTATATTACTTGATACTACTTTACTCATAAAATTCATGTTGGCTGTTGCTATTAACTTCCAATCGGAGTCATTGGAAAGTGTTTGAATTACCGCTTTCTGCTCCTTCGCGTTTAGCTGGTTAAATGGTCTCTCGTTTTGAGTTGTTTTTTGACAGCTAGAAGCAAAAGCAAACACAGCTATAAAAAGTGTTTTCACAATTTGAGTTCTCATTTTTTAAAATATTAATTTATTCCTACCTTCAGATTAGGCGCTTTGTCAGAATATTCCGCCGTTAATATTTTTGTTGTTCAAGTTTCGTAATTCAAAGTTAGAATTAGTATTTACGTGTTTTCAAAAAAGTAGCCTACTATTTTTCGATAAAAAGGTTGTTTTTTGTTAAAAAATGAAGAAAATCACGACGGCATACTACTTATCGGTAGTTTTTTAAAAATAGTGTACGGTGGTAATGGTTAGGTAAAATCACCGCCAAAAATCAAATAATATCGGTTATCTTTGCCGCCCCGAAAATTAAATCCCTTTCGGGTAAATTTAATCATGTTTCAAAATGTTATTGTTAAACAACTAAACGCTGATGCACAGGAGTCTGCTACTGCAGAATCTACAGCGATATCAACTGCACCTGTGACTGAGCAAGTTACTCCAACTGCTCATGACGATTTCGACTGGAGCGTAGATAAAAGAAGCATCGCAACTTATTCTAAAGAAGAAAAAGAAAAGTACGAGAAAGTGTACGATGGCACATTTGTACAAATCAATGATGGCGAAATGATTAAAGGCCTTGTTGTTGGTTTAACCAAAACAGATGTGGTTTTGAACATTGGTTTCAAAAGCGATGGTTTGATTTCTTTGAATGAGTTTCGTGATATGACCGATTTAAAAATTGGTGATGAAGTAGAAGTATTTGTTGTAGAAAAAGAAGACAGAGATGGATTGTTGAACCTTAGCCGTAAACAAGCAAGAATGGTTCGTTCATGGGAACGCATCATGGAGGTGAACAAAACTGGTGAAGTAGTTACAGGTATTGTTACAAATAAAACAAAAGGTGGATTGATTGTGAATGTATTTGGAATGGAAACTTTCCTTCCTGGTTCACAAATTGATGTAAAACCAGTTACAGACTACGACCAGTTTGTTGGAAAAACAATGGAGTTTAAAGTTGTAAAAATTAATGAAACAATAAAGAATGCTGTTGTTTCTCATAAAGCTTTAATAGAAAGCGACATCGAAGCACAACGTGCGCAATTGATGGGTAAATTGGAGAAAGGACAAGTATTGGAAGGTATCGTTAAAAACATTACTGACTTTGGTGCATTTATGGATTTGGGTGGATTGGACGGATTGCTTTACATCACCGATATTTCATGGGGACGTATTTCGCATCCAACTGAAGTATTGAAAATGAACCAAAAAATAAATGTTGTTGTATTGGATTTTGATGATGACAAGAAACGAATCAGCCTTGGTTTGAAACAACTTACTTCACATCCTTGGGATATTTTAGGGGAAGAAATTTTAGAAGGAAATACAATCAACGGTAAAGTTGTAAATATTGAAGACTACGGTGCATTTTTAGAAATTCAACCAGGTGTAGAAGGTCTTGTTCACGTAAGCGAAATTACTTGGGCAAATACACCGGTAAATGCAAAAGAATTTTTCAAATTGGGAGATGCACACGAAGCAAAGATTGTAACATTGGATAAAGCAACACGCAAAATGAGTCTTTCTATCAAACAACTTATTGCTGATCCTTGGAACGAAATTGATGAAAAATTCCCGGTGGACAGTCGCCACAAGGGCTTGGTAAAAAACATCACACCTTATGGCGTATTCATTGAACTTTCTTCCGGCATTGGCGGAATGATTCACATCAGCGATCTTAGTTGGTTGAAGCGTTTCAATCATCCGGGTGAATATGTAAAAGTTGGTGAGAATATCGACATTATCATTTTGGGAATGGATAAAGAAAGCAGAAAATTGCAATTAGGTCATAAGCAATTGGAAGAAGATCCTTGGAATAAATTACAAGATGTATTTGCAATTGGAAGTTTACACGAAAGCACCGTTACCAAAAAAGACGACAAAGGTGCATTGATTCAATTGCCATACGGATTGGAAGGATTTGCCCCAGCACGCCATTTAGTAAAAGAAGATGGAAAGTTGGTGCTTGTAGATGAAGTAGCGCAGTTTATGGTAATTGAATTTGATCGCAACGAAAAACGCATTGTACTTTCTCATACACGCACTTGGGAAAAAGCAATAGCGGAAGAAAAGGAAACTGCAAAGAAAGAAGCTAAAGTAGAAGTAGAAAAAACACGCAAAGCTGTTAAAACAGTTCAAGCAAAAGTTGAAAAATCAACTTTGGGCGATTTGGGTGCTTTAGCCGACATCAAAGCAAAATTGAAAAAGAACGAAAGCAAATCAAAAAGCGAATAATTCATTGGGTTCTAGTAAAACAAAAAAGTGTTCCTATTAAAAGGGACACTTTTTTTGTGGCATATTGTTGTCTAAAATATAGAAACTAAATGCAATTATAAGGGTTAGTCTTTACTAAACAATGCCTTCAATTCGGTAGCATCTTTTGGGTTCATTTTCCCTCCTAAAATTAATCGTACTTGCCTTCTTCTTAATGCACTCTCAAATATTTTTTTCTCTTCTTCAGTTTCCGGAATTAGAGGGGTAACTGGCCTTGGTTTTCCATTAGCATCCAATGCTACAAAAGTATAATAAGCTTCGTTACTTTTGTATTTGTACTGTTGCGATAAATCTTCTCCCCAAACTTTAAGGTGTATTTCCATTGATGTATTAAAAGCTCGAGAAATTTTAGCTTCAATGTGAACTGCATTTCCCAATTTAATTGGTGCTTCGAAAGAAATATTATCAACAGAAGCGGTTACTGCTGGCGCATCGCAATGTTTGTGTGCTGTTAATGCAGCAGCAATATCCATCCAATACATTAATCGGCCTCCCATTAAATTACCAAATAAATTGGTATCGTTTGGCAACACCAGTTCAGTCATAATTGTTAAACTATCAATTGGATGTTTTGCAGTCATTTTCTTTTTTTTCAAAGATATTCAATATTGAATGAATGTTTAATTTGTTACTTGAACCAAAGTTTGAAACATATACTTTTGCGTGTCGCCAATTTGAAAAAAATAATAATAATGAAAAGTTACCCGAATATTTCATTTACTAATACAAAAAATGCATTTGCGTATAAAACCGATATGCAATTGAAAAAAACAAGGTTTATTTTTTCATTGATGCAGTTGAACTGGTTAGTTAGCATTGCAACAAAAGTTACCCCATTAATGATGAAAATTGGGTTACCATTAAATGGAGTTATTAAAAAAACAATCTTCAGCCAATTTTGTGGAGGTATTACTTTGGAAGATACGGCTATGGTTGCAGAAACAATTGGGAAATACCAAGTTCAAACTGTGTTGGATTACGGTATTGAAGGAAAAGATGGGGAAGAAAATTACGATGCAGCTTGTGTCGAAATGCTTCGTGTAATAAATTTTGCAGCAACACAAATTCATATTCCATTTGTAAGCATTAAACTCACTGGCTATGCACGATTTTCTCTTATGCAAAAGATGGATGAACAAATGAAAATAGCGGATGGAAATTTATATGAACGTTTTTATAAAGTAGTTGAAAAATTAAGCCTATCTGAAAAAAATGAATGGGATAAAGTGTTTTTTAGAGTAATGAAAATTTGTTCGCTTGCTGCCGAAAAAAAAGTTGGCTTGTTTATAGATGCAGAAGAATCTTGGATACAAGCACCGATTGATGCACTTTGTATGCAATTGATGGAAAAATTTAACCAACAACAAGTTATTGTATTTAACACGTTTCAACATTATATACACGATCGACTTTCATTTTTAAAATGGTCGTATCAAACTTCACTTGAAAAAAAATTTATTTTAGGCGCTAAATTGGTGCGTGGTGCCTATATGGAAAAAGAAAGAAAACGTGCGATGGATTTGGGGTATACATCCCCCATTCACCCAGACAAAGAATCTTGCGATAAAGATTATAATGCTGGGATTGAATTTTGTATCCAACATATTGAAAATGTAAAATTGATTGTTGCATCGCACAATGAGTATAGTAATTTATACGCAGTTGAAGGGTTACAAAAAAAGGGATTACCAGTCAATCATCCGCATGTTCATTGGAGTCAGTTATACGGGATGAGCGATAATATAACTTTTAATTTGGCAAAAGCAGGGTGTTCAGTAAGTAAGTTTTTGCCATTCGGCCCCATCAAAGATGTAATACCTTATTTGATGCGCCGTGCACAAGAAAATAGTTCAATAGGTGGACAAACAGGAAAAGAGTTATCTTATATAAAAAAGGAATTACAACGAAGAGGGGGGGATTAAAAAATAATTTTAATAGAGTTTTTTACAACTCAACTCTATTAATTAAATTGCAATTATGCAGCAGTATCTTGGATTACTTCAACATATTTTGGATAATGGAACGCGAAAGCAAGATCGCACTGGTACGGGAACTATCAGCTATTTTGGTTATCAAATGCGTTTTGATTTACAAAATGGATTTCCGTTGGTAACAACAAAAAAAGTGCACCTGAAGAGTATTATTTATGAGTTATTGTGGTTTTTAAAAGGGGAAACAAATATTCAATATTTAAAAGAAAATAAAGTTGGAATTTGGGATGAGTGGGCAAATGAAAATGGAGATTTGGGACCAGTTTACGGAAAGCAATGGAGAAGCTGGGAAGGAAAAGATGGAAAAATAATTGACCAAATTTCCGAATTAATTAAAGAGATAAAAAGAAATCCGGGTAGTCGGAGATTAATCATCAGCGCTTGGAATGTTGCCGATTTGCCAGAAATGGCGTTAATGCCCTGTCATGCTTTATTTCAGTTTTATGTGATTGATGGAAAACTGAGTTGTCAGTTGTACCAACGAAGTGCCGATGTTTTTTTGGGAGTGCCTTTTAACATTGCATCGTATGCATTATTAACGCTGATGATTGCACAAGTTTGCGATTTACAACCGGGCGAGTTCATTCATAGTTTTGGCGATGTGCACATTTATTCCAATCATTTGGAGCAAGTAAATCTTCAATTAAGTAGAAATGTTTTTCCATTGGCAAAAATGAAAATAAATTCAACAGTCAAAAATATTTTCGATTTTAAGTTTGAAGATTTTGAATTGGAAAATTATCAAAGTCATCCTGCAATTAAAGCATCGGTTGCTGTATAAATAAAAAAGAAATTTTATTAAATGAATATTTCACTTATAGTCGCTGCTTCCACTAACAATGCCATTGGCAAGGATAATCAACTGCTTTGGCATTTGCCAAATGATATGCGCTATTTTAAAAATACAACTTGGGCAATGCCCGTGGTGATGGGAAGAAAAACTTTTGAATCGATGAAAGGAAAACCATTGCCCGGCAGAAAAAATATTGTTGTTACACGCCAAAAAGATTGGAAAGCGGACGGAGTTGTTGTAGTTAATAATTTACAAGATGCAATTGCAGCTGCAGAAGAAACAGATGCAAAAGAAATGTTCGTCATCGGCGGCGGAGATATTTATAAACAAGCAATTTCATTAGCGAATAAAATTTATTTAACGCGTGTACAAACGGAAATAGACGCAACTGTTTTTTTTTCGGAGATAAATGAAAAAGAATGGAAATTAATAAAAAATCAAGATCGAAAAAAAGACGAAAAACATAAGTTTGATTACAGTTTTCAAATTTGGGAACGCCAATAATTATTTTCGAAAATTTTATTTTAGAAAAGTGTATAGCCGATTCAAATTAGCAATTAAGTATTGTCATTATTGGTTTACCGCTTCCAATGGAAAAGGCCATGGAATTCATTCTCCGTTCGTGTTTCAATTCATTACACAGGTTTTGAATGACAATAAAAAACACGAGACTTACGAACAAGTTGAGGAATTGCGCAACCAACTTTTGTCAAATAATTTACAGTTGGAAGTAGAAGATTTTGGAGCTGGATCTTTTGCTAGTGCAAAAAAAAATAAAACAATTGCTTCCATTGCACGCCATGCTGCAAAGCCAAAAAAATTTGGACAACTTTTATTTCGAATCGCAAAAAAATATCAACCGAAAACAATCGTTGAATTGGGAACATCGCTTGGCATTTCAACTTGTTATTTATCCTTGGCAAATCGCAGTGCATCAATTTTTACGTTGGAAGGATCTGAATCAATTGCTGCTATTGCCAAAAATAATTTTGAAAAAATAGGCGCTGAAAATTGTAAACAAGTTCTTGGGAATTTTGATTCTACTTTGCAGCCAGTTCTGAACCAAATTGAAACAGTTGATTTATGTTTTTTAGATGGAAATCATCGCAAAGTACCAACTGAAAATTATTTTAACCAACTGCTTACAAAAAAAAATAGCAATTCAATTTTTATATTGGATGATATTCATTGGAGTAAAGGAATGGAGTCTGCTTGGGAAATAATTAAAAATAATCCGGAAGTTCGCTGTACAATTGATCTTTTTTTTATTGGGATTGTTTTTTTCAAACATGAAATTATTGAACCACAACATTTCAAAATTAGATTTTGAAAACAGGTTAAATTTCAAAAAAATATTTAGCGAAGCACGTATTTTTGAAATGTGGAATTACCAAAATTATTTTTAGAATCTATTGATGCAGCAAAAGGATTTAATCGTACTGCTTTTGAAGAAGTGCACCGATTATCCGAACGAATTACATCAATTCGAATTAATGCCGCAAAATTTTCTGAAAAGGATAATCACTTTCAATTACACAATAAAGTGCCGTGGGCACAAGCCGGATATTATTTACAAGAACGACCTTCTTTTACTTTCGATCCACTTTTTCATGCAGGTTGCTATTATGTACAAGAAGCTAGCAGTATGTTTTTGGAGCAAGCGGTAAAGCAATTGGTTGATCTTTCCAAACCATTGAAAGCGCTTGATCTCTGTGCTGCTCCTGGTGGAAAATCAACTCATTTGCTTTCACTTATTTCCAATGAAAGTTTATTGGTTAGCAACGAAGTGATTCGTTCTCGTTTGAATGTTTTGAATGATAATATTGTAAAATGGGGAAATGATAATGTGATTATTTCCAACAATGATGCAAGAAGTTTTCAGCAATTGAAAAATTATTTTGATTTAATTGTTGTTGATGCGCCTTGCAGTGGAAGTGGTTTGTTTCGACGCAATGAAACTGCGATTGATGAATGGAGTTTGAATAATGTAAATCTTTGTAGTGGGCGACAGCAAAGAATTCTCGCCGACGTATTGCCAGCGCTAAAAGAAAATGGGATCTTGATTTATTCTACTTGTTCTTATTCGCAAAAAGAAAATGAAGAAATAGGAAATTGGTTGGAAAATGAATTAGAAATGAAACACGAAACACTGAAACTAAAAGAGGATTGGGGAATTGTGGAAACTGAATTTGGTTATCGGTTTTGGCCGGATCGTTTGAAAGGTGAAGGATTTTTTCTTGGTTGTTTTCGGAAAATAAATACAAAGATTGAAACTGAATCTTACAATAAAACTAAAAGACCAAAACTTGAAAAAATCAATAATGAGTTTTTAAAATCTTGGTTGCAATCGGATGAATTTATTTTTTTTCAACAAAACCAAAACATACATGCAATAAATAGCAACCATTTTTCTGAGATTGATTTTTTGATGACCAAACTTCGAATAGAAAATGTTGGAATAAAAATGGGAATGCAAATGAAGCGAAATTTAATTCCGGACCACGCATTGGCAATGAGCAATTTTGTTTCAAACGAAGTTGCAAAACTGGAGCTCGATTTTGAGCAAGCGATTCAATATTTGAAAAAGGAAGAAGTGAAAATAAATGAAGCTGAAAAAGGGTGGAAGCTGGCAACATTTAAAGGCCACAATTTAGGATGGATAAATGTTTTGGAAAAACGAATCAATAATTATTACCCCAAAGCATTACGAATTTTGAAGAATTAAAAACACTTAAAATGCTGCATCTTTGCCGAAAATTATTTCGAATGAAAAAGCCCATTTTCTTTTTGTTTCAGTTTTTACTCTTTAATGGAATTTTTGCACAGCAAAAAGAATTAATAATTCAAAAAGAAAGCAAAGGGTTTTATGTTGAACATAAAACTGCAGCGAAAGAAAATTTTTATTCAATTGGTCGTTTGTATAATATTCATCCACGCAATTTGGCAAACTACAATAATTTAGTAATGGCGCGTGGTTTAAGTTTAACTCAACAAATAAAAGTTCCACTTTCAGATACCAATTTTTCTCAAACTGTTTCGCAAGGAGTTCCAATTTATTATAGCATTTTAGCAAAAGAAGATTTGAATAAAGTTGCAGCGAAGTTTAATTTAACGAAAGAAAAATTAAACGAATGGAATAAAAATTCATCGATGAAAATTTCAACAGGAATGAAATTTATAATCGGTTTTTTGGTTACAAATGAAATGAAAGATCGTGTGATGAAATTTTCTTCAACGGATGATTTCAAAAATCCAACCGAAAAAGTAGAACAAGAAATTATTCCACAACCGCCTATTCAAGAAGTAAAAAAGCAAACGGAAAATAATGTTGCAAGTTTGCAATCCGAAAATGGTTCAATAAATTATTTTGAAAAATCTTTTGCGCAACAAATAAAATTGTCGCCCATAACAAAAGAACAAACCGTTACTGCCGGAATTTTTAAAACAGTTACGGGTTGGCAAGATGGGAAATATTATTTATTGATAAATGATGTTGAACCCGGTACAATTTTGAAAATTACAAATCCAACCAATAACAAAATTATTTATGCAAAAGTTTTGTATTCGATGGAAGGAATTCGACAAAATCAAGGATTGGATATTCGCATAAGCAATGCAGCAGCGGCTGTGCTTGAGGTTGCCGAAACAGATAAATTTGTTTTATTGGTGAGTTACTAAACTTTTTATTTCAAAAACTTTAAAGGCCAAGCTAAATTATTCCATTTTACAAAAAAATAAGGTTGATTAATTGCTCCGAATCGTTGGTTAAAATAAGCGATGGATGAAATTGAAGATCCTTCAAAATCGAGGGAAAATGGCGAATTTGCAAATTCTTGAATCAAATTATCAATTAAAAAATGTTGTGCATCATTAGCTCTTCCCTCGGAAGTAGTTGCAGATAAAATAAGATAAATTCTTTTTTGATCTTTTAAAAAAATGGAAATTGAAAGCAACTCATTGTTTTGATTTGTTACCTTTCGTACCAACAACATTTTCTTATCGAATAAATTTTTACAAAGTAGCTTGAATCGATTATACGATTCGTTTTTAAGGTTTAGAATTCGCGTAGAATAGTTTTGTTTAAATAATTCAATTGCTTTTTCAAAATCGTTCGATTTTGAATATTGAAGTTTGTGTTTTTCTGTTCTTCTTAAATTTTTTAATAAATCTGAACTGTAATTGTTGAAAATTTCTTCGTAAGATTTATTTAGATTTAAAATGAAATTATTTCGATTGCCATTTTTGTAAATATCATTTTCATAATTAATACAAATTTCTCCAAAACGAAAATGCTGTTGGCTTATTTGAAGAAAATTGTTTTGAATTGTTTGTGCTAATTTATTAGTTGAAAAAATTCCTAATTGTTGTGTGAATGCAGGTTGGTACAAATAAGAAATTCCAAATTTTTTATTCCAAGTTAGTGGCATTACGGCTTCGTAATCATTCAGCACCAATGCATCCCAATTTTTTGCCATTGAATCTAAATAAAAAGAAAAACCATAAATCAAACTATTGTTTGCATTTTCAATACACCAATCCCATTTCTTTTTATCTAGTTCGCAATTTTTTAGAAACTTTATTTCAGAATTGCTTTCCATCATTTTGTTAGCGGGTAACTACAGCATTGTTTATTTTATCTAAAATTTGATGCGCTACTTCCATTGCCATCAAACCGTCTATTTCAGATACAATTGTTCGCGTATTTTTTTCAATGGCATTTTTAAATTCTTCCAATTCCATTTTTAATGCATTGGTTTCCGAAATCTGCGGATGAAATATTTCGATACTCTTATTCCCGGTTGAAGTTTCGATTTCAAACGAAAACGAATCTTTCACAATTGATTCGTCCGTTTTCAATCGTATTATTTCTGTTTTTTTATCTAAGAAATCTAAACCGATATAAGTGTCTTTTTGGAACAGTCGAATTTTGCGCATTTTTTTCATCGAAATTCTCGAAGAAGTTAAATTGGCAACACAACCATTGTTGAATTCAATTCTTACGTTGGCAATGTCTGGAGTAGTTGTCATTACTGCAATTCCGCTTGCATCAATATTTTTCACGTCACTTTTTACAATGCTTAAAATGATATCAATATCATGAATCATCAAATCTAAAATAACACTTACTTCCGTGCCACGCGGTTTGAATTCTGCCAAACGGTGCACTTCGATAAACATTGGATTTAACGGAATATTTTTTAGAACTAAAAAAGCAGGATTAAATCTTTCCACATGTCCCACTTGTAATTTAATATTTGATTCGCGAACAAGGTTTACCAAATTGTTCGCTTCTTCCATTGTGTTTGCAAGTGGTTTTTCTACAAAAACATGTTTCCCGCTTTTGATTGCTTTTTCGCAAAGCAAAAAATGATGATCAGTTGGTGCTACAATATCAGCCGCATCTATTACTTGCAGTAATTCTTCAACGGAAGTAAAACGCGTTATGCCATAAGATGCAACAATTTCATTTGCTGTTTTATCGTTCGGATCATAAAAACCAACGATTTCTACATTTGGTATTTCTTTCCAATTATTGATATGAAATTTTCCAAGATGACCTACACCAAAAATTCCGATTTTGAGCATTTAAAAGTACTTTAACTGCCAAAGGTAATGCAAGAAATTCAAGCACACAATCCAAAAAAAGTTGTTTCTTAAATTCGAATGGAAGTTTTATTTCTTAGCATGCAAACCCCTATCTTTGCGTTCCTAAAAAACAAAAATAATTTCGATTAGGTTTGTTTTTTTGAATAATGGATCGGTAGTTCAGTTGGTTAGAATGCCGCCCTGTCACGGCGGAGGTC
>SYIK01000019.1 GCA_005798905.1 Bacteroidota bacterium | reverse complement strand
TTTACTGATTCTATGAAGCAGAAAGTTTATGAAAAACAAAAAGGCATTTGTCCTGTATGCAAAAAAGAAAAGAAAAAAAAATATCAATGGGAGATAGAAGAAATGGAGGGCGACCATATTACCCCTTGGCACGATGGCGGTAAAACTGATGAAAAAAATTGTCAGATGCTATGCAAAGACCATAACCGAAGAAAATCAGGAAATTAAGTTCCTCTTTTGAGTTATTTTTGTTGCAATGAAAATTTTAATGGTTTGTCTTGGCAATATTTGCCGCAGCCCACTTGCCGAAGGTATTTTGAAAAAAAAAGCGATGGATGCCGGTCTTTCGTGGACAGTGGAAAGTGCCGGTACCAACGGATATCATACAGGCGAACCTCCGCATCCTTTGAGCCAAAAAGTGGCTTTGTTAAATAATATCGACATCAGTTTGCAGCGCTCACAAACTTTTAATGCCGATGATTTTGACAAGTTCGATAAAATTTATGCCATGGCAGAAGATGTGATTTTGAGTATGAAAATGATTTCGGGTAAAAAGTACAATGCTGCCAAAGTAGATTTGCTGTTGAACGAATTGTATCCCGGGAAAAATATTGATGTTTCAGATCCGTGGTATGGAGAAGAACCCGGTTATCACGAAGTTTTTGAAACAATTGAAGCAGCTTGCGAAAAAATTATTAACAACTATTCCGTTTCTCCAATTTGTAAATAATATTTATTTTTAGAGCAATGACAAAACCATCCCTGCCACAAGGAACAAGAGATTTTGATGCAACGATAGTTTATAAAAGAAATTTTATTTTAAATACAATTAAAAGTGTTTTTGAATTATACGGATTTCAACCTTTGGAAACTCCTGCTTTTGAAAACATCGAAACCTTGATGGGAAAATATGGTGATGAAGGCGACAAACTAATTTTTAAAATTCTCAATAACGGTTTAGATAATTCCGAAAAACACACTCAAATTAGAGAAGATTTTGAATTGATTCTGAAAGGGAAAAACACAAAAGGTTTGACAGAACGTGCTTTGCGCTACGACCTCACCATTCCTTTTGCGCGATATGTGGCAATGAACCATGGGCAATTGACTTTTCCTTTTAAGCGTTATCAAATTCAACCGGTTTGGCGCGCCGACCGTCCGCAAAAAGGCCGCTACCGCGAGTTTTATCAATGCGATGTGGATGTGGTTGGAAGCAATTCGCTTTTAAACGAAATTGAATTTTGTCATATTTATCAAGCAGTTTTTAGCAAACTATCCATTCCAAATTTTACGATTCAAATTAATCACCGAAAAATTTTAACTGCGTTGGCTGATTTATGTGGCGCATCGGATAAAATGAATTTGCTTACAACTTGTATTGACAAACTGGATAAAATTGGTTTACAAAAAGTAAAGGAAGAACTTTTGTCAAAAGGATTTAATGCAACGCAAATAAAATTGGTGGAAGATTATCTGTCCATTAATGGAACGAACGAAGAGAAAGTAAAAAGTTTGAGTAATTTATTTTCTACAAATGCAGATGCAAAAATTGCCATTGAAGAAATTAAAACCATCTTAAATAAAAAACCGGAAGCATTAAATCTGCAACTCGATTTTACATTGGCACGAGGGCTGAATTATTATACCGGAATTATTTTCGAAGCCAAAGGACCCGAAAATGTAAAGATGGGAAGTATCAGTGGTGGTGGGCGTTACGACGATCTTACAAAACTGTTTGGTGTTCCCAATATACCCGGTGTTGGAATTTCATTTGGCGTAGATCGCATTTATGATGTGATGGAAGAATTGAATCTTTTTCCCAAAACGGTTGGTAATGGAACAAGGGTTTTATTTTTCAATTTAGGAGAAGATGAAAGCGCAGCTTCCCTCCAATTAATGCAACAGTTGCGCAATCAAAATATTAATTGCGAATTATTTCATGAAAATTTAAAATTTGATAAACAATTCAAATACGCCGAGAAAAAACAAATTCCATTTATTGTAATTATTGGTGGGCAAGAATTACTTGATAAAACTTGTACGATAAAAAATTTGCAATCAGGAAAACAAGAAACAATTCTTCAAAAAAATCTTGTCGATTTTAGTTTTTAATTATTTGCTTCTGCGATTCAATTCTCGATTAAAGTATTTTTTTTCATTATTCATCCAAGCAATTCCCTCTTCTTCTTTTTTCCCAATTAAGAAATATTCCATTGCACGAATGTGAATCGCAACAACCTTGCCTGCATCATTTCTTTTAAAAACTGCCGAGCCATTGTATTCCACTAATAAAAAAGAATCAACACCAAGATTTTTCAACTCGGAAGTTCCAACAGTTGATTGAATAGAAAGAATAGAGTCGGTCATTGCAACTACTACATCTGGTACAGGACTTTCGGGTTGTTCAATTACATATTTACCAAGATAATGTTTTAAACTGTCTTGCGACAATACAGAAACAGAAAGAAAAAATGAAGCGATAAGAATTGATAAAAACTTCATAGTAAAATATTTTTAAATAGAAATTAAGGTTGCAATATAAATAAAAAGGATGCTTAAACAGATTGATAAATTACAGCGGCTCCTTGGCCAACTCCAACACACATGGTCGCTAATCCATATTTTAAATTTTCTCTTTTCATTTCATGCAACAATGTGGTAGAAATTCGTACGCCGCTACATCCAAGTGGGTGGCCCAATGCTATTGCTCCGCCATTTACATTTACTTTTTTTGAATCCAACCCCAATTCTTTTATGCAAGCAATGGATTGAGATGCAAATGCTTCGTTTAATTCAATTAAATCCAAATCGGCAATTTTTAACCCTGCTCTTTTTAATGCTTTTTGTACAGCCGGTACAGGTCCAATTCCCATTACTGACGGTTCTACTCCGGCAACTGCCATTGAAATAATTTTTGCTATTGGTTTTAAATTATATTTTTTAACAGCGTCTTCATTTGCCAATAAGATTGCCGCCGAACCATCGTTGATTCCCGAAGAATTTCCTGCTGTAACAGTTCCATCTTTTGCAAAAGCAGGTTGCAGTTTTGCCAATTTTTCGATTGATGTTTCTCTTGGATGTTCATCAGCTGTAACCAAACTAATCAATCCTTTCGATTCAATTTCTACAGCTGCAATTTCGTCTTCCCATTTATTTTTATTTTTTGCAGAAAAATATTTTTGTTGAGAGGCCAATGCAAATTCATCTTGTTCGCTTCTTGAAATTTTCCACTGCTTTGCAACATTCTCAGCAGTTTCGCCCATCGTAAACGGGTGATACATTTCTGCCATTTTTTTATTAATAAAACGCCAACCCATTGTAGTATCAAAAACAGATGTTTCTCGGCTAAATGCCGCTGTTGATTTTGGCATTACGAATGGCGCTCTTGACATACTCTCCACTCCACTTGCAATAATCAATTCTGCATCGCCACACATTATTTGTCGCGACGCATCCATTACGGCTTGAAGGCCCGAAGCACACAATCGATTAACTGTATTTCCTGCAACCGAAACAGGTAACCCCGCCAACAATGCTGCCATTCTCGCCACATTTCTATTATCCTCTCCTGCTTGATTTGCAGCACCTGCAATCACTTCTTCAATAGCGTTTAAATCTATTGTTGAATTTCTTGCAAGTAATGCTTTTATTGCGATTGCCAATAGATCATCTGGACGAACAGCACTTAATGCGCCTCCGTATTTTCCAATTGGAGTTCGAACTGAATCAACAACATAAACTGTATTCATAAACGTATTGTATGTAGCTTCAAAAATAATCAAGAGTTTTCAATCGGCATTCAAATGTACCTTTGCAGCATGTTGAATACAGAATTGAAAAATATACGAACGCTATCACTTTCAGAAATTGAATTATACTTCGAAACATTAAACGAAAAAAAATTCAGGGCAAAACAAGTGTACGAATGGATTTGGCTAAAACCTGTTCAGGATATTGATGCCATGACGAATCTGAGTAAAGAACTTCGCCAAAAACTTAAAAGCGATTTTAGTTTGCCTGCATTAACAATTGATACCACACAAACTTCATCCGACGGAACAATTAAAAGCAGATTTAAAACTTTCGACAATCATTTTGTGGAAGGTGTTTTAATTCCAACTGAAGAAAGAAAAACAGCATGCGTTTCTTCGCAAATTGGTTGCAGTTTAAGTTGCAAATTTTGCGCTACAGGTTATATGAAGCGCGAACGAAATTTAAACTTTGATGAGATTTACGATCAAGTAGTAATGATAAATAATCAAAGTCAAAATGTTTACGAAAAAAAACTCAGCAATATTGTATTTATGGGAATGGGCGAACCGTTGCTGAATTACAAAAATGTACTTGCTGCAATTGAACGCATCACTTCGCCAGAAGGTTTAGGAATGAGTCCGAGAAGAATTACTGTTTCCACAGCCGGAGTTTCGAAACAAATAAAACAGTTGGGTATTGATAATGTAAAATTCAAATTAGCACTATCGCTGCATGCAGCCAACGATAAAAAAAGGCACGAGATAATGGCCATCAACGATACCAACAATATTCAATCGTTGGTTGAAGCACTGAACTATTTTTATAAACAAACACAAAATGAAATTACGTTCGAATATATTTTATTTAAAAATTTTAATGACTCCCTAAAAGATGCAGATGAACTTATCAAACTGTATCGTCAAGTTCCGGCAGATTTAATAAATGTTATTGAATACAACCCCATTCCTTTTGCTCGTTTTGAAAAACCCGAAGAAGCTAAATTAGAAGGGTTCGTTAACCACCTCGCAAAAAACAGAGTAAATGTGCGCATAAGAAGAAGCCGCGGAAAGGATATTGACGCAGCTTGCGGACAACTTGCAAATAAATAAGTGTTAAATAATTTTAACATCCTTCCCTATTAAACTTTTGGTTTTCTTGTTTGTCTTTATAAAGCTTAAACAATTAAACCATGAAAAAAATAATCTTAATCGCGTGTACAATTTGTACAATTTTTACAACATTGAATGCTCAAGAATTGGGCAATAAAATGCACAAACAACAAGGGAAATCACATGAAAATGGGTTTAAAAAAATAGTAATTTCTGATGAGCAGAAAGCGAAGGTTAAATCAATACGCGAAGAGTATCAAAAAAAAATGGCTGATTTGAAAAAGAATGATGGAATAACTGTGAAAGAATGGAAAGAAAAAAAAGCATTGTTGGAAAAAGAAAATAGAAACAAGATGCAAAGCATTTTAACCGTTGATCAAAAAAATCAATTGGAAAAAATGAAATTGGAAAAAAGGGAATTTGCTGTAATCAATCAAAATGCTAAAATGGAAAAAATGAAAATTCATCTTGGGCTTAGCAATGAACAAAGCAACCGAATAAAAGAAGAACAAAAAATGATGATAGGGAAAATGAAATCGATTAAAGAAAACCCTACTTTAAGTAATGAACAAAAGAAAGCAGAAGTAAAACTTATGATGAAAAAAAGAAAAGAATTTATGGCTTCCGTTTTAACTCCAGACCAGATGAAAGAATTACATAAGAAGAAACGCCCTCATCAAAAACAAAGTCATCAAACAAAGTAAATCGCCTAATCAAGTAGATCAATAATAGCCGTTACTTAATAGTAGCGGCTTTCTTTTTGCCGAATTGCCAACTTTGAAATAGCTATCTTTGTCGCTCATTACTGTTGTAAAACAGAAATCCGCACACATGAAAAAAAAAGCCGCTCAATTTGACAAATTTGTAAAGCGAAAAAGCAACGCAACCATCAAAGAACAGTTTAAGCAGGAAAGAAGAAAATGGAAAAAAGAACGCGCTGATTTTTTTGATAAAAAAAGATTAGAAGCAAGTCAACCCATTCAAGAAAAAACAATTTCCAAAAAAGGATCGGGAGTTGCAGTAGATGCAACAGACCAAATGCCCATCAATAAATATATTGCGCATTGCGGAATTTGTGCCAGAAGAGAAGCCGCCGAAATGGTGAAAAAAGGGTTGGTGAAAATAAATGGAAAGGTTATTTCGGAGCCCGGACATAAAATAGCTGCAACAGATGAAGTGTTTGTAAACGGTAAAAAAGTTTTTTTAGCAAAAAATCTTGTTTATCTACTTTTAAACAAACCGAAAGATTACATAACAACTACTAGTGACCCGCAAGGAAGAAAAACAGTGAACGATTTAATTCAAAGAGCAACCAAAGAACGAATTTATCCCGTGGGTAGATTGGATAGAAATACTTCGGGCGTATTGTTGTTTACAAATGATGGCGAGTTGGCGCAAAAACTTACACATCCAAGTAGTTTGATTAAGAAAATTTATGCAGTCACTTTAAACAAATCTTTAGAAAAAGGACATTTTGATCAAATAATAAAAGGGATTGTATTGGAGGATGGGCCTGCATCTGTTGACGTTTTAGCCTATTCCAATCCAAATGATAAATCGCAAATTGGAGTAGAAATTCATAGTGGTCGAAATCGAATAGTTCGACGAATTTTTGAACATTTCGGTTACGAGATTTTAAATTTAGATCGAGTTATGTTTGCTGGTTTAACAAAGAAAAATATTTCCCGCTCTCATTGGCGTTTCTTAAATGAAAAAGAAGTTAGAAATCTAAAACATTTCGATAAAGGAATTCGTTGATTGTAACTTTTTGTAACACTTTATGAAATTATCAAACTGGATTATTGCTGAAACAGCTGATTGGATTGCGCTCAACAAACCTTCGGATCTATTATCAATACCTGATAGAGAAGGAAAAGATATTTCTTTAAAATTATTATTACAACAACAGTATAAAAATATTTTCACTGTGCATCGCTTAGACCGCGAAACCAGCGGTTTGATTGTGTTTGCGAAAAATGAAACAACGCACAAACATTTATCAGTTCAATTTGAAGAACGGAAAACTAAAAAAAAATATTGCGGTTTGGTAGTTGGTTCTTGGGCAAATAAAAACGGAACCATTGATGCACCGCTTGCCGAACATTTTGCGAAAAATGGAACTATGATTGTACATAGAAATGGCAAACCTTCCATTACAAATTATGAATTGATTGAAAATTTTGGCATTTATTCGTTTGTGCAATTTCATATTTTAACAGGAAGAATGCACCAAATAAGAGTTCATGCAAAACACATTGGCCACCCCATTGTTTGCGACACAATTTATGGCGACGGGAATCCGATTTTGCTATCTTCTTTTAAATTAAAATTTAAACTTTCAAAATACGAAGAAGAAGAAAAACCATTGTTGAAACGGCTTGCATTGCATTCTCATCAATTGCAGTTTACCGATAAAAAAGGAAATGAAATTAACTTGGAAGCCCCACTGTCAAAGGATATTGAAGTAACGCTTCGTCAATTAAAAAAATGGAAGTTGAAAAAATAAAACTGATTTTAAATTAAAATCAGTTGGTAAACAATAGCTGAATTTTTTCGCAACATCGCAGCAACACCACAATATTTTTCTAAAGAAAGTTCAATTGCTTTTATCACTTTTTCTTTGTTTTCAGAATCTGTTTTTAGTTGAAATGTAAGTTGAATTTCTTGAAAAACTTTTGGACTATCTTCCGTTTGTTCCGCTTCGGCATCAATCGTTAAATTAGAAAAAGAAACACGCATCTTGGTTAAAATTTCCACTACATCAATTCCAGCACAAGCAGTCAAACCTGAAAGTAGCACCGCTTTTGGACTAACACCATTTTTTTGACTTCCGTCCAATTGAACGGAATTTTCATTTTGAAAACTTGTGAATTGTTGCTCACTATTCCACTTTGTACTGACTTTCATTTATTTATTTTTTGATTGAAAAAATAGTTTCATTTTTCTTGTAAATCGAAAATAAAATTCTTTGTTGAACAATTGCGAATCGTGCATGGCTTTGTAGGTTAGAAAAATTCCAATCGGCGTTAAAAATAAAGTAGACAACCACACACCAGCAACAGGACTAAGTATATTTTCTCGTGCATATTTTTCGCCAGTTGTATTTAAAAAATAAAAAATCATAAAAAATACAACTGCAAATACAAGAGAAGATCCAATTCCTCCTTTTCTAATAATTGCACCCAGCGGGGCTCCGATGAGAAATAAAACCAAACAAGCAACGGAGTAAGTTATTTTTTTATGCCATTCTATTTTGTGCATCCGCAATTCTTTTTGTTTAGAGACAAATTCTGATGCTGCAACTTCTGCGTTAAGCGTAATCGAATTTATTCGCAATACTGCTTGTTGGTTTACTGTCGATATCGCACTGTCGGGGATAAGTTGGTCAAACTTTTTTATGGAATCTAATTTTAATCCTGTTTGTTTTTTTGACGAACTGTCTAAATAATTTGTAAAAGCAAAAGTTGAAAACACATCTTGTTTTACTTTTTTTGAATAATCGGTGATCCCTTTTTCTAAAGAATCTATTGCATGATTCAACTGTCGCATACTTTGCATTCTGAAATTGTCTTTATTCACCGAGTCGGAAGTTCGCGTACGCATACCAAATGTACTAATATCGAACTGCTTAATATAATCGTCGAATTTAATTCGTATAAACTCGGTATTAGTACTTAATTGCGTACCCCTTTCTTGATAACGCCAACCATCTTTTAAGTGAAATTCCATAAACCGTTTGTCGGTGGTTGTACGCATAACACCACTTTTTGCAACGGTAAAATTATCTTGCATAAAATTGTTGTAGCCTCGTTCGTAAATGATAACATCGTGCACAATACTATCCGTTTCTTTTTTTCCAACCTTTATAGAAAATCCATCAATCTTATCGTAAAACTCTCCTTCTTTAATATCGAAAGAAGGTTTTGCCCAAACGATGTCTGCCAATAATGTTTGAGATTTTAATATTGCAACTGGAACAATATTATTGGAAAATAAAAAAGCAATTCCGCACAGAAAAATGCTGACAACAAAAATGGGTTGCATAAATCGCAACAAAGAAATACCCGAAGATTTAATGGCAACCAGCTCCATACTTTCGCCAAGATTTCCAAAAGTCATCAACGATGAAAGCAATACTGCCAACGGCAATGCCAAAGGAACAAGCACTACAATTTGGTACCAAATAAATTCAAGAATGATAATTGTGGACAAACCTTTTCCTACAAACTCATCTACCCATAACCAAAAATACTGCAGCAGCAAAACCATCAATGTGAGAAAAAAAACCATAACAAACGGACCTGTAAAGGCTTTGATAATAAGTTTGTCTAATTTTTTTATCATAAAATGATTTTCGGCAACAAGTCGTTTATTGCCGAGCAATGAAACAAAAATAAAGCTTTTGATTCTTCAAGATTTGTTTGGCTAACAAAATTGAGAACTTATTAACAAAGAAAATAGTAGACGAAATTCAATTGAAGAAATATAGCAGATTTCTTAATTGCCCAAGCGGTGAAAAAGATCTTTCACTTGATAATCCCATAACCTTGATTGATCTTTAATCTCTTTTTTATCGGCAAAATCTTTCACAATCAAAACAGTTTGATTGGTTATTTCCGATTTATCAATTCTAAATTCAAAATATTCATCTTTGGCAGAATGCAACCAATGGTAGCGTATAAATACTCCGTTTTCTTTTTCTACAACTTGTGCTTTTTCTGAATTTGCACCGTTCCATTCAAACACATACAGTCCGTCAACGATGTTTACTTTATCGGCAAACCATTCTTGTAAAGAAGACGGATTTGAAAGAAATTCAAATAGAATTGCAGGCGAACAACGAACGGGAAATTCAAGTTCAAATAATTGTTTTTGGCTCATATTTTATCCCAATTGCTGCAATGATAGGAAAATAAAATGTTTATAAAAAAATTATTCTGTTTACGTTTATTAAAAGTTTGCTTGATGTTATTTTCCGTGGCAGTAGTTCCATTTTTACAAAGTAATTCCAACCCTATCTTTGCACCTCTTTTTTAAACCCTTCGTTGACAGTTATAGAATTCGTTTATGTTTAATTCATTACAAGAAAAATTAGAAACCGCCTTTAAAAACATCAAAGGCCAAGGTAGAATAACCGAGCTCAACGTTGCTGCAACGGTGAAAGACATTCGTCGTGCGTTGGTGGATGCCGATGTGAACTTTAAAATTGCCAAAGATTTTACCGATCGCGTAAAAGAAAAAGCAATTGGTCAAAAAGTATTAAACGCCATTAGCCCAAGCCAATTAATGGTAAAAATTGTTAAAGATGAATTAGCAGTTTTGATGGGAAGTGAAGAGTCGGTTTTTAACGCAAAGGGAAACCCTGCAGTAATTCTTATTTCGGGATTACAAGGAAGTGGTAAAACTACTTTTAGTGGCAAACTGGCTAATTATTTAAAAACCAAAAAAGGCTTAAATCCATTATTGGTTGCAGGAGATATTTATCGCCCGGCGGCAATGGAGCAGTTGAGAATTTTAGGAGAACAAATCGGCGTTCAAGTTTATAGTGAAGCAGAAAATAAAGACGTAAATAGTATTGTTCAAAACGCAATAACAACTGCGAAATCAACTAATAAAAATGTAGTGATTATTGATACCGCCGGCAGGTTGGCTATTGATGAATCAATGATGACGGAAATTGCCAATATCAAAAAGATTGCACAACCGCAAGAAATTTTATTTGTGGTGGATAGCATGACCGGTCAAGATGCTGTAAATACAGCAAAAGCATTCAACGACCGACTTGATTTTACAGGAGTTGTGCTTACAAAATTGGATGGTGATACAAAAGGAGGAGCCGCAATTTCCATTAAATACACTGTTAATAAGCCGATAAAATTTATCAGCAGTGGCGAAAAAATGGAAACGCTGGATGTGTTTTATCCCGAAAGAATGGCGCAACGAATTTTAGGAATGGGAGATATTTCTACCTTGGTAGAAAAAGCCCAAGCGCAGTTCGATCAGGAAGAAGCAAAAAGATTGGAAAGTAAAATTCGCCGCAACAAATTCGACTTTGCCGATTTTAAACTACAATTGGAACAAATAAAAAAGATGGGCGATATGAAGGATCTTTTGGGAATGATGCCCGGCGTTGGCAAACAAATAAAAAATCTCGACATCAACAACGATTCATTTAAAGGAATTGAAGCAATGATTAATTCCATGACGGCTGCCGAAAGAGCCAACCCTGAATTAATAGATATGAGCCGCAAAAAAAGAATCGCCAATGGTTCGGGTAAAAATATTGCCGAAGTAAACGCATTTATGAAGCAGTTTGACCAAATGAAAGAAATGATGAAGAACACAAATAAGATGAATGCTTTGGGTAAAATGATGCCAGGAATGAAGCCTTAACTCTTTTTTTCTTAAAATTTTGTAACAGTTTCATTTTTTATTGGCACTTCACCGCAGCTTTCCTAACTTCGCCGCCCGATTTCAATCGGAGAAACAATTTTAATAACGCCTTTAAATTTTTATTTTATGGCAGTAAAGATCAGATTACAACGTCATGGTTCTAAAAAAAGACCATACTATTTCATCGTAGTTGCCGATGCACGCAGCCCTCGCGATGGTAAATTCATTCAAAAATTAGGTACTTACAATCCGCTTACAGTTCCTGCTACCATTCAAGTAGAAAGCGAAAAAGTATTGGAATGGCTAACCAAAGGTGCACAACCAACAGATACGGTTCGCCGTATTTTAAGTTTCAAAGGTGTACTTTATTTAAAGCATTTATTGCGCGGTGTAAAACTTGGTTTATTTGATAATGCTGCCGCTATCGAAAAATTCCAGAAATGGCATGGCGAGCACGAAACAAAAATCAAAAAAACAAAAGAAGATGTGCTCATGAAACGCCGTGCGCCAAAAGCAAAACCTGAAGCGCCAAAAGCTACGGAAGCAACCGGCGAAGCAGAAGCTTAATTTTAAAACAAGTAACAAATTATTATCCCAACAGTTTGTTGGGATTTTTTTTATACGAAAACTCAAACTACTTTTATCGATAGTCATTACTTATTGTTTCAACTTTTATGATTAACTATATTAATATTGGAAAACTTGTTGCAGTCTTTGGGCTAAAAGGAGAATTATTGCTAAAGCACGCTTTGGGTAAAAAGACAAATTTGAAAGGCCTTGTTGCTATTTTTATTGAGCATAAAAAACAATCATTTTTACCTTGGTTTGTGGTGGCAACAAATGCAAAAAACGAATCGGAGACCCTTTTACAATTAGAAGGAATAGCTACGAGAGAAGCCGCCATAAAGCTTTTGCAAAAAGAAGTTTGGATTCCTGAAACAGATTTTCAAAAATTTGTTTCAAAAAAAATGCCGGTCAATTTGTTGGGTTATTCCATCATCAACGAATCGGAAGTGCTGGGAAAAATTCTTGAATTAGTAGAGCAACCGCATCAATTGCTTTGTAGAATTGAAATAAAAAAGAAAGAAGTACTTATTCCACTTCACGAGGAAACACTTTTAAAAATTGATCATACAAAAAAAGAAGTTTTCGTAAAACTTCCCGATGGTTTGCTTGAAATTTATCTCGATTCATAAAAATATTTTTATACAAGAAAGTAAAATTTCAAACAGAATTTGAATAAAATCCTGTCCTTATCTTCGCCACAATCAACTTCTATTTTATGTCACAAGCTTGGAAAGATTATCAAGAAAAAAACAAAGACCGTTTTTTAAATGAACTTTTAGACCTGCTTCGAATTCCATCCGTAAGTGCAAGAAACGAACACAAAGCCGACATGGTGCGCTGTGCCGAAATGGTAAAACAAAGATTGTTGGAAGCAGGCGCTGATAAAATAGAACTTTTTTCTACTGCTGGCCATCCAATTGTTTATGGCGAAAAAATAATTGACCCAACAAAACCAACTGTACTTGTTTACGGACATTATGATGTGCAACCACCCGATCCGCTGGAATTGTGGGATAGCGGCCCATTTGACCCGGTGATTAAAGAAGGAAAAATTTTTGCAAGAGGAAGTTGCGACGACAAAGGACAATTTTACATGCACGTTAAAGCATTGGAAACAATGGTGCAAACAAATACACTTTGTACAAATATTAAATTTTGTATTGAAGGAGAAGAGGAAGTGGGCTCCATGCATCTCGCCGATTTTGTAAAAGCGAATAAAGATTTATTGAAAGCAGATGTGGTGCTTATTAGTGATACCGCCATGCTTAGTTTGGAAAATCCATCAATTGATATTGGCGTTCGCGGATTGAGTTATATCGAAGTTGAAGTAACGGGACCAAATCGCGATTTACACAGCGGCGTTTATGGAGGTGCAGTTGCAAATCCAATTACAATTCTCGCAAAAATGATTGCATCATTGCACGATGAAAATAATAAAATCACGATCCCCAATTTTTATGATAAAGTAGTAGAAGCAACTGCACCCGAAAGAAAATTAATGGCGGCTGCACCATTTAACGAAGAAGAATATAAAACCGATTTGGGAATAAAAGAAACTTGGGGAGAAAAAGGGTTTACAACAAACGAAAGAACCGGAATCCGCCCAACAATTGAACTCAATGGCATTTGGGGAGGTTATACCGGCGAAGGTGCAAAAACAGTTTTACCATCAAAAGCATTTGCAAAAATTTCGGCACGATTGGTTCCCAATCAAAACAGTCATGAAATAACAGAACTACTTATCAATCATTTAAAAAAGATTGCACCACCAAATATAGAATTGAAAGCGACACTTCACCACGGAGGCGAACCATATATGACACCGGTTGACAGCAAAGCTTACCAAGCAGCTGCAGCGGCAATCAATGATACGTTTGGAAAAAATCCAATACCCGTTCGCGGTGGTGGAAGTATTCCTATTTGTGCATTGTTTGAAAAAGAATTGGGAATAAAAATTGTGTTTATGGGATTCGGTCTCGACAGCGACAACCTGCACAGTCCGAATGAAAAATTTGGGTTGGAAAATTTTTACAAAGGCATTGAAACCATTCCGCATTTTCACAAACATTTTGCATTGAGCTTTGAATAAAATATTTTTTGAAAAAAGAAATGGAAAAAACTGTTTCAATAAATTGGAGGCCGGAAAACCTTGAAAATGATACGATAAAATTAACACCTCTTTCCAAAAACGATTTTGAACAATTGTTTGCAGTTGCCGCCGACCCATTAATTTGGGAGCAACATCCATCCAGTAACCGATACAAAAGAGAAGTGTTTCAACTTTTTTTTGATGAAGCTATTTTACACAACACTGCTTTTCTAATTATTGAAAAAACTTCAAACAAAATTATTGGGTCAACACGCTATTACAATTACTCACCAGAAAATTCAAGCGTATCCATTGGTTATACATTTTTGGCAAAACAGTTTTGGGGTGGACAGTACAACAAGTTGACGAAAAAAATACTGCTTGATTATGCATTCAATCTTGTTGACAAAGTTTATTTTCATATTGGTGCAACAAATATTCGTTCTCAATTAGCGATACAAAAAATTGGAGCCATAAAAATAAATTCAGTTGATTTTGAAAATGACGGAAAACAGTTGCCGCATTTTGAATATTTAATTCAAAAACACGATTGGGTAAAAAAAATACAATTGTAACTGTGTTGGAAGATTCGCCTCCAACAATTCCGATTTTCTGTAATGCTGCTCGTTTTGTATCTTCGCTTGTTCGTTTTCCTAAATGAAAATGAAGTGCTTCAAGTTTTTGAAGTACGAACACAGCAAACAAAAATTGTGAAATTTATCAAACATCAAATTCATGGATCCAAATATACTTTACGCCTTTATTGGCGGCAGCACACTTATTATTGGTGTCATAGCGGGTAAAATTGTTTTTTCAAAAAACACGAAAAAGCAAATTGAAGAAGCCGAACTACTTTCAAAAAATATTACAAAAGAAGCTCAATTTAAAGCAGAAGCTTTTAAAAAAGAGAAAGAGTTAGAAGCAAAGGAAAGATTGGTTCAACTAAGATCTGAACACGAAAATCAAGTATTGGAACGCAATCGGAAATTGATTGATTCGGAAAATCGTGCGCGCCAAAAAGAACAGTCTATTAATCAAAAAGAAAATAATCTCGATAAACAAATTAAAGAAAACGATTTAATCAAATCAAATCTAAACAGACAGATTGAATTAGTAAATATTAAGCGTACCGAATTAGAAAAACATCAAGAAGAACATATTCGTCGATTAGAAAAAATTTCGGCATTAAGTGCGGAAGATGCAAAAGCGCAATTGATTGAAACACTCAAAAATGATGTGCAAGCACAAGCAATTAGTTTGCAACAAGAAATTATTGAAGAAGCAAAACAAAAAGCAAATAAAGAAGCACGGAAAATAATAATTCAAACCATTCAACGAACGGCCGCCGAACAAGCAATTGAAAACTCCATCACTGTTTTTAATCTGGAAAGCGACGAAATAAAAGGACAAATAATTGGAAGAGAAGGAAGAAACATTCGTGCAATAGAAGCGGCTACTGGTGTAGATTTGATTGTTGATGACACTCCCGAAGCAATTGTTCTTTCCTCTTTCGATCCGTTGCGAAGAGAAATTGCTCGTTTAAGCTTACAACGATTAGTAACTGATGGAAGAATTCACCCTGCAAGAATTGAAGAAGTAGTTGAAAAAACAAAAAAGCAAATAGAAGAGCAGGTAATGGAAATTGGAGAAAGAACCGTTATCGAATTAGGCATTCACGGCATGCATAAAGAATTGATACGGATGGTGGGAAGAATGCGATTCCGTTCTTCTTATGGCCAAAATATGCTGATGCATAGTAGGGAAACGGCAAATCTTTGTGCAATCATGGCTTCGGAATTAGGACTAAATGTGAAGCTTGCAAAAAGAGCTGGATTGTTGCACGATATTGGAAAAGTTCCTGATGAAGAAACAGAGCTCAGCCATGCATTACTTGGGGCAAAACTTGCTGAAAAATATGGCGAAAACCCTGCGGTAGTAAATGCAATTGGTGCTCATCACGATGAAATAGAAATGCAATTTGTTATCTCTCCAATTGTACAAGCTTGTGATGCAATTAGCGGAGCAAGGCCTGGTGCAAGAAGAGAAATTATGCAACAATATTTGCAGCGGATTAAAGATTTAGAAAATCTTGCCATGACCTACAATGGTGTAGAAAAAGCGTATGCAATACAAGCAGGAAGAGAACTTCGTGTAATTGTGGAAGCGGAAAGAGTTACAGACCAAGAATCGGAAAAACTATCTTTTGAAATAGCTCAGAAAATTCAAAACGAAATGGTTTTTCCGGGACAAATAAAAGTTACAGTAATACGCGAAAAACGAACTGTAAGTGTAGCTCGCTAATATATATGGAGATGTTTGTGGTATAATGTATTGCGGGAAATAAAAAAGACAGCAAAAAAACTACTTTAAAGAAAAATAGCAAAAGCTAAAAAACTGCTATCTTGCCACCCTTAAAATTAAAAGTGATGGGGATGGATTTCGAACAAAATTCAAATAAGAATTCAACAACAATCAGAACGATTTACAATTATACAATGGGCGTACTTTGGAGTTCGGTTGGTTTGTTTTTTTTGGTGGCGGAAAAATTTGGATATGAAATTGGCCTAAAAAATAAAGTAGTTGAAATCTTTTTTGGCATAACTGCACTTTGTTATGGTTTGTTCAGAATTTACAGAGGATACAAAAAGCATTAATCAACTAAGCAAGTTTTGGATGATAAAGTTTAAAGCCATATTTGTATTTGCAATTTTTTCAATTGTGTTTTTTGCATGTAATTCGGATGCAAACAAAACGCCAACGGATAAATACAACAGTGGCGTTATAAATATTAGTGCCGATGAATCCTTCAAACCAATCATTGACGAACAAGTAAAAGTGTACGAAGCAAAATATCCGAATGTAAAATTGCTGCTTCATTACAAACCCGAATCGGATTGCATTAAAGATATGGCTGACACAAACACGAGGGCTGTAATTATCACGCGAAAATTTTCAAATGACGAAGAACGGTTCATGCTTGATTCGATGAAAGTTGTGCCAACGCAAATGGTAATGGCTTACGATGCAATTGCAATAATTGTAAATCGGGATGCCGAGGATTCTCTTTTTACGGTGGAAGAGTTAAAAAACATCCTAAAAGGAAAATTTAAGAAAAAATTAATTCCCGTTTTCGACGGGGTAAAAGCCACAAGTACGGTTCGTTTTATTGTTGATTCTTTATTGCGAGGAGATTCTTTGAACCAAAATGTTCGGGCTGCAAATAGTAGCGAAGATGTTATTGAATATGTGGCAAAAACTACAAATGCAATTGGCTTTATTGGCGTAAGTTGGATTGGAAATAAAGACGATTTACAACAACGGAGTTTTTTAACGAAAGTGAGACTGGCTAAGCTTGAGAGCAATGATTTGCCAGGTAAATTTATTCATCCCGTACAAGCAAATATTTATGAAGGTCGCTATCCGTTGACGAGACAATTGGTTTTTGTTTTAAAAGAAAATTACAAAGACGGATTAGGTCACGGATTCAAAAATTTTGTATCGGGAGAATTGGGGCAACTCATTTTTCGCAGGGCATATTTGGTACCGGCGCAAATGCAATTCGAAGTTAGACATGCAACTATGCGAGAAGAATAAATAATTATATTTGTATTCACTTAAAAGGCAAGAAAATGAAGAAAGTTTTGGTATTGATTTTTACGGTTTTTATGTTGATTGTTCAATCGGCAAGTGGTCAATTTATACAAGATGGTATCAACCATTTATATGCTGGACATTTCAAAACTGCAGAAAAAGTTTTTAAACAAATTTTAGTTACTACACCCACTTCAGCGGAAGCTGTTTATTGGTTAGGGCAAATTGCAATTGAAGCGGAAGAAGGCAATTATGCAAACGCAAGAAAAATTTATGAAACAGCTCCTGCTTTAATAAGTAATGCTGCATTAATTCTTGTTGGAAAAGGACATATTGATTTGTTGGAAAATAAAACAAACGAAGCGCGGCAACAATTTGAAATGGCGCTTTCCATGACAAGAACCAAAAAGGGTGATGATCCGTCAATTTTAAATGCGATTGGAAGAGCGAATGTGGACGCAAAAGCTGGAAACTTACCATATGCAATTGAAAAATTAGAATTAGCAACGCAGCGCGATCCAAAAAATGCAAACATATTTTTAAACTTAGGCGATGCTTATCGAAAAGCAAATCCGGGACAAGGCGGCGGACAGGCATATTCGAATTATGTTACTTCAATTAGTTTGTCACCAACTTTTGCATTTCCGCATCTGCGCTTGGCTAAACTTTTTGAAACACAAAAAAACTGGCCATTAGTTCTCGAAAATTTGAATAGTGCTATTTCAAAAGATCCTAATTTTTCACCGGCATACTACGAATTGTTTTATTATCATTTTTACAATCAAGATTATAATGAAGCTGAAAAATATTTGAATAAATATGTAGGAAGTAAAATGGGTGAAGTTGACCCGCAGGATAATTATTTGCATGGCCAGCTTTGTTGGGCTAAAAAAGATTTTGATTGCGCCATTGCAAAAGCAAATAGTGTAATTAATGAAATGGGAGCCCAAACCAAACCGCGTACTTTTAAATTAATTGCGTATGCATTTGTTGACAAAGGTGATACGGCCGGTGCAAAAAAATATATTGATAGTTATTTCGAAAAAGAAAAAGCAGAAGCAATCATTCCAAGTGATTTTATTTTAAAAGGAAAAATTTACAGCACTTTAACAGGAGACGATAATTACTTATTTGAAAGTTATGTACAAGCAGCAATGAGCGATTCCGTGTATGGATCGAAGATGAAAACATTTGAAGATGGACTTGCTTATTTTAAAAGAAAAGGCGATCGAAAAAAAGAAGCTGCGCTAAGAGAAATTACATATAACAATAAAAAAAATCCAAGTGATGGTGAACTTTTCAATCTTGCATTAAACTTTCATCAGGCACAAGAATATCCAAAAGCAATAGAGTTTTTTACGAGATATACTACCAAAAATCCCGACAGCATTTTCGGACATCTTTGGTCTGCAAGAGTTAATTATATTGTTGACACCACCATGCTTTCTTGCATTCCTCATTACGAAAAAACATTGCTGATTTCTACTTCGGATAAATTGCGGTATAAAAATTATGGCATTGAATCGGGTAAATTTTTAGCAGGTTATCACAATAATATTTTGAATGATAAAGCAACTGCAATTAGTTATTTGCAAAGAGCATTGGAGTTTGATACGACAAATGCTTCTGTAAAAGAATTATTGGAAATTTTGCAAAGAGTAGCTGCTCCTCGTCCAACAAATCAACCACCGGCAAAACCAACTAATAAATCAAACACATTAGGTTCGCAACCAATTACGAATGATAAATTGCAAAAAAAATAGTTTTATTAATTTCGAAAAAGTAAATCCTCTTTGTATAGCAAAGAGGATTTTTTTTGTTTTCAATCGAATTGTAGTGATAATTAAAAGGTAAATTGAAGCAGCTGTCTTACCTTTGCGGCTTAGATCAAAAGCTATGATTCACTTGCTTCAAATAGACATTTCAAAGGCGGTTAATGAAGTGGAAAACGCAGGAAGTTACCTTCCTATTGCTATTCAATTATTACTTGTAGTTGGTCTAATTGGCCTTATGTTATTGGCTTCGCACAAATTAGGACCCAAAAGAAATACTTCCGATAAATTAGAAGGGTTTGCCTGTGGAATTGAATCGCACGGCGATGCAAGAAAACCAATGGCAATTAAATATTTTTTAGTAGCTGTTTTATTTGTGTTGTTCGATGTGGAAGTTATCTTTTTTTATCCGTATGCATTAAGTTTTAAACAACTTGGTTGGGATGGTTTTTGGGCGGTGATGATGTTTGTTGGATTTTTTCTCTGCGGCTTTATTTATATCATTAAAAAAGGAGCATTGCAGTGGGAAGATTAAATTGTTTTTTTAAAAAATGAAATTTTAGAAATAAATATGGGTCGTCCTGTTTCATATAATGTAAATGTAAAACCGTTGGAAGCTGATATTTCTATTACAGAAATGCCAAAAGGTTTTCAAGGAGAAGGATTTTTTGCAACATCATTCGACAAAGTAGTTGGGCTTGCACGAAAAAATTCTATTTGGCCACTTCCGTTTGCAACATCCTGTTGCGGAATAGAATTTATGGCAACAATGGGTTCGCATTACGACTTAGCAAGATTTGGAAGTGAACGCGTTGGTTTTTCGCCACGTCAATGCGATTTATTAATGGTGATGGGAACCATCGCAAAAAAAATGGGTCCGGTTGTAAAACAAGTTTATTTACAAATGGCAGAACCGCGCTGGGTGATTGCTGTTGGCGCTTGTGCAAGTAGCGGTGGAATTTTTGACACCTATTCTGTTTTGCAAGGAATTGACCAAGTAGTGCCGGTAGATGTGTACGTTCCCGGGTGTCCTCCAAGACCCGAAGCAATTTTGGATGGCTTCATGCGTATTCAAGATTTGGTAGGGAAAGAAAGTTTGAGAAGAAGAACTGGCGATAAATACAAATCACTTTTGGAGAGTTATGGAATTCAATAAACTAACCTGACTTATTACTAATATGAAACTGAGCAACGATTCGGTTAAAGAAAAATTGATTAAAAAATTTGGTGAGCAGGTTTCCTGTTTTCAAGAACCGTATGGAATGCTTACGTTTGAAACACCAAAAGAAATAAATTTAAAAGTGTTGAGTTTTTTGTTTGATGATGAGACATTAAAATTTACATTTCTTACTGCAATTTGCGCAGTGCATTATCCCGACAAAAAGGATAAAGAATTAGCGGTTGTTTATCATTTACATAGTTTAACTGCTAATCTTCGAATTCGATTTAAAGTTTTTACAGCCATAGAAAAGCCAGATGTATTTACAGCAACCGGAATTTTTTCTTCTGCCAATTGGATGGAACGAGAAACCTTTGATTTTTATGGCGTAAACTTTATTGGTCATCCCAATTTGAAACGAATTTTAAATGTGGATGAAATGGATTACTTCCCCATGCGGAAAGAATTTCCATTGGAAGACCAGACAAGGATTGATAAAGATGATGAGATGTTTGGAAGAGGATAAGTATAAAAAATAAAAGATTGCTATTTTCTAAATGAATTTATGCCTTATAGCGAAAACATAAAATTACCCGAAGGAAGTATCGAAAAGACTACGACCACACTCAACCTGGGCCCAACGCATCCGGCAACACACGGTGTGTTTCAAAATATTTTAGAATTGGATGGAGAGCGAGTTGTTTCTGCAGAGCAAACAATCGGATACATTCATCGTGCATTTGAAAAAATTGCAGAGCGTCGTCCTCTTTATCAAATCACACCACTTACCGATCGGTTGAATTATTGCAGTAGTCCAATAAATAATATGGGTTGGCATCTTACTTGCGAAAAATTATTAGGAATTGAAACTCCCAAACGAGTAGATTATCTCCGTGTTATCATAATGGAATTGGCAAGAATTTCCGATCATCTAATTTGTAATTCAATTGTTGGTGTGGACACGGGTGCTTACACCGGTTTTTTATATGTGATGCAATCCCGTGAATTAATTTATGAAATTTATGAAGAAATTTGTGGTTCGCGACTTACCACAACCATGGGTCGCATCGGTGGTTTTGAAAGAAATTTTAATGCAACTGCTTTTGAAAAGTTAGAAAAATTTCTAAAAGAATATCCGCGTGTATTACAAGAGTTTATCAATTTGTTTGAACGAAACAGAATTTTTATGGAACGCACACAAGGTACCGGTGGCATTGATGCAGCTCGTGCATTGAACTACGGATTTACCGGACCAAACCTTCGTGCAGCCGGTGTTGACTATGATGTAAGAGTGCAAACACCATATAGTAGTTATCAAGATTTTCAATTTAATATTCCAACGGGAACATCGGGCGATAACTACGATCGTTGGCAAGTGCGCAACGACGAAATGTGGGAATCGTTGAATATTATTGAACAAGCTTATCGAAAAATTCAAAACTTTAAAGGAGCCGAGGCAGAAGTTTATCATGCGGATATTCCGGAATATTATTTACCCAAAAAAGAAGATGTTTACACCAAAATGGAAGCCTTGATTTGGCATTTCAAAATAGTTATGGGTGAAACAAAAATGCCGGTTGGTGAAGTGTATCAATCTGTGGAAGGGGCAAATGGCGAATTGGGATTTTATTTAATAAGTGATGGCGGAAGAACTCCGTACCGACTTCATTTTCGCCGACCTTGTTTTATTTATTACCAAGCATACAACGAATTAGTAAAAGGAAGTATGCTGAGCGATGCAATTGTAACGCTCAGTAGTTTGAATTTGATAGCAGGTGAAATGGATGCATAAAAAAATTAAAGTATAAAATGAAATTTTCTGAAGAAAAAATAAAAGAAGTAGAACGAATAATAAGCCGCTATCCCGAAGGGAAACAAAAAAGCGCACTGCTTCCTGTGTTGCATTTAGCACAACAAGAATTTAACGGATGGCTTAGTACCGATACAATGAATTATGTAGCTTCTTTATTAAAATTAGAACCAATTCATGTGTACGAAGTAGCTACTTTTTATAGCATGTATAATTTAAAACCAGTTGGAAAATATATGTTTGAAGTTTGTCAAACTGGTCCGTGCATGCTAAATGGAAGTGACGAAACAATAAAGTATATCTACGAAAAATTAGGAATTAAACCCGGAGAAACAACAGCAGATGGATTGTTTACCTTGAAGACGGTTGAATGTTTAGGAGCTTGTGGTTATGCACCGATGATGCAAATGGGAAAAACGTATCGAGAACATTTAACAAAAGAAAAAATTGATGCAATCATTGCAGAATGTAGAAATGAAATTGCTTCGAAAAACTAATAAGAGCTGAGGTATGTCGAAAACTAAATTATTATTAAAGAACATTGACGTAGAAGGAATTCGTTTCTATGAAACCTATCGACGCGAGGGTGGTTACCGCAGTGTGGAAAAAGCATTAAAAACAATGTCGCCCGATGGAATTGTAGATGAAGTAAAGAAAAGTGGTTTACGCGGAAGAGGCGGTGCTGGTTTTCCAACCGGATTGAAATGGAGTTTTTTAGCAAAGCCAACTGGAGTACCTCGATATTTAGTTGTGAATGCAGATGAATCGGAACCCGGAACTTTTAAGGATCGTTATTTGATGGAGTTTCTTCCACATTTATTAATTGAAGGAATTATTGTTTCTTCGTTTGCGTTGGGTTGCAATTGTTCTTACATCTACATCCGCGGCGAATATTTATGGATTGCAGAAATTTTAGAACAAGCAATTAGCGAAGCAAAAAATAAAGGTTGGTTGGGAAAAAATATTTTAGGAACCGGATTCGATTGTGAAATTCATGTGCAACTTGGAGCTGGTGCATATATCTGCGGAGAAGAAACAGCATTGCTTGAATCATTAGAAGGGAAACGAGGAAATCCAAGAATTAAACCACCTTTTCCTGCAGTAAAAGGTTTGTGGGATTGCCCAACTGTTGTAAATAATGTAGAAACGATTGCAGCTGTTGTTCCAATTATAAATGATGGAGGTTATGAATATGCAAAAATTGGAATTGGAAAAAGTACCGGAACAAAATTGATTAGTGCTTGTGGCAATATCAATAAACAAGGTGTTTATGAAATTGGCATGGACATAAGTGTTGAAGAATTTATTTACAGTGATGAATATTGTGGTGGAATTGCAAATGGTAGAAAATTAAAAGCATGTATTCCTGGCGGTTCATCGGTTCCAATTTTACCGGCAAATCTTTTATTAAAAACTACAAAGGGAGAACAGCGAATGATGACTTACGAAAGTTTGTCGGATGGCGGATTTGCCACAGGCTCCATGATGGGCTCCGGTGGATTTATTGTTTTAGATGATAAACAATGTGTAGTAAAACATACTTATACATTGGCTCGTTTTTATCGACACGAAAGTTGCGGACAATGTTCGCCTTGCAGAGAAGGAACTGGATGGATGGAAAAAATATTACTAAAAATAGAAAACGGAAAAGGCAATATGAGTGACATTGATTTGTTGTGGGACATTCAACGAAGAATTGAAGGCAATACGATTTGCCCGTTGGGAGACGCAGCAGCATGGCCGGTAGCAGCGGCTATTCGTCATTTCAGAGATGAGTTTGAATGGCATATTACCCATCCAGAAATGTGTTTGAAAAAAAACTTCGGAATTGCTAATTATGCGAAACCAATTGAAACAGTAGTTTAATTTATGGCAGAACAAAAGCAAATATTAAAAGTAACGATCGACAATATTTCTGTAGAAGTAGAACAAGGAACTACGGTACTACAAGCTGCGCGTAAAATTGGCGGAGATGTGGCACCACCGGCAATGTGTTATTATAGTAAATTGAATGGCAGTGGTGGAAAATGTAGAACTTGCTTAGTGGAAATTGCAGCCGGATCTTCTGCCGATCCAAGACCCATGCCTAAATTAGTGGCCTCTTGTCGTACTCCCGTAATGGACGGAATGGTTGTAAAAAATATTACAAGCGAAAAAGTTATTGATGCTCGAAATGGAGTGGTGGAATTTTTATTAATTAATCACCCATTGGATTGTCCTGTTTGCGATCAGGCAGGAGAATGCGATTTACAAGATTTAAGTTTCAATCACGGAAAAGCAAGTACAAGATTTGAATTTGAAAGAAGAACATTTGAAAAAGAAGATGTAGGCCCAAACATTCAGTTGCACATGAATCGTTGCATACTTTGCTATCGCTGTACTTATGTTGCAGATCAATTAACGAATGAACGAGTGCACGGAGTTTTAGACCGTGGCGATCATTCCGAAATTTCCACTTACATTTCAAAAGCCATTGATAATGATTTTTCCGGAAACATGATTGATGTTTGCCCGGTTGGTGCATTGACAGATAAAACTTTTAGATTTAAAAATAGAGTTTGGTTTACAAAACCGGTGGATGCTCATCGTGATTGTGAAAAATGCTGTGGCAAAGTAACCTTGTGGAGGCGTGGTCGTGATGTATTGCGTGTTACTGCAAGAAAAGATGAATGGAACGAAGTGCAAAGTTTTGAAGGAAACACGGGTTGGATTTGCAACGAATGTCGTTTTGATAAAAAACATATCGGTGATTGGGAATATGATGGTGAAACAAATATTAAACGCCATTCAGTAATTGCGCAAGGAAAATATCCTTGGCTTGTAATGCCAAAAGAAATTTTGCCAGATGTAATGGGAGGGAGAGATCCGAAATTGATGATGGATATTCACGATGTAAGTGAAGTCAATGATCCCATTATTGATCTTAGTAAAATTAAAGGGCCATCAACAAGTAAAACATTTAACAAATAAAAATTAATAATTATACAGCATGTTTTTTACAGCCATTGATTATTGGATTTTTTTAGAGAAAGCAATTTTAATACTTGCTGTTGTCAGCATTTCATTAGTAATTGCAATGTATGCTACTTGGGCCGAACGCAAAGTGGCAGCCGTGATGCAAGATAGGCGTGGACCAAATAGAGCAGGACCTTTCGGACTTTTTCAACCGTTGGCTGATGGTGTAAAATTGTTTATGAAAGAAGAAATTATTCCGAACGTTTCCGCAAAATTTCTTTTTGTAATGGCTCCTGCTTTAGCAATGATAACTGCGTTAATGACGAGTGCGGTGATTCCTTGGGGCAGTAGTGTACATTTATTTGGAAGAGATATTTCTTTACAAATTGCAGATATCAATATTGGAATTTTATACATTTTTGGTGTAATAAGTTTGGGTGTTTACGGCATCATGATTGGTGGTTGGGCATCCAACAATAAATTTTCATTGTTGGCTGCAATTCGCGGCGCATCGCAAATGATCAGCTATGAATTAGCAATGGGACTTTCTTTAATTGCTGTTTTAATGATGACGGGTTCACTTCGATTAAGTGTGATTGTTGCACAACAAAGCGAAGGATTTTTTAATTGGAATATTATTTATCAACCACTTGGTTTTTTAATCTTTTTTATTTGTGCATTAGCCGAATGTAATAGAACGCCATTCGATTTGCCCGAAGCAGAAAACGAATTGAACTTTGGTTATCATCAAGAATATTCATCCATGAAATTGGGATTTTATTTGTTTGCAGAATACATCAATATGTTTATAAGTGGAGTGGTGATGGCAACATTGTTTTTTGGTGGTTACGACATTCCATTTGTAAATGAAGCAGCTTGGGGAAATCATTGGTGGGTTGCATTGTTGGGTTGTGGAATGTTGATGACCAAAGCATTGTTTTTTGTATTTCTTTTTATGTGGATTCGTTGGACGATTCCACGATTTCGTTATGACCAGTTGATGAATGTTGGTTGGAAAAAATTAATTCCACTGGCATTAATAAATATGGTTATTACGGCTGCCGTAATGTTGTTTTTTAGTAAATAGATTATAATTGTTTTTATAAGAATAGTATGCAAGCATTGACGAACAGATTGAAATTAGTTAACCGCAAGCCGATGACGTTTGTTGAAAAACTATACTTGTGGAATATTTTAAAAGGAATGGCAATTACTTTTAGGCATATTTTTAAAAGGAAAGCAACAATAAATTATCCCGAACAAAAAAGAACATTCAGTCCGGTATTTCGCGGATTGCAAGTATTGAATAGAGACGAAGAAGGAAAAGAACGCTGCACTGCTTGTGGCTTATGTGCGGTTGCGTGCCCAGCAGAAGCAATTACAATGGAAGCAGCCGAACGCTCATCCAATGAAACACATTTGTATCGCGAAGAAAAATTTGCTGCTCGTTTTGAGATCAACATGCTGCGTTGTATTTTTTGTGGATTGTGCGAAGAAGCTTGTCCGAAAAATGCTATTTATTTATCGCAAACTTTTGCACCTTCCAATTATTCGCGCAAAGGATTTATTTATAAAAAGGATGATTTGTTAATTCCTCATCCAAAAGAAAATCCGGATGCATATGCAAAAGCATTGGGTGAAAGAAAAAAAATAACAAACTAAAATAGAAACTGAATTATGGGCGTTACTGCAATTTTGTTTTGGATACTTTCTTCATTAGCACTTCTAAGTGCAATTATGATTGTGGTAAGTAAAAACCCCGTACACAGTGTGTTGTGGTTGATTTTAGTTTTTTTCGCTATTTCGGGACATTATCTTTTATTAAACGCACAATTTCTTGCCATTGTAAACATCATCGTTTATGCCGGTGCAATTATGGTTTTGTTTCTTTATGTTTTAATGTTGATTGATTTAAAAAAAATTGTAGATCCGCAACGAAGTCTTTGGATAAAACTTGTTGGTGTTGCAACTGGTTGTTGTTTGCTTTTAGTATTGATTGCAGCTTTATCGAAAGCTGACCAAACCACTGCACTTACACAAACGATTGGTGGAAATATTGGGTTGGTTGAAAACTTAGGAAAAATATTATTCAGCGAATACCTTGTACCATTTGAAATAAGCAGCATCTTATTTTTAAGTGCAATGGTTGGAGCTGTTGTAATTGGAAAAAAATAAAAACGAATTTGAATTGTAAAATATAAACTATGCCGATTTATTATTACATCGTTTTGGCAATTGTACTTTTCTGCATTGGAATTGTAGGTGTATTGGTGCGCCGCAATGCAATTATTGTATTTATGTGTATTGAATTAATGCTGAACGCAGTGAATTTATTGATGGTTGCCTTTTCTAAAATGCATCATTTAAAAAATGCGGCAATAAATGCTTCTGCGGGAAGCGACGGGCAATTGTTTGTTTTTTTTATTATGGTAGTTGCTGCGGCGGAAGTAAGTGTGGGACTGGCAATAATTGTAATGTTGTTTCGAAATACACATTCAGTAGATATTAATTTTTTGAACCGATTGAAGCATTGATATGAAAGAATTTTTATTGGTAATATTAGTAGCACCTTTTGTCGGATTTCTGATAAATGGTTTATTTAGAAATGTACTTTCCAAAAAAATAATTGCTTTCAATGCTTGTGGGCAAATACTTATTTCTTTTCTTTTCAGCTTGGTTGTGTTTTCAACTATTTTAGAAAGCGGAGGCGCAATTTTTGAATATTATAATTTTATAAAAGTTGGTTCATTCCAAATTCCATTTGCATTACAAATCGATCAACTGTCTTCTATATTTTTATTAATCATTACGGGAGTTGGTTTTCTCATTCATGTGTATTCCGCTTCGTATATGAAAGAAGAAAGCAGTGCCCACTTTGGAAGATATTTTTCCTATCTCAATCTTTTCATTTTCTTTATGTTGCTCTTGGTTTTGGGTGCCAATTTTGTAATCATGTTTATTGGGTGGGAAGGCGTTGGGTTGTGTTCTTATTTACTAATTGGTTATTGGTTTAAAAATACAGAATATAATTATGCAGCGCGAAAAGCGTTTGTGATGAATCGTATTGGTGATCTTGGATTTTTAATTGCTATTTTTTGGTTAATCGCAAAATTGGATACTACATCTTTTTCGATAATATTTTCAAACGAATCTCTTGCAAAACTTTCTACTTTAGATATTACTGCAATAACATTATTACTGTTTGTTGGTGCAACGGGTAAGAGTGCACAAATTCCTTTATATACTTGGTTGCCCGATGCAATGGCAGGCCCAACACCGGTTTCAGCATTGATACATGCTGCAACGATGGTAACAGCAGGAGTTTATTTAGTTGCAAGATGTAATGTGTTGTATTCGTTGGCGCCAATTACACAAACCATTATTGTTTGTATTGGATTGGCAACGGCAATTTTAGCTGCAACAATTGCATTAAAACAAAATGATATTAAAAAAATATTGGCTTACTCAACAGTTAGTCAATTAGGTTTTATGTTTTTTGCATTGGGATTGGGAGCTTACACCGCTGCGGTATTTCATGTAATCACACATGCATTTTTTAAAGCATTATTATTTCTTGGCAGTGGAAGTGTTATTCACGCAATGGGTGGCGAACAGGATATTCGTAAAATGGGAGGATTGAGTAAAAAATTAAAAATAACTTATTGGACATTTTTTATTGGTTGTTTGGCAATTGCAGGTATTCCACCATTTAGCGGCTTCTTTTCCAAAGATGCAATTTTGGTAAGTGCATTTGCAAAAAGTCCTGCATTATATTTTATGGTTTTATTGGGTGCGCTATTGACTGCATTTTATATGTTTCGATTATTATTTATAACTTTTTCGGGATCATTTCGCGGAACAAAAGAACAGCAACAGCATTTGCACGAAAGCCCGGCTGTAATGACATTGCCCTTAATTATTTTAGCAATTCTCTCTTTGGTTGCCGGTGTAATTGGAATCCCCGATGTGCTTTTGAACGGCGGAGATAAATTATCTGAATTTTTATCGCCAATAATCTTTGTAAATAACGAACACCAACTTTCTCATTCAACCGAATATTTATTAATGGGACTTTCAACCATATTAATAATTGGCGTAATTGTAGTTGCTTGGGTATTATTTAAAAAATATAAAACAACCGAAACAGTTGGCATCGGAAAATTTTTCGAAAACAAATGGTATGTTGATGAATTGTACAATAAAACAATTGTCAACTCAATTAATAAACTGGCAAAAATTTGCAATGACATAATTGAAAAATCAGGAATTGATGCAGTTGTAAATGGTGTCGGCAGGCTTGTGCATTACGGAAGCCGTCAATTGCGATTGCTGCAAAGCGGGCAAGTTGGAAATTATATTTTGGTAATGGTGTTGTGTATGGTTTTGGTTTTTTCTTTTCAATTTATTTTTAAAAAATAATTTAGTAAAAGTATGATTGCTTTATTGTTGGTATTACTTCCATTAATTACGGGTGTTGCAACATTTTTTTTGCGCAAAGAAAATGCTGCAAAAAAACTTGCATTGCTTTCTTCATTGGCAACAATGGTAATTTCCATTTTAGGATTAACCTTATTTAACAAAACAGAATTATTACAATTCAGCGCCGATTGGTTGCCGGGGTTGGGAACTAAATTCGACATTCGATTGGATGGAATGGGACAATTGCTTTGTTTGTTGACCGCAATTTCTTTTCCATTAATTTTTATTTCCACTTGGCAACGAACGTATAAAAATGCACACAATTTTTTTGCATTGATGTTGCTTGCACAAGCCGGATTGATGGGTGTATTTCTTGCAATGGACGCATTGGTTTTTTATTTTTTCTGGGAGTTGGCATTGATTCCGGTTTATTTTCTTTGTTCAATGTGGGGCGGCGAAAAAAGAATTGCGGCAACTTTTAAATTTTTTATTTACACATTTGCCGGTTCGGTTTTAATGCTGGTTGCATTGATTTATTTACAAACACAAACAGTTGATCATTCGTTTTCTATAAATTCTTTTTATCAACTTGAAATAAAAAATGATATTCAAAATTGGCTTTTTGTATTAATGTTTATTGCGTTTGCAATTAAAATGCCGCTCTTTCCATTCCATACTTGGCAACCCGATTTATACGAACAATCGCCCACTTCAACTACAATGGTGTTGAGTGGAATTATGGTAAAAATGGGATTGTTTGGCGTGATTCGTTGGTTATTGCCAACACTTCCTTCCGCATCATTTGCTTATGGAGAAACAACTGTTGCGGTGCTTGCAGTTATCGGAATGCTTTATGCTTCGTTGTTGGCTATGCGGCAAAACGATATGAAAAGATTGATTGCCTATTCTTCCATTGCACATATTGGATTAATGGTAATTGCCATTTTTGCTGAAACACAATTAGCCATGCAAGGGGTGATGATTCAACTATTTAGTCACGGTATTAATATTATTGGTTTGTGGATTATTGTAGAATGGATTGAAAGAAAATACGGCACTACAAAGTTTTCGGAATTGGGAGGCTTGGCGCAAAAAGCTCCGGTGATGTCAATATTATTTGTGGTAATTGCATTAGCTAATATTTCGTTGCCACTAACCAATGGATTTGTTGGAGAGTTTTTGATGTTTTCAGGAATTTTTACTTCAAAAATATTTACGTATCAAATTGTAATCACGGCAGCTGCGGGTGTTTGTATTATTTTAAGTGCAGTTTACATGTTGCGAATGGTGCAAAAAATTATTTATGGAAATACATCCGCCATTACAGCTAATGCAACTGATATTGGTTTTAATGAAAAATTTGCGTTGAGCATAATTGCATTGCTAATTTTAGCAGTTGGACTTTTTCCGCAACCCATTTTAGATTTAACCCAAACAACTGCAACACAAATTTTAAACGAAGCAAACATTTTGCATTTATTGAAAAAATAAATCAACTAAAAAAATAAATCAACTAAAAAAATGAACGCATTAATAGTAACAGCTGTTTTAGGAGTGATGATGATGTTTAGCAGCATTGTATTGAAACGAAATTCGGCAATTCGTATGTTAGCAATTGTTGGATTGCTTTTTACATTTATTGCAAATGTGTTGGACAGCAGCGGAGTTCATTTTTTTAGCATCAACATAAAAGGGATGATGCATTTCGATCAATTTGCCTATTTCTTTATTTCCATTTCTATTTTTTGCACGTTTATTTTCTTTTTACTTTCTGCAAAAGAAATGGAGCGGATTGGCGTAAATTATTCCGAATACTTTGCATTAATCTTTTTTATTCTTTGTGGAATAATTTTAGTCGCATCTTTCACTTCGTTGCTCATTTTATTTTTGGGTATCGAAATAATTTCTATTCCACTTTATATTTTAACAGGTAGCGACAAAAAAAATCTTAAAAGCAACGAAGCCTCGTTGAAATATTTTTTGTTGGGGGCTTTTTCTACGGGCATAATGCTCATGGGTATTGCACTTTTTTATGGAAGCACCGGTAGTTTTTCTGTTGAAAATTCAGTTGTAATTGCTGCAACTACTTCGCCTATGTTGTTGATTGGAATTTTGTTGTTATTATTTTCAATGTCGTTTAAAGTATCGGCAGCGCCCTTTCATTTTTGGGCTCCCGATGTGTACGATGGTGCGCCAACCGTTTTCACTTCTTTTATGGCAACCATTGTAAAAGCAGCGGCTTTTATTGCATTCATTCGTTTGTTTTCATTGGCATTTACTCCACTTCAAGATCGTTGGCAATTAATCGTTGCAGTTATTATTGCACTTACCTTATTTGTAGGAAATATTACGGCGGTATTTCAGCAAAGCGTAAAACGGATGTTGGCTTATTCAAGCATTGCTCAATCGGGTTTTATGTTGATGGCTTTATTGGCTTTCAACACATTTTCGGTAGAAGGAATATTGCTTTACATAGTTGCATACAGCATTTCCACCATGGGAATTTTTTCCGTATTGGTAAAAATGAAAGACAGTAGTTTGGAAGAATTTAATGGCTTCGCAAAACACCAGCCCGTGTTGGCAGTAGCATTGACGGTATTTTTACTTTCTTTGGCGGGCATTCCACTTACGGCGGGGTTTCTCTCAAAATTTTATATGTTGAAAGCAGTAATGCACAGCGGCAATTTTTTATGGCTGATTATTTTTGCAGTATTGATGGCTGCGGTAAGTGTTTATTATTATTTTAGAATTATACAAGTAATGTTTTTTAAAGAAAGCGATTCCAATACAATCATCGTTTCTACTTCGTTTAAATGGCTTTTATCAGCACTTGCAATTATCATTATTGTATTGGGCGTATATCCGCAATTGCTTTTGCAGTTTTTAGTATAATTATCAAAAAACAGCATGTTTACGATGGCAAAAAAACCATATTCTTTTTTAGAAATAGGTTGAAGTACTAAAAAATCATTTATATCCGTATTTCTGCCGTTGATGTATTTCATTGAGATGCAAACCTTCAGCCCCTATCTTTGATACTTAAATTTTAACCATGAATAATTTACCAAAACAATTGTTTCTCGGTTTCTTAATGTTAAGTACCGGCATCGCAGCATCTGCACAAGCAAAGCCTGTGGTTGTAGATACCACTGCAAAACCTACGGCAGCAACACGATCAGTTGCAACTAACGGCCCCAAGGCATTTAAAGATGTGATAACCGATAAGGCAAAATCGGATGACGGATTTTTTAAAGTTCATAAAGTGGATGAAAAATGGTTTTTTGAAATTCCAGATTCATTGCTTGGAAGAGATATTCTTTCCGTTAACCGTATTTCAAAAGCAGCAGCAGGAATGCGCAGCGGAGGAATGTTTGGTTATGCCGGCGATCAAATTGGACAAAATGTTTTGCGTTTCGAAAAAGGACCCAACAACCGCCTCTTTCTTAAAAATATTTCTTATGCAGAATATGCGAAAGATTCTACTTCGCCCATGTTTACGGCAGTAAATAGTTCCAATATTCAACCAATTGCCGCTTCGTTTGAAGTGAAGGCTTTTTCAAAAGATTCTTCAGGTTCTGTAATTGATATTACAGATTATATAAGTGGCGATAATGATGTATTGCATTTCAACAGTTCTCTAAAAACTTCTATGCGTTTGGGGATGATTCAGGCAGATAAATCTTATGTAGATGGGGTAAAATCTTATCCAATCAATATTGAAATAAAAACGGTGAAAACTTATGGAAGAACACCAGCTCCGCCTGTTCCGGGTGGTTTTGGTGGTGCGCCAATGGGAAATATGACTGTTGAGTTGAACAGCTCATTAGTTCTTTTGCCAAAAATTCCAATGCAAGCAAGACACTTCGATCCGCGAGTTGGATTTTTTGCAGTTGGCTATACCGATTTTGATGCAAACCCGCACGGTGTAAAAAATATAAGTTTAATAAAGCGTTGGAGATTGGAGCCGAAAGATGCAGATATTGAAAAGTTTAAAAAAGGAGAATTGGTAGAACCTAAAAAACCAATCGTATTTTATATCGATCCGGCTACGCCCAAAAAATGGATTCCTTATTTAGTACAAGGAGTAAATGATTGGCAAACAGCTTTTGAAAAAGCAGGATTTAAAAATGCAATTTTTGCAAAATTAGCGCCAACAAAAAGTGAAGACAGTACTTGGAGTTTGGATGATGCGCGCAATTCAGCAATTGTTTATAAGCCATCGGATATTCCCAATGCAAGTGGACCAAGTATTTCAGATCCAAGAAGTGGAGAAATAATGGAAAGTCATATCAACTGGTACCACAATGTAATGCAACTTTTACACGATTGGTATTTTGTACAATGTGCGCCTACTGATCCACGAGCAAGAACAATGGCTTTTGATGATGAACTGATGGGACAACTTATTCGTTTTGTTTCTTCTCACGAAGTTGGCCATACAATTGGGTTACGCCACAATTTTGGATCGAGCAGTAGTGTTCCGGTAGAAAATTTGCGCAACAAAGCTTGGGTGGAAGCAAATGGCCACACACCATCTATTATGGATTATGCTCGTTTTAATTATGTTGCGCAGCCGGAAGATAATATTAATGAAACAGGTCTTTTTCCAAGAATTGGCGATTATGATAAATGGGCAATTGAATGGGGATACAAAGTATTAGATCAGTACAAATCTGACGATGCAGAAAAAACACATTTGAATCAATGGGTTATTGAAAAACTAAAAGATAAAAGATTATGGTTTGGTACGGAAATAAACCCGGATGATCCGCGTAGCCAAAGCGAACAAGTGGGCGACGATGCGATGAAAGGAAGCATGTATGGAATAAAAAATCTTCAACGCATTGTGCCAAATCTTTTGGAATGGACAAAAGAAAAAGATGACGACTATTCAAATTTAGGTCAAATGTATGGTCAAGTAACTGGCCAGTTTTCTCGCTACATGGCGCATGTTACAAAATACATTGGTGGAATTATGGAAACTCCAAGAATGGTGGAAGAAACTGGTGAAGTTTACGAATTGGTTTCGGAAGCAAAACAAAAAGAAGCGGTTGCATTTTTACAAAACCAACTTTTTACAACTCCTAGTTGGTTAATCAATTATTCCATCTTTTCTAAAACAGGAGGCAATCCAGTTTTAACAATTGGAAACATTCAAGATGCAGCTTTGAACAGAATTATAAGTAGCAGAACCATGTCTAAATTATTGGACGGCGAAGCTGCAAAAGGAAATCAAGCTTACCAAGTAACGGAATTGTTATCGGATATGAAAAAAGGAATTTGGAGCGAATTACCTGCTGCTAAATCAATTGATATTTACAGACGTAATTTGCAAAAATCTTATATTAATGTGATGAGCAATATCATTAATCCGCCAGCGGTTTCAATGTCAGCTGGTGTTAGTTTTATTTCTGGCGGTGCTGCTGTTTCAGTAGAAAAGTCGGATGTAAAAAGTATTGTAAGAGCACATTTGAAACAGCTAAAAAATGAAGCAAGGGCAGCTTCGGCAACAATTGCCGACCAAGTAAGTCGCTATCATTTGCAAGATGTTGTTTCTCGAATTGACAACGCATTAGATCCAAAAAATTAAATTGAACTAATTTTAATTCAAAGCGGGGTATTTTTACCCCGCTTTTTTTTCCGATTATCAAAAAAATATTGCCGAATTTTTTATCTTTTGTAATTTCGAAACCATGAGATTTAGAGATGTTTTTTCACTTGCGTTTCGTTCGGTTCGAAGCAACAAATTGCGAACCGGATTAACCATTTCAATTATTGCTTTAGGAATAATGGCTTTAATATTAGTGTACACTTCTATTAAAGCAATCAATCAAAAATTTACAGATAGTTTTTCCACCATGGGTGCAAATGGATTTACAATACGGTTTAAGGAAAGAAATTTTCAAATGGGAAACGGTGGAATGGATAAATTGAAAAAAGAAAAAGCCGGAAACAAAAAAGCGAAAAAATCAAATATGGGAAAACACATCACAATTGATGATGCAGAAATATTTAGAAAAAATTATCAGTTTCCTTCCATTTCAAGTATATCAGTTTTTGCAAATCGCAATGCGTTGATTTCTTTCGAAACAAAAAAAACAAGTCCCAATGTAGTTTTATTTGGTGGCGATGAAAACTATTTGGATTTAAATGGATTTAATTTAATAGCCGGTAGAAATATAAATCTTGTTGATATTCATTCTGCCCGATATGTTTGTTTACTTGGAAATGATGTTGCTAGTAAATTATTTAATTCAAAACCTGAAAAAGCTATCAATGCAATTGTTCGAGTACAAAATATTCCTTACCGCGTAATTGGTGTACTTGCAAGTCGCGGTTCTTCTTTTGGAATGAGTTGGGATAACCGCGTTGTCATTTCTTATAAAAATGTACATCGACAATTCAATTCAAACAGCTCGTATGTGGTTGGCGTTATGGCCGACGACCTTACGCTGGTAAACGAGGCGATGGGAGAAGCCGAGGGTTTATTTCGGTCGGTAAGAAAATTAACTACTACAGAAGAAAATAATTTTGTAATGGATCGCAACGACAGTATTGTAGAAAAAGCAATGAACTCCATTCGATTTATTACAATCTCTGCAACAGTAATTGCATTAATTACTTTAATTGGAGCAGCCATTGGATTAATGAACATCATGCTGGTAGCTGTTACCGAAAGAACAAAAGAAGTAGGATTGATAAAAGCAATTGGAGGTAAAAGCAAAACTGTTCGCTACCAATTTTTATTGGAAGCAACAATAATAAGTGTACTCGGCGCCATTTTTGGAATCATATTGGGAATATTATTAGGAAATGTAGTATCGTTATTAATTAATACCGGGTTTGTAGTTCCATGGAATTGGGTAATACTTGGTGTAGCAATTTGTACAATCGTAGGTTTGTTGGCTGGGCTTTATCCCGCATTAAAAGCAGGTAGGCTAAATCCAATAGAAGCACTTAGGTACGAATAAATGCAAAATTCACTTTAATAAAAAAAATATTTTTTTAACTACAGAAACAAATACTTCCTTGTGGGAGGTTTTTCTCTAAAAAAAAGTTGTTGGAGAACAAAAATTATGTAATTTGCTCGCCTTGTTGAAATGAAATTGAAAATATTTAAAATCAAATATTATTTCAAATTAACATTACTGAAAAAAATAATTTTTTTAAATTTTATTAAACTAAAAACTAAGATCATGGCTGAAACAAAATCGACAGGTGCAGCATCTGTAAAAGCTACTTCTGTACAGGCAAAACAAAGCAACAATTCCATTTCATGGATTGCACCAATTTTTTGTGTTATTGGTGGTTACGCTATTTGGCGGTTTATTTTTGGAGCTGCAAGTGGCTTCGAAGTTCCGGGAGAAGGTTGGTTCTGGCCTCACCACCAAAAGCCAATTGGCGCATTAAATGCAATTTATGAAGGGGGGATCATCGTTCCACTTTTGATAGCCATGTTTTTGATGGTTGTAACTTTTTCTATTGAGCGTTACATGACTATTCGCAAAGCATTGGGTGGCGGTTCTATCGAAGAATTAATTCGTAAAGTGCAATATTTTCTTGCAAGCAAAAATGTGGATGATGCAATTGCTGAGTGTGATAAGCAAGGTGGATCAGTAGCAAATGTAATGCGTGCAGGATTGTGTCGATACAAAGAAATGACTACGAATACTGAATTTAATGCTGAGCAAAAAGTAATCGCTATTCAAAAGGAAGTAGAAGAAGCAACTGCTTTGGAATTACCCATGTTGCAAAAAAATCTAGTATTTCTTTCAACGATAACCTCAGTTGGTACATTGGTGGCATTGTTGGGTACTGTATTAGGAATGATTCGTTCCTTCTCAGCATTGGGAGATGCAGGTGGTGGTGCTGGTGCAGCAACTGAATTGGCTGTTGGTATTTCCGAAGCGTTATATAATACTGCATTGGGAATTGGTACCTCATCCATTTCGTTAATTATGTATAACATATTTACCACTAAAATTGATTCAATTACTTACGGTATTGACGAATCTGGTTTCACACTTACACAAAGTTTTGCATCGCTTTATAAATAAGCGATTCGACTTTTTGGAAATTTTGAATTTCAATACTAAAATAATTTTAAATGCCAAATGTTAAAATACCAAGAAAGAGTACCGATACGGATATGACGCCTTTCGTGGATGTGGCTTTTCTGATACTTACTTTTTTCATCATGGCTACCAAGTTTAAACCTGCAGAGCCTGTAGAAATTAAAACACCGAATTCAGTCTCTACAAAAGCTCTTCCGGAAAATGATGCCATTTTGGTTACATTGGATAGTTCGGGAAGAGTGTTTTTCAGCATGCTTGCTGAAAAAGATCCGCAGCAGAAAATGCAAGTGATTAAAAATTTGAATGAAACTCGGAAGCTCGGACTCACAGAAACGGAGATGTTGCGTTTTGTACAAACGCATGCAGTGGGAGTACCATTTAATTCGTTGAAACAGTTTTTATCTATTCCTGTTGATGATCAAAAATCAATACGACAGCCTGGAATTCCTTTGGATTCTTTGGGTGGTGAACTTACTTATTGGATTAGAGATGCCGTAAGTGCATTTTACGGTAAAAAAGTAAACTATATGGTTAAAGGAGATAATAACGCCAAATACCCATCGTTTAAAATGGTGTTAGGCGCATTCAAGAAAAATGATATTTTCAAATTCAATATTATTACCATGCTTGAAGATGCACCCGATGGAACTCCATTAGCTGAATCAAGAAAAATGGCAAAAAACAAGTAGATTATTATTAAATAACTAATTATTAAAAACTGAATTATGGCAAGTATCGATTCCGGAGGAGATGGCGGCAGTCATAAAAAAGGACCTGGTGTCAAAAAGGCGAAAAAACTTTCTACAAGGGTAGATATGACACCAATGGTGGATCTCGGATTTTTGCTTATCACTTTCTTCATTTTTACAACAACCATGAGTAGCCCAACTACAATGGATTTGTTTATGCCAAAAGACACAGATAAAGAAGAAGAACAAAATAAAGTGAAAAAATCCGGTGCGTTAACTATCATGCTCGGCAAAGATGATCAGGTTTATTATTACGAAGAAAAATTGAAACCCGACGCATCTAATTTTCTATCCACAACTTTTAATGGTATTCGCAAAATCATTTCCAATAAGAAAAAAGAGGTGATTGGAAATCATATCCACGATAGTAAATGTCCAGAAGTTTGGCAAAAACACAATGGTGATAAAACCTATTGTCTCGATACGGATTTAGTAATTATTATTAAACCTGATACGGGTGCCACTTTCAAAAACACAGTGGATATTTTGGACGAAATGACCATCAACGAAATAAAACGATTTGCCATGGTTGACTTATTTGCAGATGAAATAAAATTAATTAAGGCAACAGAAGAATCGGCAGGAATAAAATAAAGTTGAATTAATTTGGAATGCATTTTTTGCATTAGATAATTAAATGATATTATATGGATATTAATAAAATTCTTTCGAGCGACGTTCTTGACCTTCTTTTTGAAGGCAAGAATAAATTGTATGGCGCTTATGAATTGCGCAGAAGTTATAATAAAAGATTAAAAACCGCTTTGATTTACACTTCGGCAGTTGCGCTACTTGCAATTGGCGGTTCTTTATTGGCAAATTCATTAAAAAACAATTCCGGTCAATTGGACATCAGAGAAGTTACTTTAACTAAAATTGACCAAGAAGAGGAAAAGAAACCGGAACCACCACCACCACCACCACCAAAGCAAGAGCCACCAAAAGTAGAAATGGCTAAGTTTACCCCTCCAAAAGTTGTGGAAGATGAAGAAGTACAAAAAGAAGACATACCACCAGAGCAAGATAAATTGGAAGATACAAAAATTGATGTTGTAAGTCAGGAAGGTGAAAAAGATATGGGAATTGCAATTGATGATGGAAGACAAATTATCGAAGAAAAAAAAGAAGACGACGAAAATAAAATTTTTGAAAAAGTTGAAGTAGAAGCCTCTTTTACCGGAGGAGAAAAAGCCTGGAAAAATTACTTAATCAGAAATTTGGATGCCGGAACACCAATTGAAAACGGAGCACCGGAAGGAATTCATACTGTTGTTGTTCAATTTATTGTGGACAAAGAAGGGAATATTAGCGACGTAAGAGCCCTTACAGACAAAGGTTACGGCATGGAAGAAGAAGCGGTTCGCGTTATTAAAAGAGGCCCAAAATGGGTTGCAGCTGTTCAAAATGGTCGTTTTGTAAAAGCATATCGCAAACAACCAATTTCGTTTGTAGTAACTCCTGAATAAAAAATATTTTTTTCTTTTATACAATCCCTTCTGAGTTTTCAGTAGGGATTTTTACTTTTGATGAATAATGAATGGAAAAATTAAAAGTTGGAACGATACAATAGTTGCACTTGTAACTGCACCGGGCATTGGTGCAATTGGAATTATTCGATTAAGCGGTGAAAATGCACTTGCGATAGCCAATGAATTATTTACTTCAAAAAATTTAATAAACCAAAAATCACATACACTGCATGTTGGATTTTTAAAAGAAGAAAACAAAGTTTTGGATGAAGTAGTTGTCTCCATTTTCAAATCACCCAAAAGTTATACGGGAGAAAATATTGTGGAATTTAGTTCGCACGGATCTCCGTTTATTCAGCAACAAATTATTGATGCTTGTATTAAAAAAGGTGCAAGATTAGCCAAGCCGGGCGAGTTTACACTTCGTGCATTTTTAAATGGCAAATTAGATCTTACGCAAGCCGAAGCAGTTGCTGATTTAATTGCATCAAATACTTCGGCATCACACAAAACTGCATTGCTAAATATGCGCGGTGGTTTTTCAAATGATTTGAAAGAGTTAAGAGAACAACTCATAAAATTTTCTGCGCTAATAGAATTGGAGTTGGATTTTTCTCAAGAAGATGTTGCATTTGCCGATAGAAAAGAATTGACAAATTTAATTCAGCAATTAATTCATGAAAACCAACAACTGCTGCATTCTTTTAAATTGGGGAATGCAATTAAAAACGGTGTACAAGTTGCGATAATTGGAAAACCGAATGCAGGAAAATCTACTTTGTTAAATACATTGCTGAACGAAAATCGTGCAATTGTAAGTGATATTGCTGGCACCACACGCGATACGATTGAAGAAGTTTTAAATATTGGTGGCGTATTATTTCGGTTAATTGATACAGCGGGTATTCGCGAGCATTCGCAAGATGTAATTGAAAAAATTGGCGTAGAAAAAAGTTATGAAAAAATGCGTTCGGCGCAGTTGGTAATTTATCTTTTTGATGTAAACGAAATGGATGCAAATCAATTGAAAGAAGTAACCGAAAATTTTGAAAAAGAAAAAATTCAATTTCTTTTGGTTGGAAATAAAGTAGATAATATCGAAGAAAAATTCAAACAAAAATTTGCAACCATTCCTAAAATTATTTTTATAGCTGCAAAAGAAAATTTTCAAATTGAAAATTTGAAAAATGCACTTTTAGAAAATATATTTTTGGGGCATACAAATAGCGAAGCAACAATTGTAACCAATGTCCGACATTACGAAGCATTGCAAAAACTAAGCGATTCACTCAACGATGTTCAAAGGGGATTGACTGAAAATATTTCGGGAGAATTAATGGCATTGGACATTCGAAGGTGTTTGCATTTTCTTGGGGAAATTACCGGCGAAATAACAAACGACGATCAACTAGATTTTATTTTTAGTAAGTTCTGTATCGG
>SYIK01000018.1 GCA_005798905.1 Bacteroidota bacterium | reverse complement strand
GATTTAAAAACAGTTGTATTTAATGTAAACCATTCTATTTTAGATGGAAGTGAAACTGTAATTAGTTGCGCTAGTTGTACTACAAACTGTCTAGCACCAATGGCAAAAACATTGAATGACAATTATGGAATTGTTACGGGAATCATGAGTACAATTCATGCTTATACAAATGACCAGAATACATTGGATGCGCCACATCCAAAAAATGATTTGAGAAGAGCCAGAGCCGCAGTGGCCAATATTGTACCCAATAGTACGGGAGCTGCAAAAGCAATTGGTTTAGTTTTACCGGAATTAAAAGGAAAATTAGATGGAGGTGCGCAGCGTGTGCCGGTAATTACAGGTTCACTGACAGAATTATATTCAATCTTAAACAAAACCGTAACTGTGGAAGAAATAAATACTGTCATGAAAGCAGCCAGTAACGAAAGTTTTGGTTACACGGAAGATGAGATTGTAAGTACGGATGTTATTGGAATCAGCTACGGATCTTTATTTGATGCTACTCAAACTAAAGTAATGACGATGGGGGATAAACAAATGGTTAAAACCGTAAGTTGGTACGATAATGAAATGAGTTATGTAAGTCAACTTGTTCGCACAGTAAAATACTTTGCACAGTTGATTTCGAAATAAAAATAATTATGTAAATGTCTTGGTTTTATCAAGACATTTTTTTTGTATTTATAATTCCAAATTAGAATGCATACAATTTCTTCCTATAATTTTTGCTGCAAAAAAACTTTGGTTCGAGTTGATTTTAATGTGCCGTTAGATGCTGATTTCAACATAATGGACGATTCGCGTTTGCGTGCTTCCATTCCAACAATAAAAAAAATAATTTCAGACGGCGGTAGTGTTATTTTGATGAGTCATTTGGGAAGGCCCAAAGGAGTTGTTTCTGAAAAATATTCTCTAAAGTATCTTGTGCAACATCTCAATAAATTAATAAACGAAGAATTGGGTTGCTCAATAAATTTATTTTTTGTAAACAATTGCATTGGCGAAAATGTAATTTCAAAATGCAATTCATTAAAAGAGAAGGAAGTTTTACTGCTCGAAAATCTCCGGTTTCATAAAGAAGAAGAAAGTGGCGATGAAATTTTTTCTAAACAATTAGCAGATTTGGGCGATGTATTTGTAAACGATGCTTTTGGCACAGCGCATCGGGCACATGCTTCTACAACAATTATTGCAAAACACTTTGCACCAGAAAATCGTTTTTTTGGATTTTTAATGGAAGCAGAAATTAAAAATGCTGAAAAAGTTTTGCATAAAGCCGAAAAACCATTTTGCGCAATTATTGGCGGAGCCAAGGTTTCAGACAAAATATTAATCATCGAAAATTTATTAGATCGTGTAACCGACATCATCATTGGTGGAGGAATGGCTTACACTTTTATAAAAGCACAAGGAGGTAAAATTGGAAATTCTTTGTGCGAAATAGATCGTTTGGAAACGGTAAAAAATATTTTATCAAAAGCAGCTGCAAAAAATGTTGTCATTCATTTACCAATAGATTCAATTATTGCAGATAAGTTTTCGAAGGATGCAGAAACTTCGGAGTCGGATAGCAACAATATTTCGGAAGAATGGATGGGATTGGATATTGGTTCAAAAGCCGCCGAACATTTTGGAAATGTAATTAAGAATTGCAAAACCATTTTATGGAATGGGCCAATGGGTGTTTTTGAAATGGAAAAATTTCAAAAAGGAACACTTTCAATTGCAAAAGCAGTTGCCGAAGCTACACAGCAAGGTTCTTTTTCCATTGTTGGTGGTGGCGATAGTATTGCTGCAGTAAATAAATTCGGCTTTGCTGATAAGGTAAGTTATGTTTCAACTGGCGGTGGAGCAATGTTGGAATATTTTGAAGGTAAAACCTTGCCCGGAATTGCTGCAATTAAGTCAATCTAAGTAAATTTTTGACTGATTGTCAGTAAAAAATGGATTGGCATGTTTTTTTCAATTCTAATTTTAACTTATAAAACAAAAAATATGAAACTTACAAAAAATGTAATCTTATTGGGAATTGGCGGTTTATTTCTGGTATTATGTTTTTGGGGATGCGGAGGCTATAACGGATTGGTTCGCCAAGATGAAACAGTAAAAAACATGTGGAATAATGTGCAAAGCACTTATCAGCGTAGAGCAGATCTTATTCCCAATTTGGTGAATGCTGTAAGAAGCGAAGCAACTTTTGAGCAACAAACACTTTTACAAACTGTAGAAGCAAGGTATAAAAATTTGGGTGGAATTAAAGTAGATCCTTCCAATCTTACACCGGAAAATATTCAAAAATTTCAAGCGGCACAAGGTGAACTAAGTGGTGCGTTGCAAAAATTAATGGTTGTTGTAGAAAATTATCCCAATTTAAAATCAAACGAAGGTTTTAGAAATCTACAAGTACAATTAGAAGGAACTGAAAATAGAATAAACACAGCAAGAAATGATTTCAACGGAGCAATTAATAATTACAATACAAGAGTTCGTTCTTTTCCGATGAACATATTTGCAGGCATGTTCAATTTTTCGGTAAAGGAAGGATTCAAAGCAAATGAAGGATCAGAAAATGCGCCGGTTATTCCAGAAAATATAATGGGTAAATAATGAATTTTTTCCCTTGGAAAAAAAAGGAATTCTTCTCCGCTGAAGAAAAAAATATAATTGCAACTGCAATTAGCAATGCCGAGCAAATGACAAGCGGCGAAGTTCGTGTGTTTGTAGAAAACCGTTGTAGCTACATGAATGCAATGGATCGGGCCACAGAACTTTTTGCCGAATTGGAAATGTATAAAACCGAAGCACGAAATGCGGTATTGTTATATATAGCAATAAAAGATAGACAGTTGGCAATTTATGGCGACGAAGGAATTCACCAAAAAGTAGGACAGGCTTTTTGGGAAAAAGAAATTCAGCAGCTAATTCAGCGGTTTGATAAAAATAATTATGCGGATGGCATTAAAGAAATTGTGTTGGATATTGGTGAAGTGCTTACAAAACATTTTCCTTACAATAAAAAAACAGATCGAAACGAATTATCTAATGAAATTATTTTCGGAAAATAAAAGGAAGTCGTTGTTAATTTTTCTTGGATTATTTTTTTCAGTTTGTGTTTTTTCACAAATTGAAAAAGCAATTCCCGAAAAATCGAACCCGCCAAAATTTGTAAATGATTTTGCTCGTTTACTTACTTCAGAACAAAAAGATTTTTTAGAACAAAAATTAATAGCTTTCGATGATAGCACATCAAATCAAGTTGCCATTATTATTGTTGAAAGTTTGAAAGGTTACGAAGCAAATGAATATGCAACTGCTTTGGGGAGAAAATGGGGTGTTGGTGGGAAAGAGTTTAATAATGGTGTAATCATCTTGGTTTCTACCGGAGCAAATGGAGAAAAGCGCGAAGTGTATCTTGCACCCGGATATGGTTTGGAAGGTGCAATTCCGGATATTACAGCAAAACAAATTATTGAAAATGAAATAATTCCCAATTTTAAAAATGGAGATTATTTCCGTGGTTTTAATAATGCAATCGATGCTATTGAAAAAGCCACAATTGGAGAATACAAAGCGCCGAAAAACTATTCAACTAAAAAAAACAAAAATAAAAGATCCGCGTTTGGAATGATTTTCTTGGTTTTAGTTTGGATTATACTTGGTTTTTTTGGCGGCGGAAGAGGAAGGGGAGGAATGTTTTCGAGAAGAGGGTACGGAAGTTTTGTTGGACCAACACTTTTAGGAAGTGCGTTGGGTGGTGGTGGATTTTCAAGTGGTAGCAGTGGTGGAGGTTTTGGAGGATTCGGCGGCGGAAGTTTTGGTGGCGGCGGATCGGGTGGAAGTTGGTAATGCTAAATTTTTATTTCCATTAAATTTGTTGAATGACGCGTATCTTTTTTCGGTATAAAAAATTACTCCTTCTGCTTTTTGTCTTTTTTGTTTCTACTTTTATTTACGCGCAACAAGTTTCCTTTGTTTATCTGCAAACTGAAAATCAACAACCATTTTATGTAAGAATGGGGGAGAAAATTATCAGTTCCACTTCTTCGGGTTATGTGCTTTTATCAAATTTAATTGACAGTACGTATACAATTAAAATTGGATTACAAGGAAACAAACCAAACGAAAAAGAGTATGAACTTACAATTCATAATAAAGATTTTGGGTTGCTGTTAAAAATTGATGAAAATAAAACATGGGTTTTATTCAATTTACAAACCAATGAATTAATTGAGCCTGTGCTTGCAAAAGAAACATTCATCATTAAATCAGAAAAAAGAACGGTGTCGGCATTTACAGAAATGCTTGCATTGGCGGCAGATGATTCTACATTAAAAGAGACGCAGGTTATTGTTCGTCAAGAAATAAAAAAAGAACCTGAAGTTGCAACTCAAAAATCAACACCGGAAATTTCAATTGAAAAACAAAAAACAGAAATTGTTCAACAATCGATTGTTGTTTTAATCAATACCGAAAAAGAAGAACCTTTTCAAAAATCCAGTGTTTCTCTTTTTGCTGAAAGTAATACCACGGAAGGATTTGGGCTTATTTTTTTTGATGAATATGCAAATGGGAAAATTGACACCATCAACATCTTAATAGAAAATAGCAAAATTAATTTATTCGCCAATTTAGAAAAACAGAGTCAAAAAAACGACGAAAAATTGTTTGTTGAAATTGCCCCAAAAGAAGAAGTTAAAATTGTTTCAGAAAAAAAGGATAGTGTAACTATTTCTCAAATTGAAAATAAAACGAATCGAGATAGTTGTACGCAAGTAGCGAACATGGATGATTTTATGTTGTTACGAAAATTAATGGCAAGCGAGTTGACCGACAGCAGCATGTTGCAAGTGGCTCAACAAAATATGAAGACAAAATGCTTTACTACAAATCAAGTTAAAAATTTAGGAACTTTATTTTTAACGGATGAGAATAAGTTCATTTTTTTTAAAAATTCATTTTTACATATTGTTGATTCTGAAAATTTTGCTACACTGCAATTGGAATTGAAAGAAGAAAAATATCTCAACTTATTGAAAACAATTTTTTAGTAAAACAATTTTCAATGCGCTATTTTATTGAAGTTGCATATTTGGGAACAAACTACAGTGGGTTTCAAGTTCAAAAAAATGCCAATACTATTCAAGCAGAAATAGAGAAAGCTTTTTTCATAATACGCAAACAAGAAGTAACACTTACTTGTTCCTCCAGAACCGATGCCGGAGTTCACGCACTTCAAAATTATTTTCACTTTGATGTTGATGGAAAAATTTCACCTAATTTTTTATATAACATTAATTCAGTTTTGCCAAACGATATTGTCGTTAAAAAAATAGTAGCGACGAAGAATGAATCTCATTGCCGGTTTGATGCGGATAGTCGAGAGTATAAATATTTCATTTATCAGCAAAAAAATCCGTTTTTAAAAGATCGAGCTTATTATTTTCCATTCAAATTAGATTTGGAAAAATTAAAAGAAGCAGCAGCTGTAATTAAAGAGTACACTGACTTTACTTCTTTTTCAAAAAAAAACACACAAGTAAAAACATTTAATTGTACCATTTATAAAAGCGAATGGTTGGTTGAAGATGGGTGTTTAATATATAATGTAAAAGGGAATCGTTTTTTAAGAGGCATGGTGCGTGCATTGGTAGCTACAATGTTGAAAGTAGGACGAGATAAAATTAGCATTGCACAGTTTCGCAAAATAATAGAATCGAAAGATTGCAAGCAAGCGCACTTTGCAGTTCCTGCTCAAGGATTGTTTTTAGTTGCTGTGAATTATCCCGAAAATACAATGCCGTAAAAAATATTATTTTTTAATAGTTAAGCCTGTATTGCGTTTCGTCATTTTGTTTATTATTTAGTTAAAAATAAATTAGGGTGTAAACTTTGAACTCCTACCTTTGCACCCCGTTAGAAAATAACGGAACAGATTTTTGAATAAGAAGGGCTCATTTTTTTATAGACTTGGAAGAAAATGCAGTTTATAAATTGGTCAATAAAATAAAACAGCATATATTTGCACCCCTTCAAAAAATAGAATAAGTTCTTAGAATAAAAATTAGTTTTTACGCCAAGTACTATAAAAAAAATATAGTCAAAAATTTTGGTGGTATTAATAAGGCTATTACCTTTGCACTCCCGTTTAAAAAATGGGACGGCAATAAACAGCCAAAAGATCTTTGAAAGTTGGAAAATAACAGCATCCCGATCAAGTATCGGGAACAGGTAAGTCAAGCAAAATAAATTCGAAATGACAAGTTAATTCTTGAGAATTAAAATGTCAGTATCAAACAATCTTTACAATGGAGAGTTTGATCCTG
>SYIK01000017.1 GCA_005798905.1 Bacteroidota bacterium | reverse complement strand
TCTACAACATGAGTAAAAAATTTGTTTGGTCCAACGTTTTCCTTCAAGTGATTCGTTATTTCTCCATCAGGTTGTAAACAAGTAACACCATTGAAAGTTGCTAACCATAATTTATTTTTTGAATCCTCTGTAATTCTAAAACCGCATAACAGTTTGTGTTCTTTCATCAAACGGTACGTTTTTTTAGGATTGATGATAAATTGATTCGCTCTCAAGTCATCCGTTATTTTATCATACCCAAAACATACAAATTCTTCTGCCAAAATAAACCGTATGGCAATTACGATACTTTCATTACTAATAATATTGCCATCCGTCAACAATGTATGTGAAGAAGGGCTCCTGCCACGTTTACCGAGCTTGCTTTGATAGTAGTAACTACTGGCCGACAAACTACTCCACCTTATCAAAGAACTTGTTTTGTGCTGACCAATAAAATTAGCAACACAAATACGCTTATCCGTTACACTCAATGGCTTTTTTTTAAAAGCTCATCTTTAAAATCAATCTCCAAGGCTTGCTTGGCAATGATTCTTTTTAACCGTTCGTTTTCAACCTCCAACTGCCGAACAGCCGGATCAATTGTTTTGTACTTGGGCTTTAATCCTTGCATACCTTCTCCATTATAGGCGTCGTTTACGTAAAAAGCTATCATCACGTTGTTTTGATCAAAGCGTCCCAGAAGAAATCGTGCCGGCTCCTACATCCATTGATATTCAAGAAATAAGTGGTAAATTTAGAGATAACCAACCAAGCGGATATAGTTCTATGAGTGCTTTTGTTATTCCACAAATAAATCATTTTATTAACAATCCTTTTAAAAAAAGAATTATTGTAACATCTTGGAGAGGTAACCCATCTTTCAATGTTAAATCAAGACACAAAGGTTATTTAAGTAATTATACATCCGGTGTAGATGGTGTTTACCAAAGTTGGTATGCTTAAATAGATACAATAGTTTAAAAAATTATATTTAATATTAGAAACTAAATAACAAATAATATGAAAGAAGACGATTTCGAACCTATGGATGATTCAGAACTTGATGATTTAGAATCTAACCCATATCCCTACCCTCTTGATGAGGACGAAAAACAATTAATGGAGTTAATGAACGGAAGACCTCCAGAAAACGAAGAGGAAGAAGAAATAGTTAAAGAACTTAAACAAATGGAAAAAGATGGGATAGTGCCTTACATCCCCAGTAACTAACCCTCTTTAGCAGCACTGAACCGCCACTTTTGCCAAACCCGTGTTAGTGGCTGCCCGTCTTTCGGTCAATGGTCTGTCGTGTCGAGTTTGCAATGTCCTTGTCTGTTTATTTTGTTTCTATAATTTTTACTTCGTCTATTGTTATATCGTAAAGTTTATAAACTAATTCGTCAATTTTCTTTTCCTGTTCGCTGCTGTCTTTGTCTTGTTGTTTTAGTGAAATGATTTTGTCAACCAAATTAATGAATGGAGTTTGTTCCTTTTCAGAAATAACCTTTATTGGTATTTTCTTTACTTGTGCAATTCTAATTTTTGGAAATACATCTGTGTCTGCTTTGAATTCAGATTGATAGAAAAACTGCGTCAATTTGCTGCAAAGAACCGCTATTATAAATTTGGGAGAGATGCCTTTGTTTGGAATTATTGAATATAATGACCGAGTTGATAAAAGTAATTTATCTAAATAAACGCAAGTAATTGAAGAACCAGTTTCTCTAATTAATACTCTTTCCTTTTTAAAATAATCTAAATCGCCCTTTATAAATTCATCATACGTTTCTTGGTCGATAAATCTTATGTTCTTAACATTATATTTTTCAATGTCTTCACCTGTAATCAATTGGAATTTGGTCTTTGTTTTTAAGGTTTTGTCTTTGCCAATCTCTAAACCTCTTTGAATTTTTGAAATATCACCAAGTAGTTTAGTGTTCGATTTCATTTTCTTTGAAATCGGATTTGTTACAAATAAATCTTCCCAATTTACGTCATTAGGATTTGGTTTATTTATGAAAAATGTAATAGCTGTTGGCATTGCAACACCCTCAAATACATTGTCGCCTTTATCTTCAATAATCAAGTCGGAAGTTTCTTTCAATAAGAAGTCCTGTAGAGTTTTAAATTTCAATCTATTAAAGTGATGTTCAGCGTTGGCAAGTATTTTATGAATCTGGTGATTGATTGAACTAGCAGCATGGTGTTTATAATTCACCATTCTTCCTTCTTTCATCCACATTTCACGCGGACATGTAAGACCAGTGAATACATCTTTGCGTTGTGCTCGGTAAATGACTCGGAACACGATGGGGGATTCACCATTATGGTATGCTCGGCTGGCCTTGAGCATGAAATTGAAATGGATTTCAGTTGGCCCCTTTTTGTTTGTACTCATTTTTATGCTGTTAAAGGTGTAAAAATCATATTATTACAACCAATTCAGCGATGCTAAATGAAGCAGAAAACAGCAAAATAGTACATACACGTGTACTCGGTTTTTGTGCTCCGCAAGTGCTCGGCAACCATGCATTATTGTGCATTTATTTGCTTTTTATTGCAAACAAAAGAGCCTGATAATCAACAATGTTCTTGATTTTCAGGCTCTTACTGTGGTGTGGGCCGGGATCGAACCGGCGACACAAGGATTTTCAGTCCTTTGCTCTACCGACTGAGCTACCGCACCATCCTTATTTCGGGCAGCAAAAATAGAAGTTCCTGTCGAAAGAAGGAAAACTATTTCAAAAAAAAGTGGCTAACTCAATTCGTAATTTCTATACAATCTTCCTTTATTAGAGCTTCGCCTTGGAGGCGGAGTAGAATTTGTGCTACTGTTATCACATCTTTTTGGCAATAAGTAACAATGCGCTTCAGATTTTTGTCGTTCCAATACACACTCCAAACCATGCTACCGTCGATATCGTCTTTTGGTGTAGCAATTCCCAAAGTTTGTGCCAATAAATTTAAGGAAGTATAATTTTTATAATCGCCAAATTTCCAAAGTTCCAATGTGTCAAAATGATTTACTTCCCATGGTTTTTTACCGGCAATATTTAAAATAGACGGCAGTGGAATTTGATTAATTACCAATCGCCGACACAAGTATGGGAAATCAAATTCTTTTCCATTGTGTGCACATAAATATTTCTGTTCGCCATGCATCCATTTATTCAGCATTTGACAAAAAGCGGTAAGTATTATTTTTTCATCATCTCCAAAAAAAGATTTTACTATTATTTTTTTTGAAACACCGCCTCCTTGAATAAAACCACAACTGATACAAATTATTTTTCCAAATTCGGCATAAATACCTGCACGATGATAAATGGTTTCTGTGCTTTCTTCTTCGTGATATTTTAGTAGCGATGCGGATTTTGTGTCCCACAATTCTTTCCAATCTTTTGGCAAAGAATGGTAATCCGAAAACTGCGGAACAGTTTCAATATCTAAAAATAAAATATGAGATAACGGAGCAATCACACATTAAATTACAAAATAAAAATGATTGCATCAAAAACAAGCAATTGAGAAAGGAAGTTTGGTTACAAAAATTTATCTCCTTTGTTTCTTTTTATTTCTGCAACATATTCTTTCAGCTCTTGTTCTTTTTCTCTTTTGCAAATCAACAAAACATCATTTGAATCGACCACAATAAAATTATCCATTCCTTGCAGCACCATTAGTTTTGAATCGGATGCGTGTACAATACATTTAGTTGCATCCACAATCATTACATTATTTCCAATCACGGAGTTTTCGAAATAATCTTTTTCCATGTTATCCCATACGCTGTTCCAAGTTCCGAGATCGCTCCATCCAAAAGCTGCCGGAATGACGAAAACATTATCTGCTTTTTCCATTATGCCAAAATCAATAGAAATATTGGTGCATTGCGAATAAATTTTTTCTAAAGCAGTAGCTTCTTTTGCTGTGTTGAAATTTTCTTTTTCAGCATTAAAAATTTCAAAAATTTCAGGAAGATATTTCTCAAATGCAATAAGAATTGATTTTATTTTCCAGATAAAAATGCCGGCATTCCAAAGAAAATCGCCACTGGCCAAAAAAGTTTTTGCTAATTCAAGATTCGGCTTTTCGGTAAATGTTTTTACTTTATAAACTTCTGTTGCTGTTTCTACCTCATTGTATTGAATATAACCATAACCTGTATTGGGGTGGTTTGGTTTTATTCCCAAAGTAATTAGTGTGTTATTTTTTTCTGCAAAATCTATAGCTGTTTTAGAAGTGGCAACAAACGCTTCCGTATCCAACACCAAATGATCGGCTGGCGCAATTATCAAATTTGCATGGGGGTCTTTTAGAAATAATTTAAATGAAATATAGGCTACACAAGGCGCTGTATTTTTTCTGGAAGGCTCACCTAAAATATTTTCATTTACTATATTCGGCAACTGTTTTTTTACAATTGGAATGTATTCTTCGGAAGTGACAATGAAAATATTTTCTGCCGGAACTAATTTTAAATATCGATCATAAGTTTGCTGAATTAATGTTTTTCCCGTGTTTAAAATATCAAGAAATTGTTTGGGAAAATTGACGCGGCTCATTGGCCAAAATCTGCTTCCAATTCCGCCAGCCATTATTGCAACGTATGTATTTTTATTCATGTTGATTTCTTAAATCAATCCTTCGCGGATTAAATCGTGTAAATGTACAAAGCCAAGATATTTTCCGTTTTCCGTTACGGGTAATTGCGTAATGGAGTTTTTTCGCATCATATCTAATGCAACTACGGCTAATTCATCAGATCCGATTGTTTTTGAATTTTTTGTCATTAGCATTGCCGCTGTCATGTTTTCAAGTGAATTGTTTTTCTCCAACATTCTTCGAAGGTCACCGTCGGTAATAATTCCTAAAAGTTTATTTTCATTATTCACCACAGCCGTTGCTCCCAATCTTTTCGATGATATTTCTACAATTACTTCTTTTAAAGAATTTGTTTCAAAAACTTGTGGTTTTTCATTGTTTTTATAAAGATCAGCCACACGCAAGTATAATTTTTTTCCAAGCGCACCACCAGGATGATAACGTGCAAAATCATCGCTACCAAATCCTTTTAAATCAATCAAACATACTGCCAAAGCATCTCCCATTACCAATTGTGCCGTGGTGCTAGTCGTTGGAGCAAGATTGTTAGGACATGCTTCTTGTGCCACCGTTGTATTTAAGATAATGTCTGCGTTTTTTGCTAAATAAGAATCTACATTACCAACCATTCCAATGAGGATGTTTTTTTTATCTATGGCCGATCCAAAATTTTTGATTAATGGGACCAAAATTTTTATTTCAGGACTTTCTCCACTTTTACTAATAAGCAATACTACATCGTCTTTTTGAATCATACCCAAATCGCCATGAATGGCATCGGCAGCATGTAAAAAAATTGAAGGCGTTCCTGTTGAATTGAGTGTTGAAACAATCTTTTGTGCAATGATGGCGCTTTTGCCAATACCGCCAACTACAAGCCGGCCATTCATTTCAGCAATTGTGTGTACTGCTTTTTCAAAAGCATCGTTGATGAAAGGTGATAAGTCGTTTATGGATTGCGCTTCTAACGCAATAGTTTTTTTTGCTAGTAGTTTTAAGTGAGTTGTCATTTTAAGTGTCAAAAATATAGATTTGTTAAAGATTAATCATCAGTCAAAAAGAATAGTTAATTCTTAGTTGGTCTTCCGTTTCATTTTTTGCATTTCGTAAATTTGTCAACTTCGTAAAAAAAACAATAATTAGGGACATTTTCAATAAAAAGTGTATCTTAAGGAAATCTATTTTATTGAATCTTGAAGAAAAGAACGGAACAATGACTAAATCAAAATTGCAAGCGACTGCGAAAAAGAAAGAAACGCCGCCAAAGAAATCAGTTAAAAATGTAAAAGAAGGTGTGAGCAAAAAAAATCACAATCTTCACGTAGCACTAAAAAACTATTTTGGATTTGATTCCTTTAAAGGAAATCAAGAAAAAATTATTGAATCGTTGTTGGCGGGGAAAGATATACTTGTAATAAAACCAACAGGAGGGGGAAAAAGCTTGTGCTATCAATTGCCAGCACTATTAAGCGAAGGTGTAACTATTATTGTCTCACCTTTAATTGCATTAATGAAAAATCAAGTTGATTTAATTCGTAGCTATGGCAATAATGATGAAATTGCACATTTTCTTAATTCTACTTTAACAAAAAAAGAAGTAACGCAAGTTCATGATGATTTGAAATCGGGAAAAACAAAAATGCTTTATGTTGCACCCGAAACGTTGACAAAACAAGAAAACTTGGACTTTTTCAGCGATTTGAATATTTCTTTTTTTGCAGTTGATGAAGCACACTGTATTTCGGAGTGGGGGCATGATTTTAGACCCGAGTATCGGCGCTTGCGCGAAATGATGATTCAGATCAATTCCGATATTCCAATTATTGCACTTACTGCAACGGCAACGCCAAAAGTTCAAAGTGATATTGTTGAAAACCTCAATCTTAGAAATCCGGAGATATTCATTTCCTCTTTTAATCGCCCCAATCTTTATTATGAAGTAAATCCAAAAATAACCAAAGAGGGCACGCTGAAAAATATTGCAAAATTCATTGTACAAAACAAAGGGAAGAGCGGAATCATTTATACAACCAATCGCAGAACAACGGAAGAGTTGGCAGATATGCTTACCGCAAACGGAGTAAAAGCAGTGGCTTATCATGCAGGACTTGATAGCAAACTTCGCTCAAAAAGACAGGATCAATTTTTGAATGAAGACACGCAAGTCATTGTTGCAACCATTGCATTTGGTATGGGAATTGATAAACCAGATATCCGCTTTGTAATGCATTACAATATTCCAAAAAGTATCGAAAATTATTACCAAGAAACAGGACGAGCAGGGCGTGATGGGTTGGAAGGGAAATGTATTCTTTATTATTCCCATAAAGATGTAAGTAAGCTTGAACATTTAATGCGTGCTAAGCCACTTAGCGAAAGAGAAGTTGGCTGGCATTTAATAAACGAAACAGTTGCTTTTGCCGAAAGTGGAGTTTGTCGTCGAAAGGTGTTGATGAACTATTTTGGCGAAACGTATGAAAATACCAAATGTGGCAATTGCGATAATTGTAAGTATCCTAAAGAAAAAATTGAAGCCAAAGAAGATGCATTAAAAGTTTTAAAAGTTATTAAAGTTTTGGACGAACGATTCGCTTCAGACTATATTGTAAATATCATTTCCGGGAAAATGACCCCGCAAAATACAATGTACCGACACGAATCGCTGGAATTGTTTGCTTGTGGTAATGATAAAGAAAATCATTTTTGGAATTCGCTTATACGTCAACTACTGCTCGAAGATTTGTTGAGAAAAGATATTGAGGATTATGGTGTGTTAAAGTTTACACCAAAAGGGTTGGATTTTTTGAAAAAACCAAAGTCTTTCAAAGTGGTGATTAATCATTTATACGATGATGCAAATTTAGATGATGAAGAAGGAGAAGTCGTTGCAGAAGCTAGTACTTCAAATGAGCAATTGTATGAAATGTTGAAAGAATTACGACAAAAAGAAGCTAAGAAAAAAAACCTTCCTCCATTTGTTCTTTTTCTTGAAGCCTCGTTGCGCGATATGTCAACACTTTATCCCGTTACGGTTACCGACTTAGAGAAATGCCAGGGGGTAAGCAAAGGAAAAGCATTGCGATATGGAAAACCATTTGTAGAATTAATTGCAAAATATGTTGAAGAAAATAATATAGAACGCCCCGATGACTTTGTAATGAAAAGCGTTGTTAATAAAAGTGGACACAAAGTATTTATCATCCTTAATGTTGACAAAAAAATACCGATGGAAACTATTGCTAAAAATAAAGGATGGACAATGAACGAGCTGTTGGATGAAATGGAAACTATCGCCAGTAGTGGCACCAAGCTTAATTTAGATTATGAAATTGAACAAATGTTGGACGAAAATGATCAAGAAGAAATAATGAACTATTTTAAAAACTGCGATACAAGTAGCATTGAAGTTGCACAAGAAGAATTAGCAGAACACGATTTTTCATTGGAGCAGTTAAAAATAATGCGCATCAAATTTTTGGGAAAATATGGCATGTAAAACTGCTTAGTTTATGCAAAGAATCAACTATTCATCTGGAGCAAAATGGGAAGAAATTGTTGGTTACAGCCGTGCTGTAAAAGTGGGAAATATTGTTGAAGTAACCGGAACAGTTGCTGTTGACGAAAACAATAATCTTGTTGGTACTAATAACGCATACGAGCAAACGAAATTCATAATTGAAAAAATAGAAAAAATATTACAACAAGCCGGCGCCTCTTTAAAAGATGTGATTCGAACAAGAATGTTTGTAACCGATATTTCTCGTTGGGAAGAATTCGGAAAAGCTCACGGAGAATTTTTTAAAGAAATAAAACCTTGCACTTCGATGATTGAAGTAAAAGCATTAATTGCTCCCGAGTATTTAATTGAAATAGAAGCAACCGCAATATTGAACAGTTCAACCAATAATTAATTTTCTGCTGCGTTTATCAAAATGCCGGCATTGAGCCGTGATACGGTTTTGCAAGAAATGATTGTAAGCAGAGCATTAAAATTTTTTCGATTGTTTAAGCCACGTGAATACCATTTATCATAATAGGTAAGTAGAATTTTAAAACAAGCTGTCGTATTATTATTTAATAAATGTTCAATTGCATTTTTGGTTTCAAGTCCGCCGAGGCGTTGTTGAATTCTATTAATTGCTTCAATCATTTTTTGTTTATCTAAACTTCCGTATTCTTTCACAATATGTTTTAGTCGTTCGTCAAAATCAATTTCTAAAAAACACAACGGCGATTTTCGCATACAATTCCAAATGTGATTTGGAATATTTATTAATCCAATTCGCTGGCTTTCGTCCTCTATCCAAATTTTAGTTCGAATTGTTATTTCTCTAAGATTTTTTGCGAGTAAATTTTCAAACATTTCTTGCGATGGTTGATCTATCATTCCAATATTCCCAAACGCAGACCCTTTGTGATTGGCAATTTTTTCTAAATCAATAATGGTGTTTCCTGTTTTTTCTAATTCTTGCAATAATTCAGTTTTTCCCGAACCGGTGAATCCGCCAAGTATTTGAAAATTGTATTCAAGTTGAAAAGTTTCTAAGACATAGTTTCTAAATTTTTTATAACCACCCGCCAATGTAAAAATTTTATATCCGTATAAATCCAACAGCCATGCTACGGCAGCGCTTCGCATTCCACCGCGCCAACAATAAACAAGTATTATTTTATCGGATTGATTTGAATTGGAAGATTGTTCAAGAATAATTTTTTCTACTTTTTCCAAAAGCAAATTCATTTTTGGACCAAAAAAATTCAACCCAAGTTTAATTGCTTTTTCTCTGCTTTCCTGTTTGTAAGCCGTTCCCACAACTGCTCTTTCTTCATCCATAAATAAAGGCAAGCTATGCGCAGATGGAATATGCGCATGGTTGAATTCCGATGGACTTCGCACATCAATCATTGGATATTGCTTAGCAAGCAATAAAAATTTTTCAATATTTATTTTTTCAACAGCCATTCAGTTTGTAAAAATAAAAAAGCCAATGTGGTTAACAAAGGCTTTTGATTTCAATTAGTTCAAACAATGATTTTATTTATTCATACTTGCAAGAAACTCTGCATTGTCTTTTGTTCCCTTCATGCGATTTTGTAGTTCGCGCATTGCTTCTTCGGAATTCATATCATTTAAAAATACGCGAAGCAAATTCATGCGGCGCAATACATCTGCATCTAACAACAAGTCGTCGCGACGAGTAGAAGAAGATACCAAATCAATTGCAGGATAAATACGGCGATTGGATAATCTTCTATCCAATTGCAATTCCATATTACCTGTTCCTTTAAATTCTTCAAAAATAACTTCATCCATTTTAGAGCCGGTATCAACTAAAGCTGTTGCAATAATTGTAAGCGAACCTCCATTTTCAATTTTTCTGGCAGCACCAAAAAATTGTTTTGGTTTTTGCATTGCATTTGCTTCCACACCACCCGATAAAACTTTTCCCGATGATGGAGCAACGGTATTGTGCGCTCTTGCCAATCGAGTAATTGAATCCAAAAGAATTACAACATCATGTCCACATTCAACCAAACGCTTTGCTTTTTGCAAAGCCATCGTTGAAACTTTTACGTGTTTTTCGGCAGGTTCGTCAAATGTAGATGCAATAACTTCTGCTTTTACACTGCGTTCCATATCGGTTACTTCTTCAGGTCGTTCATCTACAAGCACTACCATCAAATAACATTCTGGATGATTTTTTGCAATTGCATTTGCAATAGCTTTCAACAACATTGTTTTACCGGTTTTGGGTTGTGCAACAATCAATCCGCGTTGCCCTTTTCCAATTGGGGTAAATAAATCAACTAATCGAGTAGAATAATTATCGGCTGCGTCGAATAAATTTAATTTTTCAAATGGAAAAAGCGGTGTGAGGTAATCAAATGGTACTCGATCGCGAACATCTTCTGGTTTTTTATTGTTGATGGTATCAACTTTCAATAATGCAAAATATTTTTCACCTTCTTTTGGTGGTCGAATTGCGCCGGCAATTGTATCTCCTGTTTTTACGCCAAACAATTTAATTTGTGATGGAGAAACATACACATCATCTGGCGATGAAAGGTAGTTGTAGTCGGACGAACGAAGGAAACCATAACCATCGGGCATCATTTCCAATACACCTTCGGCTAAAATAATTCCGTCAAATTCAATATTAAAAACTGGTGCTTTCGGTTGTGGAAAGTTTCTTTGTTGCGTTGCTGCTTCGGGTGCAACTTGTTCGGTTTCTGAAGCGGTTGTTTTCGTTTCACCAATTGGTGCATTTATTAATGCATCCAAAACTTCTACAGGAGAAACGGAAGTTTCTTCCACTTTTTTTCTTGGTTTTTTTAAAACAACTTTTGCATCAGTTTCCTGAATTGGTTTTTCTGTAGCTTTTTTCAAAATTGGGCGTTTGTGTTCTACGGGTTTGGTTTCCGGCTCTTCCACAATTGCTTCTTCCGTAGAAATGCTTGTGGTGGTTTTAATAATTCGTTTACGCTTTTGCGAATCTTGCGGTTCGTCTGATTTTTTTTCACTTGCTTCCACTGCTTGGTGGTCAAGTATTTTGTAAACCAAATCTTGTTTGTTCATTTTTTTTGCTTGTGCAATTTTTAACTGCTCGGCTATATCTAGCAGTTCGGGAACGAGCATTTCGTTCAGTTGGAGAATGTCATACATAGTAAAAGCTTAAGTTAATCACGAGTTGAAGTTGCAAAATCTTGAAAAAAGAAAAATTTTTGAAATTTATTTTGAGTGAAATCGGCGGGTAAATGCCTTTTAAAGAACAGAAGAACTGTGTTTATCAGCCTCTTTCTATTGCAAGAATACGAGAATTTTTTCAAAACCAAAAATTTTGAAAAATAGAATTTGCCCTAAACGGTTTCTAAAGAATATTTTTTCTACTTAAAACCAAATAAAAACGGGAAAATAAAGGTTACAATAATTATCCATACAGCATAAACGGGTAAAAACTTAGCAATTGAATTTTCTACTTCGTCAATGTCTGATTTTGAACTAACACTTTTAAAAAGTCGGAAAGTAGTATTGAGCAAATTGGCAAGCATTAAAATATTTGCACCCAAAACAGCAATTCTGTTTGGTGTAATTCCCCATTCTGAAATTCGGAATAAAATTGCAGAAAGTGCAATTCCGTTTATGATAACTGTAATGGTAGAAAGCGCCAGCAAAATAAAACGACCAATTTGTGTTTCGTTTTTATTTGCAGTTTCAGCAACAGAAAAAAAGATGATTGCCATTACACCAATTATCAAAACATTAAAAGTCATTAAAAATTCTCGGTCGTTGTAAGGGTCTTTTCCCGTTGTAATAATTGCTGATAAATAAATAACTAATGTAACCAATACCAACGGGCTAAATATTTTTGCAATCAAAGGCGATATCATATTTACCAATTGTGGTTTTTCTTGAACGACATAAGTTGAAACAATTAATGCCGATGGAAGTCCGAAGCTGATAATATATTCTATATGAATATCTCTAAGATTAATTCCAATGATTTCAAAAAGCCCAACTGAAACACCAGTGAGTATGCCGCCGGAAATCAATAAAATAGCAGTGAATACAACAAAGTCGCCATTGAATCTTAAAAAGCCAAGTCGTTTACTGTAATCATTTGTATCGTTTCCTGCAAAGCAAAATCCTAAAATCATCCATAAAAAAATGGGCAAGTGAATGCAGGCTAAAGTCAGCGTGTCACTTTTATCATTTACTGGCAAAAGGTTTATGAAAACTACAGCAAGTAGAGTTGCAACAAATGCAACTATTGTTTTGCCAGAAGAAAGTTTGTTTTTCCAAATAAAATAAACACTCAACAAAGGCAATACAATAAATCCCAAATTTCTTTGGAAAAAAAGATCCGGTTCTATATTTAATATTCTATGAAGGTTTGCAATCATTCCTGCTATTAATGAAGCAATTATTATGAAACGTAAATCTTGACTTTTGAAAGTTGTTGTTTCTGCTTTTTCTTCTTGCAGTCTTTCGTGCCAAAAATCAGCAAGTGGGCTGTTGGTTAATTCGGGGTACAACGAGTTGAATTCATTCTTGAAAGTTGTTTTATTACTACGGTACAATTTTTCAAGTTGCGTTGGGTTGTCAATATTCAACAAAATTTCCTGCTTCATAACTAAAATTTTATTATGCAGAGATAAATAAAAAAAGCATTTTTTCAATACTAATTATTGATAAACGGCAAAATGAAGAAAATCAAAAATTACTAAAAACTAGCTCCAATCTGACTTGTGCTTTAGAAGCGAGGGCATTATCTTTGTTTTTTTAAAAATTATAAATGATTAATACAAGAGTCAGAATTAAAGAACTTTTTCAAAAGGATTTCGTGGGTAAATCGGTAACCGTGATGGGTTGGGTGCGTACATTTAGAAACAATCAATTTATTGCATTAAACGATGGTTCCACCAATACCAATTTACAAGTTGTGTTGGAATTAAATAAATACGACGATTTGTTGTTGAAACGAATCACCACTTCTGCCGCAATTAAAGTAGAAGGCTTGGTGGTGGAATCATTGGGAAAGGGACAAAAAATAGAAATCAAAACAAATTCAATAGAAATTTTTGGCGATTCGGATGCAGAAAAATATCCGCTTCAACCCAAAAAACATAGCTTGGAATTTTTAAGAGAGAATGCCCATCTTCGGTTTCGAACCAGCACTTTTGGTTCGGTGTTTCGCATTCGTCATAGTTTGGCATTTGCAATCCATCAATTTTTTTACGAAAAAGGATTTGTACATATTCATACGCCAATCATCACTGCCAGCGATGCAGAAGGTGCCGGTGAAATGTTTAAAGTAACTGCATTGCCTTTTGATAAAACGCCAAGGTGTGAAGATGGAAGCGTGAATTTCAAAGAAGATTTTTTTGGTCGAGCAACCAACCTTACGGTTAGCGGGCAGTTGGAAGGAGAATTAGCTGCAACAGCACTTGGAGAAATTTATACATTCGGTCCTACTTTCCGTGCCGAGAATTCCAATACGGCAAGACACTTAGCTGAGTTTTGGATGATAGAACCCGAAATGGCATTTTGCGATTTGGAAGATAATATGAACTTGGCCGAAGAGTTTATTAAATACATTATAAAACATGCGATCGATTTTAATCGCGAAGATTTAGATTTTCTTGCCACCCGATTAGCCGATGAAGAAAAAGCATTGCCGCAAGATAAAAGAAGCGAGATGGGCTTGATTGAAAAACTGGAGTTTGTTCTCAACAACAGTTTTGAAAGAATTACTTATTCCGAAGCCATTGAAATATTAAAAGAAAGTAATTACAACAAAAAGAAAAAATTCAATTATCCAATTACAGGATTCGGAATGGATTTGCAAAGTGAACACGAACGTTATTTGGTTGAAAAACATTTTAAAAAACCGGTGATACTTCGCGATTATCCTAAAGAGATAAAAGCGTTTTATATGCGTCAAAACGATGATGGAAAAACTGTAGCCGCCATGGATATTTTAGCACCTGGAATTGGAGAAATTGTGGGTGGATCGCAACGAGAAGAACGATTGGAAAACTTGGAAACAAGAATGAAAGAAATGAATATTCCCGAAAAAGAATTGTGGTGGTATTTAGATACCAGAAAATTTGGAACCGTGCCCCACGCAGGTTTCGGGCTTGGTTTTGAAAGAATGGTTCAGTTTGTAACCGGCATGACAAATATTCGCGATGTGATTGCTTTTCCGCGAACTCCAAAAAATGCAGAGTTTTAAATTTAATTGTTTATTTATGAAAAAATGGTTGTTAACATTATTCGTCATTTCTGTTTTTACTTTCGTTGCTTGTCAAAAAGAAATTGATGCAAATATTATTGGCGATTATCAACCTGTTTCTGCTGGATCTGAATGGAACTATACTTCCAGCGCAACAGGAAATTTTACCATTCTTTCGCTTGGAGACGATACAACTATTAATGCAAAAAAATATTATTCGTTTGAAAGAAGTAGCGGTGGAGCCAGCGGTATCACCACAAAATTGTATCGCAGCAAGTTGAATAGTGTTTACAGACAGATTGGTGCTTCCGCTCCTTTTACTACAATCGTTGAATCTATTTATTTAAAAGATACAGCGGTAGGTGTAAGCTGGACGGATACGATAAATGTTGGCGGTGTAAATAATTATCACAAATACACCATTGCCGCAAGAGAGGGGCAACGAGTAGTAAACGGAGAAAAATATTTTAAAGTAATTGAAGTGGACTATCAACTTTCTATTGCTTCGCCACTTGGCAATATAAATGCAGGAAACGGAAAAAATTATTTTGCTAAAAATGTTGGAAGCGTCGAATCTATTTTATCAATCGGATTTGGCGGTGTAAATTTTTCTGACACATCTCGACTGATGAGTTTTCGGAGTCAATAATTACTGTTTTAAAAACTGAAAAATTCTTGCTTCTACATTTGATCGAATGTTGGTGTAAAAAAGATTAATATCGGCAATGTGGTAATTTTTCGAAAAGTAAAAAATACTTCCCGGAAATTTTGGTTTATCCACCCAAAGAATATTGCCGAATATTTTTGCACCGGCAGATGATTTTATGGGTTTGTTGAAATTATAAAAAATGCCTCCTTCGTTTAATTTTTTATTTGCATAGTCAGTATTTATTTCCCAACTAAGCGGATTGGTAACCCAAGAATCGTCAGTTCCTTTTTTTACAAATTCCGGAACAAAACCATTTTTATAAGTTCTCCATCCGCAAAAGCAATTTGTTTGCAAAGGAGTTTTACAAACTTCCAAAACAGAAAAATAGTTTTTAGGAATTGGCATACCTACCACATAAGCAGCAACGAGTTGTTTTGAAAGTGGGGTGTTTTCAAAAAAATCTTTTAGTAAACGCAAGGCATGTGTAGAGCCCTGGCTGTGCGATGCAATAATAATGGGCCGGCCGTTATTATTATTTTGCAAGTAAAACTCAAATGCATTTTTAACATCTTCGTAAGCAAAATCGAGCGCTTGTTTTGCAATTGTTTTATCCTGCATTGAATAAACACTAATATGTGCTTCGCGAAAACGTGGTGCAAAAATTCGAGCATGTTGGTTAAATGCACTTGCTTGATAAAGGATTGATGAGTAATCGGTTTTTTTGTTATTGTATGCATCATCAATTGCAACATTGATTTTATCAAATCGTTTATTCTCGGTGTAAATAGTGGGATGCAAAAAGAAAACATCAACCAGCGAATCTGTTTTTTGTTGAAGAAAAGGAGCGGGAATACTATCCGATGGATCCCATTTCCAAGGGTGTGCTGCCCAATAATCTAAATTGGAAAAATCGGGTTTGCCGTTTTCGCTTTTAAAATTGTACTGAATTTTTGAAGACGAATTTTTAGAACTTGTACAGGAAAAAGAAATCGATAAAACGAAAAGTACAATAACGATTTGGTTAATTTTTTTCTTCAATTTGATTTAATTAGAAAACAAAAATAAATCAATACTGCAATTTATTTTTAGTGAAAAAGTTAATTGTTTGTTGTACTATACTTAAGAAAACTTTATGGCTTGTTCAAATGTGTGGGAATTAATAGTCTATTGTGTAATTTAATTGAACATAAGTTCTTGGTGTATTACTTTCATCACTTCGTTTAAGAGCAAATGGACTTGCATTTTTGTTGACATAAATTTTAGTTTGCAACGTAAGCTTCCCATAATTATCTCCTATTTCGCTTACTGTCAAACTCGCTACAAACCCTTTCTTTACTGGCCCTATTACAGTTTCCCAAGGCGTACGAGCATTGATTGTAAAGTTTTTATTTTGGTTGCCTTCTGCATTTAATATGACATTTAGTGTTCTACCATAATAAATTGTAGAGCTCTTTACTTCATACCTAACATAGTATTCGTCATTATTTGTACCATTTTTTTGCAACTAAAACACAAAACTCCAACCACGATAATAAAAGTTATGATAAATCTTAAACACTTGAAAGAAATTTTGTAAAAACTTAATATTTTATTTGAATTCATAAGCTATATTTTTTCTTGGGAAAAGCCCCCTCCAAAGTAGCTAGTTAATATCAATCAATCCAACTTAAAGGTAGTAGTAAAACTCTCAAAAGCTATTATTTTTAAAAATATTTCAAAAAAATATAGTACTATGTATCACATAGTACTATATTTGCATTATAAAACTTAGCTCGATGAACATAGAAAACACACAAAGTCAGATGCGAAAAGGCGTTTTGGAGTTTTGTCTTCTTTCCATCATACGCCGTGGGGAGGCCTATCCCGGAGATATGGTAGATGAAATGCGTGCAACTAATTTACATATTTTGGAGGGCACACTTTACCCATTATTGACACGACTAAAAAATGCAGAAATGCTCGGTTACCGATGGGTGGAAAGTAATTCGGGTCCTCCCCGCAAGTATTTTTCATTGACGGAAAAAGGCGAAAAATTTTATTCCGACCTTTCTAAAACTTGGGAGGATCTTTCAAGTGCCGTAAATGTATTAACGCAAAAATCCAATCAAAATTAAAATTTAAGAAAATGGAAAAAATTATTAATATAAATATTGCTGGTCGAATCATCCCGATCGAAGAATCCACTTATGAAAAGTTGAAAAAATACCTGGAAAGTCTTCGTAGTTATTTTAAAAAAGAAGAAGACGGCACAGAAATTATAAATGATATCGAAAGTCGCATTGCCGAACTGTTGAATGAAAAAATTCGCAAAGGGTTGGATGTAATTACAGAAATTGAAATGAACGAAGTAATTGCTTCTATGGGAAATCCGAAGGACATTGACGAAGCGCTGGAAGGCGAACAGACTACTACAACTAATAAAACAGAAAATAAAACGGAACAACCCAATAAACGCCTTTACCGAAATTTAAATGATAAAATGTTAGGTGGAGTTTGTTCTGGTATTGCCAACTATTTTAATATCGATCCCACTATTCTTCGTATTCTATTTGCCATATTATTTTTTTCGGGATGGGTTTTCATTCTTTATATCGTATTGTGGATTGTTTTACCAAAAACTTACCAGGAGCCATTTTTGGGAAATAGAATTCATAGAAATCCTGAACAGAAAATATTGGGTGGTGTAGCATCGGGCTTGGCAGCTTATTTTGGTATGCAAATTTGGACGATTCGACTTATTTTTTTAGTGCCCCTTTTATTTCAATCGTTTTTTAAATTAACAGCGTGGACAATTGTTCCAAATTTATTTCCTGATTTAATATTTAGTTCTTTATCCGGAACTTTTGCATTTACCTACATTATTCTTTGGATTGTTTTACCAAATGCAAAATCGGAATATCAAAAAATGGAAATGCGTGGCGAAAAAGTAGATGTAAATAAAATTCGAGAAAATGTAAAAGAAAAAGCAAAGGAAATGGGCGAGGATTTAAAATCTGCTGTGCATAATTTGGGAGAAAAAACAAAATCTTTTTCGAACGAACAAGGCAAACCATTTGTTTCAGAACTGGGGCAAGTAATTAAAACAATATTCGGCGGCGTTTTTCGTGCAATTGGAATTGTGTTAAAATTGGTCTTATTAATCATTGCAGGGGTTTCCACATTCACACTTTTTGTTTTGTTGATTGCAGTTTTTTATGCCAGTTTTGTTTGGTGGCCAGTAAATGATTTTTTATGGTCAACCGGTTGGCAACAAACTTTAGCTTGGAGTACTTTGATTTTATTTATTGCCGTACCAATTGTTTCATTTATGATTTGGGCTATTCGTCGTGTTTTTAATGTACGGTCACAAAACAGTTATTTGGGTTGGTCATTCGGCGGGCTATGGTTTTTGGGTTGGGTTTCATTGGTACTTTTTGTTGCAAGTGTTTCAAATGAAATTCGTTATTACGAACATGACGATACAAATATTTCCATAGCAAATCCAAAAAATGATAAACTGACGATTACCGTTTCCGAACCAGAAGTAAAATTTAATAATCCTTGGGGATTTGAAAACGATGCGAATGGCTGGGATATAAAAGGAGATTCTTTGAAGTTGGAAATCATAAAATTCAATATTAAGGTCAGTGAAGATTCTGCTTATCGTTTGCAAGTAAAAAAATACAGCGCCGGAAGTAATTTTAACGACGCAATTGCAAGAGCAAAAAAAATTCAATACCGCGTAGCTGTGTCTGAAAATAAATTGGATTTAGGAAGCGGTTTTTTGGTTGATAACAAAAGTAAATACAGAGGCCAAGTGGTTGATTTGGAATTGCAAATACCGGTTGGCAAAAAAATACAATTCGATAAATCAACAAAGCATGTATTGCATTCACTTCACACCATGGTGTCCAACCATCGTGTATTTGGAGAACATGGAGAACGTATTGAAATTGAATACAACAGTCGTTACCAATGGGACACAGATTCAATTTATATAATGGGTGCGGATGGAGAATTAAAAAATTTGGATGGGTCATCTATTCATCAAAAAATTTGGCCCAAAAAAAGGATTAAATTAAAACACAAAAAGAATCATCGCGATTTTAATGAAGAAGTAGAAATTGAAGAAGCAAAAGAGGAAAAGCAACCTTTGAATAAACTAAAAGAAAGTGTAGAGTTGGAAAAACCGCAAGATGAAATTGATGAATTTATTATTGGCACGCAGGGCTTTCCATTAATTCAATTTTAAAATCGCCACCAGTTTTTTCATTGCCGAACATCGGTATTGGTGAACTAATTTTAAGAGGTTACTTTTGCCCTCTTAATTTATGAAATGAAGCAAACTGCATTTACAAACAAACACATTGCGTTAGGAGCCAAGATGGCTGAATTTGCTGGCTATAACATGCCCATCAGCTATTCGGGTATCAACGACGAACATGCTGCTGTAAGAAAAAATGCAGGAATTTTTGACGTAAGCCATATGGGCGAATTTATTTTGAAAGGAGAGTTTGCATTGGATTTAATTCAACTCGTTACTTCAAACGATGCTGCAAAACTTTCCGACGGTCAAGCGCAATACAGTTGTTTGCCAAATAACGAAGGAGGAATTGTAGATGATTTATTAGTTTATTGCATCGAAAAAAATAAAGTGTACATGTTGGTTGTAAATGCTTCCAACATTGAAAAAGATTGGAACTGGATTCAACAACACAATACAAAAAATGTGGAGATGCACAATATCTCCGACAAAACTTGTTTGTTGGCAATTCAAGGTCCGAACGCAACAAAAATGTTACAATCACTTACAGAAATCGATATTCTGAATTTGAAATATTACACATTTGCAAAAGGAAAATTTGCAGGGGTAGAAAATGTTTTAATAAGTGCTACAGGATATACAGGTGCTGGCGGAGTGGAAATTTATTTTGAAGATAAAGAGGGTGATGCCGAAAAAATATGGAACGCAATTTTCGAAGTAGGCACATCACAAGGTTTAAAACCAATTGGACTTGCTGCCAGAGATACGCTTCGTTTGGAAATGGGATTTTGTCTTTATGGAAATGATATTGATGCGACGGCATCGCCTTTAGAAGCGGGTTTGGGATGGATTACAAAGTTCACAAAAGAATTTACTGCAAAGGAAATATTACAAAAACAAAAACAGGAAGGTGTAAAAAGAAAATTGATTGCTTTTGAAATGATTGAAAAAGGAATTCCGCGCCACGGCTATGAAATAAAAAATGAAGCAGGCGAAAAAATTGGATATGTTACTTCGGGTACACAATCGCCAACCTTACAAAAAGCAATTGGAATGGGATATGTAAATTCAGCAAATGCACAGTTGAATGCTACAATTTTTATCGCAGTTCGCGATAAAACCGTTCAAGCAAAATTGGTAAAAATTCCTTTTCAATAATCTAAACAAAAGATTAAGTGAAGTGTTTTATTAAATTATTTTTATAGTTTACACAACGTTATGCCGGTTTTACATTTTACAAATTTTGTGGAAGCGCCAATTGATGTGGTGTTTGGTTTGAGTCGCAGTGTCAGTATTTTTAAAATTGCATTTCAACAAAATAAAGTTTGGCCAGTTGCGGGCATTACTTTCGGATTGATTAAAGAAGGTGAAATGATAACTTGGAAAATGAATTTTCTTTTTAAAACAAGAATTTTTACTATCAAGATTACAGAGATGCGACTCAATGATCGCTTCGAAGAAAAAATAATAAACAACGATGTTATAACATTAAAGCACGAGCATTTTTTTAAGCCAACACAAAATGGAACCATAGTAATTGATAGAATTGATTACCAATTAAAAAATGGTTTTTTGGGAATGTTGATGAATAAATTTGTCGTTTCTTTTTTTGAAAAAAATATTTCACGACGGATAGAAGTTATTAACCAATATGCGTTGTCAGACAAATGGAAAGCGTTATTGAACCCGTAATTTTCTTTTGTTTATTTACCAAACAATTTTTCCAGTTGATCTTTCTTAAATTCTAAATAAACAGGATTTCCATTTGGCGTCACATTGGGTTGAGTGCAAGAAAATAAATTTTTAACTAAAGTTTGCATTTCTAATACAGTTAAAATTTTACCTGCTTTTATGGATTGTTGCCAAGCAAGCGATCGAATAAGTTTTTCTCTTTTTGAAAATTTTAAATCGGGACTAAAATGTTTGAATTGTTCCAATATTGAATCAAAAACTTGTTTTTCATTTCCTTGCGAAACATCCGCCGGTGTTCCATGTACGACAAAACTATTATTACCAAATGGCTCAATGGAGTAGCCCATTTGCTGTAAATCAATTTGCAATTCGCTTAGTAAAACAGCATCACTCATCGTTAATTCAACAGTTGCTGGAAAAATACTTTTTTGCGAAGCAATAGGTTTTGCTATGGCAGCTTCCTTTAAATTTTCATAAATAATATTTTCGTGAGCAGCTTGTTGATTGATTAAAATAAAACCTCCAACAGTTGACACAAGTACATATCGATTGTGTAATTGAACAATTGCTCCATCTTCAATAAGTTCGGAAATGAAGGATAATTTTTTTTCGGAAGAAATTTTTTGTACAGATTTTATTTCATCGAATTCTTTTAAGTTTTTCCAATTTGATAATTCGCTTTTTTTCGAAGGTTCAATAAAATGTGCACGGTGTTTCTCGGTGAATTCTTTAAAAATAGAACCTGCAGCTGCAGTTGATTTTTTTTCCGAAGTAAATGGTTGATGAATTGCATCTAATTGTTGAATAGAAGCATCTAAATCAAAATCCAATGCTGGCGCTACACTGAATTGAGCCAACGAATGTTTTACTGCAGCTTGCACAAATGCATAAATTATTTTCTCGTCTTCAAATTTTATTTCTTGTTTAGTGGGATGCACATTAATATCAATATGTGCAGGATCAACTTCGATGCATAAAACATAAGTGGGAAAACTATCTTTTGCAATCATTTCTTGATAAGCACTATTCACTGCGTGATTCAAATAAGGACTTTTTATAAAACGATTGTTGACTAAAAAATATTGATCACCTCTGGTTTTTTTTGCCGTTTCCGGTTTGCCTACAAAACCATAAACATTCATGTAGTCAGTTTCTTCTTTTACAGCAACCAATTTTGAATTGTAATTATTTCCTAATAATTGAAGTGTTCGTTGTTTCAAATTACCAGCTTCCAAATGAAATAGTTGTAGGTTGTTGGAAATAAACGAAAAGAAAATATGCGGAAAGGAAAGTGCAACTCTTGTAAACTCTTCGATGATATGACGCATTTCGGCGGCATTGCTTTTTAAAAAATTTCGGCGAGCCGGAATATTGTAAAATAAATTTTTCATTGCAATGCTTGTTCCGTTTGCAGTTGCAATTATTTCTTGTTTTTTTACAATACTATTTTCAATTTCAAGCAATGTGCCCGTTGTGTCTTCCTGTCTTTTTGTTTTTAATTCTACTTGTGCAACAGCGGCAATTGAAGCCAATGCTTCTCCACGAAAACCCATGGTGCGAATTTGAAAAAGATCCTCAATGCTTTGAATTTTGGAAGTTGCATGTCTTTCAAAACACATACGTGCATCAGTTTCGTTCATTCCACAACCGTTATCTATGACTTGGATAAGCGATTTTCCCGCATCGGAAACAATTAATGTGATTTCAGTTGCTTGGGCATCCACTGCATTTTCCAACAATTCTTTTACTGCGGAAGCTGGGCGCTGTATAACTTCTCCTGCTGCAATTTGATTAGCAATATGATCGGGTAAAAGGGAAATAGAATTAGACACTTGCGCTTTTTTAGCCTTCAAAAATACAGTATTTGAAGCGATAATTTAAGCTGAAAATACTTGCCGGTTTTGTGAATTCAAAATATAAACTATTCAAATTTTGTAATTTTGATAAGAATGAAAATTAATTATTCGATTTTTTTCGAATACAATAAAGATGAAAAATTGTTTCAATAAGCTGATATTATTTTTTACACTTTTTATTTTAATAATTGGGTGTAAAAAAACACCAACAAATCAACCAATCATTCCACCAGTAGAATTTGTTCATCATAAAATATTGCAAGGGCAACAATACAGCGATCAAACAAAATTTGAAGTTTTTGAACAACAGGAATTAAAATTTATTGCAAAATTTGACAGCTCTTCCATTTATTCTACAGCAATTCCATCCAACCAATACGATATAAATAAATTATATGGCTTTGCCGATAATGGCGAGCATCATCATCTTTTCAGTGCTCGTTTTGGTTGGCGATGGAGCGATGGCAAACTTCGTTTGTTTGCCTATGTGTATAATAATGGAATAGTTGCTAATCGCGAATTGGGAATAATTAACATCGGTAATGAACAGGATTGTAGCATAAAAGTTCAAAGTAATTCTTATATTTTTTCATTAAATGGTGTAAACACAATAATGCCAAGAACTAGTACAACGCCAAACGGAAAAGGGTATAAATTATTTCCTTATTTCGGTGGCGACGAAACTGCACCGCACGATATTCATATTTGGATAAAAGAGAAGTAATTTTTACACCTTTTATACAAATTTCATTTCACTTAACTTGTGAGCTAATTAGTAATATGAAGAAATATTTAATTGTAGTCAGTTTTTTATTATCCAATTTATTTGTTGCGGCGCAAACTAAAGTCAGTCAAAAAGCAATGCAATGGGCGGATAGTGTTTGTAAAAGTTTTTCGGAAGATGAAAAAATTGCACAGTTGATTGTTGTTCGAGCACATTCCAATTTGGGTGCAGATCATATTGCTCAAGTGGAAGCGGACATTAAAAAATACAACGTTGGCGCTTTGTGTTTTTTTCAAGGAGGTCCGATGCGCCAAGCACAATTGACTAACTATTATCAACGTATTTCTAAAACTCCTTTGTTAATTACCATTGACGCAGAATGGGGATTGGGAATGCGTTTGGATAGTGTTATTAAATATCCATACCAACTTACATTGGGCGCAATAAACAATTCCAAATTGGTTTATCAAATGGGATTGGCTGTTGGCGAACAATTAAAAAGAATCGGTGTTCACGTAAATTATGCGCCGGTAGTTGATATTAATAACAATCCAAATAATCCTGTTATTGGCTATCGATCTTTTGGCGAAGACAAAAACAAAGTGGCACTTTTTGGAACAGCCTATTCAAGAGGGATGCAACATGCAGGAATTGTGGCTTGCGCCAAACATTTTCCCGGACATGGCGATACAGAAACTGATTCGCATCACGACTTGCCGTTAATTAATAAAACAAAACAAGAATTAAATGCAATGGAATTATTTCCATTCAAAGCATTGATAAAATCCGGAGTGGGAAGTATGATGATTGCACATTTATTTATTCCGTCAATTGATACAACAACTAATCGTGCAACATCGCTTTCGCCCAATAATGTGACGAATTTATTGCGATCGGAATTAGCATTCGATGGACTTACATTTACCGATGCATTGGAAATGAAAGGCATTTCAAAATTTTATCCATCTGGCGAAGCCTCAGCACAGGCGCTGATTGCAGGAAACGATATGCTTTGTCTTCCCGGAGATATTGAAACAACAATTGCCGCTGTTCGAAAAGTAATTGATGAAAATAAATTGAGCTGGGAAGAAATTGAAAGAAAAGTAAAAAAAGTATTGGTTGCAAAATATCAACTTGGTTTGAATCAACTTTTTCCAATTATCACAAATAATTTATTGGAAGAATTAAATGAAAAAGCACCAAAACTTATTCAGAAAGTTGCAAAAAATTCGATAACCATTGTTCGAAATGAAAATGAATTGTTGCCGTTGGGTCAAAACAAAAAAGTGGCGTATGTGGGAATTGGCTGTGCTGAGTTGAATGTATTTGGACAAAGAATTAAAAATAATTTTAATACAGATATTTTTTTGTTTTCGTGGAAAGATGGAGCAGAAAAAGCAAACAAAATAGTTGAGTCAATTTATGCAAATAACTATGACGCAGTGGTTTTGGGTATTCACGATTTTAGTATGAAGTTGACAAATAATTATGGGCTGTCAACCGAGGGAATGGAACTCTGGAAAAAATTAACCAATGAAAAAACAGTAACCTTTGTTTTTGGAAATGTTTATGCAATTCAAAATTTTTGTTCGACAAAAAATTTAGTAGCTTGTTATCAAAATGAAGATGCATTTCAACAAGCGGCTGCAGATGTAGCATTGGGGAAATTAAAAGCCGTTGGCAAATTACCTGTTTCTATTTGCAACAATTTTACAGTTGAAAATTCTATTGTAAATAAAAACGAGATTAATATTCCGCAAACAAAACCAAATGAAAAATTAATCGCCATCGATTCAATTGTAACTGACGCAATTTCCAAAAAAGCATTTCCCGGAGCTGTAGTGTTGGCGGTACAAGACGGAAAAATTATATATCAAAAAGCGTTTGGGGAAACTTCTTATAATTCGGCGCAAAAAATTACCAACGAATCAATTTTTGATTTGGCTTCCGTTACAAAAATTTCTGCAACTACTATTTCCGTAATGAAATTGTACGAGCAAGGTAAATTGGATCTTACCAAAAAGTTGGGAGATTATTTACCATGGACGAAAGGAAGCAACAAAGAAAATTTAGTTATTGAAAATATTTTATTACACCAAGCGGGGTTGGTTCCTTTTATTCCTTTTTACAAAGAAGTAATTGATACTGTAACAGGAAATAAATTGCCCGATTTTTTTTCTGAAGTTGCTAATTCAAATTATCCAATTCGCGTAGCAGAAAATATTTATTTACACAAAGATTGGAACGATACAATGTTGCAGCGTATTTTAAAAAGTCCATTGAGTGAAACGGATAAATATGTTTACAGCGATAATGGATTTATTCTTTTAGGAAAAATTGTTGAAACAATAAGTGGAATGTCGCTCGACAAATTTGTTCAAAAATGTTTTTATAATAAAATAGGAATGGAAAGTACCGGCTTTCTTCCACGCAATCGATTTGAAACTGCTCGACTAATACCAACAGAAACAGAAAAACATTTTCGCCAACAAACAATGCAAGGCGATGTGCACGATGAAGGAGCTAGTATGTTCGGTGGCGTAGCAGGCCACGCCGGTTTGTTTTCCGATGCGCACGATTTAGCGCTACTTTATCAAATGTTGTTGAATGGCGGAATCATAAATGGAGAGCGGTTTTTGAAAGAATCTACTATAAAAAAATTCACATCGTATCAATCAGCTACAAGCAGAAGAGGATATGGATTTGACAAGCCGGAAAAGGATAATGCAAGTAGAAAAGATCCTTATCCATCTTTATCAGTTTCGTCCGAAACTTTTGGTCATACAGGGTTTACGGGAACTTGTGTGTGGGTTGATCCATCCAACAAACTTGTATATGTTTTTCTTTCCAATCGGGTGAATCCAACACGCAACAATTCTTTACTATCTCAATTAAATGTGCGCGGTAAAATTCAGGAAGTAATATATAAAAAATCATGAAGAAATATATAATAAAAAAATTCATGCCATTATTATTGGTGACATTTTGGGGCTTCCTTGTTTTTACAAAATCGATAAATAGTGGAGAGGATTGGAAAATAGTAATTTCTGGTATTGGATTTTCTATAATGCTTATAATGACAATTTATCTTTTTATTAGATTCAAATTAGGATGAAATTTTCGAAATGGACTATAATTAAGCCATAAAAGTGGCCATCGAGCCGCTTTTATTTTACCTTTTCATGCTATCAGTTTGGTAAATTAATAATCAAAGGATTTGAAGATTTAATTAATGCAACTTAGCTTAACTGACTCTTTAGAATTTTTTTGCAAGTCCAAAACCAATTTTTAATTCGGTCGTCTATTTCTGTTTCCTTGCGGATTTTGTGGATTGCGCGGACCTCTGAAATTTGGATTGGGTTTTTGTTGCTGAGGACCACGTTGTTGTCTGCGTTTACGATCGGCTTTATCTAAAGATTGTAAACTGATTTGTCCAACTAATTCTACAAATTCAGGAACAGCTTCTTTTGATTTAGAACTATTTATTTCTACAGCGCCAATTTCGTCCGGTACAATTCCTTGTGCATTTAGCGCTTTTATTTTATTAACACGATCAATCGTTAATGGATATTGTTTGTTGCTGTCGGGTAAACTATACCACAGCAAATTTTTGAAAATATCTTTTTTAGCTAAATAAGCATTTCCTTTTGCAACTTTAATGGTGTCGCAATTTTCAGGAAAATGTTGAAGTGCATCTAAATAAGTATCTAATTCATAATTCAAACAACATTTCAAACGACCACACTGTCCGCTAAGTTTTGTTTGATTGATTGAAAGGTTTTGATAACGAGCAGCTGCGGTGTTCACCGATTTGAATTCGGAAAGCCATGTACTGCAACAAAGTTCTCTACCGCAACTTCCGATACCGCCCACTTTGGAACTTTCTTGTCTTGCTCCAATTTGCCTCATTTCTACTTTTACTTTAAATTCTCCGGCATAAATTTTAATCAATTCGCGAAAATCAATTCGTCCATCGGCAATGTAAAAAAAAGTTGCTTTGCGCCCATCGGCTTGCATTTCCACTTGACTTATTTTCATGTTCAACTTCAATTGCTTTACAATTGCCCGACTTAAAATAAGTATTTCTTTTTCTCTTGCTTTGTTGTCAATCCAAGTGTCAATATCGCGGTCGGTAGCTCGACGAAGTAGTTTTTTTATTTCTTCGCTATTTTCTTTTACACCTTTTTTATTTAATTGTAGTCGTACAATTTCTCCTGTGAGGGATATTTCACCAATGTCAAATCCATTAACACCTTCCAAAGCAACTCGATCACCTTTTTCGAAATGTTGTAAAGTGCTGTTTCTATAAAAATCTTTTCGGCTTCCATTATTAAATGTAATCTCAACAATTTTACAATCATCTTCCATTGAAGCAACGGGTAAATTACAAAGCCAGTCGTGTGCATTCATTCGGTTACACCCGCCTGTGCTACAGCCGCCATTACTTTTGCAACCATTTGGTGTTCCTGTTCCGCAATTACCGCAGCCCATCTAATCTATTAATTAAATATTTTTTTAAAATGACGATCGAGTAGAAAATTATTCGGATACTGCTTTGATGTAGCATACTTGCACGGAGATATTGCGCTTCAACAAAATTGAATGTTGAACTGCATTATAATATGTAGAAGTATGTGTTTGCAAAAACATAAAATTCAATCCGGTTATTCTTTTCTAATTCGATTTCGCACAATTTCCAATCTTTCCTTTCTAACTCACGGTGTCAAAAATACAATTTTGTCTTGAATGATATGATAAAGCTTGATTGTGAGTGCATGAAATAGAATTTTGGCATTTGCATTTCGCTCAATATAATACATCGCTTTATCCAGTTCTTCGATGATTGCTTGCTGCTGACTTAAATCGGCAATTTTATTTAGTCGAACGATAAAATCTTTTTCTTTATCAGGCAATGAATTTTCATCATTTAAAAGTTTGCATCGAATTGCTTGTTCTAAAATATGATTGAAATACAGCAAAAATTGTTTTTGGTTTTCGCGACCCTGCCGACTAATTTCTTCCACCCACTTGGTTTGTGCAATTGGTCCGGTTTTTAAAACTGCATTCAACCATTCGCGCAATAAATTTTGCCAATCTTCTTCGGCATTTTGCAAAAACTGCAATGCCTCTCGGTAATTTCCTTGAGAGAGTAAGGCAATTTGCCGAGCTTGATTACTATCAATATTATTTTTTTCTATTAATGCCAATTCAATTTCTTTGGAAGTAAGTGCAGGAATTTTTACTAATTGACAACGACTTAAAATTGTAGGCAATACTTTGCCGTCGTTTTCACTAACCAAAATAAATAATGTGTTTGGCGGAGGTTCTTCAATCAGTTTCAACAATTTATTTCCTTGGTTGCCGAGAAATTCCGGCATCCAAAGAATTAATATTTTATAGCCACCTTCAAAACTTTTCAAACTAAGTTTTCGAATAATATCGTTGCATTCGTTTGCAGAAATATTGCCTTGTTTATTTTCTGATTTAACAAGTTTATTTTTATCAACAACATGTTTCAACCAATCGTACACATTGCCATAATTATTTTGTTGCACAAACTCTCGCCATTCGGAAATAAAATCGGTACTAATAGGCGGCTTGTCCGATTTTTTTGTAATTACCGGGTATGAAAAATGAATATCCGGATGAATGAGCTGGTTAGCTTTTTTGCAAGCCGAACAAATTTCGCAAGCATCATTCAATGAAGAAGAAGATGACGGTTGATCAAACAAAATCGAATTTGTGGAACTTGAATTGTTTGTAGAAATTTTTTCGCAAACAAGGTATTGAGCCAATGCCAATGCCAATTGAAGTGCACCACTTCCTTCTTTTCCCAAAAACAATAAAGCGTGGCTTAGCCTATTTTGCTGAACCAAATCTTTCAATTGTTTTTTTAAATCTTCTTGGCCGGTGATGGATTGAAATTGCATGTGATGGCGAAAATAAATCTTCTTGCTTTAATAAAGTAGGGCAACTAATTTTCAGTAAAAGAAAAATAAAATTGAAAAATTTACTTCAGATAATTTGTAATTTCTTCACTCATTGGTTCCACTTTGCTGCGAAAAACTTTTACTAATTGTCCTTTTTCATCAAGCAAAAATTTAGTAAAATTCCATTTAATGATGGGCTCTTCTGCGCCAATTTTTTGTGCTTCGGAAATTAAAAATTTATAAATGGGATGAATGTCATCGCCTGCCACAGAAATTTTTTGTGTAATTGGAAAACTAACTCCTTTTTCTTTTCGACAAAAAGTTTCAATTTTTTCGTTGCTGTCGGGTTCTTGGTTTTTAAAATTATTTGCAGGAAAACCAATCACCACTAATTTATCTTTATAGGTTTGTTGTAATTTTTCTAATCCTTCGTACTGATAAGTATAGCCGCAATAAGTTGCAACATTTACAATTAATATTTTTTTGCCTTTGAATTTTTTAAAATCAATTGTTTTATTGTCCAATCCGGGTACAGAAAATTTATAAATGGGATTATCGGAGCGCAATAAAAACATTAAACAAGAAATTAAAAGTAGTTTCATAAACTGAGGGGTTATTATTATAATAAAAAAAGAAAAACGAAGTTAGTGCAAGGCATAACACAAAGTGGCGATGCTCAATTTTGTGTTATTGCCGCAAAGCAGTTCCGAGCCACATGCTTCCAAAGTTGCGCCGGTGGTAACTACATCATCAACCAACAAAAGGTGTTTGTTTTCAATCGCCAACTCGTGGAGCAAGGTAAATTTTCCTTCCATATTTTTCCATCTTTCTGTTCTTCCTTTTTTGGTTTGCGTTTGGGTGTGTTGCATGCGAGCAATACAATTTTTTAAAATAGGAATTTTCATTTTTTCTGCAATTCCTTCGCAAAGAATTTCCGCTTGGTTAAATCCTCTTTTTCTTTCTTTGGATGGAAAAAGTGGGATTGCAATTAATGCATCTATCGAATCAAATCGATTGCTTTGACGCAAAGATTCTCCCATCAACCTGCCGAGTTGCAAACCCAACTCTTTGTTTCCATTGTATTTGAATTCTTGCATCAATCGCTGCATGGCAGATTCTTTGGTAAAATAATAATGCGCTGTTGCGTTTGAAAGTTGCAATCGCCCCCAGAAAATTTTTTCTACAGGATTGTTTTTGTGTGGATGAAAATTAGTTTCGGGAAGAGCGGAAAGACAAACAATGCAAAGTTGACTTTCTTTATTTAAAGTATCATTACCACAGCTGGCGCAAACATGCGGAAAAAAAAGATGAAGTAGCGCTTCTTTTATTTCCTTCAATTGAATCATAAAAAATAATTCTAAAAAAGATATCGATAAATTTCTTCCACACGACCCATTGTTACCACTTCAATTTTGAATTTTTGTTTTGCCAAACTTTTGAAATTGTATTTGGAAACAATTATTTTCTCAAAACCCAATTTTTCTGCTTCTGCAATTCTTTGATCAATTCTGTTTACTGCTCTAATTTCTCCGCTAAGGCCAACTTCACCGGCAAAACAAATTTTTGGAGGAAGCGGCACATCTTCGTACGAAGAAAGCAAGGCGCACAAAACCGCCAAATCGATGGACGGTTCTTCAACCTTAATACCACCAGCAATATTTACAAAAACATCTTTTACCCCAAAATGAAAGCCACCTCTTTTTTCTAAAACAGCCAATAGTAATTGTAAACGCCTTAAATCAAAACTACTTACAGTACGCTGTGGTGTTCCATAAACAGACTGAGTAACAAGCGCTTGCACTTCGATAAGTAAAGGTCGAAGCCCTTCGATTGTTGCAGCAATTGCAATTCCGCCCAACTGCTCTTCTTTTTGAGTTATTAGTATTTCACTGGGGTTTTCTACTCTTCTCATGCCGGAATCGGTCATTTCGTAAATTCCCAATTCTGCAGTACTACCAAATCGGTTTTTCATAGTTCGTAAAATTCGGTAGGCATAATGGCGATCTCCTTCGAATTGCAAGACCGTATCAACCATGTGTTCCAAAATTTTTGGACCAGCAATGCTTCCATCTTTTGTAATGTGACCAATTAAAAAAACTGGTGTATTCGTTTCTTTTGCAAAGCGTTGAAGTTCTGCTGCGCATTCTCTTATTTGAGAAACACTTCCCGGCGATGAATCAATATTACTTGTATGTAAAGTTTGAATAGAATCAACAATAATTACTGCTGGTTTTAATTTTTTTATTTCCGAAAAAATAATTGATGTTGATGTTTCTGTTAGCAAATAAAAGTTGTCATTATTCAAATTCAATCGTTCCGATCGTAATTTAATTTGTTGTTCACTTTCTTCTCCACTAATGTAAAGTGTAGTGTAGTTTTTTAATTGCAAACCTATTTGTAAAAACAAAGTTGATTTACCAATTCCAGGTTCGCCGGCAATTAAAACAATACTTCCCGGAACAATGCCGCCTCCCAAAACCCTGTTCAGCTCTGAGTCTCCCGTGATTAATCTTTTTTCTTTTGTTGTAATTATTTCATTTAGAGAAATGGAAGCTGAAGATTTTTTTTCTCCTTTAAAATTTTTCCAATCAGTAAAATCGTTCTTATTTTCTTTTTGAATTACTTCTTCTGTAAAACTATTCCATTGTTGACAAGACGGACATTGACCTATCCATTTTACACTTTCGTATCCGCAATGTTGACAAAAAAAAGCAGTTTTAATTTTGGCCATAAAATAAAGTTAGCTTATCCAATGCAGCTTCAATAAAAATTTGGAAGAACTTTTTTTGGTGAACAAATTTTTTAAAAACACTAATTATTTTTTTTGAAAAATGTAAATAAAAAAAGAAAAAAGTAGGATGTCTAAAAAGTAAAAAGGACTAATCTTTCGACCAGCCCTTTTACTTACTAACCCATTAAATTCTGCTGCTAAATTACAAATCTGATGGAAATTTCAAAATAAATTTTTTGTAAATTCTAAAAATGTAATTTGTCAATATTTGTATAGTTTTTGTAAATAAAACATTGAAAATCATAAAATTATAAATAATGTTGTAACACAAAAAGTAGATAGCTGGCTGGTTTTTTAAAGCGAAAAAATATTTTTTTCACGCCAAAAATAATTTTACAAACTATCATCCAAAATTGATTTTTGTAGCGTTCCAAAATGGGATTAAATTTGTTGCTGTTAATTACAGCAATAAAAAAAAGAATTAAAATCTATGACACCGTCAATTTTGTTTGTATCAATCCTTTTTGTGGCTTTAAGTATGTTGGTTTCTACCATTTTGAAAAGAAAATTTACTAAATATTCTAAAATCCCCCTTGTCAATGGAATGACCGGAAAGCAAGTTGCAGAAAAAATGCTTCGGGAAAATGGCATTTACGATGTGCAAGTTATTTCCTCTGAAGGTTTTTTGTCCGATCATTACAATCCGCTAAATAAAACTGTGAATTTAAGTCCAGATGTTTTCAACGGTTGTAGCGTTTCTGCAGCTGCAGTTGCAGCACACGAATGTGGGCATGCGGTACAACATGCATCGGCTTATAGTTGGTTAATGTTGCGCAGCCGTTTGGTTCCCATTGTTCAGTTGAGTTCAAATGTGGTAAATATCATTTTGTTTATTGGGGTGGTTTTAGCTGCATCGGGTAGCACAACTCTTTTATTGCTAGGAATTTGCCTCATGGCCGTTACCGTTTTATTTACACTTATAACCTTACCTGTTGAATTTGATGCAAGTAATAGAGCACTGGCTTGGCTTGACTCAACAAATATTACGAATTACGAAGAGTATCCAATGGCGAAAGATGCATTAAAATGGGCTGCAACCACCTATGTTGTAGCAGCTCTTGCTGCTGTTGTTTCATTGATACAATATATAATGATATACCTAGGAAGTAGAGATCGTAATTAATTTTTAAAAGAAATACTTTATTTTTTTACAAAGCGACGCAACAGAAAGCGTTGCTTTTTTGTCTTTCTTTTAATAATTTTAACAAAATTTTGGAAATTAGCTGCCATCGACTATATTTGAATTTCATAATTTATCACATAAACAAAATAAAATGAGAAAACGACTGCTCTTGCTTGCAGGAATTTTTGTTCTGCTTGCGCAAACGGTTTTGGCTCAAACCGTAGAAGTTTCCGGTAGGGTAACCGATGAAAAAGGCGAACCTATTGTTGGAGTTTCTGTAACTGAAAAAGGAACACGTACTGGTACAACAACCAATGCAGGTGGTACTTTTAAGTTATCTGTAAAAAAAGATGCCGTACTTGTATTAACAAGCGTTGGTTACACACGAAAAGAAGTTTCTTCTAACAACGCTGCTGCAGTTTCAATGGAATCGGCTTCGGAATCTATTTCTGAAGTAGTTGTAACTTCTATGGGTATTAAGCGGGAGAAAAAAGCACTTGGATACGCCGTAGCAACAGTTGACAAAAAAGCATTAGAACAACGTCCAGAATCGGATGTTATTAGATTACTTAATGGTAAAGCTCCTGGGGTAGATGTTTTGGGAACGAGCGGTATTTCCGGTAGTGGTACGCAAATTCTTATTCGTGGTGTAAGTTCTATTTCAGGTAGTTCTACTCCATTGTTTATTGTTGACGGTGTGCCTTTTGACGCATCAACCAACAATCAATCCAACTTTACTTATGGTAATGTTACTTCTAGCCGTTTTTTAGACCTTGATCCAAACAGTATTGAGAGCATCAGTGTATTGAAAGGATTAAGTGCAACTACACTTTATGGTGAGTTAGGAAGAAATGGTGTGGTTCTTGTAACTACAAAAAATAGCAGTAGTCGTAAAACAAGCAAGAAAATGGAAGTTACTGCAATACAGTCCGTTTTTATTAATGAAGTTGCAAACCTTCCTGAATATCAACAAAACTATGGTGGAGGATTCGACCAAAGTTTAGGATTGGTTTTCTTTAGTAACTGGGGAGCAAAAATTACCAACCCAGCTGCTTTGGTAAATCACCCTTACGACCGTGGTGTTTTTGGTGTTGCGGACCACGCACTTGATTTTGGATTTCCTTCATTGATTGGTTCAAAATACGAATATAAGGCATATAATAGTGTAGAAAGATTTTTCCGTAAAGGTGTAGTTAAAACTACTTCTGTTGGTTTGTCTTCTTCAGGAAGTCAAGGAACTTTTAACGCAAACTATACCTATTTAGACGACGAAGGGTTTACTCCAGGAAACCGCGTTTATAAAAATAATTTCGGGATGGGCGGTAATGTAAAATTGAGTAATAATATTACTTTCAGCGGTACAGTAAACTATGCTCAAACTAATTTTAGAAGCCCTCCTACAGCTACAAGTTATGGTAGTGGATCTGGTGCTCCTTCCGTATTTGGAGACTTGATTTATACACCGGTGAGTGTGGATTTAATAGGCTTACCATGGGAAAATCCTTTAACAAAAGGTAGCACATATTATAGAGGTGGTAACGATATTCAACATCCAATTTGGACGGTTAATAACGCATCAGTTCGCCAAAATGTAAATCGTGTGTTTGGTAACATGCAGATGAAATACGATATTAGCGATAATCTCAATATATCTTATCGCGTTGGATTTGATAATTATAGTGAGTATAGTGCTACCGCAACAAATAAAGGTGGTGTAGATGGTGGAAGCCAATATACGCTTGGTTTTTATAGAACAGTTGATGGTCACAGCTCAATTTGGGATCATACTTTGTTGACAACTTGGTCTCCAAAAATAAATTCTAACTGGAATTTGAATTTGGATGCAGGTGTTAACTCTCAAGAAAGACTTTATAGTCAACAAGGTCAAAAAAGTACACAACAGTTAGTGTATGGCTTATTTGATCACGACAATTTTATTGTGCATGAAAATTCAAGCGAAGATGGTAGTGGCTTAGATTATAAGAGTCAAACTCAAACCATTGGAACGTTTGCACAAGCATTGTTTGGATACAAAGAGTTTTTATATTTCACAGTTGGTGCACGTAAAAGCTGGTCTTCCAATATGGAGAAAGACAATCGTTCACTTTTCTATCCAGGCGGTAGTGTTTCCTTTATTCCTACTTCAGCCATTGAAAGTTTGAGCGGGAATAAAATGGTAAACTACTTAAAAATTCGTGCTGGATATTCTACAAGTGCAAATTTTGGTAGTCCTTATGCAACAAGGCCCAACCTTAGCATTGGAACAAATGTGTTTGTTGATAGAGTTGGAACTGTTATTAATGTGAACAGCATCGGTAACCGTTTGGCAAATCCTGATTTAAAGCCCGAGTTAATGGGTGAAATTGAATTAGGTATTGAAGGTAAATTTATAAACAACCGTGTAAGTGTTGATCTTACTTTTTACAGAAGAATTGCAAATGATCAAATTTTAAATCGCGATCTTGATCCTGCAACAGGATATACTGTTACAATGGTTAACGCGGGTAGCGTTCAAAACAAAGGAATTGAGCTTGCTTTAGGTTATACTGTAGTAAAATCAAAGAATTTGAAATGGCAGGTTGATGGAAACTTTACTGTAAACCGCAGTTTAGTTACAATTCCAACTGATATGAAACAAATTGTTGTTGATGGATTTACTAACCAAGGTTTGTTTGCAATGAACGGGCAACCGTTCGGAGTTATTCAATCTTCTTATGCAACAAAAGATCCTAAAAGTGGTCAACGTATTGTTGACGGAAATGGCGATTATGTTGCTTCTACTGATATAGGAATCATTGGTGACCCAACTCCAGATTTTAAACTTGCTGGAATTAGCACACTTAGCTGGAAAGAATTTACTTTCCGTATGCAGTGGGATTGGACACAAGGTGGAGATATGATGTCTGTAACTGCTGCTACTTTAACAGGTCGTGGATTAACAAAAGACGTTGACTTTGACAGACAACTTCCTTTAATTCTTCCTGGAGTTAAGGCTGATGGAACACCAAATACTACACAGATAAGTGCAAGCCGTGCTTATTTTAATAACATAAGTGGTTATTTTGGAGCAAATGACTTAGCAGTATTTGATGCAACTTGTATCAGATTGCGCGAAGCTTCTATCTCTTATAACTTACCTGATGCTTTGTTGAAGAAACTGCCTTTTGGTTCAGCATCTTTTACATTGTCTGGTCAAAATTTATGGTACAATGCACCTAATTTTCCAAAATATACAAGATTTGATCCTGAAACATCAAGTCTTGCAGCTAATAGTAGTGTGCGTGGTTTAGAATTTTTAACTGGTCCTACTTCACGCCGTATTGGTATGAGTTTAAGACTATCCTTCTAACCTTAAAAAAAATAGAAATATGAAACAAATTCGTAAAATAATTTTAGCGCTAATCGCCACTACGGGTATCCTTACAGGTTGCCAAAAGATGGACGATAAGTTTGCGGGGTTAATGGATAATCCAAACTCCCCCAACCCGGCAGCTGCAGATGCGGATCTTTACATGAACCGCGTTCAGTTAAGTTTTGCTGGCTTCTTTAATTCTGCTTCCAGTTATGGAATGGAAACAACTCGTCAAATTGTAATGTACGGACCAACGTATAACAATGCATATACTCCAGAAAGTTTTGACGGAATTTGGAATACTGCTTATACGCAAATTATCAAACATGCAGATGCATTGATTCCAATCGCAACTGCTCAAAAGAAATTTGTAAATGTTGGTATGGCTAAAATCATGAAAGCATATACTTTGATGACTTTGGTTGATATGTTTGGAAGTGTTCCTTATAGCCAAGCTAATCAGGGTTCTGCAAATACAAATCCAATGGTTGATAATGGAGCAGCAGTTTATGCAGCATCCATAACTTTATTGGATGAAGCGATTACTGTGCTTACACCGGTTCCGGGTTCTTATCCTGGTGTTAACGACTTATATTATGGTGCAAGCAATGCAGCAGGTAAAGCAAAATGGATTACACTTGCTAAAACGCTTAAATTAAGAGCATATATGCAAACGCGTCTTGTGGATAATACAGTTGCCGCTAAAATAACTGCATTACTTACCGAGAACGATTTGATAGATACTCCTGGTGAAGATTTTGAATTTAAATATTCAACAAAACAAGCTGCGCCTAATAGCCGCCACCCTCGTTATAATAGCAACTACACTTCTACAGGAAGTGCTGGTGATTATATGGGAACGCACTTTATGTGGGCTTTAGCAAGAGATCCAGCAAAAGGAAGTTTCAGTAATAATCCTCTTACTTCTCAAGGAGATCCTCGTGCACGTTATCTAATTTATCGTCAGCGGACCAACTATGCAGACGTGAATGTAAACTCTGCTTCATGTGCTTATGCACCAAAGCCATCACACTATACTGCGGATATGCCGTATTGCTTAATTGGTTCAGGTTTTTGGGGGCGTGATCATGGTGATGGTAGTGGTATTCCTCCAGATGGTCCAACACGTAGTACAGTGGGAATTTATCCATTTGGTGGAGAATTTGATGCTAATCAAGGATCTTCTGTTAGTTTAAATAGAGGTGGACTAGGAGCCGGAATTCAACCTATTTGGCAGTCTTCATTTACCGCTTTTTTGAAAGCGGAAGCTAAATTAGCTCTTGGTATAGGAACTTCTACAGCCGATATACATATAGCAAGTGGTATTAACCAATCCTTTGCTAAAGTATTAGGATTTCCTGCTTCTATTGGAGCAGCAACAGCTGTTAATCCTGTATATGTACCATCACAAGCACAATTGGATGCTTATCTTGCAAAAGTAGCTGGTATTTATGCTGCTGCAACAACAGATGCAGAAAGAATGGATGTAATTATGAAGGAATACTACATTTGTCTTTGGGGAAATGGAGTAGATGCTTATAATAATTATAGAAGAACTGGAAAGCCGAGCAATCTACAATATACAATTTTAGCAGCTCCAGGATCTTTTATCCGTTCACATTTTTATCCATCCGTTCACGTAAACTTAAATGTTAATGGCGCACAAAAATCAGGTGTAGCTGTACAAGTTTATTGGGACAATAATCCAGCAGGGTTTATTAAATAATAAAATTTAAAACGAAATAAAATGAAAAGAATATTATCGTTCATCTTAATAAGCGCTGTTGTTGCCAACTTAAGTTCTTGCCGCAAAAAAGATTTAGCAGGAATATCATCCTACGAACAGTTAGGAGTTGGTGCTTATGTAACGCTTGTAAAAACAACAAACTTAATTATTGACTATGCAAACTTGAACACAACTTCGGTTAGTATTACAGTAAAAGAGTACGGCAAACCGGTTGACAAAATTAAAATTTATGTAACCCCGGGTGCTGCAAATGCAAACAAAGCAACTTGGAAATTAGTTAAGGAAGTTCCTTATACTACTCCAAACGCTGATGTTGTATTAAATGTAAAGGCAACTGAAATTGCTGCTGCATTGGGTATTGCACCTACTGCACTAGTAACAGGTCAAACCTACACTTTGTACAATTCTTTAGTTACTAAAGATGGAGGTGTTTGGGATCTTTCTAATACATTAGGTGAGTATTCAGGTAACCCGAATTACAACATGGCATTGACTTGGTCATCCGTTGTTGTTTGCCCCTACATTCCTGCTGCAATTGGCGGAGTGGGTAATACAGTTAAATTTAAAGTATTGCAAGACGATTGGGCAGATTATTCTCCTGGCGACTTAGTAGACGTAACAATTGGTGCAAATGGAGTTACGTTCCCCGCAATGTGGTTAACTTCTCCAGCAAGACCGGTTTTTGTAGCCGTTGCAGCTGCAACGGGCGCTGCTACTGTTGCCGATCAGAATTATGGAGATTACCCTAGTTATGGCATTTACAATATCTTCAATAAATCTGTGGGGACTAATAACTGGTTATTTTCTTGTGTAGGTACAATTACACTTACATTGAATCACCACGTAGGTACTTCAAATTATGGTACTTATTTATTCCGACTTGTTAAAGTATAAGTTTAAAACTAACTGCTAAGGAAAACCCCTCGTAAGAGGGGTTTTCTGTTTTTTGACCAATAATTTTTTTGAATTATAGTTTTATTTCTTCGTCGTGACTGTCGAAGAAATGAAATTCAGTCAAATGATAATTTGTATCAATTCGAAGTGATATTTTTTTTCTAAATTTTCTTTTCCATTTCGAAAAAATAGACATTACCCAACCTTTGGTCAAATAAGCATGAATGATGGGATGAACTGCAAGCGTTAAATTATTGTGCTGGTGCATAAAAAGGTAGTTCAAGTTTTTTTCTATTTCATCTTCCAAAATCAAAGCGGATGAAATTTTTCCTGTGCCTTTACAACTTGGGCAACCTTCCAATGTATTAATATTCATTTCCGGCTTCATTCGTTGCCGAGTTATTTGCATCAGTCCAAATTTAGAAATAGGAAGCAGTGTATGTCTTGCTCTGTCCGACTGCATTAATGCTTCCATTGTTTCGGATAGTTTTCGTTTATTTTCAGGAAGCTTCATGTCAATAAAATCTACCACAATAATTCCACCAATATCGCGTAGACGCAATTGGCGTGCTATTTCTTCGGCAGCTTCCAAATTGGTTTCCAGCGAATTTTGTTCTTGATTATTGCTAATACTTTTATAGCCACTGTTTACATCAATCACGTGCATTGCTTCGGTGTGCTCAATTATTAAATAAGCACCGCTATTCATATTAATTGTTTTTCCAAATGAAGCTTTTACTTGCTTGGTAATTCCAAAGGAATCGAAAATAGGAGAATCGCTTTGGTAATAACTAACAATATCGGCTTTATCGGGTGCAATGCGTTGAATATATGATTTGGTGTCTTGATATATTCCTCGGTCGTTCACTACAATTTTATTAAAATCTTCGTTAAGCAAATCGCGAAGGATACTTGCTGTTTTCGTTTTCTCGCTTAATATTTTTTTGGGAGGATTTGCACCTTTCAAATTAGTTTGAATCGTTTTCCAAGTTTCATTCAAGGAAATTAGATCTGCGTGGAGTTCTGCTGTTTTTTTTCCTTCGGCTGCTGTTCTTACAATTACGCCAAAATTTTTTGGTTTGATTGCTTCAACAATTTTTTGCAAACGCTTTCTTTCCTCCGAAGAATGAATTTTTCGAGAAACTGCAACGATGTTGTTGAATGGCGTTAGTACCACAAATCTACCGGGCAAAGAAATTTCACAACTAAGTCTTGGCCCTTTTGCAGAAATAGGTTCTTTTAAAATCTGAACCAAAATGTTTGGTTTCCCATTCAGCACTTCATTAATCTTTCCTGTTTTTACAATATCAGCTTCGTTTTCAAACTTTTCAAAATCAGGAATTCCTTCCGCGTTATAATTGATGGAAGCATGTGTAAATCGTAAAAGCGATTTTGCATACGGACTTAAGTCGGTATAATGTAAAAAAGCGTCTTTTTCAAAACCAACATCTACAAATGCAGCATTTAGCCCAGGAATAAGTTTTTTAACTTTTCCAAGGTAAAGATCGCCAACGGAAAAGTGAGCATCACTTTTTTCGTTATGGAGTTCTACTAGTTTTTTGTCTTCCAATAATGCTAACTCCGCACCTTGCGGGGTTACATTAATAATAAGTTCTTTGTTCAAATCAATTCGGCTTTGTGCCGTGAGCCGGTAAAAATTGAAGTTGCATCAAGAAGCGATTGAATACATTCTTTGTGTCACTACTTTTAAAAAGGAAGCAGAGAAATGAGGTATATCCAATACACTCTACCCATAATTACCCACTTTGTAGGGGTGTATTGGGTAGGAAAATAAATTATTTTTTCTTGTGGCGATTCTTTCTAAGTCTTTTCTTACGCTTGTGCGTGGCCATTTTGCCACGTTTTCTTTTTTTACCAGAAGGCATTTTTAATTTTTTTAATCAGTTTATAATAAGTTTTACTTGCTAAGATTTTCAATACGATTGTCCAATTCAGCGTTTAGCTCTCGGTGAGTTATTAGTTTTTTTGCTTGACGATACCAGTTAATGGCAGTTTGTTTATCAGCTTTTCTTTCATATACCTCAGCAAGCATTAGTATGGCTTCAAGATTATTCGATTGTAAATGAAACACTCGTTCAAATCTTGCAATTGCTTTGTCGTATTGTCCTGAAATTACCGATCCATGTCCCAACATCATTTGTGCAAACACATTGGTGCTATCTTTTTCTATTACTTTGAGTATTTTTTGAATACCCTCCATTGGGGTTTCGGAAATGGCTCCAAAAATATAACAAGCACCAAGGCCAACTTGGGATGAATCGTTTTCAGCGTTAATCTTCAAAGATCTTTCAAACAAATCCTTGGCCTGTAAGGCCTTCCATTTTTTTAACTGTGGATTTTCCTCATTCCACAAGTTGTTCAAAAACAAATGGGCAGCAAAGGTGAGGTTTTTTTCGGAATATTCCAACCTTGCGGCTTCGGCTTCGTACCAAGCATAAGGTTCAAAGACTTGAACGGTATCTTTCCAAAAATGAGCTAGTTGATGAAAAACGGCAAGTTGTTGTTCTTTTACAGCACCTCTAATTACAGATTGTTCCAATATACCCAAACGAGTAATTTGAGCTTCGCTTAATTTTTCTTTTGCGTGGCGGAGTATCGTATCTATGTTTAATTCCGAAACAGTTGTTTGAGAATTAACTTGAGTTGCATTTTCATTTTTCGAGGAAGAGCTTCCCCAAAAAAACAAAACAGCAATTAGTCCAAGAGCGGCTACAACAGCAATCCATTGCGATTTTTGCACAGATTAAAAATTTGAGCACAAAGGTACCAAAAAATCAAAAAGAGAATAGAAATTGATAAATGAAATTATTATTCAACCCCATCTTTATCCAAGTCGGTATCGGGTTTTGGCGTAACCAATTTTTTTACTTCTGCAACAAATTCTTTAGCAGGTTTAAATGCAGGAATATAATGTGCAGGAATAGGTACAGCCACATTTTTTTTGATATTTCGTCCAATTTTAGCAGCTCGTTTTTTTGTAATAAAACTTCCAAAGCCACGTATATAAATGTTTTCGCCACCGGCCAAAGTATCTTTAACTGCTTTAAACATCGTTTCCAAACTAAGCAATACATCTACTTTTGGGATTCCTGTTTTTTCAGAAATTTGATTTACTAAATCTGCTTTTCTCATATAAAGTATATTTTTATCGGTTAGGGGGTATGTATTATTGGAATATTTTCGTATGAAACTCTCCGTTTCTTATTCTGATTGTATCAGGATTGGACTTGCCAACAAAATCTAAAGAGTTAGTTAAGCTAAGCTGCATTGATTAAATTTAAGCTGGTAGTTTTTAAAACTACCAGCTGTTAATAAAATTAGTTTCTAATAATAATCGTTGACTTTTTGATAATTTTATTTTTCATTTTTTAAAATTTTAATGTGAATAAATTAAAAATATCGTACAAGACTTTATACAAACGATACAAGTTAATACAAAAACCCATGATTTTCAACAGAATAGACGAATAAATTTTTCAATAATGCAAAAAGAGGCAAAAAATATTAATGCATTTCGACGGCTATTACTCAACTGGAGCAAGGAAAAAAACACCCGTCAAATGCCCTGGAAAGGAGAAAAAAATCCGTATAAAATTTGGATTAGCGAAATCATTTTGCAACAAACAAGAGTTGAGCAAGGGTTGGACTATTATAAAAAATTTTTAGATAATTTTCCAACAATTCAAAAATTGGCAAATTCGTCCGATGCAAAAGCGTATAAAATTTGGGAGGGGTTGGGATATTATTCGAGATGTAAAAATCTTTTGGAAACAGCTCGAACAGTCGTAAAAAAACATGCGGGAATTTTCCCAACGACTTATGAAGAAATTTTAAAATTGAAAGGAGTGGGACCGTACACAGCCGCAGCTATTGCCTCTTTTGCGTACAATCTTCCGCATGCGGTTTTGGATGGAAATGTATTTCGTGTGCTATCTCGATTTTTCGGAATTGCAAAAGCAGTCGATTCTACTGAGGGGAAAAAATGTTTTCAACAACTTTCTAATGAATTATTGGATAAAAAACAACCGGGAATTTATAACCAAGCTATAATGGATTTTGGTGCGGTTGTTTGTAAACCTGTTCTGCCATTGTGTTTGCAGTGTAGTTTTAAAAAACATTGTAAAGCGTATGTAAGTAATTCGGTTGCATTGTTTCCGAAAAAAGTAAAGAAAATAAAAATTAAAACACGGTGGTTTTATTATTTAGTTATTAAATACAAAACCGAATTTTATATTCGTCAACGAACAGAGAATGATATTTGGAAAAACCTTCATGAATTTTATTTACAGGAATTTGACTACGAAGTTGCAAGCGAAGAAATTTTAAAGAAAGTTGAAAAATTAAATATTGTAAAAAAGAAAAATTATAAAGTCGTGTTTGTTTCGCCAACTCAAAAACAACAGCTGTCTCATCAGAAAATTTTTGCAAAGTTCATTACAGTTGAAATTTTTCAAAAAGCCAAAATTCCTTCAATGCAGCTCGTTTCAAAAAAAGAAATTACAAAACTCGCTTTCCCAAAAACGATCAATAATTATTTTCTGCAATATCTTGCAGCCAATAAAGAATAAATGAACAGACATTTTATTTTAATATTCATTTTTTTTGCTTTTGTATTTTTTGCATGTGAAAGCAATTATACAATTGACAAACGAAGAGGTTATTATAAAATTGATTTTCCTGAAAAAAAGTATCAAACATTTAGAGACGAGGGCTATCCGTATCAATTTGAATATCCCATGTATGCTAGTGTTTTAAAAGACAGTAGTTTTTTTGGCAATGCAACCGAAAATCCTTGGTGGGTAAACATTGATTTTCCACAATTTTCCGCAAGAGTTTTTTTAAGTTATAAAGAAATCGGAAAAAATAAATTTGATAGTTTAATTAGCGATGCGTTTATTATGAGTTACAAACAGCACGCAACCAAAGCTTCTTCCATTGAGGCTTTGCCAATAAAAACGCCAAATAAAATTGAAGGAATTTATTTTTCTTTAAAAGGAAATACCGCAACTGCCAATCAGTTTTTTTTAACAGATTCGGTAAGCCATTTTCTTCGCGGTGCGCTTTATTTTGATGCAACTCCCAACGAAGACTCGTTAAATGTTGTTAATGAATTTTTAAAAAAAGATTTGCAACATTTAATTAATTCGCTGCAATGGAATAAACGAAAAAATTAAACAATAATTTTTTCCAATTTATCAAGATAAGATTGTTCAATAGTAGCTCCCAACCCTGCTGTGTTTGTAATGTGAATTGTTCCATTTTTTTCATAAACTATTCCCCCATTAATCGGGTCTTCTTTAAACATAAGTGCTGTGTCAAAATCGAAATGTTGAATGATTGGACTTGATAAAGAAAAATGTGCAAATGCTGTCATTGCCAATCGCGATTCCATAAATGCACCAATTTGTAAATGAATCTTTGCTGCCTCTGCCAATCGTACCATTTTTAACGCTTTAAAAATTCCGCCTGATTTTCCTAATTTAATATTCATTAAATCACAAGCATTTAGTTGAATCAATCTTTGTGCATCGTGCTCGTCTCCACAGCATTCATCTGCCATTATTTTTATTGAACTTGCATTTTTTACGCGAGGCAATTCCATAAAATTCCACCGCGAAATTGGTTCTTCACAATATTGAATAGCAAACGGAGCCAATGCATTTAAAGTTGCAATTGCTTCCTCCACTTCCCATCCTTGGTTTGCATCTATCCGCAACGGAATTTCATTTCCTACAGCTTCGCGAATAGTTTTTATTCGCAAAACATCCGTTGGTCCGTGGGTTCCTAATTTTACTTTGATTGCAGGGAATCTATCTTCTTTTATTTTTAAAGCATCTGCTGCCATTTTTTGTGGATCGCCAATGCTAACAGTGTAATCGGTGATGATTGATTTATTATTTTCTCCACCCAAAAATTTATAAAGTGGAACACTTGCATTTTGTGAAGCAATATCATAAAGCGCCATATCAAATGCACTTTTAATACTTGCATTTCCATAAATGAATTTATCCATTGCAATAATGCAATCTTCTATTTCCAATAAATTTTTTCCTCTTAATAATTTAGCAAAATACTGTGCCACTATAAAACAGGTTTCGATGCTTTCTCCGTTGATTGGCATATAAGGACTGCATTCTCCAAAACCAGAAATGCCCGCATTGGTACGAATAACAACAACAATATTTTCTGCACTATCATCTCTGCCAAGCGAAGTAATGAAAGGTGCAATTAGTGGAATGCGCAGTTTATAAATTTCAACTTGCGATAAGAAAATTTTGTCAACCATTTTTTATTAATTGTATTGTATAAAAATAAGAAAGCCATCGAATAATCAATGGCTTTCAAAAACAATTGAACAAAAAATTATTTCACCAATTTCAATTCGTTAATAAGATTGGAAGCGCCACCCAACTTGTCGATACACCACAAAACATAGCGCACATCTACACAAATCGTACGATTCAAATCTTTATCAAATGCAATTTTGTGACTGAGCGCTTCGTAATTTCCATCGAATGCAAGTCCAATTAAATTACCCTGTGCATCTAAAACCGGCGAACCGGAATTACCACCGGTTATATCGTTTGTAGTAATAAAAGAAATAACGAGGTCATTTTTTTGTTTGTCGATGTATTGACCGAAATCTTTTTTCTTTGCCAACTCCAATAAATTTTCGGGCAAATCAAATTCATAATCTTTTGCTTTGTATTTCTGCAACACACCGCTCATCGTACATACATAATCATAAAACACTGCATCGCGCGGACGATAACTTTTTACATTTCCATAACTAACGCGCATCGTAAAAGTTGCATCTGGGTACATTTTTTTTGCTTTCACCGAATCCATTTCAAGAATTCCTTTTAAGTACAATCGTCCCAATTCATTATTTTTTATATTGAACTGTTGAAATTTTGCAACGTACTTATTTTGGTAATTAACTAAAAATGCACTTGCATGTGCAAATGCAGGATCGTTTTGCAAAACAATTGCATCGGGGTTGGCAACAAATGCATTCCATTTTTCGTCATCTAAAATGAATGTGTTTTTAAAAATAAATGCAGCATATTTTTTAAAAGTTTGTTCGTCGTTTAATTCTCCGTGAACGGAAGAGATTGCTCTGTAAAAATCAATCGGGTGTTGGCTTTTCTCAACATCTTGATAAAAAAGTTTTGTTACATCACCCACAATATTCTGGTCTGAAATTTTATTTTCATTTTTTAAAAACTCTTCTCTTGCTTTACTTGCAGCTTCAATTGCATTTTTTACATCGGAAGGTTTTTTACCTGGTTGTACCAATGCAATTTCTACTTGTTGTAAACTGGAAGCAAATGCCATCAACGGTGAACCGAAAACACCTTCGGTAATAAATACACGATGTTTTGAAAACGGGCGCCAATTTTCATAAGCAGTTTTCCATTCCGGAAAAATAGTTTCGTATTCTTTTTTCCCATTTGCCCAAGTTGCAAATTCAGCTTCTACTTTTTTCTTTTGATTAAAAACATCATATTTTATTAATTGCTTTGTTTCGCCTTCAAAGAATTTCCAATAGTTTGCAATACCCGCATAGCTTGATGCTAATTGTAATTTAACAGCTTCGTCTTTTTTCATTTCTTCGAACATGTATTTCAATCGCATGTCGCGCAACTTTACCAAAGTAGGGTTATCGATATCTATTTTTTGGTTTACACCAAAGGAAGTTTCGTAACGATTTGTTCCGCCGGGATAGCCGTAAATCATTGCATAGTCGCCATCTTTAAAACCTTTTATTGAAACCGGCAAAAACCATTTTGGAACCATTGGAATATTTTCGGCATCGTAATCGGCAGTTTTTCCTTCTTTGTTTGTATAAACTCTAAACACAGAAAAATCTCCGGTATGGCGCGGCCATTCCCAATTATCTGTATCGCCACCAAATTTTCCAATGCTTTCGGTTGGCGTACCCACTAATCGAACATCTTTATAGCGTTGATAAACAAAAACCAAAAATTGATTTCCTTTAAAAAGGCTGCTGATTCTTGCTTCAATATTTTGTGTTGCATCCGAGTATTTTGAATTCAAATTCATTAAAACCCGTGCTTGCCGTTGCGCTCTTTCTATGCCAGACAAGCCTTTTAGCGAATCTAAAATTTGTGTGGTGACATCTTGAATGCTCAATAAAAATTGAACAGAAACTCCTTTTGCAGGAATTTCTTCTCCTTTATTTTTTGCATAAAAGCCATCGCGCAGATAATTATGTTCTACCGAACTTGCGTTTGCAATTGCATCATATCCGCAGTGATGATTTGTAAAAATCAATCCTTGATTGCTAACTATTTCTCCGGTACATCCACCGCCAAAAATTACAATTGCATCTTTTATGGATGCTTTGTTAATGCTGTACAATTGTTCTTTTGAAAGTTTAAGTCCTTTTTTTACCATGTCGCTATATACTTGTTGCCCAAGTAATAAGGGAAGCCACATGCCTTCGTCGGCAAAAGATTTTAATAAAAAACTAACGGAGATAAAAACCGTAAATAAAAACTTCTTCATTTTGATAATATTTAGACAGCAAACCTACAGAAAAACCAATCGATTTTGTAATAAGAAAAATGACTATTTTTAATTTTTTACCTAAAACAAATTTTAAATGATAACAACTACAACCCCCAACATAGAAGGAAAATCAATTGAACAATATTTGGGTATTGTTTCTGCTGAAGTAATAATTGGCGCAAATGTTTTAAAAGATATTATGGGAGGCTTGCGCGATTTTTTTGGAGGAAGAAGCGGCACTTACGAACGTGTTATTGAAGAAGCGCGCCAAAATGCAATGGCAGAACTAATTCAGCGTGCACAAACGATGGGCGCAAATGCAATTGTAGGAATTGATTTGGATTTTGAAACTGTTGGCAGCGGTGGAAGTATGATGATGGTAATTGCAACAGGAACGGCTGTAAAAGTTAGCTGATTAGTTCAAAGTTTTCCAAAGAAGGTCCTTCAGTCCCACCAATCCTTTTTGTGTAAAAGAGGAAATAAAAATATGCGGTACATTGGTTGGTAATTCTTTCTCAATTGCTTTTATTAATTCTTCGTCCAACATTTCACTTTTACTTACTGCAATTACAAATTGTTTGTGCAATAGTTCCGGGTTGTATTTTTCTAATTCGTGAACTAAAATTTCAAATTCTTTTTTGTGATCATTGCAGTCGGCAGGAATCATAAAAAGTAAAACAGAGTTTCGTTCGATGTGGCGAAGAAAGCGGTGCCCCAATCCTTTTCCTTCTGCAGCACCTTCGATGATTCCCGGTAAATCGGCAATACAAAAACTTTTCCCATCGCGGTATTCTACAATTCCCAATTGAGGATTAATTGTTGTAAATGCGTAATTGGCAATTTTTGGTTTTGCTGCAGTAATTACAGAAAGTAAAGTTGATTTACCTGCATTGGGAAAACCCACTAAACCTACATCTGCCAACACTTTTAACTCGAGAACTTTCCAAGCTTCAATTCCTTCTTCGCCTGGTTGTGCATATTCCGGAGCTTGATTAGTAGGTGTTGCAAAATTTGCATTTCCCAATCCGCCTCTTCCACCTTTTATCCAAATTACTTCTTGTCCATCTTCTAATATTTCTGCTTCCGTCATTCCGGTAACTTCATCGCGTACAACGGTTCCAAGAGGAACTTCGATAATAATATCTTTTCCATCGCGTCCACTACAATTGTTTTTGGAACCACCTTCTCCATTTTCGGCTAATATGTTTTTAAAATAACGAAGATGCAAAAGTGTCCAAAGGTTGCGATTTCCTTTTAAAAGAATATGCGCACCGCGGCCACCATTGCCACCGTCGGGCCCTGCCATGGGATTAAATTTTGTACGGGCAAAATGTTTGCTTCCTGCACCACCGTGTCCACTGCGACAGAAAATTCGAATCTGATCGACGAAATTATTTTTTTCCAAAACTTTGATTAATGTGCAAAAGTAAGCGATATCAGTTCGAAGCGTTAATTATATAAGTAGAACTATTTTTTAAATGGAGCATATTTGATTTTTGTTTCCAAATTATTTTTTGAGTTTTTTGAACGAAGCGGTTTGCACGCTTTACAGTTTTCTAACATTTCTTTTGGTAATTGCTGATACAAGTTTGTGCCTTCGGTTTTCCATTTTAACATTTCATCACTTACTTTTTTTATAATTTTTCCGGGGTTGCCAACTAATAAAGAACGAGGTGGAATTTTTTCATCTTGTTTTATCAACGTAAGTGCGCCAACAATACATTCGTCGCCAAGAATTACATTGTCTAAAATCACCGCATTTATTCCAATCAAACAATTTTTCCCAATTGTTGCGCCATGAATTACTGCGCCATGTCCAATATGCGATCCTTTTTTCAATAATACAGTTGCTCCCGGAAATAGGTGAATAGTGCAGTTTTCCTGCACATTACAACCATCTTCTAAAATAATTTTCCCCCAATCGCCACGTAATGCAGCACCAGGCCCGATGTAACAATTTTTTCCAATGACAACATTTCCAGTAACCGCTGCTTGTGGATGCACGAAACTGCTTTTGTGAATTACCGGCATAAATTTTTTAAAGGAATAAATCATACTAATTTTTTTCCGGTTCTAAAACAAGTGCCTTTGAATAATGCAACCTGTTCGTTTTTTTGATTTAAAATAGTTATTAAATACACGCCGGTACTTCTGCCGTTATGTATTTCTTTTGCTTCTGCAGTAATGGTGTCGCCAATAATTACAGCTTTTGTAAAACTGATGGTAACGTCCAATGCAACCGATAAATTATTTCGATTGTTGCAAGCAAATGCAAAAGCGCTATCAGCAAGTGAAAAGGTAATTCCTCCGTGTACAATGCCGAGTCCGTTTACCATTTCTTTTCTTATCAGCATATTGATGCGGCTATAACCTTCACTTACTTCTAAAACTTTTACTTGCATCCATTGGCTGAATGCATCGTGTTCCATCATGTGTGCAACTACCGAGTTGGCTAATTTGTCTTTTTCGTTTTGCATTTTTTAAAAATAAGTTTTTTATTCTCCGGTGAAGTGCGGTTTTCTTTTTTCTAAAAAAGCTTGAATACCTTCTTTGTAATCCTGTGTGTGAGCAGCTTTTTGTTGAAAAACATCTTCGTCTTGCAGTTGCTCTTCAAATGTATTTACAAAAGAAATGTTTAATAATTGTTTGGTGTATGCAAGTGCTTTTGTAGGAAGATTGGAAACTGTTTCAGCAATTTTAAAACTTTCTTCCTTGAAAGTTTCATCCGAAAATACTTTGTAAATCATTCCCATTTTTTCAGCTTCTTCCGAAGTAATTTTATTTCCCAATAGCATTAATGCACTTGCTTTTTGCCAACCAATTAAACGAGGTAAAGTATGCGTACCACCACTATCCGGTATTAATCCTATTTTACTAAAAGCTTGAATAAAACTTGCAGAAGCAGCTGCAACAACAATATCGCAGCACAAAGCAATATTGGCGCCGGCACCTGCAGCCACACCATTTATAGCAGCTACAACCGGTTTTTCCAACTTGCGTATTTTGGTTACAACTGGGTTATAATGTTCAACAATTATTTTCTCCATTCCCTGCCCTTCGGCATCTACAACTTCAGCTAAATCCTGACCAGCAGAAAATGCTTTTCCGGAACCGGTAATATAAACAGCTCTTATTTCCTTTTTTTTACATTCATCCAATTTTTCCTGCAGCAACAAAGACATTTCGCGGTTAAATGCATTTAATTTTTCCGGACGATTTAGTGTAATAATGCTAATCGAATTTTTTATTTCAAATAAAATTGTGGACATGTTTTATTATTTAATAGCGAAGGTAATTATTCCAAGCAGTCGACTAATGACATTTAAAATAATCAAAAGGTTCACAGCAATCATCACATTGAAACATTGCTTTGCAAGCGGTAGAGCCAAATTCACTAATCAATTTTGTATTGATTGATTGACAGCGCGGACATTCCACTCCATTGCTTGCAATTAAAAATCGTTTGTTGGGTGGTGCTATGCCGTAATTTTTTAGTTTTATTTTTCCTGCATCGCTTATCCAATCGGTTGTCCAAGCCGGACTAATAATTGTTGAAATTTTTAAATTAGTAAAACCCAATTTATTTAATTGCATTCGAATATCCGTTGCAATCATATCCATTGCGGGGCATCCGGTGTAAGTTGCTGTTATTACAATTTCAAGTCCATCTGTATTAATTTTTACATCGCGAACAATTCCAAGATCAACAATACTTAGCACAGGAATTTCCGGATCTTTTATTTCTTTCAGATAAGTATAAATTGTTTCCTTATTAAAATTGAGCTTATTCATAATTACCATTCACATCCGGGAAATGTTCGTTGCATGTATTGAAGTTCGGTTAAAATAAAACCAAGTTGTTCGGTGTGGTTTCCGGTTTTACCACCGGTTTGAAAAAATACATTTGAGAGAATTGGCAGCGTTGCATTTTTGAAAATTTCATTTATTTTTTCTTGCCAATTTTCTTTGATTGAATTCAACTCAATACCCAATTCTGTTTCATACGCAGCAGGAATAAATAGCTCTCCCGTAAATCGCCAAAGATTATTTACGGCATTCAAAATTCTGTTGCGGCTTTCTTCTGTTCCATCGCCCAATCGCTCCACCCATTCGCTGCTCCAACGCAAATGATAGCTGATTTCTTTCAACGATTTTTCTGCAATTGCAGCCAAAGTTTCGTCGCTATTTTTTTGTAATTGCTGAAATAATAAAAATTGAAAACTGCTGAAAAAAAATTGTTTCAAAATTGTTTGTGCCCAATCGCCATTCGGTTGTTCAAGCAATAAAAAGTTTTTAAATTCTCTTTCCGTTCTAAAAAAAGCCAAACTGTCTTCGGTGGTATTATCGTTTTTTAATTGAGCCGCATATTGATAAAAACTTCGAGATTGGCCAATTAAATCCAATGAAATATTTGTGATGGCAATGTCTTGTTCCAAAATAGGACCGTGTCCGCACCATTCTGCATTTCTTTGACCGAGTATCAATGAATTATCGGCAAGGTGTAAAAGATAATCGATGATTGGCTTGTTCATTTTTGTTTTCAAAATAGAAAAAATTACATGTGTTTTAATTCGTCGGGCAATTGATAAAAACTAGCATGACGATAAATTTTATCATTAGAAGGGTCGTACAAACTTTCAGATTCATCCGGATTTGAAGCATGAATATTTTTTGATTCAACAACCCAAATACTTACGCCTTCCATTCTTCTTGTATAAACATCTCTGGCATTTTCAATTGCCATTTGTGCATTGGCTGCATGAAGGCTTCCGGTATGTTTGTGATCAAGCCCTTGTTTGCTACGAAGAAAAACTTCCCACAAAGGCCAATCAGTTTTTGATTCAGTTGAAATAATGGAATTTCCCGAATTGCTTTCAGGAATGTCGCCGTAATAAAATTTGTTGATGAACTGTTTCATTTTAAATAAATTATTTTGTTTTTGATTTATTTGAATGTGCGACAGCTGCTTGTCTTACCCATTCGCCATTTTCCCACGCTTTTTTTCTTGCTGCAACTCTTTCAAAATTACAAGGGCCGTTTCCTTTTATAACATTCCAAAATTCTTCCCAGTTTATTTCCCCCCAGTCGTATTGTTTTTTTTTATTGTTCCATTTTAATTTATCATCGGGTAATTTCATACCCAAGAATTTTATTTGTTCTGCGATCATATCTACAAAATTTTGTCGGAGTTCATCATTACTTTTTCTTTTTATTTTCCATTTCATACTTTGATCACTATTGGTACTTTCCGAATCTTTTGGTCCAAACATCATCAAGGCCGGCCACCACCAACGGTTGATAGCATCTTGACACATTTGCTGTTGTTCAGTTGTGCCTTTTGATAAAACCAATAAAGATTCAAATCCTTGTCTTTGATGAAAACTTTCTTCTTTGCAAATTTTTACCATTGCTCTTGCATAAGGGCCGTACGAAGTGCGTGTAAGCATTACTTGATTCATGATTGCGGCACCATCCACTAACCATCCAATTGCACCAATGTCTGCCCATGTTAATGTTGGGTAATTAAATATGGAAGCATATTTTGCTTTTCCACTATGCAAATCATTGATGGTTTCTTCTCTTGTAATTCCCAGCGTTTCGCAGGCACTGTATAAATACAAACCATGGCCAGCTTCATCTTGAATTTTTGCCAACAAAATTAATTTTCGTTTCAAAGAAGGTGCTCGTCCAATCCAATTTCCTTCTGGTAACGTACCAACTATTTCGCTGTGTGCATGTTGACTTATTTGTCGAATATTCGTTTTTCGATATGCCTCCGGCATCCAATCTTTTGGTTCAATTTTTGTTTCTTCTTCTATTTTTTTTAAAAAAATTTCTTCTTCTTTTAGTGCAGACATTTTTTAGTTTATTATTTTATATCAAAATCTACGATAATTTTTTCTGTTTTAGGATGGCTTTGGCAAGTTAAAATATATCCTCTTTCAATTTCAGAATGTTCCAATCCCCAATGCACGTCCATATCCACAAGACCTTCAACCAGTTTGGCTTTGCAAGTGCAGCACATTCCTCCCTTGCAAGCAAAAGGGAGATCGAGTCCTTCTTTTAATGCGGCATCTAAAATTGTAATATTACTATTGAGAGGTTGTTCAAATTCAAAACTTCTGCCGTCTACTTTTATGGTTATATTGGTTTGTGCTGAAGAATTTTTTTGAAACAATTTATTTTTTGCATCCGATTTTTTTGTTGTGGTGCTATTAAATAATTCAAAATGAATTTTCTTTTCTTCTGTTCCTTGTTCAATTAAAAAATTTTTTGTTGCAAAAATCATTTCTTCCGGACCACAAATAAAAAATTCATCGAAAGTTGTGTAGTCAATTAATTTTTGTAAATCGTTTAGTTTCTCAACATTTATTCTGCCAAAATTTAATGCCGAATCTGTTTTTTCTCTGCTTAAAATATGAACCAAGCTGAAACGATTCATGTATTTGTTTTTTAACCCCTCTAATTCTTCAAAAAAGATAATTGAATTACGTGATTTATTTCCAAATACTAATGTAAAACTGCTTTCCTTTTCTTCAGCAAGTGTTGTTTTAATAAGCGATAGAACAGGGGTGATGCCACTTCCTGCAGCAAAGGCGAGGTAATTTTTTTTATTCGATGGATTGAGTTCAGTAAAAAAATTCCCAACCGGTTCCATTACATCAATCGTATCCCCTTTTTTTAAAATATCATTTGCAAAAACAGAAAATTTTCCATCTGCAATTTTTTTTATTGCAACTTTCAACTCCTTATCAAAGGGTGAACTACATATTGAATAAGTTCTTCGTACTTCATTTTCATCTCTATTTATTTTCATCGTCAAACTCTGCCCTTGTTTGAATTGAAAAGCAGTTTCTAAATTGGTTGGAATTTCAAAAACTACTGACACGCAATCAGTAGTTTCTTTTTTTACCATTTTTATTTTAAGTGAATGGAAATGAACTGACATGGGTATAATTCTAGTTACACAAATCGTGAATCATTATTAAAGTTATATTTTTTCTAAATCTTATGCGTTGATTTTTATTTTACGAAGTTATTAGTATGCGATGTAAAAAGTATGCCATTTTTAAAAACACTTTTGATACCTTTTTTTAAAATTATTTCAAATTGAATTAGGTTTGCAGCATTCATTTAAAAAATAATTTAACCCAAATTTATTTCTATGTCGCTTGTTGTAGTTGGAACAATGGCTTTTGATGCAATTGAAACCCCTTTTGGTAAAAGTGATAAAATTGTTGGTGGTGCTGCGACTTATATTGCGTGGAGTGCTTCAAATTTTACAAATTCTGTAAAACAGATTTCTGTTGTAGGGGGAGATTTTCCGAAAAAAGAGTTGAAACTTTTAGAAGCTCGTGGTGTAATATTGGATGGTGTAGAAATTAAAGAAAAGGAAAAATCATTTTTTTGGAGCGGTCGTTATCATTTAGATATGAACACAAGAGACACATTGGATACACAATTAAATGTGTTGGCAAATTTTACGCCAGTTGTTCCCGAGTTATACCAGGATTGTGAATTTTTAATGTTGGGTAATCTTGTCCCTGCCTTACAGCTTTCGGTTATTGAACAACTTAAAAATCGTCCAAAATTAGTTGTACTCGATACGATGAATTTTTGGATGGAAACTGCAATGGGCGATTTGGAAAAAGTTTTGAAAAAAGTGGATGTTCTTTTAATAAACGATAGCGAAGCAAGGCAATTGAGTGGTCAATATTCATTAGTTGCTGCGGCTAAAACTATTTTAGAAATGGGTCCGAAATACCTTGTAATAAAAAAAGGAGAACACGGTGCTTTGTTGTTTCATGAAGAAAAAGTTTTTTTTGCACCCGCACTTCCTTTAGAAATGGTCTTTGACCCAACTGGTGCCGGCGATACATTTGCCGGAGGATTTATTGGTTATTTGGCAAAAACAAAAGATATCAGTTTTGAAAATATGAAATCCGCCATCATTGTTGGCTCGGCATTGGCAAGTTTTTGTGTAGAAAAATTTGGAACAACAAGATTAAAAGAATTAAGCAAAGCAGATATTGATGATCGTATTCAGCAATTCAAAGAATTGACAAAATTTGAAATTGAACTAGAATAAAAAGAGGTGTAATAAATTAATTCACTAATATCACCACATTTTTAAATTGATTTTTTTCTCCTTTTAAATTAAACAGTTCTGTAAAAACGATATAAGCACCAGTAGGTAGTTTGTTTTTTTTATCATCGGTTCCATTCCAATTCCAAAAACCTTCCAAGCCAAGTGTAGCATTTTTTGAAAACCTGTTTACCAAAATTCCTTGCGAATTATAAATGGAAATGTTGGCTATAAAACCGGACTCTTTCACTTTGTAAAAAATAGTAGCAACATCATCTCTTCCATCACCGTTGGGCGAAAATATTTTTGGAATTATTTCAATTGTTGCTTTAACAAATTGTGAATTTTTGTATTGCGAATTTTTATATCCCGGTGTGGCAAAACCGGCTGTGGATGAGGCTGAAGTCCAATTTGTTTCAGCTTGTGAAATACCGTTCGGGTCAATTCTTTCCAACGAAACTCCTGCTGCGTTGTCGATTAATTTAAAATGCCAATCATCTTTGTATTTTACTTCATCAATAATTAAACTCAATGAATTTAGCAATACAACTATTCCTTCGTTATCCGGAAAAGAAGGAAGCGTTGGAAGTTCCAAAAATGCATTTCTATTTTTTACAAAATAATTCAACGACATCGATTCGGAATTTTCTGTAATTGCGAAATAGTCTTCCGGAAAAATAAGAAACGGTGTTTCCGAAATTAGTTTTTGCGAAGAAATAATTCCGCTGTTGTTTCTATTTGCCACAAACAGTTTAGATGCGTCAAAAACTTTATTGCTTCGGTTGTAAAATTCAACAAAATCCGAACTTCCACTTTTTGGATTAAAAAGAATTTCATTCACCACAATTTCATTTACAGCAATTGCAGAAGGCAACGCAACTTTCGTCTTATTGAAATTGCCAATAAAATTATTGCTGCAATCAGAAATATTTGTTGCAGTAATCGTATAAATAATATTGGGTTGCAATGGTGTTACCGTTGTTAGTTGCACGGAATGAAAAAGTGGAGATAAACAAGCAATTGAATTAAAAATAATTCCACCGTCCGAAGTGTAATTTGTAATGGTGGCAGCTTTCATGCTGTCAAGCGGTTCGTCAAATTCTAAAATTATTTTCAAACTGTCAATTGGGTAAGCTCTTTTTAGCCTCGGCGATTCTGTATCGGGATTGATTTCGTTTACAGAATTTTTCATACTTGGCGTGCCGCCTTTTGTATCAATACTTGCTTTCCAATTGTTTTTGTAAGTGCAAGGATTATTTGCATCAATCATTTCCAAACTCCAACCTCCTTCTTTCTTTGTTGAATTTTGATACCAAGAAATTGAATAAAAAACGGCGTGAATAATTTTTCCGGTTGATGATTTTAAAAACAACTGATCGCCATTATTATCGAGAGATGGGAAATTGGGCACTACAATTGCGGTTCCAAATAAACTCATAGCAGCAACGGCGCTAGTTGCACAAATTGTAACAAAACTATCAGCTTGTAAAATAAAGTTGGGTATTGCACCACTTTGTCCCGTTGCATCTCCAATTCTCCAGTTTTGAAGATTGATTGCAGTTCCGGAAATATTTTTTAATTCTATCCATTCGTTATTTGGTAAACCAACTGGTGGACTTGGGTCAGCCATAATTTCATCAATTATAATTGCATATCTGTTTTGTGCAAATAAAAAATTGCATTGCAATGAAAAAAATAGAAATAGGAAAATGGTTTTCACAGTTTTAAGTTATTGAAACCCACTCATTAATTACATTAATATAAATAATGGATTAATATTTTGTGTAAAATAAAAGCCAATGCTAACTTTGCACCGCGAAAAAAAATAACAAATGAAAGTTGCAGTTGTTGGTGCTACGGGATTGGTGGGTACAAAAATGCTTCAAGTATTAGCCGAAAGAAATTTTCCTATTACTGAATTATTTCCAGTCGCATCGAAAAAATCCATTGGAAAAGAAATCGATTTTAGAGATAAAAAATATTCGATTGCAAGTATGGCCGACGCAATTGCAGCAAAACCTGCAGTGGCACTATTTTCAGCAGGAGGAAGTGTTTCGTTGGAATGGGCTCCAAAATTTGCTGAAGCAGGAATTACGGTTATTGATAATTCTTCTGCTTGGAGAATGGATCCTCAAAAACCATTAATTGTACCAGAAATTAATGCAGAAATTTTAACTGTAAACGATAAAATAATTGCCAATCCAAACTGTTCAACTATACAAATGGTAATGGCACTAAATCCGTTGCATTTAAAATATGGAGCAAAAAGAATTGTGATTAGCACCTATCAAAGTGTTACCGGTACTGGCGTTAAAGCTGTCGATCAAATGCAAAATGAACGAAAAGGAATAGTTGGAGAAATGGCGTATAAATATCCGATTGATTTAAATGTTATTCCACAAATAGATCTATTTCTTGAAAACGGTTATACGAAAGAAGAGATGAAAATGGTTTTCGAAACCAAAAAAATAATGCGTGATGATTCCATTCGCGTAACTGCAACTGCAGTTCGAATACCTGTAATGGGTGGTCATAGCGAAAGTGTGAATGTAGAATTTGAAAATGAGTTTGATCTTGCTACAATAAAAATGATTTTAGAAAAAACGCCGGGAATTGTGGTGGTGGATGATCCGGCAACACAGCGCTATCCGATGCCGATGGATGCGCACGAAAAAGATGAAGTGTTTGTTGGCAGATTGCGAAGAGATGAAACACAACCCAATACTTTAAATATGTGGATCGTATCTGATAACCTTCGAAAAGGAGCTGCAACTAATGCGATTCAAATTGCAGAATATTTGCTTTCGAAGCAATTGCTCTAATTTTTTTTAGAAAAATTAATCAGTGCTTGCCGAATAATTTTAAAAATTCTTCTTCGGTAATAATTTTTATCGAATTTATTTTTTTTGCTTTTTCTAATTTACTTCTGGCATCGGCGCCCACTACTAAAAAATTAAGTTTCGAGCTAATGCTGCTTGCAATTTTTCCGCCATTGTTTTCTACAATTTCTTCGGCTTCTGTTCTTTTTAATTTTGATAATGTGCCGGTAAATAAAAAACTTTGATGGACGAAATCACCCACAAAATTCTTTTTTTCGTTTTTAAGCTGTAAGCCTAAATTTTCCAAACGTTGCAGCAATTCAATATTTTTCTGGTTGTTAAAAAATTGAAAAATACTTCCCGCAACTTTTGGCCCGATGTCTTCGAGTTGTTGTAAATCATCCAAGGAAAAATTTCGAAAATCGAGCAGGTGAGCAACTGAGTTTGACATTGTTTTTGCAGTTGTTTCTCCAACAAAACGAATCCCCAATGCAAAAATCAAACGATGCAACGGTTGTGTTTTTGAATTTTGAATTGCAACTTTTAAATTCTCAATAGATTTTTTTCCGAAACCATCTGTATTTTCAAGTTTGCCAAAATCTAATTCATAAATTCCAACAATGTTTTTCAGCAAATTCAATTTGAAAAATTTTTGAACAATAGAATCTCCCAATCCGCGAATATCCATTGCGTCTTTACTTGAAAAATGAATGATGTGTGCAATCAATTGCGCGGAACAATCAATGTTTATGCATCTCCAAGCTGCTTCGCCTTCTTCTTTAAATAATTTAGTATTACAGGTTGGACAATTTTTTGGGAATTCAATTTCTTTTTCAATTCCAGTTCTTAATTCAATTAAAGGTTTTACAATGTAAGGAATCACATCGCCGGCTCTTTCTATCAAAATTGCATCACCAATTTTTAGTTTTTTTTCTTTTATCACTTCTTCGTTGAATAATGAAATGGAAGAAATGGTAACACCGCCCAATGCGGTGGGTGTAATTTTTGCAATAGGTGTAATGGCTCCTGTTCTTCCGATTTGAAATTCTATTGTTTCTAATTTGCTGGTTGCTTGTCTTGCTTTAAATTTATAAGCCATTGCCCAGCGTGGATGGTGGCTGGTCATTCCTATTTTTTCTTGAAGAGAAACTTCATTCAATTTTATAACTACTCCATCAATTTCGTACGGGAGATTGTCTCTTTTTATTTCAAATTCGTTGCAATAATTTATCACAGCTTCGATGCCAATCAACACTTTTTTTTCTAGTTGTGGACTTCGAAAACCTAAGTCCCATAATAAATTTAAAGTAGTTGCATGTTGATGTAAATCTTCCGTAATTTTTTTATTTGGAAGCGAAGTGTAATGACTGATATGATAAACAAACGCTTCAAGATTTCTTTTTCCTACCTCGGTTGGGTTTTTTATGCGAAGGCTTCCTGCTGCTGCATTTCGTGGGTTAGCCAACGGTTCTAACCCTTGCGCAATAAGTTGTTCGTTGTATTCTTTAAAATTCTTTTTATTTATTAAAACTTCACCTCTTATTTCTACTTGCTGCAAACCGTATTGCGAAAATTTAGCAGACAATGGAATACTTTTTATTTTTTTGATGTTGGTTGTAATTTCATCTCCTTCAACTCCGTCGCCTCGCGTAGCACCACGAATTAATAAATCGTTTTCATAAATAATAGAAATACTTGCGCCGTCAAATTTTGGTTCTACACAATATTCAATAATTTCTTTTTCCGTAAGTTCTTTTACCCGGCGATCAAAATCTAGCAAATCATTACTGTCGTAGGAATTTTCCAATGACAACATGGGTACTAGATGCTGTACGGAAGGAAAAGATTTGGTTAATCCTTTTGCCACACGCTTCGTTGGAGAATCTGCTGTAATCCAACTTGGGTTTTCGTTTTCAGTTTTTTCGAGCAATTTATAAAGCAGGTCAAATTCTATATCTGCAAGCAACGGCTCGTTTAAAATATAATAGCGGTATTCGTGAAATCGAAGAACATCGCGCAATCTTTGAAGTTCTTCTTCGCCAACAATTATGGCTTCTTTATTTTGTAAAAATAAAGAAGTTTCTTCCTGTAATTTTTTTGTAATCTCCTTATTGTACATGGGTAATTCGTGTTGTAAAAATAAGCTACAATATCAACTATGTTATTTTTGAATTTGAAGATTTTTTTTAGGGAGTCAGTAAAATATTTTTTTGTGTATCTATAATAAACCGAACAATTTCTTCCAAAGGGTTATGGATTCTTGAAATTGCTATAAATAATAAATAATTCAAAAAATTGAATCTTATTTTGCAATAGTATTATTTTTATTCGTTAAAAATATTATTGAAATTCAATTGTTTACAAAGGTGCAATAAAAAATAGTTCGCTAAAAGTTTGGAAATACAAGTTGTGGGCACTTATCTTTGCGACCCCCAAAAAAGTTGAAAAAACTTATTGGGAATAGCAGGTGGATGGTCCTGTTATTTTATTAATAACTACTGGGGTTGAAAAATCAACATTACAGTAAAAACATTTTAAAATGAGTCATTTACATTTCACAACAAAACATGCAAATGCGGCTACCGTAAAACACAACTGGTATGTTGTGGACGGTACCAATCAAACCGTAGGACGTATGTGTGCAAGAATTGCTGCAATACTTCGTGGCAAAAACAAAGCATACTATACTCCTCACGTAGATTGCGGCGATTACATCATTGTAATTAATGCAGAGAAAGTAATTTTTACTGGTAAAAAAATTGAAGACAAATTGTACGACACTTTCAGCGGATATCCTGGTGGTTTAAAACAAGAAACTGCGGGCAATTTATTAGCACGTCGTCCCGATGCAGTTATCGAAAGAGCCATAAAAGGGATGCTTCCAAAAAATCGCTTGGGTCGTCAGATGTATAAAAAATTATTTGTGTATGCAGGAGATAAGCACGAACATGCTGCACAACAACCAAAAGCACTTAAATTCTAAATTTTAATTCACTTTTCAAAAAAGAAAGTGGCAAATAAATAGAAATGGAAAAACAAAAAAACGGAGTTGGTCGTAGAAAAGAAGCGGTAACTCGTGTATTTATGTCCAAAGGACATGGAAAAATTACGGTGAACGATAAAGATTTTAAAGAATATTTTTCGTTGGTTTATTTACAAAATCAAGTAACAAGACCGTTGAAAACAGTTGCTGCACTCGATAAATTTGATATCGTAATAAATGCAACCGGCGGCGGCGTAAAAGGCCAAGCCGAATCAGCAATGCTTGGTATTTCACGTGTTTTGGTTGATTTTAACTCAGAATATCGCCCCTTATTAAAAGCAGAAGGTTTATTAAAACGCGACCCAAGATCGGTAGAGCGTAAAAAGTTTGGACACAAAAAAGCAAGAAAGAGCTTCCAATTCAGCAAACGTTAATTTGTTGAAACTAAACTTAGAAAATTAGCAAACAAAAAAAATAAAAATTACAATCGTTTAAAATGGAAAATAATAATACTTCACTTCAGCAGCAACTTTTAGATGCAGGTGTTCATTTTGGTCATTTGCGCAAAAAGTGGAATCCGAAAATGCTTCCTTATATTTTTGCTGAAAAGAAAGGTATTCATATCATCGATTTGAACAAGACAACAGAATGTCTGCAAGAAACAGCAAGTGCTTTAAAACAAGTTGCTCGTAGTGGTAAAAAGATTTTGTTTGTTGGAACAAAAAAACAAGCAAAAGATATTGTTACCGAATGCGCACAACGAGTGAACATGCCGTATGTAACTGAGCGTTGGTTGGGTGGAATGCTAACAAACTTTAACACGGTTCGTAAAAGTGTTAAAAAAATGCAGAGCATCGAAAAAATGTTAAACGACGGAACCTTCGATAGCATTACAAAAAAAGAGCGTCTTACTTTAAGCCGCGATAAAGACAAAATGGAAAGAGTACTTGGAGGTATTGCACAACTAAGTCGAGTTCCCGCTGCATTATTTATTGTAGATATTGGCCATGAGCATATTTCTTTGGCAGAAGCAAAGCGTTTGGGAATTACAACTTTTGGAGTTGTAGATACAAACTGCGATCCTACTAAAGTTGATTTTGCTATTCCTGCAAATGACGATGCTACAAAATCAATTACAATTATCACCAACTATATTACAGCAGCCATTGCCGAAGGGCTTGCTGAACGTCAAGCTGCAAAAGACGACGAAAGTGAAGAAACATCCGGAGCTGAAGAGAACGAAAGAAAAGCAGCTCGATTGGAAGCAGAAGCAAAAGCAGATGGCGATCGCGGTGGTAGATCTCGTGGTGGCAATGCGCCAAAACGCAGAACGCCAAGCAGCCCAAAAAGAACGAGCAATCGTTCGTAAAGGATTTAACGGCCAGGTATTTCTAAGTGAATTTTAATTTAAAAAAAAGAGTATGTCAACAGTAGCAATAAGTGCTCAGGAAATTAATAAACTGCGTCAAACAACCGGTGCAGGAATGATGGATTGTCGCAAAGCATTAACTGAAACGAACGGAGATTTTGAAGCTGCAATTGATTGGTTAAGAAAACAAGGACAAAAAGTAGCAGCAAAAAGAAGTGACAGAGAAGCAAAAGAAGGTGTTGTAATTGCAAAAACAAACAGCAATAACAATATTGGTATTGTACTATGTGTGAGTTGCGAAACTGATTTTGTTTCCAAAAATGCAGACTTTGTAAATTTTGCACAATCAATAGCTGATGCAGCAATTGAACAAAATGTAAATAATCTGGAAGAATTAAACAATGCAACCGTAAACGGTGCAAAAGTTTCAGATTTAATTGATGATAAATTGGCAACTATTGGTGAAAAAATTGGTGTTACAAAGTTTGAAAGAGTAGAGGCGAACTTTGTTGCATCCTATATTCACGGTGCATATCGCATTGGTGTTTTGGTTGGATTAGATAAAAATGCACTAGAAGTTGGAAAAGATGTTGCGATGCAAATTGCAGCATTAAACCCGGTTGCAATTGATGCAGCTAATGTTCCTGCTGAAATTGTTGAACGCGAAAAAAATATTATCATCGAATTGATGAAGCAAGATCCTAAAATGGCGGGAAAGCCAGATGAAATGATTGCTAAAATTGCAGAAGGAAAAATGGGTGCGTTTTTTAAAGAACAAACACTTACTGCGCAATCTTTTGTAAAAGATGGTAGCAAAACTGTTGGCGAATATTTAAAAGAAGCCGGTGGAATTTCCGTTTCAAGTTTCAAAAGAGTTGCGTTGGGCTAAGAGCTATAAAAATATTTTACAAAGGGATTGCTTTGCAGTCCCTTTTTTATTTTGTAAATAATATATAATGGGCAAAAACTAACTTAGTCAATTCGCCTTATCTTCGTTTCAAAATTCAACTTATTTTTCAATTAAACTATTTTCATCGAATGATTCCTAAATACAAACGAGTGCTACTAAAGCTTTCGGGAGAAGCATTAATGGGTAATAAAAATTTTGGATTCGATAACGATGTCATTTTGCAATATGCAAAAGACATCAAACAACTAACGGAAATTGGAGTTGAAGTTGCCATTGTTATCGGTGGTGGAAATATTTATCGCGGAATGAATGAAGCAGAAACAGGAATTGAAAGAGCGCAGGGAGATTATATGGGAATGCTTGCAACCGTAATAAATGGAATGGCATTACAAGCAGGATTAGAAAGAGTTGGTGTATTTACCCGATTGTTAAGTGCAATAAAAATGGAACAAATTGCAGAACCTTATATTCGTCGCAGAGCAATTCGCCATGTAGAAAAAGGGAGGGTAGTAATTTTTGGAGCAGGAACTGGGAATCCTTATTTCACAACCGATACAGCAGGTTCGCTTCGTGCAATTGAAATAAATGCGAATGTAATTTTGAAAGGAACAAGAGTAGATGGCGTTTATACTGCAGATCCTGAAAAAGATTCAACTGCAACAAAATTTGATAAGATTACTTTTTCCGAATGCCTTTCAAAAAATTTGCGTGTGATGGATTTAACCGCCTTTACACTTTGTATGGAAAATCAACTGCCGATTATAGTTTTCGATATGAATAAGCCAGGTAATTTATTGCGTGTTGTAACCGGAGATAAAGTGGGCACAATGGTTTCAAACTAATGGTTGATTGTTATAGCTAATTGAAATGCTAAAATATATTTCAATTCATAGTTTTTATTTTGTTCTTAAATCTAACTTTGTATTGAAACTTCTATAAAATGAATAACAACATTGAAGATATTAGAAAGAACTACTGTCTTAAAACGCTTAATGAAGTTGATGTAGAAAATAATCCAATTTCTCAGTTTGAAAAATGGTGGGAAGAAGCAACCCTTTCCAAAATTGATGAAGTAAATTCAATGACACTTTCTACGGCCTCAAGTAATGGGCTGCCTTTGGCACGAATTGTTTTATTGAAAGGGTTTAACGAAAAAGGTTTTATTTTTTTTACCAATTATGAAAGCTTAAAAGGGAAAGAACTTGCAGAAAACCCCAGAGCTTGTTTGTTGTTTTTTTGGAAAGAATTAGAACGTCAAGTTCGGATTGTAGGCATTACCGAACAGTTATCTGCAAAAGAAAATGATGATTATTTTTATTCGCGTCCTATTGCAAGTCAAATAGGAGCTTGTGCTTCACCACAAAGTCGGGTTATTGAAAATCGTTTGTGGTTAGATAATCAATTTGAAGAATTATCAAAAAAACAAAACGAAACTCCAATACAACGTCCTTCGTACTGGGGAGGATATATTGTAAAACCTGTATTAGTTGAGTTTTGGCAAGGACGCACCAGTCGGTTGCATGATCGACTTCAATATCATTTACAAGACGATGGAAGTTGGACTTTAGAACGACTTGCTCCTTAATTAGAAAATTTAACTCTTTTTCTTTGCAGTAGCTTTCTTATTTGCGGGTCTGCTTTTACCAAATGAGCCAATTGCAATTTTTCCTTTTTTAGTTTTTTTATCACCTCTTCCCATAATATTATTTTAGTTTTTAAATTTTTGAAGAAAAAAGCCTCGATACAATTAATGTATGAGGCTTTTAATGTCTTGGTAACTGTATTACAGTTTACCTGAAAGTTCTTTTCCTGCTTTGAATTTAGCAACTTTCTTTGCCTTAATCTTAATAACTGCACCTGTTTGAGGGTTGCGGCCATTACGAGCGGCTCTTTTAGTTACAGAAAAAGTACCAAATCCAACTAAGGTAACTTTACCGCCACCTTTTAATGTTTTGGTAACTGCACCGATAAAAGAATCTAATGCAGCATTGGCTTGAGTTTTTGTAACGCCGGAACCATCGGCAATTTTAGCAATCAATTCAGCTTTGTTCATGATAGATGTTTTAAAATGTTTTAGTAACAGGGACAAATTTAGATAGTTTTACATTCCAACAAAATTTTTCTTTTTTTGCAATCATACGAAAACCGCATTGGGCAAGGCGTCGAAAGACGCGCTAAAAAATATGTTTTTTGGTTTAAATTTTGTAAATGCTTGAAATGCTTGTCAGTACTGCGTTTCAGTGAATAGTGCAAAAAAGTGTTTTCAAATTTATTTAAAAGTATAATAGACAATTATTTTGAAATAAACTAAAAATGAATTTTCTTTTTACACACTCAATTCACAATTTGCAAAACCGATCGAAATGCAACAAATTTGTTTCCCCACTTGTCTATTGCGTGTTTGCGCATGGTTGGGGCAAACTCCGTTAAATATTTTTCGTACAACTCTTTACTTGTTGAATGAAATTGAACTGCATAAGTAAGTCCATCCGATTCATCATTATCTAATAAATACAATAAAGTAGCATGTGTAAAACAAGCTGTATTTATGATATCTGGAATGTGAATTTGTTTCATCCAAATCAGCCAATCCGTTTCAATCGAGTTATCAATTTTGATGGTAACATTATAAATTATCATAACTGTCAATTTGTTAATTCAAGAAATACGGGGCAATGATCGCTGTGTTTTATATCAGAAAAAATAGCTGCATTTTTAATTTTATTTTTTAGGGAATCCGTAACTAATATGTAATCAAGCCGCCACCCTTTGTTGTTGAGGCGTACCGTTGGAAAGCGCTGACTCCACCAGCTATAGCAGTGAGGTTTGGGATGCAAGCTTCGAAAAGTGTCTACCCATCCACTTTCAATAAATTTTGTCAACCAGTTTCTTTCCTCGGGCAAAAAACCACTATTGTTTTTATTTCCTTTTGGGTCGTGAATGTCAATTTCTTGATGTGCAATATTGTAATCTCCACATAATACAAGTTTTAGATTTTGGTTTTTTACTACATTAATTTTTTTATGAAATTCACTCAACCAACTATATTTAAATTGCTGTCGTTCGTCGCCGCTTGTTCCACTCGGAAAGTAGGCGTTAATAATACGCACATCTCCAAATTGCAATTGAATTACCCTGCCTTCGGCATCACTTAATAAATGACCGTTTCCATAAATTACTTCATCGGGTTTTATTTTTGTAAAAACAGCAACCCCGCTGTACCCCTTTTTTTCAGCGCTAAACCAATAATCATCATATCCCAATGCATTAATTTGAGTCATGTCCACATCACTTTTTGTGGCCTTGGTTTCTTGCAAACAAATAATATCTGCAGGATATGTTTTTAGCCAATCAATAAATCCTTTTTTAATTGCAGCGCGAATACCATTAACATTATAGGAAATTATTTTCATGTATTATTATTTGGAATGGAAAAGTACAGAATTTAATAAAGCAGGCTAAATTAATTATAACTACTTCTTCTGTCTTGAAATAATAGTGATAACTTGCAAAAAAAAAATAATAACAATGAACGGAGCAGATATTCTTGGTTATTCAGCAAGTGCAGTTACTGTTTTTACATTTTTACCACAAGTGTTAAAAACATGGAAAGAGAAATCCGCAAAAAATGTTTCATTAATGATGTTTGTAATCGCATTTGTAAATGAAGTGATGTGGATTGCTTATGGTGTAATGATAAATAATATGGTCATAATTGTTACCAATGTAATAATGATTGCGATGTGCACGATAATGATTGCTTTAAAACTTCGATACAATAAAGAGTGAGAGGAATAACTAATATAATTTTTGACCTTGGCGGTGTTTTGATAGACTGGAATCCCAATAATGTTTATCACGAAAAATATTTTTCAACTAAAGAAGAGCGCAACTATTTTTTTGAAAATGTTTGCACACCCGAATGGAATGAAAGGCAAGATGCTGGTTATTCAATTAAAAAAGCAACTGCAGAAAAAGTGAAAGAGTTTCCTGTATGGGAAAAATCTATTTTAGATTTTTATGGAAGATGGGAAGAAATGTTAAGTGGTGCAAAAAATGATACAGTGGCTATATTTCAACAATTAAAAAAGAATCCGAATTTAAAATTTTATGCGCTTACTAATTGGAGCGCTGAAACTTTTCCGGTTGCATTAGCTCGGTTCGATTTTTTACAATGGTTTAATGGAATAGTGGTGAGTGGTGAAGAAAAAACAAGAAAACCTTTTCCAGAGTTTTACCAAATATTGTTTGATCGCTTCCGAGTGAATCCATCCGAAACTTTATTTATTGATGATAATTTACGAAATGTAAAAGCAGGAAATGAGTTAGGGTTAACTGGGATTGAATTCAAAAATGCGGATCAATTGAAAAATGAATTGAAAAAATATTTACTGCTCTAAATTGGGGCGCATCCATTTTTTTGCTTCATCCATTTGCATCTCTTTTCTTTTTGCATAATCTTCTAATTGATTGATATCAATTTTTCCTAAACCAAAATAATGACTTTGTGGATGCGCGATATACCAGCCACACACAGATGCCGGAGGATTCATTGCCAGACTTTCTGTTAATTCAACACCAATATTTTCAGTTGCGTTTAACAGATTGAATAGTTTTATTTTTTCTGTATGATCGGGACAAGCAGGATAACCAGGTGCGGGACGAATACCCGTGTAAACCTCTTTTAATAATTCATTGTTCGAAAAATTTTCATTTGGAGCATAAGCCCAAATTTCTTTTCTTGTTAATAAATGTAAATATTCGGCAAAAGCTTCCACAAAACGGTCGGCAAGGAGCTGCACCATAATTTTATTATAGTCATCGTTTTTGGCAGCAAATTTTTCAATGTGTTTTTTTGTGCCATGAATTGTTACTGCAAATGCACCGATAAAATCTTTTTTTGGACTTACAAAATCGGCAAGTGAAAAATTTTTTTGATCTGCCGCTTTTTTTATTTGTTGGCGAAGCATTTCCAATTTTACTTCTCCCGTTTCTGTTTGTACAAAAATAGTATCAGCATTATTGCTGTGTGCCGGCCAAAAACCAACAACCCCATTTGCCGTAAACCATTTTTCGTTTACAATTTTTTCTACTAATTGCTGTGCATCTTCAAAAATTCGTGTGGCTTCTTTTCCATATTTATTATCAGATAAAATTTCGGGGTAACGGCCCGTCATTTCCCATGCAATAAAAAATGGATTCCAATCAATATATTTTGCAATAATGCCAAGGTCAAATTCAATAATTTTTTTTACACCTTTTACAGCAGGTTCAACGCATTGATAATTTTCCCAATCAAAATTTTCTTTATTGGCAAGCGCTTCTTTATAATTGATTAGCGATTTTGTTTTGTGTTTATGTAAAAATTGTTCGCGAAGTGTACCGTATTCATTTTTTGTAGTAGCTATTAATTTTAATTTTTGTTCTTTGTTTAGCAAATTATTTACTACTGTTACACTTCTGCTTGCATCCAAAACATGTACAACACCATTTTCATATTGTGGTGAAATTTTAACAGCTGTATGCATTCTGGATGTGGTAGCGCCGCCAATTAATAAGGGCTGTTGCATTCCACGGCGATTCATTTCGTGTGCAACATGCACCATTTCGTCCAACGAAGGAGTTATCAATCCACTTAAACCAATGATATCTACTTTTTCTTTTTCTGCTGTCTCCAAAATTTTATCGGCAGGAACCATTACACCCAAATCAATAATTTCGTAACCATTACAACCAAGTACAACACCAACAATATTTTTCCCAATATCATGTACATCACCTTTTACAGTTGCTAATAATATTTTGGGAGCGTTTGATGTATCTTTTTTTTCTGCTTCTATAAAAGGAGTAAGCGTTGCCACGGATTTTTTCATCACCCTTGCGCTTTTTACTACTTGCGGTAAAAACATTTTTCCTGCGCCAAACAAATCGCCAACCACATTCATTCCGGTCATCAACGGACCTTCGATTACTTCAATAGGTTTATTGTATTTTAATCTTGCTTCTTCGGTGTCTACTTCTATAAATTCTGTAATGCCGTTTACCAATGCATGGGCTAATCTTTTTTCAACAGATTCACTTCGCCACAATTCTTCTTTTTTTTCTTCTTTGTCTTTTGTTTTTACGGTGGAAGCAAATTCAATTAATTTTTCGGTTGCCTCATTATTCAAATTATCACGATTGAGAATTACCGTTTCGCACAAATGTTTTAAAGTTGGTTCTATTTCATCGTAAATCTGCAATTGGCCTGCATTTACGATTCCCATATCCATTCCGGCTTTTATTGCATGAAATAGAAATATACTGTGCATTGCTTCGCGAATAGGTTCATTGCCTCTAAATGAAAAAGAAAGATTACTAACGCCACCACTTATTTTAGCTAAGGGCATTAATTGTTTTATTTCTTTAGCAGCTTCAATAAAATCTACGGCATAATTATTATGTTCTTCTAAGCCGGTGGCAACGGCAAAAATGTTTGGATCGAAAATAATATCCTGTGGAGGGTAACCAACTTTTTCTGTTAATATTTTATAAGCGCGATGGCATATTTCAACTTTCCGAACTTTGGAGTCGGCTTGGCCATTTTCGTCAAAGGCCATTACAATTACAGCTGCACCGTACATTTTACAAATTACAGCATTGTGCACAAATTTTTCTTCCCCTTCTTTTAATGAAATGGAGTTAACAATACATTTTCCTTGAACGCATTTTAATCCCGCTTCGATGATTTCAAATTTAGAACTGTCAATCATTATCGGAATTTTTGCAATGTCGGGTTCGCTTTGTACAAGATTTAAAAACGTAGTCATTGCGTAAATTCCATCCAATAAAGCATCGTCCATGTTTACATCCAAAATCTGCGCACCACTTTCTACTTGTTGCCGTGCAACACTCAGCGCTTCTTCGTATTTATTTTCTTTAATTAATCGCGCGAATTTTTTTGAACCGGTAACATTAGTTCGTTCACCAATATTTATAAAATTAGTATCGGGCCTTACAATTAGTGGCTCTAATCCCGAAAGTCTTAAAAAAGGGTTTATGGAAATTTCTTCCTTCATCTAATTTTTATTAATAATTGGCAATGGTCGTGGTATAATTTTTTTTACAGCTTCGGCTATGTGTTGAATATGATCGGGCGTAGTACCGCAACACCCACCTACAATATTTACAAATCCTTCTGCAGCCCATTCTTCCAAATGATGTGCCGTATCTGCTGGATGTTCATCATATTCACCCATTGCATTTGGCAAACCGGCATTAGGATATGCAGAGACGAAGCAAGTGGAAATTTGTGAAAGTTCTTCAATATGCGGTCTCATTTCTTTTGCACCCAACGCACAATTCAAACCAATACTTAGTGGTTGCGCATGTTGCATAGAAATATAAAATGCTTCCAAAACTTGTCCACTCAATGTTCTTCCGCTTGCATCCGTGATGGTACCACTAATCATAATTTCTTTTTCACTGCTCGGAAAATTTTGAAAATATTTTTTAATTGCCACGATTGCAGCTTTTGCATTTAACGTATCAAAAATGGTTTCAATCAAAAGTAAATCTGCGCCGCCATCAATTAATCCGTTTACTTGTTCATAATAAGCAGAAACAGCTTCATCAAAAGTTAATGAACGAAAACCGGGATTATTTACATCGGGCGAAAGACTTAATGTTTTATTCATCGGGCCAATTGCGCCAGCCACCCAAGCTTCTTTACCCGTTTCCTTCACTGCATCTTTTGCAATTTTTGCAGCAGCAAAATTTAGTTCGTAAGCCAAACTTTCCATTTGATAATCTGCCAAAGAAATTTTTTGCGAATTGAAAGTATTGGTTTCAATAATATCAGCACCGGCATTCAAATATTTTTTATGAATGTCACTAATAATTGCAGGTTGCGTTAATGATAAAAGATCATTATTCCCTTTGAGGTCACTTGGCCAATCTTTAAATCTTTCTCCACGAAAATCTTTTTCAGAAAGATGATGTTGCTGAATCATCGTACCCATCGCGCCGTCGATAATCAGTATGCGTTTTTTTAATGCATCACGAATACTACTCATGCAATTTCATTTGTAGAACTAAAAACATTGGAAACTTTGTGTAGAGTTTCTGCAGTTTATTAGTTCTGTTGAAGTAAGTGGCCGAACAATAAACAAATCCGCCTGTTGCAGGTGCGAAGATAGTTGTAAAAAATTTTCAACCAAAGTTATTTATGTGAAATGTAGTTTTCTACCGGCATTCTATTTTGTAAACTTCGCCCAAGCGTAAGTTCGTCGGCATATTCCAAATCTCCACCAAAAGAAATTCCGCGAGCAATGGTGGTTGTTTTAATGGGTAAGTCTTTTATTTTTTTTTGAATGTAATAAATCGTTGTATCGCCTTGTATAGTGGGATTGAGCGCAAAAATAATTTCTTCCGTTTGTTCTTTTGTAACGCGTTGCACCAAAGAAGCGATATTCAATTGTTCAGGACCAATTCCATCAAGTGGTGAAATAATTCCACCTAAAACATGGTAAGTGCCATTGAATTGTAAAGTGCTTTCAATTGCAATTACATCTCGAATATTTTCAACTACACAAATTATTTCTTGTTTGCGCATACTGTTGGCGCAGATAGAGCAAATATCACCATCGGCAACATTGAAACAGCGATGACAAAATTTTATTTCTGTTCGCATTTTAGAAATTACTTCACCAAAATTTGTTACCATTATTTCTTTTTGGTTGAGTAAATGCAAGACAAGTCGCAAAGCCGTTTTTTTTCCAATACCCGGAAGTTTAGAAAATTCATTTACCGCATTTTCGAGAAGTTGAGAAGAGAATTGCATAAAACAAAGATAGATTCGAAATAGTTATTTTTTTAATTACACTTAATTATTTCGAAGGAAAATTCATATCAAATTCGTTGTCCCAATCAGGTTTGATGGTAATTCGTTGCTCAATTTGTTTTACTATTTCCGGTTGTTTTCTTTTATTAAAAAAATCCCCTGCGTTCCATTTGCCATTTTTGTTTTCATCAAATAGGATGCGCAATTCATAATCGCCCGGCGGAAAAATAGCGCGACTAAATTCGGAAGTAGTGAGCGGAAAAGAACTCACCAATTGGTTGTTTTGTATAAATTGAATTACCGGATTTTTGGAAACATCAAAATTGGAAAACTGAATTTTTAGCGAACCGTATTGGCTATTGTTTTTTGTTGTAAAAAATAGAGTATCGGTTTTTAATAATTTTCTTTCGACACTATCTTCCGCAACGTTTTTTTGAAGTATTAAATTGTAATGGGTATTTTCTTTCCACTCCATTTTCAGTTCTATTTTTTTTCGCAAGCTATCTATTTCCCAATGATAATTTTCTATGGTGTTAAATGAAGAATCTGTACTTAAAATTAACATGGAAGTATCTACATTTTTAAGCGGCTGCTCAAAATTTATTGAAAATGGGATTAGTAAATCGTGTTGTTGATTTGATATAGAAGTAGTGTACTTTAATCTTCTGTTAGCCGCGTCAGCCACTCTGTTTTGAGATAAATTGGAAGGTTGTGATGTGGTTTCTTTTTTTTCTGCAAATGCAAATAATGTTACTGGCAATGAATTGCTGGAAATTTCTACCGGACTTTCTGCGAAAGCAAATAACTGTGTGTTGGAAAAATATTTATGTGATCGTCCTTCGTCTTTTAATGCGTAGAGATAAAATTTTCTTGCAGGTAAAAATCGAAATTTAAAATTTCCTTTTCCATCAAGTTTTGAAATATATCGTGGGTTTTCTTTTATTAACGCAGAATCTTCGCTGCTACTATGAAGCATTACAATTAATGAGCTGTCGATGTTTCCGGTTTCCGCAAGCACTACTTTTCCTTCAAGTTCCAAAGAATCAATAGCAGTTCCTGTACTAAATGCGTAAGTGAAATTATTTAACACAATTCCTTCATTAATATCTTTTATTGCTTTTCCAAAATTGAAAAAATAAGTTGTGTTTTGCTCCAAACTATCATTCAAACTAATGGTTATCGTTTTCAACTTTGCTTCAATTGTAGGTTCAATAGTTGGAGTTGGTGTAATAAGAATATTTTCTCGAGATTCTTGCAGTTCTACGTACTCGTCAAAAGTTAAGAAAATTTTTTTTTGTGAAAAATTTTTTGTTGAATCCGAAGGATTGGCGAGTAATAACTTTGGTGCTATTGTATCTTTTGCTCCACCAGTAGGTGGAATTATATTGGCGCATCCAGTATTTACGAACGTATAAAAGATACTTGAAAAGCCAATCAATAAAAGGGTGAGAATTTTATTCTTTCGCATGGGATGGCAAACTTAAAGTGTTTGTTGTTAAATAAATCTTTAAATTATAAGGTATCAATTTCTCTTTCGATATCTATTTCGTGTAGCGCTATTGCTTGATTACTTGATTTTACAAAATTGCACCAATGGCAGTCGGTTTTTCCGCAACCGGTATAAAAATCTTTGTTTTGAATTTTATTCCAAACAATTACAATTTGTTCCGAAACAATTGCTATTTCTTCAGAAGAAATGTTCAATTTTATTTTTTGGAACTCGCCTTTTGTATCTGGCTCTATAAAATCAAATTCAACAGTTTTTGTTTTCCAATTTTTTTGGCTGTAATTGTCAATCAAAATTGTATAAAATACAGCTTGACGCCAATAATCACCTCCATTGGGTGTTTTGGAGTTTGGCGGTTGAAATTTTTCTATTGCATTATCCGCATTTCCCGATTTGTAATCAACAATATTCACAGGAATTTCTCCAGCTTCATTTCTTTTTTCAAATTCTAATTTATCTAGCGCTCCTCTTAATGGAATATTTTGTAACACTATATTTTTTATCACAATTTCTGGTAAGGCAATTTTATTGAAGCTATTAATATTTTGATCGTAGTAGTTGGATAAAATTGTTTGGCCATACTCCAACCGTCTATTAAATTGTTCTTTTGTAAAACTTTCGCGATGGCGGTGCATGTGCTTTTCAAAGCTGGCAATAAAAATTTCTTTCGTAGGAAATTTATCATTACCACTTTCTTTCATTAAAGTAAACAATTGTTCTAATGCATAATGAATTGCCGAACCAAATTCGAGCGCTTCGTTTTTTGGCGCAGGAATTCTAATTAAAGTTTTGTAATAAAATTCCAAAGGACAGTGTAAATAATTGTTTAACGCTGTAACATTCATTACAAATTTTTCAATCAATTCGTCAATAAATTGCGCATCAATTTTTTCAATTTCTGGCGCCAAATTTTCTAAAAACAAAAGCGATGTAAATTGACTCATTGTTTCTTCGCTTAATTGAACAGCTTGTTTTTGCAATGCATTATTTGTTTGCATTTCTTCTATGAAAACAGACGGCTCCAGTGGTTTTCCATCGTTTCGATATTTACAATATGAAACAATTAAATGTTCTTTTGGACGTGTTAAAGCAACATAAAATAAACGCCTTAATTCTTCTTCGGTTGTGTGTTTCGCATTTGATTGAAAAATAGTTTCGGGCAATTTGAAACTATTACTTGGTGTGCGTTTCTTTTCCCAAACAGTTGAATTACATCCTGCAAAAAAGACAAACGAAAATTCCAATCCCTTTGCGCCATGAACAGTGAGAAGGTTAATCCCTTTTTCATTTCCACTGATTTGCGTTAACGGCAATCGAATGGTTTCTTTTTCCATTAAACTCAACAGCGTTACAAATTCTTCTAAATTAAGCGAAGGGTTGCGATGTGTTTCATCTTTTATAAAATCAAAAAATTCTGTGAGTAATTGCAACTGAAAGTGTTTGTCGGAACTATTTAAAACTGAATTAAGTATTCCTGCTTCGCGAATAATAATTTCAAATAAATTTTGCAAGGTATGATTGGGAACGGCGCTGATAAATTTTTCTAAAATTTCAGAAACCTTCTTTAAATCGGGATGTAAATTGTTTGTAAAAAGATCGATAGCCGGAGCTGCAGCTTTTTCTGAAAGTAGTTTTCTTAAATTGGAAGGTTGTTTGGAATACCTTTTGGAAAAGGCTTCTGTCGACAGTTTTGCAATTTCAATTGCAGGAATTGAAAACCAATCGAAGTGCAAAATTTCAAACAACATTTCATCTCCACCAAATGGATAATCATGTTCGGCAACAATATATTTTAAAAGAAGAAATATTTTTTTTATCAATAATTCATCCAAAATATTTATATCTCGCTTTGTATAATAAGGCAGTTTGCTCAATCGCAAATACGCTGCTAAAGATTCGCCAAATCTATTTTCTTTATAAATAATTGCAATTTCATTGGGGGTAATTCCACTTTCCAATAATTGTTTTAATTGTAAAGTGATGTCGATCATTTCCTGCCGCGGCGTTTCATATTCTTTTATAATTGGTTCTATAAAAGAATTTTTTATTTCTTTTCCCGAAGAAATTAACTCTTTACTCAATCCGGAAATTTTGGCGACTAATCTTTCTTTATTGAAATCAATTAATGTTTTTGCATTGTCGAGAATGGGTTGATTGGATCGGTAATTATTTGTTAAGACAACGGTTTGTAAATCGGATTGATAATTGTTTGCAAACTGCAACATGTTTTCAACATTTGCACCTTGAAAACGATAAATACTTTGATCGTCATCACCCACCACAAATACATTTGGTTTATCCCAATAGTTGATAAGCAGTTCAATGATTTTATTTTGCGTTCCACTTGTATCTTGAAATTCGTCAACAAGAAAATAAAGATATTGTTCTTGGTAGCGCGCCAATAAATTTTTGTTTTTTTCAAACGCATTAATAACCCAAGTGATCATGTCGTTAAAATCGTAACGATTTTTTTCTTTCATCAAATTTTGAAAATTCGAAAATTCATTTACGGCAGCTGAAAGTTTCGTCATGCGCAAAACTTCCTCGTCGTATTTTGCTTTTTTCAAATCGCCAGCATTGAAATTTTTATATTTTCTTTTGTAAACAAAATCGTCATTGGTTGGAAGTTCGTTGAGGTGTTGATCAATTTTTTGCAAAATAAATTCAGGAGTCAAACCCTCTTTTTTCATCACATTAAAAAGTTCATCCAATCCTTTTACTTCGAAATACACATCGCCGCGATAGCGTTTCAACGGATGATTTTTCGAAAATCCGTCAATCAATTTTTTAAAAAGTTCAATTTTTTCTAATTCTGAAATTGGATCTAAAAATTTTTTATCAAACAAGGAAAGATTTTCTTGAATGATATCGTTGCAAAAAGCATGAAAAGTGCAGATGTTTACTCGATACGCATCCGGGCCAATAAATTGAACCAATCTTTTTCGCATAGCCACCACGCCGGCTTCCGTGTAAGTGAGGCAAAGAATATTTTGCGGAAATGTATCCGTGTCCTGTAAAATTTTTCCAATGCGGCAAGCCAGTATTTGTGTTTTACCTGTACCCGGACCAGCAATAACCATAACCGGACCTTCGATTAATTCAACAGCTTTTCGTTGATTTTCATTCAACGAATTGAACGCTTCTTGAAATGGTTGATTGAATTTTTCTTTGTTGAAAGTCATAATCAAAGTTAATTCTTCAGCACTCAAAAAAAAAGGAGAAAACTGTTTCCAATTTCCTCCTTTTTCGGTTGCAAAAAAGTTTAACCCGGAATTCGGGAAATATATTTTTCGATTTGTTTGATCTGATCTACAATTTGAGTTGTGGTTGGTTTTAGTGCTTTTGCTTTTCTAAAATAATCTTTTGCTGCACGAAATTCTCTCTTGTTCATCATAATGCTGCACATTTGCAAATGAGCAGCAGCTTCATTTTCTTTATCTGGCAACCCTTTGCGCAAAGCGCCGCGGATGTAACTTTCGGCTTGTTTCAAATTGTTTTTTTGCATTGCAATCATGCCCATTTGCAACATGCTTGCACCTTCGGCTTCTTTCATTGGCATGCCAAGATCTAACCCTTTTTTCATCATTTTTTCTGCACCATCAAAATCTTGTTTCATCATTGCCACATTTCCTTTTAATGTGTAATAAACAGAACGAATAGGTTTGTACAACAGAAAAGGGTATTTGATGGAAGCCAAAACTTTTTCTGCTCCTTCCATATCTCCCGATTCTAAATATTCTTGAATAATCCGAAGTGGACCAAAAAAGAAATGGCCTAAAACCAGAATTAGTCCAATAAAATACAAAGGAAAGGACGGCCAGAAACTAGCAAAATAGTTTGTAACGCCACCCAAAATTGCTACGGCAATACCTAATTGAAGGCGGTACCGGATGATTATATTATAAAATTTCATAGTAGTCCCGACAGGAATCGAACCTGTATCAAAAGTTTAGGAAACTTCTATTCTATCCATTGAACTACGGGACCGATTCCTTTTTTTAAATTAAGAAAAGGGCAACAAAGATAATAAAGTATGAATGAGAGTGCTTCTTGAAAATACTATTGCAATTCTTATTTGTAAAAGAAAAAAAGTTATTTTTAACTCATTAGTTTAAACATAAATTACTTTCACTGCTCTAAATATTTTTATTTCAAATCAAACTACATGAGAAAAATTGTTTTTCTTCTTTTAACCATTTTTGTAACCTTCAATGGATTTACACAGTGGAACATGAATACTTCTGTCAATTTAGAAATTGCAGGACTTCCTGTAGCAGATATGCATTCGCTTACAACCAGCACGGGTAAAACTTGGGTTGCATTTTATCATCAAAATAGTGGCAACTATGATATGCGAGCTCAATTATTGGATGTAGACGGAACAAAACTTCTTGGGCCAAATGGCGTTTTGGTAAGTAACAAACCATCGGGTTCTGCAACATTTGTTTTTAATATTTGTAAAGATGAATCCGATAATTTAGTTGTTGCATTTCAAGATGAAAGAAATGGTGCAGGTTCCATGAGTGCAGTTGTTTACAAAATTTCTCAATCGGGTGCTCAACTGTGGGGTGCAGATGGAATTGTTTTGGGAAACGGATTAGCACCCTATCCAGGATTGCTAAGCAATAATGAAGTAGTAGTTGCATGGATTGAATCGACTGCGAATACACTTAAACTACAAAAAATTACAACAACTGGAACTGCCGCTTGGTCAACCCCAATACAAGTTACGGTTGGAGCATCCTTAACAACTCGAGGGCAGGTAGTTGCAAATACAGCAGGTACATTTAATCTTGTTTTTCAAAAAAAAGGGTTTGGAATTAATACAACACTTTATTCTCAACGATATACAAGTAGTGGGACAGCAATTTGGGCAGCACCATTACAAATAAGTACAGAATCTACAGCGGGCGTTCGCTATTATTCTGTACAAGCAGAAGGTGATACAACTTATTGCGGTTATTACAGTAGCATAGGAAGTCGGTTTAATTCGTGGCTTCAAAGAATTAACCCAGATGGGACAATTCCTTATGGTCCCAATGGATCTAATTTTAGCACCAATACGGGTGGCAGTGATCCTTATCAACAGAATACTAATATGGTTTTCAACGCTGGTTCGCCATATGTTTGGTCGCTTTGTTCTTTTAGTAATACGTTACAAAGTCAATATGGAGTGTATGTTCAAAAATTTTCTAAAGTAGATGGTAGTCGATTATTGGGTTCTGGAGCTCAAGCTGTTTATCCCATTAGTGCCAATTTTGATTCGCAAGCTGGCGATGTTTCTTTGGTAAATGATGGGCCAGTTTTTATGACTTATGATGCGAATTATAAAATTTATGCTACTCGTTTAGATGCAAATGGTGCGTTTGTTTGGACTGGTAATCGAATTGAATTGAGTTCGACAACCGCAAGTGGATCTAACACAAAAGGACGTTTCGGATTTACAGCACTTAGCAATACACAAGCAGTAGGTGTATGGTATGAACATAGAGGAGTTGAATATAGAGGATACGCACAAAACATAACCCCAGGTGGGCTTTTTGGTCTCGATGTTTCAACCCAAGGAAATGTACCTGCAATAATTAATACAAACGGTGGTGTATTACAAATGCTTGCTACAATATTTCCGAATACAGCAAACCAATCTGTAAACTGGAGTATTGTTTCAGGAACAGGATCAGCCAGCATCAATTCATCGGGATTGGTAACAGCACAATCTAATGGAACTGTTTGGGCAAAAGCAATTTCTCAACAAGATGGAACTGTTTCAGACTCTCTCGAATTAACTATTTCAAACCAAACAGCAACTGTAAATTCAGTTTTAGTTACAACACAAGGAAGTGTTCCCGCAGCGATTACTACACTTGGCGGTACATTACAAATGGTTGCAACTGTAAATCCCAGTTCTGCAAACCAATCCGTAACATGGAGTGTCGTTCCAGTTACTGGAACTGCAACAATAAATGCAAGCGGATTAGTAACTGCACAAACTAACGGGATAGTTTGGGCCAAAGCAACTTCTGTTGCTAATCCAGCTGTAAAAGATTCAATGCAAGTTACAATCAGCAATCAAACAGTACAAGTTGAAGTATTAGTAGTTACAACACAAGGAAGTATTCCTGCAACGATAAGTGCTGCTGGTGGAAGCTTACAAATGGTTGCAACAATTTCTCCATCTAATGCAACAAATCAGTCCGTAATATGGAGCATTGTTCCAGTTACTGGAACTGCGACAATCAATGCAAGCGGATTAGTAACAGCACAAACAAATGGAACAGTTTGGGCTAAAGCAATTTCGGTTTCTAATCCTGCAGCGAAAGATTCGATGCAAGTAACAATTAGCAATCAAACAATTCAAGTTGCAGCATTGGTAGTTACAACGCAAGGAAGTGTTCCTGCAACAATAACCACTGCTAGCGGAAACTTACAAATGATTGCAACTATTTCTCCGTCCAATGCAACGAACCAATCTGTAACATGGAGTTTAATACCAGTTACTGGAACTGCGACAATAAATGCAAGTGGATTAGTGACCGCGCAAACTAACGGAACTATTTGGGCAAAAGCAATTTCTGTTTCAAATGCAGCAGCAAAAGATTCCATGCTTATTACAATTAGTGGGCAACTTATTCCTGTTACAAGATTGCAAGTAGTAACTCAAAATAACGTTGCTGCAACAATAAATTCCGCAGGTGGAACTTTACAATTGCAAGCAATTATTACTCCATCGAATGCTTCCAACCTTTCGGTTGTTTGGACTTTAGTTCCAGTAACTGGAAGTGCAATAATAAGTTCCAATGGGTTAGTAACGGCAAGCTCAAATGGAACTGTTTGGGGAAAAGCAGTTTCGGTTTCTAATTCGTTGATGAAAGATTCTTTGTTAATTACGATTACCGGGCAAGATGCGAATGCGCAACTTTCTCAAATGATTATTTATCCCAATCCAACTTATTCTGATTTACATTTAAAACTATTACAAAGCCATCCTGCATTAAAAATGACGATTGCAAATGCAGCGGGACAAATAATTCATAAAGAAAATATTGCTGCAAATGAACTTCGTGCAGAACGAATATTAAAATTGGATAAAATAAGCGCTGGATTGTATATCCTTTATTTTAAGGGGGAAGGAATTGATGCTAATTTCAAATTTGTAAAACTATAAAGCAACTGAAATAATAACTGTTGCTTTATAGTTTTGGGTTTTTTATACTGAATAAATTTTATCAATTATTTCAGCATATTTTTCCAAAATAGCTTTTCGTTTTAGTTTCAATGTTGGAGTAAGTTCACCGCCATCCACACTCCATTCTTGCGGTAATAATTCAAATCGCTTTACTTGTTCTACTTGGTTAATATCCTTGTTATATTGATCAACGGTATCTCTAATTAAAGCAATTACTTTTTCGTTTTTAATAATCGTGTTGTTGTTGGAATAAGTAATTCCATTTTCTGTACACCAACTATTTAATGCTGCAAACGAAGGAACGATTAGTGCACCTGTAAATTTCTGATCGGCTCCCACAATCATCATTTGCTCAATCCATTTCGACTCTTTCATTTTATTTTCGATTGGCTGCGGTGCAACATATTTTCCTCCGGAAGTTTTAAATATTTCTTTTTTACGATCCGTAATTTTTAAAAATTTATTATCTACAAAAGTTCCAATATCACCCGTATGAAACCACCCATCAATGATGCAAGCTGCAGTAAGATCGGGACGCTTGTAATAACCCATCATTACATTCGGCCCCTTGCAAAGTATTTCTCCATCTTCAGCAATTTTTACTTCAATATTATCAATGCAAGTGCCCACAGTTCCAAACATTCTGTTTGAAGAACTAAAACGATTGGCACTAATTACGGGCGATGTTTCAGTAAGTCCATAACCTTCTAATATTGGAATTTGTGCCGAAGTAAAAACGCGTAATAATTTTATTTGACAAGCAGCAGCACCGGTTACAATTGCTTTTACATTTCCGCCAAGCGCTTCTCTCCATTTACTAAAAATCAATTTGTTTGCAAGTGCCAGTTGTAGTTTATAACCCAAACTTTGTTTTTTATCAATATCAAATTGTAAGCCCAAGTTTAATGCCCAAAAGAATAATTTCTTTTTAACACCGGTTAATGTATTGCCTTTTGCTACAATTTTTTCATACACTTTTTCCAACAATCTTGGAACAGTGCTGAATACAGTTGGTTGAACTTCTTTTAAATTATCGCCAACAGTTTCCAAGCTTTGCGCATAATAAATAGCAACACTGTTGAAAATATATACATAGCTTACAACTCTTTCAAAAATATGGTTGAGCGGAAGAAAACTAAGTGCTTTACTTTTGATAATACCTATTTCTTCGAAAATGCAATTGCTATCCATAATGTTGCTAACAACATTATTATGACTCAGCATAACTCCTTTTGGCGTGCCGGTTGTACCCGATGTGTAGATAATAGTTAAAAGATGTTCGGGTTTTATTTTATCGCTTTGTTCCTGAATTTGTTTTAGGGTTTCAGTTGTGGTTTCCTGAAAAATTTCTTTCCAATTTGCTGCGCCTTCCAAATTATCAAATGTAAAAATATATTGAAGCGAAGGCACTCTACTTTTTATACTCAACACCTTTTGTAATAAACTATTATCGCCAACAAAAATTATTTTTATTGCAGCATCATTCAAAACAAATTCCAATTCGGATGCGCTAAGTGTTGGATAAACAGGCACCAAAACAGAACCAATTTTTTGTACGGCTAAATCAACCATCAACCATTCTGGTCTGTTACTGCTGATAATAGAGATTTTATCTCTGTTTTCAGCAGTCATGTCGTTGCTTGATATTCCAAGTTTCAACAAACCGGCTGCAATTTTATTTACAGTAGTTACAACTTCTTGTGTGCTGTATGTTTTCCAATTTCCATTTTCTTTGGAAGCAAGTGAATCAACAAGAGGATTGTTTTGGAGTTGATAATCTAAAAAATCAAATAAACGTTTTGGTTTCATTGTGCGATTTTTTTAAAAATAAACAATTTGTTCAAACTGGCATAGTTCGACAAAATACTAAAAATTAAAAAAATAGTAGAAAACTAACCGAAATTACTTGTTTTTGTAATACTGCCCGGGTTGCATTTTGAAAATTCTGTTTTTCATAAAAGAAGTAAATCGATTGTATTCTTCAGCATGAATTTTTGTCCAATTTTCAAAAGCGGAAAGATTGTCAATTGCACCAAATATCCACTGGTTATACGCTTCAAACAATCCTTCTTTTAATAATTGTTGGTGATAATCAAATAATCGAAAAGGGAATTTTGCAGCAGAAGAAGTAAACCAATCCAAAATAAATCGAGTCCGAATCATGGTTAAAGTTTCTATCGTTTCTCCTTTTGCTAATTGCGCAGTTTGTTTGGAAAGGTTTTGAAGAAATGTTTTTGCAAACAAATTTTTTTCATTTTCCATTTCTTTAAATAAATCAATTTCTGCAAAAATTTGTTCTTTATAACATTTCAATAATGTTGCTTTCATTGTGGCGCCACGATTGCTCAGGCTTTCCATGTTGACAAAAATCTCGCCATAAATTAAAGTCCATACTTTGTCTTTTGTTGACAAATAAAAGTTAGCTGCGTGGTAATAATTGCTGCTGAAAGTAGGATCAGTTTCTATTCCTTTTTCCCAAAATTCAATTGCCGCTAATTCTTTGTTGGACCAAAGTAGTTCTCCAAATTCGCTGTACAACGGACCACTTTTTGGAAATTTTTTCAATCCCATTCTGAAAATGTTTTCAGCTTCTTTTTTTTCTTCCAATGCTTTGTAAACATTCGCAGCTAATTGAAAAGTCATCACATCAGCTTCGGGTTTTTCAGTTATCGTTTTTATTAATTCAACTGCTTTTTCAAAATCGCGTTTGTAGTATAAACATTGCAGTAAATTTTTTTGCAATTCAAAATTGGAAGCATCCAAAACAATAGCGCGGTTTAAAGCAATTACTGCTTTATCCCATTCGCCAGCTTTCATCATTTCGGTTGCGGTCTCTTTTAGATTTTTTGCATTATCGATTTGTCCAAAAAGAAAAACAGGAAAAATAAAAAGAATAAAAATTAAATTCCAAAAATGCTTCATACTGTTTGTGCTATTGAGTTACAGGCAATGAGTAAGTAAACCGTCTCTAAGTTTTGGTTCGAACCAAGTGCTTTTTGTTGGCATTACATTTCCGCTGTCGGCAATGTCAAAAAGTTGTTCCATCGTAACAGGGAAAAAACTAAAAGCGATTTTCATTTCGCCGCTGTCAACTCTTTTTTCCAGTTCATTTAATCCGCGAATGCCGCCAATAAAATCAATTCGTTTATCAGTTCGTTGGTCTTTAATTCTTAATAAATTATCTAAAATATGTTTTGATAAAATAGTAATATCTAAAACACCAATTGGATCTTCTTCGATGATTTCATTTTTTGCAACAAGCAAATACCAAGTTCCATTTAAGTACATTCCAAATTGGTGAAGTTGTTGCGGTTTTACAGCTGCTGTTTTTTTCTCAACAATAAAATTCTGTTGCACAGCAGCAATAAAATATTCTTCTGTTAATCCGTTTAAATCTTTTACAACGCGGTTGTAATCTAAAATAGATAATTGACTTGACGGAAAAATAGTTGTCAAAAAATAATTTGCATTTGTACTTTTTGGAAGTTGCTCACTCACTTTTGCCGCGGAAGCTGCGCGGTGATGGCCATCGGCAATAAAAGTTGCGGGCACATTTGTTTCAAAAAGTCTTACAATTGAATTAATAACTTCTTCTCTGTCAATAATCCAAATACTGTGTTGAATTTTATCTTCGGCAATAAAATCGTAAACAGGTTTTTGAGAATTTTTCCAACCATTAATTAATGCATTAATTTCTAGTACATCTCGGTAAGCTATAAATACATTTCCTGTTTGTGCTTCGATAGTACGCATGTGATCGATGCGATCTTTTTCTTTTACAGGTTGTGTGAATTCGTGTTTTTTTATAACGCCGGAAAAATAATCTTGAACCGAAGAAACACAAACCAATCCCGTCTGACTTTTCCCGTTCATGATCAATTGATAAATATAAAGGCAAGGTTTTTCTTCGGAAAATAAAGTCCCGTTTTTAATAAATTCAGAAAGATTTTTTTTAGCAGTTTCATAAACCAAATCACTGTGCGAATCTGTTGTTTCGGGCAGGTCAATTTCCGATTTTGTAATGTGTAAAAAAGAAAATGAATTTCCTGCTGCTTCCAATTTTGCTTCTTGAGAATTCAATACATCGTAAGGGCGAGAAGCTACAGTTTGCGCCAATGCAGCGGTGGGGCGCAATGCATTAAATGGTTTAATTATTGCCATATAAAAAAGATTGCTGCAAACTTACAATTTGAAATTCATTTCTTTGGACTGATATAAAATGAAAGATTAAAAAAAGTAAATCACAAGGTTCGACAGCCTACTTTCTCTTTAAGCTTTTTCAGCAAATTGGCACATCAACTCAGACAAAAATTGCACGCTTTCTAATGGCAATGCATTGTACATGGAAGCTCTAAAACCGCCAACAGATCGGTGTCCTTTTATGCCAACAATATTTTCTTCATTGCAAATTTTCAAAAATTCATTTTCTAAAATAGGATCGCTGATTGTAAAAACGGCGTTCATTGTACTTCGATCTTCTTTAGCCGCAACTCCTGTAAATATTGGTAAGCTGTCCAAAGTTTTATACAATAATTCTGCTTTGGTATTATTAATTTTTTCAATAGTGGCAACACCACCTTGTTTTTTCAGCCAGCGCAAAGTAAGTAGTACAACATATATTGCAAAAACAGGAGGAGTATTCATCATACTTTTTTCTGCAATTTGATTTCGATAATCCAAAATTGTTGGAATAGTTCGTTTCACTTTTCCCAAAATGTTTTTATTAATTACTACAAGATTTACTCCCGCTGCACCCATGTTTTTTTGCGCACCGGCATAAATAAGATCGAATTTGGAAAAATCTAAAACCCGACTAAAAATATCGCTGCTCATATCGGCAATCAGCGGAACACCGCAATCGTACGGAATATTTTTCCATTGTGTACCTGCAATTGTTTCGTTGGTAGTAATGTGTAAGTAGTTTGTCTTCTCCGTTAAATTTATTTTTTTTGGAATGGAAGTATAATTCGACTCTTTTGATGAACCGGCAATAATTACATTGCCAAAAATTTTTGCTTCTTTAATTGCTTTTACTGACCAAGTACCTGTTTCCGTGTAAGCAGCTGTATCAGTTCCATTAAGCAAGTTTAACGGAATTTGATAAAATTGTGTGGATGCTCCTCCGTGCAAAAACAAAACTTCCTGTTCATTATTTAATTGCAATAGTTCTTTTACAAGATTGGTAGCTTCTTCCACTACCGCTTGAAACCGTGTCGTACGATGGCCAATTTCTAAAATAGATAATCCTGAATTTTCAAAATTCAAAACTGCTTCGCTTGCTTTTTCAAAAACTTCTTTTGGAAGAATGGATGGCCCTGCATTGAAATTGTGTATCATTTTTTGAAAATTAAATTTTGCTTAATCTTTTTCTACAATCGAAACTTTTTGCCAAGCATTTATCAAGGTTTCAAATTCTTTTAAATCTTTATCGGAATATTCTTTGTTGCTGAGAACTGTTAAGTCAGGCTGGCCGGCATCTACCCAACAAGTGTACCAAAAACTTGCAACTGCATAAATGGATTGTTGCATTCTTCTTTCCACCATTCCATTTAATTTTTTATTATATGCAATTGTAAAATCAGTTGAATGTTGACGAGCTGTATTGTTATTCTTTTTTTCGAAAGCATATTTTTGGTCAGATGGAAATTCGTTGGTGAGTTCTTTTTCAAATCGTAAAACAGAATCTGCTGCAGCGGAACTTTCCAAAATTCGTTTCCACATAAAAGAAGGAGCGTTTCTTAAATAAGCCGCTTTCCCAATAAAAAAATTCCATTCTTTTTCTGCTAATAATTCCGGAATGCGCGATTCCCAAAATGAATGAATTCCTTTTTGATCCGAAAGTTGTCCATCGTGATTTAATGTTGCGTGCAACGGTACGTGCGCATCTGAAATATAATGCCCAATATCTGCCGAAAGTTTTAGAATTTTAAATTGATCTTTTTCTTTAAACGCCTTTGTCAACTGTGTTTGCATTATTTGAATCCACCAAGGAATTGTTCCGTATTTGTAAAGCGTATCTTCTGAAAATTTATTCGCTGCGTCTTTCCATTTTCGCGGCAATCCCTTAAACGGATATTTGCCGTAATAGTCAATATCGATATAATGTCGTTGCCCCTCTTGTTTCATTGCATATCTTCTTTTGTCCGGATCAACAGAATGCTCACTCAAAAAATCTATTTGCGATTTATAAAGCGTCATCATTTGCGGGGGTAAAAGAAATACCGCATGGTAGTTGATTTTTTTGTGTGCAAAAAATCCCCAACTAAAACTTTGTTCTGTACTAAGACAAAACAAGAAAAGAAAAAGTAAGCGTCGGTTCATTATTATTTGTTTTTAGATAATTCGTTCAATTGTACTACACCGCCAGTTACGGCAAATTTCATTGCTTCGGATGCAGTCATTTTATTTAGTTTTCTAATTCGAGTTCGCTTTACTAAATATAACTGACCTGCAATATTATAACCTTGAGGTACATAAGCCGAAACATATTCTTCACCTAATTCAAATCGTTGCAAATCTTCATTGGTTAAAAATCCAATCATCCAAACATCATCAGCTGTTATCGATACTAAAATGGGTTTGTCGAATTTCTTTTTATCGCCTGCAAAAGCTCCAAAAAAATCTTTTACTGTAGAATAAATAAATTTTACACCAGGTGTCCGTTCTATCCACGTATTAAAAAATGTAAGCAAACTACCCATCAAAAAGTTTGTACTGAAATAACCAATGAAAATTACAAACGCAATGATGATAAGAAATCCCAAACCGGGAATATTTATTGTTGGTCGTAATAATCCATCAATTGTACTAAACATGGAATATAGCAGCCACCCCGTAATAGTTATCGGTGCTAAAACTAAAACTCCCTGAACAAAATAGCGAAGCATTTTGCGGTAGGCAAATTTTCCAAAAGTGCGAGTTGTCATATCTTTTTTGAATTAAAGCGTAAAGGTAAAATAAAACGAAGTGTTTGGCACAAATGATAAAATGTTAAATATGTCAAAAAACTATGGTTGCATTTAAAGTCTCCTTAGTTTCGCCCTCCAAATCTTAAAATGGAAACTAGATTACGCATCATAAAAAAAGCTGAAGAGTTATTCTGGCGTTATGGTATTCGATCTATTACTATGGATGCGATTGCTGCTGAATTGGGTATTTCCAAAAAAACTATTTATCAACATTTTACAGATAAAGACGCCTTGGTAATGGCTGTTACAGAGGACCAAATTTTATTTTCACAAACTTGTTGTAAAAAAGATGCAGTAAATGCTGTGAATGCAATTGATGAAATATTTAAAGTGATTGAATTTGTAGAAATTATGTTTAAGAATATGAAGCCAGCGGTGATGTATGATTTAGAAAAATACCATCCAGATGCGTTCAAAAAATTTCTAGAGCATAAAAACAAGTTTTTATATGAAATGGTGAAGCTAAATATTCAACGTGGAATAAAAGAAGAGTTGTATCGATCAGAAATTAATGTAGAATTGATGGTAAGATTTCGTCTTGAAACGATGTTGATTGCATTTAATACTGAAATATTCCCTCCGTCAAAATTTAATTTAATGCAGTTGCAGTGCGAAATAGTAGAATATTTTTTGTTCAGTATGGCAACATTGAAGGGGCACAAACTTATTTTAAAATATAAAGATCAACGATTAAACAAGTAAACTATGAAGTGTAATGGTGTAAAAATTTTATTATTAATTGGAACATTTTTTCAAATAAATAATGTTCATGCACAAACAACACATTCTATTTCGGTGAAAGATGCGGTAAGCATTGCCTTTGAAAATGTGGCAAGTTTGAAAAATGCAAAACTGGATTATAAAATTGCAGAAGCAAGAAATAAAGAAATTACAGGAATGGCATTGCCACAAATTACTGGATCATTGCTAGGGAATCATTATTTGAGTTTGCCTTTAATTCAATTTCCTGATGCTACGGAAAGTGCAATTTATAAAGTGTTACAAAGAGAGGGTGTTCGAGATGGTGCAGGGTTGTTAGTTGATCCCAATAATGCAGAATTTAAAGTAAACAATTTTAGTTTTTTGGCACCGTGGAATGTGAATGCTGGAATCAGTGTGCAGCAATTGTTATTTGAACCACAAGTTTTTGTTGGGCTTCAAGCAAGAGAAGCATTAATAGAATCGAATAGCATTAATATTAAAATTGAAGAAGATAAATTGCGAGATGCCGTTCACAAAAGTTATTATGCTGTTCTTATTGCAGAAAAGCAATTGATTTATATTCATGAAAGTAGTTTGCGACTTCAGAAACTTGCCGCAGATATGGAAGTACTATTTAAAAATGGATTCGTCGAAAAATTGGATATTGATAAAACAATCGTTTCATTAAATAATATTCGCACCATTGAAAACCAACTAAAAAATGGGATTGCTATTGGTTATGCGGTTTTAAAACAAACAATTGGCTTACAGCAATCTGATTCTATTTTATTAACCGATGTGCTTTCTTCCGATAAAATCAAAGAAGGAATGTTGGAAGAAAATTTTACTTACAACGATAGAAACGAAATAAAATTTTTGGACAAAGCTGTAGAATTACAAGGATTAGATGTGCGACGCTATCAACTTTCTTACGGACCAACTATTGCAGCTTTTTATAATTTTCAACGCAGTGGGCAACGAAATGAACGTTTTGAATCTTTTACTGGCAAACCTTGGTTTTGGTATAATGCAGGGTTAGTGGGGCTAAATGTAAGTGTACCGATTTTTGACGGGTTACAAAAAAAGTATAAAATAAAACAAGCACAATATTCTCAAGAAAAAGTGAAAAACATTTTAGTTGCTACAAAAAATGGAATTGATGTAGAAAGAACTGCTGCAAAAAATACTTTTCGCAATGCTGTTTTAGCAATGGATGTTCAGGAAAAAAATATGCAATTAGCAGAAAAAGTTTATAATACAGTAAAGAAAAAATACGAACAAGGGCTGGGTTCCAGCTTCGAAGTGTTGCAAGCAGATACCGAAATGCAACAAGCGCAATCCAATTATTTCAAAGCAATGTACGATGCCACAATTGCAAAAATTAATTATGCAAAAGCGTTGGGTAAACTTTAATTTTTTTAAAACAATTAACTATGAATAAATCAATAATAATCGCTGCATTTACAACAATAATTGTTTCTTGCAGCAACGATGAAAACAAAGGAAGTGAAGGATTGACTGAAAAAAAAGCAAAATTAGAAAGCCTAAAAACTGAAAAAGCAACATTAGAAATTTCAATCAAGAAATTAGAAAGTGAAATTGTTGGCCTCGATCCGGTTTCAAAAGAAGTGAGCAAACTTGTTGCAGTTGCTTCGGTGGTAAAACAAGATTTTACTCATTTCATAGAATTGCAAGGAAGAGTTGATGTTTCGGATGTTGTAATTGTAACGCCACGCGGAATGCCAAGTCAGGTAAAAGAAATATTTTTTAAAAAGGGAGATGCAGTTTCAAAAGGACAATTGCTTTTGAAACTGGATGATGCAATTGTTTCTCAACAATTAGAAGCGTTGAATACGCAATTGTTATTTGCGAAAAATATTTACGAGCGTCAACAAAATTTATGGAATCAAAATATTGGAACTGAAGTGCAATTGATTTCATCTAAAAATTCGGTTGATGCCATTGAAAAACAAATTGCAACCGCAAAAGAAAGTTGGAAAACTACGTTTGTTTATGCACCAATAAGTGGAATTGCAGAAGATGTAAATATAAAGGTTGGCGAAATATTTATAGGGGCAAATGGTCTCGGTCCGCAAATTAGAATTATCAACAACAGCAATATGAAAGTGGTAACGGATATACCCGAAACTTACGCTGCTCGTGTAAAAAAAGGTACTGTTGTTCAAGTTGTAATTCCGGATTTGAATAAATCGTACAGCTCTACAATTAATATTGTTGGTGCTTCCATTAATATTAATACAAGAACTTTTTCAACAGAATCGAAATTACCTTCCGATGCATCTTTGCGATTGAATCAAATTGCTATTGTAAAAATCAAAGATTATTTCGCACCCAATGTAATTTCTATCCCAATAAATTTTATACAAACTGATGAAAATGGGAAACATGTTTTTATTGTCGAACAAAGTGGCGAAAAATTAATTGCAAAAAAAAGAATGGTATTTGTGGGAGAAAGTTTTGGGGGAATGATTGAAGTAAAAACAGGGCTCAATACGAATGATAAAATAATTACGGAAGGTTATCAAACTGTTTATGACGGACAGACGATTACTGTTAATAATAAATAAGTAAATCAAAAACCATAAAAAGACATGAGCATTTTTGATAAAGTTGTACATAAAATAAAAGAATACAAACCAACAAGTTGGAGTGTAGATAACAGAACTGCGATTTATATTATTGCAATTCTTGTTTCGTTGTACGGATTAAACAAGTTTAATACATTACCAAAAGAACAGTTTCCGGACATTGTAGTTCCTACAATTTCTGTAGCTACGGTTTATGTCGGCAACTCGCCAAAAGACATTGAAAATTTGGTAACGCGTCCAATCGAAAAACAAATCAAAGCAATTAGTGGTGCAAAAGTAAACAAGGTGCAAAGTACTTCTCAGCAAGATTTTTCACTCATTATTGTTGAGTTTGATACGGATGATGACCCCGATTTTGCAAAACAAAAAATTAAAGATGCTGTAGATAAAGCCAGAGCTGATTTGCCGTTAGACTTAACAGTTCAGCCCGATGTGCAAGAATTTTCTTTTAGCGAAATGCCCATCATGTTTGTAAATGTAAGTGGCGATTTTAGTGGTGTAAAGTTGAAACAATATGCAGAAAAATTACAAGAACGGGTTGAAGAATTAAAAGAAATAACACGTGCCGATTTAGTAGGTGCTTTTGAAAGAGAAATTCAAATCAATGTCGATCCATTCAAAATGCAAAGTGCACGAATCACATTTAATGATATTGAAAATTCGATTGCAAGAGAAAATCATGATATAAGCGGCGGCCAAATTGAAGTAGGAAATATGAAACGAACCATTCGTGTTCGCGGACAATTTAAAAATGTTTATGATTTAAATAACATTGTAATAAAAGGTAGCCAAGCGAATGCCACTGTGTTTTTGCGCGACATCGCTGAGTTAAAAGATACCGTGAAGCAGCGCGAAAATTTTGCACGATTGGATGGGAAAAATGTAGTTACACTAAATATTATAAAACGTGCAGGAGAAAATTTAATTAACGCATCCGATAAAGTAAGATTGATTGTAAGTGAGATGAAAAGCAATGATGAATTGCCATCCAATTTACGAATTGAATTTACCGGCGATCAAAGCATTCAAACAAAAACATCTTTCGACGAATTGGTAAATACAATCATTATTGGATTTATTCTTGTGTTGTTGGTGTTGATGTTTTTTATGGGTGTTACCAATGCATTTTTTGTAGCGCTAAGTGTTCCGCTTAGTGTATTTGTTGCCTTTTTATTTCTGCCGATGGCAGATGCAATTGTGGGAACGCCAGTTACTTTAAATTTTATTGTACTGTTTGCATTGTTGTTTGGATTAGGAATAATTGTAGACGATGCAATTGTTGTAATAGAAAATACGCATCGCATTTACAATAATGGCAAAGTACCAATTTTACAAGCTGCGAAAGCAGCTGCCGGAGAAATTTTTATACCGGTATTGGCAGGAACATTAACAACCTTGGCTCCATTTTTCCCATTACTTTTTTGGAAAGGACTCATTGGAAAGTTCATGATTTATTTGCCGACAATGTTGATTCTTACTTTGGCTGCATCGCTAATTGTAGCGTTTATTTTCAATCCTGTTTTTGCAGTAAGTTTTATGAAACCCGAAGGCAAAGAACACGAAACGCCAAAAAATAAAATTTTTAAACAAGGATGGCTTTGGGCTTTTATAATTATTGGATTGATTTTAAATTTTGCAGGATGGCATGGCGTTGGAAATTTTTTAATTTTCTTTAGTTTTCTTGCGGTCTTTAATGTTTATGTTTTAAGAGATTGTATTTATTGGTTTCAACACAAGGCTTTGCCGAGTTTGATGAATCAATATGAAAAATTGTTGCGTTGGGTTTTGCAAAAAAGAAGACCGGTCTTTTTAGTGATTTTTATGTTTTTGTTATTTCCAATTTCTGCGGGGTTGTTATTTTTAAGAGGAGCAAAGTCAACATTTTTTCCAAGTGGCGATCCACATTTTATTTATGTTTATTTAAAACTTCCCGTTAGCACCAATGTAAATTATACCGACTCTATTACAAAAATTGTGGAGCAAAAAATGTATCAAGTTTTGGATAAAGAAAAACCAGGAATGGATGGTTCAATTGTAGAAAGTGTTATCTCCAATGTTGCTGCTGCGGCAAATAATCCAAGAGACAATAATAAAAGTGTTCAATCCAATTTAGGTAGAATTCAAATTTCATTTGTGGAGTTTGAAAAACGAAATGGAAAAAGTACGTTGCCGTATTTGCAACAAATCAGAGATGCATTAGTTGGGATTCCTGGTGTAGATATTGAAGTTGCACAAGAAGATGCAGGTCCACCAACGGAGCCTCCAGTGAATATTGAAGTTGCGGGAGATAATTTTGAATCGATTGCAAAAGTTGCAACGGCATTAAAAAATTATTTAGACACCAATCGTGTTGCTGGTGTTGAAAATCTTAAAATGGATGTGGATCTCACCAGTCCCGAAATCACTGTTTCGGTTGATAGAGAAAAAGCAATGTTGGAAGGTTTATATACAGCACAAGTTGGGATGGAATTGCGAACTGCAATTTTTGGGAAAGAAATTGGAAAGTTAAAAGATGGAGAAGACGAATATAAAATTCAGTTGCGTGATGTTGATTTGATGCGAAATAATATTACCGATTTGTTGAATTTTAGAATTACTTATCGCGACTTCAACACGTTTGCCGTAAAACAAATTCCATTAAGTGCAGTAGCAAAAATTGAATACACGAATACTTCTGGCGGCATAAAAAGAAAAAATCTAAAACCTACAATTCAGTTACAGTCAAATGTGTTAAATCCCGCAATGGTGGCTTCTATAAATGCTGAGTTGGCTTTAAAGATTGAAGATTTTTTATCGAAATCAAAAGCGGTTACAGGTATTACAATTAAGCAATCGGGCCAAAGTGAGCAGGAAAAAGAAACCATGTCATTTTTAGGAAAAGCATTATTAGTTGCACTGTTGTTGATTTTTCTAATACTTGTTTTGCAGTTTGATAGTTTGAGTAAACCTTTTATAGTTTTAACCGAAATATTTTTCTCGATTATTGGTGTATTACTTGGTTATGCAATTACAGGAATGACAATGGCATCAATCATGCTAGGAGTTGGAATTGTTGGTTTGGCCGGAATTGTAATTAAAAACGGAATTTTATTGATTGAATTTACAGATGTATTGCGTGGTCGAGGTGTGCGCACAAGAGAAGCAACTATTCAAGCAGGAAAAATTAGAATCATTCCAGTACTATTAACAGCTGTTGCTACCATGTTGGGTTTATTGCCGTTGGCAATTGGTTTGAATATTGATTTTGCAGGGTTATTTCAACGATTCGAACCCAATATCTTTTTTGGCGGCGACAGTGTTGTATTTTGGGGGCCGCTAAGTTGGACAATAATTTTTGGATTGATTTTTTCTTTCTTCCTTACGCTAATAATGGTTCCAAGTATGTATTTGATATCTGAGCGATTGAGAAGACCTATGTCAAAATTTTATGGAACAAAGTGGGTAGCAATTCTCGGATTTCTTGGACCGTTGTTTTTTATTTTTGTGGGATTTATGTTTTTAGTAAGAAAAATTCAAAATAAATCGGTGTGGATGGGGCAACCCGTGCAGCGAAAAATATAATTCTGCTGTCTTATAAATTAATAGTTGGTTTTGGTCATCCAGTCTTGGATGGGATGGTAAATACGAAAGCAATCTCGGAATTTTAACTCTTGCCGCGATTGCTTTTGTTTTTTATAGGATACTAGCTTTTACAATTCATAAATTATTAAGAATAAAATCAACCTATTTTTTTTATAGAACTACCTTAAATTCGCAACATAAATTTTTGTTCCCATGATGAGAAAAGAAGTAGTTCTCTCCGATGTAGTAATCAAATTTGCTGGCGACAGTGGAGATGGAATGCAATTAACCGGTAGTCAGTTTACGAATAGTACAGCTTTACTTGGAATTGATCTGGCAACTTTTCCCGATTTCCCAGCAGAAATTCGTGCACCACAAGGAACAATTCCTGGGGTGAGTGGGTATCAACTTCGTTTTTCAAGCAATCCTATTTTTACCCCTGGCGATTTATGTGATGTATTGGTAGCAATGAATGCTGCTGCTTTAAAAACGAACCTTTCTCAACTAAAAAAGGGAGGAAAAATAATTGCCAATTCTGATGGATTTGATGCAAAAAATCTTCGATTGGCCAATTACTCTGAAGCAGTGAATCCATTAGAAGACGGTAGTCTTGATAATTACGAGTTGATAAAAATGGACGTAACTAAGATGACTCGTGAAGCTTTAAAAGATGTTGCATTAGGAATGAAAGAAAAGGATAGAGCCAAAAATATGTTTGTACTTGGGTTTCTTTATTTCATGTATAATCGAAGTTTAGATAATTCCATTGAATTTTTAAAAGTGAAGTTTGGGAAAAAGGATGAAATTTTAAATAGTAATATCAAAGCATTACAAGCAGGATATAACTATGGCGACACAACCGAAACTTTTACAACAACATATTCAGTAGCAAGTGCTAAGATGGAGCCAGGAGAATATCGCTCTATTATGGGTAATCAATCGATTGCTTTTGGTTTAATTGCAGCTTCTCAAAAAAGTGGGTTACAACTTTTTTTAGGATCCTATCCAATCACTCCAGCCACAGATATTCTTCACGATTTAGCCAAGTATAAAAATTTTGGAATTAAAACATTTCAGGCAGAAGATGAAATTGCAGCAATTACATCTGCAATTGGTGCATCTTATGGCGGAAGTATGGGGGTTACAACAACTTCTGGACCAGGAATGGCACTAAAATCAGAAGCGATGGGCTTGGCTGTGATGTTGGAAATTCCCTTGTTGATTATCAATATTCAACGTGGTGGGCCATCAACTGGTTTGCCAACAAAAACAGAACAATCCGATTTAATGCAAGCTTATTATGGAAGAAATGGCGAATGCCCAATGCCAATCATTTCTGCATCTACACCTTCCGATTGTTTTAATGCAGTTTATGAAGCGTTTAAGATTTCTGTTCAGCATATGACACCTGTTATCTTTTTGAGTGATGGTTATATTGCAAATGGCGCAGAACCTTGGCGTTTTCCAAAATCTGAAGATTTATCATCTATTGAAGTAAAAGTAAAAACGAGTTTAGAAGATGGCGAAGAAAAATTATTGCCATACAAGCGCGATGAAAAAATGGTTCGATCATGGATAATACCAGGTACAGAAGGATTGGAACATAGAATTGGAGGGCTGGAAAAAGAAAATTTGACAGGAAATATTAGTTACAATACGGACAACCACCAGCTGATGGTGAAAATAAGACAAGCCAAAGTAGACAGAATTGCTGAATATATTCCTTTGCAAACACTAGATAGTGGACCAATAAAGGGGGATTTGCTTGTATTGGGATGGGGCTCTACTTATGGTTCAATAAAAAGTGCAGTAGCAGATTTGCAGAGCCAAGGAAAATCGGTAGCACATGCACATCTACGACATTTGAGACCGTTCCCTAAAAATCTTGGAGAAATTTTGAAAAATTATGATACCGTTTTAGTTCCCGAAATTAATAACGGCCAGCTCATTCGAATTATTAGAGATGTTTATTTTGTTGATGCAAAAGGTTACAACAAAATCATGGGAATTCCTATGACAAAAACAGAATTGGTTGAAGAATTTGGGAAGTATTTATAAATTTCATCCAGCATTATTTTTCGAATAAAATTTACAAATCGATTTTATTCCGCAATCAACACATTTTGGATTGCGAGCCGTACAAATATATCTGCCATGTAAAATAAGCCAGTGATGTGCTTTGTGAATTAGTGGAGATGGGATGTTTTGTATAAGTTGTTTTTCTACTTCAAGCGGAGTTTTTGCATTTAACGAAAGTCCAATTCTATTAGCAACTCTAAAAACGTGTGTATCCACTGCCATGTTTGGTTGTTGATCAATTACCGAAGTAATTACATTCGCCGTTTTTCTACCTACACCGGGCAATTGCATTAGTTCCGAAATAGTCATCGGAATTTTTCCGCCAAAATCTTGTACTACTTTTTTTGCCATTCCGAGCAAGTGTTTTGTTTTATTGCTTGGATACGAAATACTTTTTATTAACGGGAATAAGTTTTCAAAACTTGCTTTATTTAATTTTTCTACTGTCGGATATTTGTCAAAAATTTTTGGGGTGGTTAAATTCACGCGTTTATCAGTACACTGTGCTGATAGTATTACAGCAACCAATAATTGATAAGTGCTTCCGGCATACTCAAGTTCTGTTTCTGCATCTGGATTGTGTGTCAGAAAATAATCAATTATAAATTGAAAGCGCTCTTTCTTTTTCATAATGCGTGCAAGTTATTAATGGATTTAAACTAAAAAGCATCCAATATTTCAGGATGCTTGTAATAATTTTTACCCAACTTATTGAATAGCTTTTTCGCGTGCACGATTCAGTACATTCAACACAACTTCTGTTCGTGGTGTTTGTTTCAACTTATCCAACCGTTGTATGGTTGTTTTTAAAACTCCTAATTTTTCGCGCAACGTCCAGTCCTTTTTTAATGCGGCTTCAATTGCTAAAGTTTGCTCGGTGCTGGTTTCTTTGTAGAGATATAATAAGAGGTCTTCCGGTGTAAAAATTGGCATAGGCATCTTTTTTACATTTTAGATTTCAAAAATAAACATTTCACCTCTAAACGAAACTTGTGATTGCTTATTGTACAAGAAATATTATTTCTTTACTTCTTCGGTTTTTTTATCCTGAAAAATGAAAAGATCTTCATTTTCTTTTTTCATCAAATATTTCTCACGGGCATATTTTTCTAAAATAGCAGGATTGGTTTTAAGTTGTTCAATATCATGTTTTTCGGAAAAAATTTGTTGTTCGTAATACTGCTTACTTGTTTCTAAATTTTTCAATTCTTTTGTTCGTTCAATTTGAGAAAAAATATCGCGCGGTTCAAAAAATAACATCCAAACAATAAAACCAATTCCAGAAAGAAAGTACTTGTTTTTTAACCAAGCTGGAATATGTTTAAAAAGTTTCATAGCGTTAAATGTGTGGGGCTATTAATTTTTCTTTCCAAATTTTATTTTTCCTTTTGGATAAATAGCGGAGTTTCCCAAAAGTTCTTCGATTCGCAGCAACTGATTGTATTTTGCCATACGGTCAGTTCTGGAAGAACTTCCTGTTTTTATTTGACCACAATTCAGTGCAACTGCTAAATCTGCAATGGTTGTATCTTCTGTTTCTCCACTTCTATGGCTCATAATTGTATTGAAGCCATTTTGCTGTGCCAGCGAAACAGCATTTATTGTTTCTGTAATAGTACCAATTTGATTTACTTTTACTAATAATGCATTTGCAATTTTGTTGTCAATACCACGCTGTAAGCGATTTACGTTGGTTACAAATAAATCATCGCCTACCAATTGACATTTTGAACTAAGTGTTTCGGTTAGCATTTTCCAACCATCCCAATCATCTTCCGCCATGCCATCTTCGATGGAAACAATTGGGTATTGTTTTACCCAGTTTTCCCAATATTTTACCAATTGCTCGCTACTCATTTCTTTACCACTGCTTTTGTGAAAAACATATTTTTTCTTTTTCGAATTCCACAATTCGCTATTTGCAGCGTCCATTGCAATTGCAATTTGAGAGCCTGCTTTAAATCCTGCTGTATTTATCGCTGTCAAAACAGTTTCTATCGCTTCTTCATTGCTTTGAATGTTTGGAGCAAATCCGCCTTCGTCGCCCACATTGGTACTGTAACCTTTCTTTTTTAAAACGGTTTTTAGTGCATGAAAAATTTCTACTCCCCATCTCAATCCTTCACTAAAGTTTGGTGCTGTTATGGGCATTACCATAAATTCCTGAAAATCTATTTTGTTATCTGCATGTGCTCCTCCATTTAAAATATTCATCATAGGAATAGGAATTGTTTTTGCATTGGTTCCTCCCAAATAACGAAACAATGGAAGAGCCGCTTCTTCTGCCGCCGCTTTTGCAACAGCCATGCTTACAGCAAGTGTTGCATTGGCGCCAAGTTTTGATTTATTTAATGTTCCATCGAGTTGAATCATCATTTCATCAATACCGGTTTGGTCGGCAACATCTTGCCCTAGTAAGCGCGGAGCAATAATATTGTTTACATTTTTTATCGCATTCAAAACCCCTTTTCCTAAATATTTTTTCTTATCGCCATCGCGCAGCTCTACCGCTTCGTGAATGCCCGTGCTTGCACCACTTGGAACAGCAGCGCGACCAAATGCACCTTCATCTGTAAATACATCCACTTCAACAGTTGGGTTTCCGCGGCTATCTAAAATTTGTCTTGCAAAAATTTCGGAAATGTAACTCATGTTTTATGTTGTTTTTTTATTTGTAAGCGTTTTAAAAATTTCTTCCAAACTAATATTTTCACTTTGCAAAGAAACGATGTTGAGATTGTGTTGCAAAGCAAGTGCTAAAATTTGTTTTCGAACGGCTTCGGGATTGGTAGTTGTAATTCGAAGAGAAGTAGTTTTTTCATTTTCCGTTTGCAGCATTTCTATGTTGCTTATATTTTCTATTTTATTAAATAAATTACGATCAACATATTCACTGAATCGAACTACAATGCAATCATTTTTAGTTGAAGTTTGCAATTTGCTCAATTTATCATCGGCAACAATTTCTCCTTTATTAATCACCAACACACGATCGCAAATAGATTCTACTTCTTGTAAAATATGCGAAGAAAAAAGTATCGTTTTGTTTTCACTTAAATTTTTTATCAATTCTCGAATTTCTATAATTTGATTTGGATCGAGACCCGAAGTCGGCTCATCCAAAAGCAAAACTTCTGGGTCGTGTACAAGTGCCGCCGCCAAACCCACTCGTTGTTTGTAACCTTTAGAAAGTTGTTCTATTTTTTTCTTAAACTCATTTCCTAAACCAACTCGTTCTATGATTTCACTTACTGCTTTATTTTTATTTTTCAATTGGTGAATTGCCGCAATAAAATTTAGATATTCCCCAACATACATATCGTTGTAAAGCGCATTTGATTCCGGTAAATAGCCAATCTTTCTTTTTATTTCCAATAGATTTTCTGCTACGTTCAAACCGCAAACAGCTACTTCTCCGGCAGATTGCTTTAAAAATCCTGTAATGATTTTTAAGGTAGTTGATTTGCCTGCGCCGTTCGGTCCCAAAAATCCAACTACTTCTCCTTTATTTATTTTAAATGAAACATTATTTACAGCTTTTTGGTTGCCGTAAATTTTTAGAAGGTTTTTAACTTCGATTGACATGTGGCAAAAGTAATTTGAAATAATTCAACTGCAACTAAGAAACATTATTCTTTGCTGAATTTGTTGGAGGTTTTTCAAATTCGTTTTTCCAAGCATACCATCCAAAAATCATCAATCCTATTGCAATGGGAGTAAAAATGCCAATGATGATAATCCAAATCACCGGATTGTTAATGTCTTTTTTCCCTGCAAGATCAATATTCGCTGTTGCACCTTTTATTAAAAAATAAATAATTGCAGGTGCTAAACATAGCCAAACGATTCCCAAATATTTTTTAAGTTTATTCATACTTTTTATTTAATCGTCAACATTTTTATCAATTTTATTTGATAAATAAATACTTCCAATTACAAAACATAATGCAGCAATTGCAATGGGATACCACAAACCTACAAGCGGATCGGTTGGATAAGTGGTGGTGAGCAACAATCCAATAAATGGAACCAGTCCTCCAAAAACTCCATTGCCAATATGGTAAGGCAAACTCATACTTGTGTACCGAATTTTTGTTGCAAACAGTTCTACCAAAAATGCTGCAATGGGGCCATAGACCATTGTTACATAAAAAATCAAACAAAAAACAAGCGCAACAAATTCCCAATAAGTTTGCGAAGACAAATGTTTGTTTTTGTATTCAATTTTTTGAAAACCGTTTGAATCAATAGTTACGTTTTCAATTGAAGTTGCTTTTGCTCCATTTTTAAAATTCAATTGTGTCGTTGTAATTTTTAATGAATCAGTAGAAATTTTTATTTCTTCTTGCTTATTTATTATTCCAATTGAAGAACTCCAAACTGCAACATTTGTTTTGTCTATAAAAGTTTTAAAAATGGGGCGGTAAGTTATTATTGCTAAAAACATTCCAGCAAGCATTATCCATTTTCGGCCAATTTTATCACTCAACCATCCCCAAAAAACAAAAAAGGGAGTTGCAAATGCAATGGCCCAAAGTAGAATGGTTCGGCTTTGTTCAAATTCAATATTACATTTTGTTTCCAAAAAATTTTGCGCATAAAATTGTCCCGTGTACCAAACAACCCCTTGCCCCATTACGGCTCCAAACAAAGCCAATAAAACCATTTTGAAATTTTCTTTTTTTGCAAAACTTTCTTTTAATGGATTGGTTGATGTTTTTCCTTCTGTTTTTAATTTTTCAAATAAGGGCGATTCCTTCATTTTTAATCGGATGTAAATTGAAATCAGCACCAATAAAATTGAAAGCCAAAATGGATAACGCCATCCGCCCCATTCTGCATTAAATTCCAAATCGGACAAATTTGATTTTACCAATAAAATAACCGCCAATGCAATAAACAATCCAAGTGTTGCAGTGGTTTGAATAAAGGAAGTATAAAGTCCTCTTTTGTTTGCCGGCGCATGTTCGGCAACATAAGTTGCAGCACCGCCGTATTCTCCGCCGAGTGCCAATCCTTGAATTAAACGAAGTAATAAAACTAATACTGGAGCAGCTATTCCGATGGTTTTATAACTGGGAACTAATCCAATTAAAAAAGTAGAACCGCCCATTAAAACAAGTGTCAATAAAAAAGTGTATTTGCGTCCGATAAGGTCGCCCAATCTTCCAAAAAATAATGCACCAAATGGGCGCACAATAAAACCCGCAGCAAAAACAGCCAATGTACTTAGCAGCGCAGCGGTGGGATTGCCTTCGGGAAAAAATTGTAAACTGATGGTTTTGGCTAACATGCCAAAAATATAGAAGTCGTACCATTCAATCATTGTACCAACGGATGAAGCAGTAATAACTTTCCAAATTTGGCGTGTTTTATTTTGCATTAATAAATTGCTTAATTGTTTTTCAAAATGGAAATGTACGATAGTTTATGTTCGCCATTATTAGATAAATGTCAATCTGAAAAACTAAATTTACTTTTCTATAAATTGTATAATAAAATTATGAGCGACGTAGTTTCTTCTTTTCCATTTCAAATACATTCTTTTGAAGAGTATGAAAAATCGTACAAAGCAAGTATCGAACAACCCGAAAATTTTTGGGCTTCCATTGCTTCTAATTTTTATTGGAAAAAAAAGTGGGATAAAGTTCAAGAATGGAATTTCAGCGAACCGAAAGTCGAATGGTTCAAAGGTGCAAAACTCAATATCACAGAAAATTGTATCGATCGTCATCTCCAAAAATTGGGTAACCAAGCTGCAATAATTTGGGAGCCAAATAATCCGGAAGAAAAAACAAGAGTCATTACTTATTCGCAGTTGCATAAATCCGTTTGTCAATTTGCGCAAGTATTAAAAAACAATGGAGTAACAAAAGGAGATCGCGTTTGTATTTACATGGGAATGGTGCCGGAGCTGGCTTTTGCGGTTTTGGCTTGTGCAAGAATTGGTGCAATTCATAATGTAATATTTGGTGGGTTTTCGGCACAAAGCATTACGGATAGAATTGAAGATTCGCAAGCAACGTTTATTATTACTTGCGATGGTGCTTATCGCGGAGCAAAACTTATTCCGTTAAAAAATGTAATTGACGAAGCAATAATTGAAAACAAAAAAATAAAAAAAGTAATTGTTTTCGAACGAACACAAAATCCGGTTTCAATGTTGAAGGAGCGTGATGTGTGGTGGAAAGATGAAATGAAATTTGCAGAAATGCAACTTGAAAACGATGTATCAATTTCAACCAATGCCGAAGTAATGGATGCGGAAGATCCATTATTTATTTTATATACTTCCGGCAGTACGGGCAAGCCAAAAGGAGTGGTACACTCTTGCGCTGGTTATATGGTTTGGACAACTTATACTTTTGTAAATGTATTTCAATACAAACCCGGACAAATTCATTTTTGTACTGCGGATATCGGTTGGATAACTGGGCATAGTTATATTATTTACGGACCATTAGCTGCCGGTGCAACTTCATTATTATTTGAAGGAATTCCCACATGGCCCGATGCAGGAAGGTTTTGGGATATTGTTGACAAACACAAAGTAGAAATTTTATATACTGCACCAACAGCTATCCGAACTTTGATGGGATTTGGATTAGACCCATTGCAAGGGAAAGATCTTTCCTCTTTAAAAATTTTAGGAACAGTTGGCGAACCAATAAACGAAGAAGCGTGGCATTGGTACGATGAAAATATTGGGAAAAAGAAATGTCCGATAGTTGATACATGGTGGCAAACAGAAACCGGCGGAATTATGATTTCAAACTTGGCAGGCATTACACCCGCAAAGCCGAGCTGGGCAACACTTCCAATGCCAGGAGTTCAACCAATTTTAGTTGATGAAAAAGGAAAAGAAGTAATCGAAAAAAATGATTTAGGAATGCAAAAAGGCAATTTATGTATTAAAGCTGCTTGGCCTTCCATTGTACGAACAACTTATGGCGATCATGGGCGTTGTCGCAATAATTATTTTGCAACCTATAAAAATTTATATTTTACCGGCGATGGTGCAATCAAAGATGAAAATGGATTTTTTAGAATTACGGGAAGGGTTGACGATGTATTAAATGTGAGTGGCCACAGAATTAGTACAGCTGAAGTTGAAAATGCAATTAACATGTATGCAGGTGTGGTAGAGAGTGCAGTGGTTGGCTATCCCAACGAAATAAAAGGACAAGGTATTTATGCGTTTGTAATTTATAATGGCAATCAAAAAGAACTTGAAATTATACGAACAAACATTTTACAAACAGTTACAAAAATTATTGGCCCCATTGCAAAGCCCGATAAAATTCAATTGGTTTCGGGACTTCCAAAAACGCGAAGCGGAAAAATAATGCGAAGAATTTTAAGAAAAATTGCCGAAGGTGAATCAGAAAACTTCGGCGATATTACTACGCTGTTAGATCCTGCAATTGTAGAAGAAATAAAAAACGGAAAAATTTAATTTTTCTATTTTATTAGACGAAGTCCAACTGTAAATGGAGTCATATTGAATTCATTCTTCCACATATTTTTGGTGGCATAACTTCCATAAACTGTAAAATTATTCAGCAAACTAATTTCTCCCACATAAGAAATTTTGAAAGGCTCCAAATCTAAATCATCTCTTATTTTATTTACATCACCTTCTCTTTTTGTTTTAAATCTTGCAGAATATAAATAACCCAAACTCATTCCAGCACTAAATCCAATTTCGTTTTTACTTTTCGGATTAAGGTTGAAGTTGATCATCATTGGAATTGTAAAATAATCAACTGCTAATTTTACTTTTTTTGTTTCAGAAAGCGGGGTGTATAAAATTTTTGTTGGATTTTTTTCAAAAGAAATCCCTGCATCGTTGAAACGATAGTTGTTCATTTCCAGTCCTGCGCCGTATTTCAGGTTAACTACATTTTTTATAAGATTTATGGTGCGCATAAAAAACCAGAGATTAACATTGGTAATTTTACTTGTGTTAATTTCCATTCGGTCTTTGTTTACACCTGTGCCAACTTGGCCTAAAGCACCTGCTGCTGCATAGTTTGTGTTGTCATCATAGTTAGAAAAACCAAAATCAAATCCCCATCTTTTTGTAAGAAATTTCTTTTTTGGTTTTTTTGAAATGCGCCCTAATTTATTTTCTAATAAATATTTTATATTAAAATCTCTGTCATTTAATACATTGTCAATTTTCATTTTTGTAATGACACTAATGGTATCTGAAATAATTACAACAGAATCACTATTATATTGATGACCTGATTTTATTTTTTTTGTAACTACTCTTACGGAATCCGAAATTATTATTACCGTATCGGCTTGGCTAAAACCAAAAAAAGAAAAAAGTACCAATGAAATTGAAAGTAGAATTCTTTTCATAAAATAAATTTATTTCCAAATTTAATCAGACAATTGTGAATGGAATGTGAAAGTTGAAATGCGTTGTACATAGATTTATATTTGCGCATAAATAAATTGTATGAATGAAATTTTTTTACAACGAATTGTCAATGAAGTTTCGGAAATAAAAACCGCCGGACTTTATAAAACAGAACGTGTAATTACTAGTGCGCAAGGTGCAGAAATTATCGTGAACGGAAAAACCGTTTTAAATTTTTGTGCCAACAATTATTTGGGATTGTCGTCGCATCCTCAAGTTATAAAAGCTGCGCATGCAGCTGTTGATTCGCATGGTTTTGGAATGAGCAGTGTGCGTTTCATTTGCGGTACGCAGGATATTCATAAAGAGTTGGAGCAAAAACTTTCTTCTTTTCTTGGCACAGAAGACACCATTCTTTATGCAGCTGCTTTTGATGCGAACGGCGGAATTTTTGAACCATTGTTTAACGAAGAAGATGCAATTATTTCCGACTCATTAAATCATGCAAGTATTATTGATGGTGTTCGTTTGTGCAAAGCACAGCGCTTTCGTTACGAGCATAATAATATGGAAGATTTAGAAATTAAATTGAAAGAAACTGCTGCATTACGAAATAGAATAATTGTTACCGATGGATCTTTTAGCATGGATGGAACCATTGCAAAGTTGGATGCCATTTGCGATTTGGCAGATAAATACAATGCCGTTGTAATGATTGATGAATGTCACTCTACGGGTTTTTTGGGAAAAACAGGAAGAGGCACACACGAATATCGTGGTGTAATTGGACGCATTGATATTATTACCGGAACATTGGGAAAAGCATTGGGTGGTGCTTCCGGAGGATTTACAAGTGGAAAAAAAGAAGTGATTGAAATGCTTCGTCAAAAATCACGGCCGTATTTATTTAGCAACACATTGGCGCCATCGATTGTGGGTGCTTCCATTGCTGTTTTAGATATGTTGACGAAAACGACTTCGTTAAGAGATAAATTGGAATTCAACACCAACTATTTTAGAACAAAAATGACGGAAGCCGGTTTTGATATAAAACCGGGCGACCATCCCATTGTGCCAATCATGCTTTATGATGCAGTGTTAGCACAAAATTTTGCATCTAAATTATTAGCAGAATCTATTTATGTAATTGGTTTCTTTTTTCCAGTAGTTGCAAAAGGGCAAGCGAGAATCAGAGTTCAACTTAGTGCGGCACACGAACAAAACCATTTGGATAAAGCAGTAGCTGCATTTATAAAAATCGGGAAAGAATTAAATGTATTGAAATAAATTGTTGAATTTATTTCAATACATTTGAGTATCAAAACCAACTATTTTTTTAAAAGGAAATAACCTTGAAAAAAATCTTTCTTCTTACAATTATTATAATAAGTCTGCAAACTCAAGCTCAAAACTATTCATTGAGTTTTGATGGGACGAATGATTATGTAAATGTTCCAGACAACAATAGTTTAGATTTTATAGCAAATTATACTCTCGAAGCTTGGATTAAACCAACTAGTTTGGGGGATTGGGAGAGAATAGTTTCAAAATATCACAATAATGTTGGTCCTTACAGTTTTACTTTCAGAGTAAAGGCCAATGGCTGTTTGGACTTTAATGGATGTTATACTTCTGCCGGAGTAATAACAAATAACAATTGGTATCATGTTGCTGCAGTAGATAATAATGGAACATTATCGATTTATGTAAACGGTATTTCAAAATCACTTTCAAGCACTACCGCAATTTTTACAGTTACAGCAAATGCGGATCCGGTATCAGTTGGTGCTGATTTTGACACTAGATATTTTGACGGTAGTATTGATGAAGTAAGAATCTGGAATGTAGCCCGCACTACTACTGAGATTAAGCAAAACATGTTCAACAAAAACTTAAGCAATTCCGCTTCAGGGTTAGTAGCTTATTATCGTTTTAACGAAAACATAGGTTTAACAACTGCCAACAGTTGCACCAATACTTCGGGCATTGATGGCACATTAAACAACGGCCCTACTTGGGCTGCAAGCCCAGTGCAGTTTGCTAAAAATGCTTTAAACTTTGATGGAACGAATGATGAGGTACTAATAAGTGATGCAAATTCTCTTGATTTGACAAATTCATTAACAATTGAAGCGTGGCTTTTTCCTACAAGTACATCAACTATTCAATCTGTTGTTTCTAAATCAAGTAATTCTATTAACACTGGATATATTTTTCCAAGAACTAATGACGGATGGGATTCTTTTGTATGCTATCTGTTTCTTAATGGTGGTTGGCAAACAATCTCCTATAATCCCTCTGGCTCACTACTTAATAGTTGGCACCATTTTGCATGTACTTATGATGGTTCTACAGCTAAACTTTATCTTGATGGAGGTCTTGTAGCAACTTCAAATTATTCTGGTAGTATTGCTACAAATACAAATTCGCTTGTTATAGGAAGACAATATGGATTTAACAACGAATGGTATACAGGATCAATTGATGAATTGCGTATATGGAATGTTGCACGAACTGCTGCTGAAATAGCAAATAATTATACTGTAGAGATAGACCCCACTACAACTGGCTTAGTGGCTTATTATAATTTTAACCAAGGAAGTACTGCTGGTACCAATACCGGTTTAACTACTTTAATGGATAATACAAGTTCAAACAATGGTACACTAACAAATTTGGGTTTAACAACTGGAGCAACATCCAATTATGTGGTACAAAATAGCAGCCTTTTTGCGTTGCCATTGCAATGGCACGGCTTTACTGCAAAAAAACAAAACAACAAAGTGTTGTTAGAGTGGAGCACAGCACAGGAACAAAACACAAAAGATTTTATTGTACAACACAGCACAAACGGAGCTGAGTATAAAAATATTGGTAATGTAACTGCTGCGGGCAACAGTAATACAATAAAGGAATACAATTACTTGCATACAACTCCCATAAAAAGCAATAATTATTACCGTATTCTGCAAAGAGATTTTGATGGAAAAAGCAGCTACTCCGAAGTGCGACTGGTGAAATTTCAAAATACGATTGACAAATTTAAAATAATCGGCAATCCCGTTGTAAATGGGAAATTACAAGTAACAGTATTTTCAACGTGCACATTAACATTACACTCATCCGACGGAACAATTTTGTGGACAAAACAATTTGCTGCAGGAACTCAAACTTTGGATTTGAGCAAATATGCTAAAGGCATTTATTTACTGAAAGTAGACGAACAAAGTGAGAAAATTTTGGTGAAGTAAAAAAAGTTGACTTCTGGAGTCTTAGTCAACTTTATTATCGTGTTCATTGAAGTTCTCGAAATGAACACGATTTTTTGTAGCCTCGACAGGAAT
>SYIK01000016.1 GCA_005798905.1 Bacteroidota bacterium | reverse complement strand
GCTTCGTATTCGCGATTATTTTTCACATCACTACTTTGTTTTTCATACTTTTTCACCAAACTCTGCGCTGTTTTAATTGCTTCTTTTTTCTGTTCGATGAATTCGGTGATGCCATTAATTTCTTCTTCAATTCTTGTTTGACGAGAATGTAATCCAAGAATTTCATCTTCCAAATCGGCAACTTCCATCGGTAGTTCTCCTTTAAGGATTTTCAATTCATCCAACTTTGAATCTATTTTTTGAAGCGTAATTAAGGAACTCAATTTTTCCTGAATGGAATATTCTTTCGTTTTTGTCATAAATTTCAAATAAAATAATTAACAGGGTTGGTGTTTACACCAGTTTTAAGGACGGCAAAGGTAGGAAATTTTTGGAGTAAAACTTCTTGTAAAAGCTCAATCGTGAATTGTTCCGATTCGTAATGACCTAAATCGGCAATAACCATTCTTTCGTTCGCTTCAAAAAATTCATGGTATTTAATGTCAGAGCTGAGAAAAAGGTCTGCATTTGCAGCCAACGCATTGGAAATCAGAAAGCTTCCAGCTCCACCACAAAGGGCAATTTTCTTTATTTTTCTATTTAATAATGGCGTATGTCGAATAACAGTCAGATTAAATTTCTTCTTGAGTTGATTTAAAAAAACAGTTTCATCAATTGATTCGGAAAGTTCTCCAACCAATCCACTGCCGATGGCAGAATTTTTATTATTTAAATTAATAATGTCATAAGCAACTTCCTCGTACGGATGTGATTTTTTTAATGCTGCCACAATTGTGTTTTCTAAATAAGCCGGCAAAATCATTTCGATTTTCACTTCCTTTTCAGTATGTCTTTTATCTATTTCACCCACAAAAGGGTTAGTATTTTTCCCTGCTTTGAAAGTTCCTGTTCCTTCCACATTAAAACTGCACTCGGAATAATTTCCAACATTTCCTCCTCCTGCTAAAAAAAGCGCATCACGTACTTGCCCTGCTTTTTCTAAAGGAACAAATGTGCTTAGTTTTTTTAAAGTCGCATCTTTTAATAATAAAGGTTTGCAATTTTTCAATCCAATCTTTTCGGCAATTTTTCCATTTACACCATTAATTACATTATCCAAATTGGTGTGAATGGCATAAATAGAAAGGTCATTTTTAATTGCACAAATAATGGATTTTGACACATAATTTTTTTCATTAATTTTTTTAACCCCTGAAAAAATTATGGGATGATGCGCAATTACAAGATTGCATTTTTTTTCAATTGCTTCTTTTATCACTTCTTCGGTTGCATCCAAACAAACCATTGCGCCTTTACAGTCCACATCGGCATTGCCGATAAGCAATCCTGAATTGTCGTAAGATTCTTGAAAACCCAGAGGAGCAAATGATTCAAGAAAGGAAATAATTTCGGCAATTTTCATTTTATTCAAAAAATTAAACTTTGAATTGGAACGCAATAAAGATAAGTAGAAAGGTGGCTATCTTTCTTTACACATTTTTTTTAGTTACTTTTATAAATGTTCAACAATAAAAAAACATTAGTATTGGGTGCGTCGAGCAATCCATCTCGATACAGCTACCTTGCCATAAAACAACTTTTGCAAAATGGACATGCAGTTGTAGCCGTTGGTAAAAAAAAATCGGTTGTTGATTCCGTAATTATTCAAACAGATTTGCAACCATTTGAAGCAATTGATACTGTAACAATGTACATCCGAGAAGATCTGCAAAAAGAATATTACGATTACATACTTTCTTTAAAACCCAATCGCATTATCTTTAATCCCGGTACCGAAAATCCTGATTTAGCTGCGCTTGCTTCGCAAAAAAATATTCAAGTGATAAATGCTTGCACATTAGTATTGCTGCGTACAAAACAGTATTAGGTGTTTGAATTTTAACCAAGAATGGCTAATTTGGGGAAACCTTTGTCATGCGATGGAGAAAATTTAATGGCGACACTATTGATTTGCCCATTTATAATGCAGTTGAAAATGCAATCAAACGGGAGATAGCCGCAGGTTTCCGATTAAAGGTTTGCTTTGGAACCGACTCTCAAGTAAAAGGTACTGATACAGAATTTGCAACGGTAATAGTTTTCCTTAGAGAAGGTCATGGTGGATTTATGTTTATTCATAACGAAAAAACAAAACAAAGATTTAGCATCAAAGAACGCATGTTGATGGAGGTTGCACGAAGCATTGAAATTGCATACGAGCTTTGTAATCTTTTTACAATTTATAATGTTGATATGGAAGTTCATGCCGACATTAATACTAATCCACATTTCAAAAGTAATGACGCACTAAAAGAAGCAATGGGCTACATTCTTGGAATGGGATTTGCATTTAAAGCAAAACCGGAAGCTTTTGCAAGCAGTAGCTGCGCCAATAAAATTGTTAGTTAATTATTTTCCTAAAGCGTTTGCTTGTTTATTCAATTGATGAATTAAATCCAAGATTTCTTTTCTTCCTTCTTTTTTTAATGCAGATGTAACAAAATATTTAGGAAGTTCTACCCAAGTAGAAGCCAATCGCTGCATAAATGCTTTTACATTGCGCACGGTAGCTGCTGGTTTATTTTTATCGCTTTTTGTAAATACAACCGAAAAAGGAATTGCCCATTGACCAAGTTGATTGATAAAATCAATATCAATTTGTTGCGGCGAATGCCGACTGTCAACCAATACAAAAAGATTGATTAAATTTTTTCTTCGTTGAATATAATTCTCAATCATGATTCCCCAAGTCTTCCGTTTTTTTTGCGACACAACCGCAAAACCATAACCGGGCAAATCGACTAAGAACCAACCCAAACTTTTTCCTGAATTGATTTCAAAATGATTGATGAGTTGCGTTTTTCCGGGCGATGAAGAAATTTTTGCCAACTCTTTTTTATTGCACAACATATTTATCAACGAAGATTTTCCCACATTGCTTCGCCCAATAAAAGCATATTCCGAACGATCCGGTTGCGGACAAAACTCAACCTTTGGACTGCTGATTAAATATTGTGCAGATTTTATTTCCATTTGTGCTGCAAGATAAAATAACAAAAGCAAGTAACACTATCTTCGCTAAGAATATGTATAATTCATTACCACACGATAGTATAAATCCAACCGGTTCGTCCGAAAAACCGAAGAAGCAACAGGTAGAAGAAATGTTTAATACAATTGCTACTGGCTACGATTTAATGAATCATTTACTGTCGGTTGGCATTGATATCAGTTGGCGAAAAAAAGCAATCGCTATTTTAAAAAAGTCAAAACCCAATTTAATTTTAGATGTTGCAAGCGGTACGGGCGACATGGCAATAATGGCTGCGCGGTTACTTCAACCTCAAAAAATAATTGGAATAGACCTTTCAGAAAAAATGTTAGAATTGGGAAGAAAAAAAATTGAAAAAGCTGAATTGGTAACTAAAATTGAATTAGTAAAAGGTGATGGTGAAGCAATAAATTTTCCTGATAATTCGTTTGATGCAGTAATGGTAGCTTTTGGTGTTAGAAATTTCGAAAATTTAAAAAATGGTTTTAGCGAAATGCTTCGTGTGTTAAAGCCAGGCGGCAAGTTGGTGATTCTTGAATTTTCAACTCCGCGCTTTTTTATTTCTCGAAAAATTTACAATTTATATATGGGAATTGTAGCGCCGGAAATTGCAAGCTGGTTCAAACAAAATAAAGATGCTTATAAATATTTAAACAAATCTGCCAATGCATTTCCTGATCGAAAAAAACTTACAGCACTTTTATCCCAATCCGGATTTTCAAACACTGATTACAAACCGCTCAGTTTAGGAATATGTTGCATCTACACAGGAGAAAAATAAATAAACACGGAATTAGTTTAATTGTATTGATTTGCTTTGCAAACATTTTTTCGTTTGCTCAAACTTATTTCAACTTACCCGATCACGAAAGTAAACCCTACTATTTTGGAATAACATTGGGTGCAAATATGGCTCGATTTCATATTGAACAACATGCTCAATTTTTATTTTACGATACGGTTCAAGTGGTTGAACCCATGAATTCTGCAGGCTTTGCATTAGGACTAAGCGCAACAGGTCGATTAACGCATCGGCTGGAAGTACGGTTTAACCCGCAATTGATGTTTGTAGAAAGAAATATTTTTTACAACTTGAAATACGCAGATCCGATTGACGGAAATTCAATTATAAAAAAAGTAGAATCGGTAATTTTTTCTTTTCCTTTTCAAACAAAATTCAACAGTGATCGAATTGGGAATTTTAGAGTTTACATGTTGGGCGGCGTAAAAGCAGATATTGACCTTGCCGCAAATGCCCGTGCCCGCCGTGCGGAATATTTAGTAAAGCTGGAAAAAATTGATTACGGAGTTGAACTCGGACTTGGTTTTAATTTTTATTTCCCCAGCTTTATTTTTTCGCCCGAAATAAAAGTAAGCAACGGATTAAAAAACATTCATAGCCGCGATGAAAGTTTGAAATACTCCAATGTGATTGATCGTATTCAATCGCGTATGTTTGTTTTTTCTATTCATCTTGAAGGATAAAATAGTTGGCTGAGCCCTGAGCTTGTCGAATGGTCGAAGCCAATCGCAAAATATTTATTTCAAACAAATAATTTATTTCCCAACTTTGTGCTTGATGAAACAATACCTCATAAAAAATGTACAGGTTGTAAACGAAGGGCAAATTTTTACTGCTGATGTTTTGATAAAAAACGGCAGAATCGAAAAAATTAACGGCAACATTTCATCTGTAAATGCAACCGAAATAAATGGCGAAGGAAAATATTTATTGCCGGGTGTTATCGACGATCAAGTACATTTTCGCGAACCCGGATTAACGCACAAAGCAACCATTTACACCGAATCAAAAGCAGCAGTAGCAGGCGGTGTAACTAGTTTTATGGAAATGCCCAATACCATTCCAAATGCATTAACGCAAGAATTGCTTGAAGAAAAATACCAAATTGCAGCGCAACATTCACTTGCCAATTATTCTTTTTTTATGGGAACGGGAAATGCAAATGCCGACGAAGTGCTGCGCACCAACGAAAAAAGAAAAACCGTTTGTGGCATAAAAATTTTTATGGGATCTTCTACCGGAAGTATGTTAGTTGACAACCCCATTACTTTGGAAAAAATTTTTCGCGAAAGCGAATTGTTGATTGCTACTCATTGCGAAGACGAAAGAATTATTCGGCAAAATTTGGAACAAATAAAATCGCAAAAAAACGAATTAACAACTGCCGATCATCCGCTTATTCGCAATGAAGATGCTTGCTATTCTTCTTCTTTATTGGCAATTCAAATTGCAAAAAAATACAATACTCGTTTGCACATTTTGCATATTTCTACCGAAAAAGAATTGCAATTATTCGGAAACATGTTGCCATTAAAAGAAAAAAGAATTACTTCCGAAGTGTGTGTGCATCATTTACATTTTACTGCCGATGATTATGCAGTATTGGGCAATCGCATCAAATGCAATCCTGCAATAAAAGAATCAAAAAATAAAGAGGCTCTTTGGAAAGCCTTGTTGGACGACCGATTGGATATCATTGCTACCGATCATGCACCGCATACTTTGGATGAAAAAAATGTAGCTTACGAAAAAGCCCCTGCAGGTTTGCCGCTTGTTCAGCACGGATTATTGTTAATGTTGCATCACCATAAATTAGGTAAAATTTCTTTAGAAAAAATAGCAGAGAAAATGAGTCATGCTGTGGCGGATTGTTTTCAAATAAAAGAACGCGGATATATTCGCGAAGGATATTTTGCCGATTTAGTTTTGGTTGACCTTCACCAAAAAACCAGTGTTTCAAAACAAACTATTTTGTACAAATGTGGTTGGAGCCCATTGGAAGGAGTAGAATTTCCTGCAAGCATCACACATAATTTTGTAAATGGAAATTTAGTTTATGAAAATGAACGCTTCGATGAATCGATAAAAGGACAGCGCTTGATTTTTGATCGTGATTAATTTAACCCTCTTCTTAAAATAATTTTATGTTGCTCATGGTAAAAATTTAACAGGTTCTCTTTTTATTATTAATATCGAAACAATTAGATTAATCTCAATTACATCATCAACTAGTTTAAAATAAATTTTAACGAATTCTTTTGTCTAAAACGATTCTCAAAGCATTTTAAAATACTTATCTGCTAAATATATGGTTACTGCCTTTAATTGATCAATACACTTACTTTGTGGTTCATTGTGTTGTAGGATTTCAACTGAGATAATATAACCAGAGATTAATCCAATTAAAAACTCTTTTGAATCAACATTTGTAAATTTACTATCTAAGTCAACTAATAATTGATTATTTAGATTGACATATTGATTTGCAATCATTGTTAAATTTTGAATTCCGACTTTTTGAGATATCATGATTTTAATTTTTTAGTTAATAAATATTCTTCCAAGGTAGCACTCCTAATAATACAAAACAATACCACTTATAGGTAGTATTTTCATAATCGTTATTTACTTTACCTTCAACCCATGCTTGTAAAAATTTTTGGCAGTGCCGTTTACGGAGTGGAAGCAATTTGCATCACCATAGAAGTGAACTGGATGAAGACCGGAATTGGAACCATGTTAGTTGGCTTGCCGGATAATGCTATAAAAGAAAGTTTGCAGCGAATAGAAAGCACCATCAAAGAACTTCGTTTTCAAGTTCCCCGTACAAAAATTGTAATCAATTTGGCCCCCGCCGATATTAAAAAAAGTGGCACTGCATTTGATTTACCCATCGCTATTGGAATATTGGCCGCTTCCGATCAGCTAAAAAATAAAACGGCTTTGGATAAATATATTATCATGGGTGAACTGAGTTTGGATGGAAACTTGAGCGCCATCAAAGGTGCATTACCCATCGCTATTCAAGCAAGAAATGAAAATTTTAAAGGACTTATTTTACCAAAAGTAAATGCAAAAGAAGCCGGAATTGTAAACAATCTAACGGTTTATGGCGTTGATAATATTAAAGAAGTAATTGATTTTTTTGAGAATGGTGAAAAAGGTTTAGAACCAATTGAAGTAAATGCAAGAGAAGAATTTTATAATTCTCAATACAACTACGAAATTGATTTTACCGATGTAAAAGGACAGGAAAATATAAAACGAGCATTAGAAATTACAGCTGCAGGCGGGCACAATGCAATTTTAATTGGCCCTCCAGGAGCCGGTAAAACAATGTTGGCAAAACGATTGCCCACCATTTTACCACCGCTTAGTTTGCACGAAGCATTGGAAACTACAAAAATTCATTCGGTTGCAGGTAAACTTCCGTCCAATTCAACCTTAATTTCCAAACGTCCTTTTCGTTCGCCACATCACACCATCAGCGATGTTGCGTTGGTTGGCGGAGGTGGCAATCCGCAACCCGGAGAAATTTCTTTAGCACACAACGGCGTTTTATTTTTAGATGAATTGCCGGAATTTAAACGAACGGTTTTAGAAGTAATGCGCCAACCGATGGAGGAAAGAAGTGTTACCATTTCTCGTGCAAAAGTTGCGCTCGATTTTCCCGCTTCGTTTATGTTGGTTGCAAGTATGAATCCATGTCCTTGCGGCTATTTTAATCATCCCGAAAAAGAATGTACTTGCCCGCCGGGTGCTGTTCAAAAATATTTAAACAAAATTTCTGGTCCACTTTTAGACAGAATTGATTTACATGTAGAGGTTACACCGGTTCCTTTCAACGAACTTTCCGGAGATAGAATTTCGGAAGAATCAATTAAAATAAGAATTAGAGTTATCGAGGCAAGAGAAATTCAAACGGAGCGCTATAAAAATTATCCGGGTGTTTATTGCAATGCACAAATAAGCAGTAAAATGTTGAAAGAAATTTGTGTGCTCGATACCGTCAGTCAAAATTTAATTAAAACTGCAATGGAAAAATTAAATTTATCTGCACGGGCTTACGATCGAATTTTAAAAGTGGCAAGAACTATTGCCGACCTTTCCAAAAGTGAAAACATAAAAGCAGAACATATTGCAGAAGCAATTCAATACCGAAGCCTCGACCGCGAAGGTTGGGCAGCATAATTGTTTTTAAAAAATAATTAGCATTTAATAAACGTTTGCTTGCAATTTTGTAAAAAATAATTTTCATAAATGCTTTTCAATTTTTATTCCCGATATAAAACTCTAATTAAATTCATAAAAAATTGGCCGGTTTATTTATTTAATAAATGGATTAGCCATCCTTCTATTTTCCATTTCGTTTTGCGAAAACATGCTATTCGTATTTCAGTTCCAAAAGAAACGCTACGCGTCTTCAAAGAATTTTTTATGATCGACGGCTATTCGATTGAATTATTAAAAACATATTTACCCAAAAATGCAGTGGTAATTGATATTGGTGCAAACATCGGATTGTTCCCCATTCGCTTGTTGATGGAAAATTCGGATATCAAATTTTATTCTTACGAACCACTGCCAAACAATTTTGAAATTCTTAATGAAAATGTTTCGCGCAATTCATTTACACGAAACAGAATTAGCATTTTTAACAAGGCAGTGCTTGGAAAAAAACAAGACAATTTGAAAATTTATTTTGACAATAAGAAAAACTACACCGACACATCTTCCGTAATTCCCGGATTTGAAAACAATAATGATTCTGTTGAAATTGCCTGTACAACTTTAGAAGAAATTTGCGATGCAAATCAGATTCAAAACATATCATTACTAAAACTCGATTGCGAAGGAAGTGAATTCAGTATTTTATATGATTCGCCAATTGAACTAATCAAAAACATTCCATTTATTGTTTTAGAAATTCACGACATTGATACTAATCGCAACAACCTAAACGGGATGAAAGATTTTCTCGATTCGCTTGGCTATTCATTAAAAATAAAACCGGTTACAAGTAGCATCAACATGGTTTGGGCTTGGAAATAAAAAACACTTATCCTATTATCTTTGTTTGAACTATGCAGGAATATTTTAAATACCTAAATCAGTACTACGATAAAATTTATATTCTCACACTGCCACGGCTTACAGCAAGAATTGAAAATTGCAAAAAAATTTTTGCCGGATTGAACTTTGAATTTTTTTACGGAATTGATAAACTCAATACTTCCTTGGAAGAATTATCTCTAAAAAATATTTATGATTTAAAAGATTATCAAACGATTTACAAAAAACCGGCAACTATGCCACTGGGAATGCTTTGCTGTTCGTTGGGACATGTCGGTATTTATGAATCCATTATTAAAAATGGATATAAAAAAACGTTGATATTAGAAGATGATGCATTTCCCATTGAAACTTCGATGCAATATTTTTCGCAAGTGATGAATGAATTGCCGGCAAATTGGGAATTGGTTTATTTGGGTTATGAAAAAAATGAGCAAAAAGGTTTGAAAGAAAAAATCAAAACTATTTTTTATTCGCTATTTCCTTTTCATACAAAGTTGAACCTAAATCGAAAAATTTATTCGAATTTTTATCCGGAAAAAATTTCATCGCATATTGCAAAAGCGGGTTTTCACGACTGTACCCATGCTTATGCAATTACGTTGGAAGCTGCTAAAAAATTATTACAACAACAGCAACCTGTAAAATTTCATCCAGACAACTTATTAAGTTTTATGATTTGCAGTAATCTATTAAATGGTTATATCGTACGACCAAAATTTTTCAACCAACTTTCTGCTTTTACTCATCAAACAGAATCGCTGACTTCCGATTAATGAAAGCGCAATCAAGATTTGAATAAAAAAAGACAGGCTCGACATGAGAACCTTTACAACGCATTATATCAAAACGCTACTTTTCAAGATCCTCCATATCACTCAACTGTAACTCTATTGCCTTCGTACTTTGAAAAATTTCAATTAAAGAAAGAACCAGCGAAACAAGTAAACTCAATAGACTGATTGCAAAAACAAATTCTGCAATTTCAAACCGTTTGATGTAAATACTGTACATGGTAATTACACAACATAAAAAACTAAATACACCCAATGCTTGTGTATATTTAATAATATTTATTCGCTGACGAAGGCTTCTTATTTGATGAAGCAATAAATTGTCTTTTTCTTTTTTATTATATTCTTCGTGTAAGCGACGCACCAATTGCGATAATGCTAAAAACCGATTAGTGTATGCCAACAACATTAAACTAATTGCTGGAAACAAAAGTGCCGGGGTGTTGATTGTAATTTCCATTCGCTAAAGTTAATTGCCTTTATTTAAAAAGAAGCCTTAATGTTTTAATACGACTTATAAATTGCAAACCCTTTTTCAACTAACAAATCATTTACATTGATATATTTTTTTTCTTGCCAAATCCAAACTTCGGCAAGGTATCTTCCGTATTTCTCTTTTTTGTCTCTGATGGTTTCAATGATAATTTCTTTTTGGTCAACCATTAATTTCAGAAAATTGCGCGATGTAATTCCTTTCTTTTTTGTTCTTCCTTTTAATTCTGGTGCATCAATTCTGTGCAATCGAATCTTTTCACCAATTGCAAAAATGGACATTCCCAAATCAATATCTGCCGTCAGCGTATCTCCATCATACACTTTAGTAACTTTTGCTTTGTAATGATAAAGTAGTTGTTGAATAGATTTTTTCATATAAATAATGGTTTTATTTACCACTCAAATTAATGAATTCTAAGATTGATATGAAAAAAGGTGGCTGTGGTGTCTTCGAGAACTTCAATGAACAAAGAAGAAAATAGTGACTGAGCCTTGAGGTTCCCAAAGGGCGAAGTCATCAATCCATTCATTGTATCTTTGACGATTCATAACTTTTATTGAAAATGAAAATCGATATTATTACCGTTCTACCCGAATTATTGGAAAGCTCACTAATGCACAGCATAATAAAAAGAGCGCAGGATAAAGGTTTGCTACAAATCAATTTGCACCAACTGAGAAAATGGGCAATAAACGAATATGGTCAGGTTGACGATTATCAATATGGTGGCGGTGCAGGCATGGTGTTGCTTTGCGAACCACTTGCAAAAGCAATTGAAGAGTTATCGTCTGTCACTACCTACGATGAAATAATTTATTTAACTCCAGATGGCGAAAAATTAAATCAAAAAACAGTTAATGTACTTTCACTTAAAAAAAATCTACTGCTAATTTGTGGTCATTACAAAGGAATTGATGAGCGAATTCGCGAACATTTTGTAACCAAAGAAATTTCAATTGGAGATTATGTACTTAGCGGAGGTGAATTAGCTGCAGCTGTTTTAACCGATGCAATTGGTCGTTTGATTCCTGGTGTTTTAAATGATGAAACTTCTGCTCTCTTTGATTCATTTCAAGACGATTTATTAGCACCACCAGTGTATTCAAGGCCAGAAGAATACCGCGGTTGGAAAGTTCCCGAAGTATTAATGAACGGAAATCATAAACTAATTGAAGAATGGAGGCAAGAGCAATCATCCAATAGAACAAAAGAAAAAAGACCGGATTTGTTGAATGATTTATAAAGCACTTTTCCGCTCATCCAATATTTGTTTTCTTTTAGCTATACTTTTTTAGTTTCGCAATTCAATTAACCGTATGATTAAACATGTTTTTGGGATTGTATTTATCGCCTCACTAATCAATCCAATTTTTGGGCAATCAAAAAAAGATGATTTCCAAACAACTTCCCGTGTTTCGATTGTTAAAACAAATGAAAAAATAGTTATTGACGGAAATTTAAGCGAAGCAATTTGGCAACAACAAAAACCTGCAACTAATTTTTTTAATAAATATCCAACCGACCAAGGTCGGGCTAATGCAAATACAGAAGTAAGATTTACTTATGATGAAAATTTTCTTTATGTCGGCGCTATCCTATTTGATGTAAAAGCTTATGTCGTTCAAAGTTTAAAAAGAGACCAAGGAGTGATGAGTAATGACGGGTTTACAATGGTTTTGGATCCAGTAAATCAACACACAAATGGATTTTTATTTTCTGTAAATCCTTACAACGCACAAACGGACGATTTGCTTTCATCAAGTTTGGGCAATGATGATTATCCAAGTAACAGCTGGGATAATAAATGGTTTTCGCAAACAAAACGCGAAAAAGATCGTTGGTTTGTAGAAATTGCTATCCCATTTAAAACATTGCGTTACGATCAAAATCTCACACTTTGGGGAATTAATTTAATAAGAAGTGATAAAACGAGAAACGAATTTTATACATGGACAAATGTTCCGCTCAATTTTCGTGGATATGATTTGGGATATACCGGTGCGCTTGTTTGGGATGCAGCACCACCAAAACCAGGAAGCAATATTTCCGTTCTTCCTTATACTACAGGATCATTAATTTCTAATGTAAAAGATAATCTTCCAACAAAAGGAAACTTCGATGCCGGTTTTGATGCGAAAGTAAGTCTCAACTCAGCACTAAATCTTGATGTTACCATTAACCCCAATTTTTCTCAGGTGGAAGTTGACCGTCAAGTAACCAATCTTTCACGGTTTAGTATTTTTTTTCCGGAGCGACGCAGTTTCTTTTTAGAAAATGCAGATCTTTTTTCCGACTATGGAATCCCCGGTATTCAACCTTTTTATTCCCGCAAAATAGGAATTGCAGAAGATGGAACTGCATTACCTATTTTAGGTGGTGTTCGGCTGAGTGGAAATTTGACACCAAAAACGCGGATTGGAATGATGAGCATTCTTACCAATAAAAAAGCAGAGCAAGCCATGCAAAATTATTCTGCAGTATCTTTTAACCAACGTGTATTAGCACGATCCAGTATTAAAGGATACTTTTTCAATCGTCAATCCTTTATGACAGATCAACAAAAAAAGCAAAACCCTTTGGACGAGTTTGGAAGAAACGGTGGTATTGATTTGAATTTTTCAAGCAAAACCGGTGTGTGGAGTGCTTGGCACGGAAATCATTTTTCTATAAAACCAGGTGTTTCTAAAAATGCATACTACTTAAACGGTGGCGCTGGTTATTTTGGAAGACAATTTGAATTTATACTTCACACAGATAGAGTTGGTGAAAATTATTATACGGATATGGGTTATGTGCAGCGAATAGAGAATTACGACATAACTCGCGACACAATTATCCGTGCTGGTTTCAATGATCTTTTCAATAATATTAGTTATCGAATAATCCCTAAAAAAGGAAAAATAAATATGCACAAATTGGGACTTCAAAACTATATTGTTTTCAATTCGGATGGTTCGTTAAATGAAAGAAACTTAGAGTTTGGATATTCCATCATGAATAAAAACACAAGTAGAATTGAAATTCAGTTCAACAACCAAGAAACCAATTTACAATTCCCTGTAAAATTTGTTGACGACGACGCTGCACTTCCATTACCTGCAAGCCATTACAATTATAGTAATTTAGAAATAGATTTTTCAACGGATTCCAGAAAAAAAATTTCCATAAATGCCGGAGTAACATTGGGAAAATTTTATACGGCAGATTATAAACAATATTCTTTTCAATTGACTGTTCGCAAACAACCAACCATTAGTGCTGCATTGCAGTTTGAATACAACAAATTAGTTTTTCCAGGACTTTATGGAAGCGAAGATTTGTTTTTGATTGCGCCGCGATTTGATGTAAATTTTTCCACCAATTTATTCTGGACAACTTTTTTGCAATACAATACACAGTCAAACAACTTTAATATCAACAGTCGTTTTCAATGGCGCTACAAACCAATGAGCGATTTGTTTTTGGTTTACACGGATAATTATTACAGCGAACCTTTCTTGAAAAATAAAAACAGAGCCATTGTATTTAAAATGAACTACTGGCTAAATCTCTAATTTATTTTTTGAATAGACTTTTTTGCTGAAATTAGTGCAACTAAAACTAGCGCTATGAAATTGAACCGTCGAAATTTTCTTCGCAATCTTTCGCTTGGCACAGGTGCACTTACAATTGGCTTACCTGCTTTTGCCAAAGAAAAAACAAATTCTGAAAATTTTTCTCCAAATTCCAAAAACGGAAAACAACGATTTAATATGTGCGGGTATGCCGCACCTAAATTAGAAACCGTACGTATCGGAATTATTGGTTTAGGAATGCGTGGCTCAGATGCAGTAAATCGATTAAGTTATATTGATGGTGTAGAAATTACGGCACTTTGTGATAAATATGCCGATCGTGTAACAAATGCGCAAAAGACTTTGGAAAAAATGGGCCGCTCAAAAGCAAAAGAATTTAGCGGCAACGAAGGATGGAAAGCGCTATGCGAAAGCAACGAAGTAGATCTGGTTTATTCGCCAACACCTTGGCACTTACATACGCCCATTGCAGTTTATGCAATGCAAAACGATAAACATGTTGCAGTGGAAGTACCTGCTTCTAAAACCATTGACGAATGTTGGCAATTAGTAGAAACATCGGAGCAAACAAAAAAACATTGCATGATGTTGGAAAACTGTTGTTATGATTTTTTTGAATTGTTGACATTAAATATGACAAGACAGGGATTGTTTGGCGAATTGGTGCATGCAGAAGGAGCTTATATTCATGATTTAAGTAAAGACTGGCTCTTTAATAAAAATGCTTATGCAGATATGTGGCGACTAAAAGAAAACATTGGTGTTAATGGAAATCTATATCCCACACACGGTTTGGGACCAATTGCTCAATGTTTGAATATTAACCGTGGCGATAAATTCGATCATCTTGTAAGTATGCAAACAGCCGATTTTTCATTAAACAATTTAGCTAACGAGATTGCTGCTAAAGATGATTTTTTTAAAGAATTTACAAACCAATCTTTTCGAGGTAATATGAATACCACATTAATAAAAACTGAAAAAGAAAAAACAATTTTATTACAACACGATGTTTCCACTGCAAGGCCTTATTCAAGAATTCATTTATTAAGTGGTACAAAAGGTGCTGCGCAAAAATGGCCGGGGCCGGAACGAATTGCTTTTGGACACAGCTGGATAAAAAAAATTGAATTGGATGAATTGTATAAAAAATATTCTCCACCAATCGTAGCGCATATTGGTGAAATAGCAAAAGAAGTTGGTGGACACGGAGGTATGGATTTTATTATGGACTGGCGATTGATTGATTGCCTTCGCAATGGATTACCATTGGATCAAGATGTGTATGATGCTGCATCGTGGAGTTGTATCACTCCTTTAAGTCAAAAATCTGTTGCCACGAAATCAAGATCAATCGACATCCCCGATTTTACAAGAGGATCTTGGGAAAAAAACAAACCAACAGATTTGACCTTGAATGGCGGTGCTACAACTAGAGTGAGAAAATATTCAACAAAAAAAGCCGACAATTAAGTCGGCTTTTTCACAAGTTTATTTTTTTATCCCAATTACTGGCAATGCATTGTTGTGAATCAACTGATTTAATTTACTGACATCGTCAGCAATTATTTTTTTCAACTTGTTAAGTTGTTCATCAATTAATGCCGCCAACTCAGAATAAGCTTCTTTGGCTTGCTTGGATGGCGCTGTGTTTCCTGCTGAAGCAGCTTCGTACACTCCCGATAATTTATCATCCAATCGGATTGGAAAGTTCAAAACATCTTGTCCACTTTTTGCTTTTGTTTGGTGTAATGCTTCTTCCACCGAAGTCATTTGTTTTCCGATTGTATCAATTTGATTTTTTATTTCTTTTGATAAATCTTTCCCTTGCCTTGCACTAAAGTCGCTTAGTTGCTGACGCAGTTCACGAATATTTTTAATCGCTTTCATTACTTCAGAAAACTTATCGCGTACGGTCAATAAAAATTGCGTCTGCTCTTCGTATTCTTCTATTGTAGTTTTATAATTTGGATCTGCTAAAATCGTAAATGCAATTTCAGTGGAATCGGTTCCTGATTTTAATTTAGAGAAATACTGACCCGGCGCCGCTTTTGGCCCACTTACAAATCCATTCCATAAAATAAGATTATCAACTCTTTCTGCTTCAGAAAAATTCATGTCCCAAATAAATTGGTTCATTCCTTTATTTATTTCAATCTTATTTTCTTTGGAAACAGTGCTAAAATATTTTATACTCTTTTTGTTTTTATCCAAAACTTCTACCGACATTTTTGTAGAATCGCTGACTGCTTTTAAGAAATAATTGATAACAACTCCATTGGGAGGATTGGTGCCAACATTTCTTGGGGCTGCTGCACCAAAGCCACCAAAGCGGCCGCCACCGCCCATCATACGATAAGCAGGATTGACATCAAACACATGTAAATTTTTATTTAAAATAGCCGCTTCTTTTTTCTGAACGATTGTAAGATCATCCAAAATATAAAAACTTCTTCCTTGCGTAGCTACAACAAGATCATTGTTTTTTATTAAAAGATCGGTAATAGGCACAATGGGTAAATTCAATTGAAATGAATTCCAACTTGCACCATCGTCGTAAGAAATAAACATTCCAAACTCGGTTCCAGCATACAACAATCCTTGTCTTTTTTTATCTGCACGAAGTGCTCTTGTAAAATATAAACGATTAATTCCATTGTCAATTCGCTTCCACGTTTTTCCGTAATCTTCTGTTTTATAAATGTAGGGAGCAAAATCATCCAACTTGTATTTTGTTCCCACAAAATAGGCGGCGCCTTTTTTAAACGGATCTACTTCCACACAATTCCACATAACTAATGCTGGACAATCTTTTGGTGTTACATTTTCCCAATTTTTTCCACCGTCTTTACTTACGTGTATCAATCCATCGTCGCTTCCGCTCCACAGCAAATCTTTTTCTAAAGCACTTTCGGTTGCAGTAAAAATGGTGCAATAATATTCTACCGAAGTATTGTCTTTGGTGATGGGACCACCACTTGATGCTAATTTAGTTTTATCATTGGTTGTCAAATCTGGACTAATTTTTTCCCAACTTCTTCCTTCGTTTTCCGAAACAAAAAGATGATTGCCTGCTGCATATAATTTTTTGGGATTATGCGGCGAAAAGAAAATGGGGAAATTCCATTGAAAACGATATTTCGCAGCTTCGGCACCTGCTCCCATATTATCAATTGGCCATACATTTATCAACCGACTTTCTCCTGTTTTATGATCAAGGCGCTGCAACATTCCCATATAATTTCCACCATAAGTTATATCCGGATTTTCTGGATCAGCAATTACATAACCACTTTCGCTGCCGGCTGTGGTTTCCATATCTGAAGCTGTAATACTTGCACCATAAGTTCTGCTACGAATTCGAAAAGCGCTATTATCTTGTTGCCCTCCCATAATTCGATATGGAAAAGCATTATCTGCACTTACACGATACACTTGCGCAGTTGGTTGGTTTAACATGCTACTCCAATTTTCTCCTCCATCAAAACTTACTTGTGCGCCACCATCGTCCGCAACAATCATTCTATTTCCATCTTCCGGATCAATCCATAAATCGTGGTGATCGCCGTGTGGTGTTCGAATACTTTTAAAAGTTTTGCCACCATCCGCACTTATCATAAATCCAACATTGGGGCAATACACTTTGTTTTCATTTTTTGGATCAACAAATACCTTGGTGTAATACCAAGCTCGTTGACGAATATTATTGTCGCTGCTACTTAGTGTCCAAGTTTCTCCACCATCGTTACTCATAAACAATCCGCCATCTTTATTTTCAATTATTGCATAAATTTTTTCTGTGTTTGATGGTGCAACTGCAACACCAACAATTCCCCACGAACCTTTTGGCAATCCTTTGCCCATAGAAATATTGGTCCACGATTCACCACCGTCGGTACTTTTATACAAACCGCTTCCTTCACCTCCACTTTCCAAACTGTGTGGAGTACGAATTAAACGCCATGTGCCTGCATATAACACATTTGGATTTCCCGGCTCTGAAACTAAATCAGAACAACCTGTTTGGTTATTAATAAATAAAGTTCTTTTCCAAGTTTTGCCGCCATCAATCGTTTTATAAACTCCGCGTTCTTCGTTTGGTCCAAATAAATGCCCCATTACAGCAACCCAAACGATATCTGGATTTTTTGGATGGATTATAATTCTAATAATATGACGACCATCTTTCAATCCAATATTTTTCCAACTTTTTCCACCGTCATCACTTCGCCACATTCCGCCCAATCCTTCGCTCACATTTCCACGCATCGAATTTTCGCCTTCGCCAACATAAATAATTGTTTCATCACTTGGCGATACTGCAACAGCACCAATACTTCCTCCAAAATATTTATCGGAAATATTTTTCCAATTGCTTCCGCCGTCATTTGTTTTCCAAACGCCACCGCCGGTTCCGCCAAAATAAAAAGTGTTTTTATTTTTATAGCTACCAACAACAGCGGCACTTCTTCCACCTCGGAAAGGGCCAACTAATCGGTACTTTGTTTTTGAAAGAAGTTGATCTTCTTCAATTGAAGTAGCAATGGAAGTAGTGGGTTTGGTTTTTTGCGCATTGGCAAAAACTCCAAAAAAAAGAATTGCGAACAGGTAAATTATTTTTTTCATAATTAGTAGTTAAGAGGTTGAAAATACGAATTGTACTTTTTGCAACCTTACCGCTAATAAAAAAAACCGACAAATGCCGGTTTTAAAAAATGTAGAATTAATCTATTAAAACGCATTGGGTTTTACCAATCCTTCTTTCAACAATTGATTGTAAATAGTGGAATAGTAAGTTGTATTTAGCTGACTTATTTTTTGTTTTGCATTCATAAATTCTACTTGTAAATCTTTTGTGCGTTGTATTTGCAAATTAGATGGCGCCGCTTCCTGTCCGGCTACTGCACTATACACTTCTGTAATTTTTTCGCGCAATCTTACTTCGTCTGCAAAAATTGATTTTTGTTTTGTAGATAATAATTCGCTTCTTTCATTCTCCAACTTTAGATTATATTCTTCCATCAATTTTTTTATACTGCTGTCTTTTACTTTGGTTAAATTTTCTTTTATTAATTTTTGTTTTTCGGCAATTGCTTCTACTTCCACAGCCAAGTCTTCGTGCATTTTGTACAATTGCATCGCTGTTTTGTATTGCAGCTGTCGATGTGCTAATGTAAATTCAACATTTTTTTCGTCGTGTAAAAGCGTTAGCGGTTCGGTAAATTCTTTATCGCCAACTTTTAATTTCACCAAGTATTCTCCGGGCAAAACCATCGGTGCAAAAAAACCGCCGTAATCAATTTTTGTTCCACCACTCGCAACTTTTGGTGGTTTCATTCGCAAATTCCAATACACTTTATTGATTCCTTTTCGTTTTGTTGCAGGAACGGATTGAATTAAATTTCCTTGTTTATCAAGAATTTCAATTTTTACATCGCCACTATTTAATCTTTCTTTTAAATAAAATTGAACGGGTGGAATGGATGCCGGATTTGGCGCTACCCAACCGCTTGTGTTAGGAAAACCTCCATCACCAAATTTTCCATTTGTTAATTCAATTGGTGCATTGCGAAATAAATGAACTTCTTTTTCAATAATTTCTTTATTCAAGGAGCGCATCGGTGTAATGTCGTCAACAATCATTATTCCTCTTCCATGTGTTGCAATAATGAGGTCGTGTGTTTTTGGATGTATTTGAATATCCCGCACCAAAGAGTAATCCGGAATATTATTTTTCATTCGAAACCAATTAACACCACCATTAACTGATGCAAACAATCCCATTTCAGTTCCTAAAAAAATCAAGTCTTTATTTACTAAATCTTCTTTTATTTTATGTGCAAACCCTGTAAACTCCGCACTCGAAAATAGACTCCAAGTTTTTCCCATGTCGGTTGATTTTGCAGCATACGTTTTATGATCTCCGTACATGTGATTGTCAAAAGTTGCATACACCGTACTTTTATCAAAACTGCTTGGCTCCACGCTGCTCACCCATGTTTGTGCAGGAATACCAACACTTGAATAATTTTTAGAAACATTCGTCCACGATTTTCCACCATTGATTGTGTATTGAAGATTCCCATCGTCTGTTCCTACCCAAATAATATTTTCATCAATTGGCGATTCTGCAATTGCAAAAATTGTACAATGATTTTCTGCCGAAGTATTGTCTGCACTCAATCCTCCGCTTTGTTCTTGTTCTTGTTTTTTCTTGTCGTTAGTTGTTAAGTCAGTTGAAATTTTTGTCCAATTCATTCCTTTATCAATCGACCGATATAAATACTGCGCACCCATGTATAAATTTTTCTTGTTTTTATTTCCGGTTGCAATTGGCGTGTTCCAATTCCATCTTAATTTTTCTTCGCCAGATGCTTGTTGTGGTTTGATCGAAATTGATTTGAGTGTGGTTAAATTTATTCGAGCGGCATTTCCACCTTGCGATTCGGCATAAGCGGTGTTTTGATCCGTAGGGTCTGGAATTGCCCAAAATCCATCTCCACCGTAAATTGCTTTCCAATCGCCATTTGTAATTCCACCTGCATTTGCCGACGGTGCAAACCAACTGCCATTGTCTTGCAAACCACCATAAATTTTATAGGGATTTTTATTATCTACAGCAACATGATAAAATTGACCGACAGGTAAATTTTGCACAAACAACCAAGTAGCTCCTCTATCGAGACTGATATAAACTCCACCGTCAGTTCCCAAATACATTTGATTTGTATTGTTTGGATTTATCCAAAGTGCATGATGATCGCTATGAATCCAACCGCCTTCGTTACTTGCATCCATAAAAGAAAATCCACCATCATTTGAATAAGAAAAACTATAAGCAGGTCGATAAACTCTTTTTGAATCTTTTGGATCAATAACTAAAGTGCTAAAATAAAATGGGCGCGAAACAACATTCATTGTTGCACTTTGTTGCTTCCAATTTTCTCCGCCGTCAACAGAAATATATAATCCAGTATTTGCCGATTCTACTATTGCCAATAAATTTTGTGGAGAACTTGGCGCCAATGTCAACGCTACTCTGCCAAAGGGTTTCGGAGGTAATCCATTGGTTAATTCTTTCCAAGTATTTCCCCCATCCAAACTTTTATAAATGGCACTTCCATCTCCTCCTGAGCTAAATGAAAATGGTTGTCTTTTGAATTGCCAAGTTGTGGCATAAATAATTTCTGTATTTGTTGGATCAACAGCAATATCTGCACAACCCGTTTTTTCATCAATGAATAAAATATTATTCCAAGTTTTTCCTGCATCAACAGATTTATACAAACCACGAGAAGTTCCATCGCTCCACAAAGGACCTGGTGCAGCTACATAAACAATGTTTGAATTTTTGGGATCGATAATAATTTTGGAAATATGTTCGGTGTTTTCCAACCCAATTTTTGTCCAATTTTCTCCGGCATCCGAAGATTTGTATAATCCATTTCCAATGGAAACAGAATTGCGCATATTGCTTTCGCCGGTACCTGCATAAATTACTTTTGGATTTTTTTGATCAATGGCAATGGCGCCAATTGATTGACAATATTTATCAAATATTGGGCGAAAAGATGCACCGGCATTGGTTGTCTTCCAAATTCCGCCACCAGCAGCGCCCACATAAATTGTTTTACCATCATCGTTTACACCTTCGATGGCAGTGATGCGGCCACTCATTGTTCCCGGGCCCAACCAACGTGCTTCCATCATTCCAAAAGTAGAAGAATTGATTTGTTGTGAATTTGCAATTACCGCTCCGGTTAACAGCAAAAAAATTAGAAAAAGGTTTTTCATACAATTCTATTTTTAATAGTAAACGCAAAACCCGGCTCTGTAGAACCGGGCTTATTTTAAAACTGATTATTTATTTTGTTGGTTTAAACAAACTGGGATCAACCGGAACATTTACTTCTATTTTTGAATAAGTAATTTCTCCGCCACCCAATCCCGACATTGAAAATGCAAATACATAACCACTATCCAATTTTTTATAATTACTAAAAGTTTGTACTGCATCAATTTCTTGTCCCGTAGCTTTTGACTTTGTAACACTTTTGATTACATAATAAGAAACAGGATCCAAAAAAATAGTTGATTCAACTCCATTTTTTGTTATGATTTTTAATTTAAAACATTCGGTTCCTTCAAAATCTTCTTTGCCAATATATTCTACTTGGTGGCCTTTTTCTTTGTAATTCACCAACACACCTTGTAAATCTAATTGGTCAGCCGATTCTTTTACAGCCTCGGCCGGCATTGCTTCTGCAGCAGTGTGTCCTTGAAAAGGCATGAACAACCAACCTTCAGTCATTGCACTTATTACATAACCCGTCATTCCCATTACGGTAATATCCATGCGCATTCCCACATTATGAGATTGATACATTTTTACAGGAATATCCATTCCTTGCACACTTAAACTTCCGTCAAAAATCAATGAATTTAATTGAAGCAATTTTTCTTTTCCGCCCAATGCATTAATGTGTTTATCTACTATTTCATCTGTTGTTTGTGCAACTGAAAATAAATTCATTGCCAAAATTGCAACTGCTGATAAAAGTGTTTTTTTCATATTTGTTTATTTTTAAATTTTTAATCAATTTTTGATTTGTTGCTTTCAATTTTCGAATTAACTTCTATTATTTCATAAATCATATTTCCGCCAAATCCACCTGCCATGGAGGTGGAAAAAGCAAATATAAGGCCATCGCTTGTTTTTTCGTAGTTAGAAAAATTCATAACAATTTCTGCATTAGGATCTCGCTGCATTCCTCCACCACCGCCGCCTCTTCCGCCGCCGCCTTTGTAACTGATGCTGTTGATATAATAATTAGAAGCATCTAAAAAATAGTTTAATTCGCGTCCTTCTTTTGTAGTTAATTTTATTTTGAAAGACTCCTTTCCATTCGCTGTTTCTTTTCCTACAAATTCAACTTTGTGTCCTTTTGCGGCATAATTAATCAATGGTCCTTGGCAATCCATTTCATACAATTGTGCAATGCGTCTTTCTTCCGGAATTGCTTCAAAACTACCGCCATTTCTTGGGTTAGTTGACCATCCGCCTTCCGAAGTTATTAATTGTGTCATTGAACCCATTCCAAAATTTGTTTCTCTACGAAATAACTGATTGTGTATTTTCCAAGTTTCTGTTTTTACTTCGCTACCATTTGGAGCAGTTGCAATACCAATCGTGTGTAAGGATTGTATTGAGTTCAGTTTTTCCAAACCTCCCATGGTTTTTATGTGGCTATTAATAATATCATCTGCCGTTTGAGCATTCATCAACAATGCCAAAAAAGAAAATCCAAAAAATAAAAAGATCCGTTTCATAAAAATTGATTTAAAATAAGGAATCGAAATTAGTAATTAACTTCAATTAAATAAAGTTAAAACAAGTCCTAAAAAAATGAACTCCTTTTCTATAAGCGGTAATTTGGTTGATGTAATTCAGCAAAAAATTTATTTCGCTGAATTGTTTATTAAAAATGGAAAAATAGATACAATCAAGCCACTTCACGATGTAGCTTTTAGCGGATATCCCTTTTTACTTCCGGGATTTATTGATAGCCATGTGCATATCGAAAGTTCCATGTTGGTTCCTTCCGAGTTTGCAAACCTTGCGGTTGTACACGGCACAGTTGCTACGGTTAGCGACCCTCACGAAATTGCCAATGTTTGCGGAATGAAAGGAGTTGAATTCATGATAGAGAATGGAAAAACAGTCCCTTTTAAATTCTTTTTTGGTGCGCCAAGTTGTGTGCCAGCAACCATTTTTGAAACTGCAGGTGCAGTATTAGATTCAACTGATGTAGAAAAATTATTACAAAGAGATGAAATAAAATACTTGAGTGAAGTAATGAATTATCCTGGTGTGCTAAACAATGACGAAGAAGTAATGAAAAAAATTACTGCTGCACATAAATTACTAAAACCTGTGGATGGTCATGCGCCTGGATTGAGAGGTGATGCTGCAAAAAATTATATCGCAGCAGGAATAACAACAGATCACGAATGTTTTACACACGAAGAAGCACTCGAAAAACTTCAATACGGAATGAAAATTATTATTCGCGAAGGAAGTGCCGCAAAAAATTTTGAAGCGTTGATCGATTTGTTGAAAAATTTTCCCAATCAAATTATGTTTTGTAGCGACGACAAACATCCTGATAGTTTAGTGGAAGGGCATATCAATTTACTTTGTGCGAGAGCCATTGCAAAAGGTATTCCTTTGTTCAATGTATTAAAAGCGGCTTGCATTAATCCTGTTTTTCATTACAAATTAAATGTCGGAATTTTAAGAGTTGGAGATTTTGCCGATTTTATTGTTGTAAAAGATTTGAAAAATTTCGAAGTAATTAAAACGTACATCAACGGTCAGCTTGTTGCCGAAGATGGCAGTTCGAGAATCAGTTGCGAAAAATCTTCTCTCATCAACAATTTTAATTGTAGTAAAAAAAAGTTGGAAGATTTTGCTACACCGATTTCAATGTACAAATCCCAAAAACTTATTCCTTGCATCGAAGCTCTCGATGGTCAACTGATTACAAATTCACTTTTTTTTGAACCAAAAATATTTAATGAAACAGTTGTAAGCGATACGGAAAGAGATTTTTTAAAAATAGCAGTTGTAAATAGATACAAAAACGAATCAATTGCAATTGCATGGATAAAAAATTTCGGATTAAAAATAGGAGCCATCGCTTCTTCTGTTGCACACGACAGCCACAACATTGTTGTTGTTGGCGTTGATGATGAATCTATTTGCAATGCTGTGAATTTGATAATAGAAAAAAAGGGAGGAGTTGCTGCTGTTGGAAAAAACCAAGCAAAAATTTTAGAACTTCCCGTTGCCGGACTTATGAGCAACGAAAATGGTTATAAAGTTGCTACCGCTTATAGTGAAATAGATAAAATGGCAAAAGAATTTGGGGCCCCACTTTCTGCACCATTTATGACTTTATCGTTTATGGCATTATTGGTAATTCCACATTTGAAGTTAAGCGACAAAGGATTGTTCAACGGCGACAATTTTGAATTGATTCGCAACTAAATTTATTTAGTACATTCATTTTTTAAAATAACAGCATGAAAAAACTAAAAGCATTTTTATTTTTATTTACTTTTTCAACAATTGCTTTTTCGCAAATCAAAGAAAAATTTTCTGCCAACAAACAATTTGTTTTAGCGTCGGTGGAAAAGCATAAAGCTGAATTAATTCGGCTGAGCAATCAAGTATGGGAATTTGCAGAGCCAGCATTATTAGAAAATCAATCCGCAAAAGTTTTATCCGATTATGCCGAAGTACAAGGGTTTAGAGTGACACGAGGTGTAGCAGATATGCCAACTGCTTTTATCGCAGAATTTGGAAGTGGCAAACCAATCATTGGAATTATGGGAGAATATGATGCACTTCCTGGCCTTTCGCAAAAAGCTCAACCGGAAAAAATAAAATTAAAAGAAGATGCAGCGGGCCATGGTTGCGGTCATAATATGTTTAGTCCCGGAAGTCTTGGCGCTGCAATCGCAATTAAAGAATTAATTGAAACTGGAAAATTAAAAGGAACAATTCGTTTTTACGGAACACCCGCCGAAGAAGATGTTGGTGGGAAAATTTATATGGCGCGTAACGGACTTTTTAACGACTTGGATGTTTGTCTTGATTGGCATCCCAGCTACGAAACTGCAGCGAATATGCAAAGTACACAAGCATTGATAGGATATGTCTTGGAATTCAATGGAAAAAGTGCGCATGCTGCATTTGACCCATGGAATGGAAGAAGTGCATTAGATGGAGCTGAATTATTTACAGCCGGAATTAATATGCTTCGCGAACATATAAAACCAACAGTTCGTATTCATTACGTTTATAAAGAAGCAGGAAATGTTCCGAATGTAATTCCGGACAGAGCAAGTGTTTGGTTTTGGATTCGTGATTCAAAAAGAGACGGTGTTGCAGCAGTTGAAAAAAGAGTTTTTGATATTGCTAAAGGTGCTGCACTGATGGCTGGTGTTGATTATAAAATGAATTTAGTAACCGGGGATTATGAAATTTTGGTAAATGAAACGGGGGCTCGAACGCTTCAAGCAAATCTAGAATTAATGGATAGCATTCAATACACCAACGAAGAGCTTGCATTTGCAAAACAAATAATGAAAAACGAAGGAATCAATTATGAAGGAATACGCGGTAATGTAAAACCGTTTGAACAAACAAAGCCCGATCCAGAAGGCGGAAGTAGTGATGTGGGCGATGTAAGTTGGGTAGTGCCGGAAATTTCGCTGAATGTTACAACTGCACCCTACAAAGCACCTTGGCATTCTTGGATTGTAGTTGCTTGCGGTGGAATGAGTATTGGACATAAAGGAATGCTTTACGCAGCAAATGGTTTAGGAACAACAATGGTTGATCTTTTTGAAAATGAAAAGCTAAGATTAGAAATTAAAAAAGAGTTTAATCAACGAAAAGGAACAGAAGTGTGGAAAGCATTATTGCCAGAAGGTCCACCTATTTTACCGAAATAGTAAAAATTTTTAGAGTAGATTTGTATCAAAGTACAACTATTATTTTAACTAACTCAATAATCATCATTTCATGGTAATTAATTTAAGTAGTCAGCATAGTCTTGTAAGTAATTGGGTGAGTGAATTACGTGATGTTACAATTCAACAAGATCGAATGCGCTTTCGAAAAAATTTAGAACGCATTGGCGAAATAGCCGCATATGAAATAAGTAAAGTGTTACCATTTGATATAAAAAAAACAAAAACACCACTTGGATATGCAAAAAGTAAAGTATTGAAAGAGCAACCAGTTTTAACTACAATACTACGAGCAGGATTCCCGATGCACCAAGGATTATTAAATTATTTCGACAAAGCAGATTGTGCATTTGTAGCAGCTTATCGCAAACATGAAAAAGATGGGTCTTTCGAAATTAGCTTAAAATATATTACTTGCCCCGATTTGGAAAATAGAATTGTTATTATTTCTGATCCCATGTTGGCCACAGGTTCTTCATTAGTAAAAACAATTCAATTTTTGAAAGAGGAAGGAATTCCAAAAGAAATTCATATCGTAGCTGCAATTGCTTGTAGCGTTGGTATTGAATATGTAAAACGTGAAGTACCTTCGGCAAGTATTTGGTGTGGAGATATTGATGAAGAACTTACAGCAAAAAGTTATATTGTGCCTGGGCTTGGAGATGCGGGTGATCTTGCTTACGGTTCTAAACGCCAGAATTAATGAAATAATTTAACATTTTTTAATACTCATTTTTTTGATGAAAAAAATCTTACTTACAATTATAATCCTTTCTTGTGCAATTGCAGAAAGCATTGCACAAGACCCAAATTTTTCTCAATTTTTTGCATCACCGTTAACAATGAATCCGGCTTCAACCGGAAAGTTTGATGGCATTTTTCGTGTTGCTGGTAATTACCGCAATCAATGGCCAACAATTAACAATGCATTTACTACATCAACTGTTTCTGTAGATTTTCACTTGTTAAAAAATTCACTTGCCGAAATAGATCGCTTGGGAGTTGGCATACTTGGCTTTTCCGATAAAAACGGGAATGGTGCATTATCCAATAATCATTTTTCACTTTCTACAGCTTACCACAAAGGGCTTGACGAAGATGGACTTCATCAAATTGGAATTGGTTTTCAAGGATCTTATACAGATAAACGATTGGACATTTCAAAACTCGATTTTGAAGATGAACTAACTGCACTTGGTTTTACAGGAGTAACAAGTGAAATTTTTAATCAAAGTGATTTATCTGTAAAATATTTTGATTTAAATGCCGGCGTATTTTATACTGGTTCTTCAAATGGTTTTTCTACTTATTATATTGGCGCATCCATGTATCACATCAATCGTCCAAAAGAAACTTTTCAGGGCGGAGAATTTTATTTAAATCCAAGAACAACTTTGCAAGCTGGTGCACGTCTTCCAATAAGTTCGTACAACGCAGTTCATTTGAGTGCCAATTATAGTTTTCAGGCACAAGCCACCAACTTAATGTTTGGAGGAGCTTATGCAATTAATTTGAATAGTAGTGATGAAAACCCTACAAATGTTTATTTAGGAACTTGGGCCAGATTTAACAATGTTACTGATGCAGTAATTCCGTATATCGGACTTGAATTTGGCGATCTTCATTTTGGTGCTACTTACGATATTAATATTTCCAGTCTGCAAGCTGCATCCAATTTGCGCGGAGGTGCTGAAATTTCGTTGATTTATATTAAGCAGCCTGTGAATCATGATTTGAAAAAATTGAATTGCCCAAAATTTTAATCAACACTTGCTTCTTTTTCTGATTTATAAAAAATGTGACTACTTTTTTACATTTAATTAATTCCCTTTTCTTGTTTCATCTCGGTAACTAATTATATTTACTGACTTTTTATGTTAAAAGAAATTGTCATAGCAGTACAAGCTTATTTCGAAGCGCATCAACTAATTGTGAAGCATCGACTGTGGAAATGGATTTTGATCCCAGGAATTATTTATGCAATTATGTTTATGATTTGTATGTATTTTTTTGGCAAATCTGCAACTACTGCCATTGAATATCTTACTCAAATAACTGGACTTGATCAATGGTTGCAAAAAATTCAAAATTTTTGGTTGGGCTTTTTATTCACGTTTGCCGGAATAATGCTTTGGCTGGTTCAAATGCTTTTTTATTTTTCTTTATTTAAATATTTTTTTCTAATAATCGGATCGCCACTATTTGCATACTTAAGTGAAAAAACTGCGTCAATCATCGAAGGAAAACATTTTTCATTTAACATCAGCCAGTTGTTTCAAGATGCATTACGAGGAGCGAAACTATCTCTTCGAAATTCTTTGTGGCAAACCATTTATTTAATTGCGCTCCTCTTTCTTTCTTGTATTCCCGTTATTGGATGGATTACACCATTGATTGCACTTTTTGTTGAATGTTTTTATTATGGTTTTTCCATGTTGGACTATAGTTTTGAAAGACAAAAAATTTCTGCAACGCAGAGCACTCATTTTATAAACCAGCACAAAGGACTGGCGATTGGCAATGGAATTGTTTTTTATCTAATGCATGGTTTTTTATTTGTTGGTTGGGTGTTAGCGCCAGCTTACGCAGTAATTGCTGCCACGTTAAGTATTTATAAAATAAAACAACATGCCTAAAGCTGTAGTTTATTTAATTCCATCCGTGTTGGATGAAAATGGATTTCACACAATTCCGTTTTATATAAAAAATGTAATTGAAAAATGTCAAACTCTTTTTGTAGAAAACGAACGAACTACACGTCGTTACTTTAAAAAAATTGATAAAGAAATAATAATTGACAATTACGAATGGCATGTAATTTCCGAAGAAAATAAATCGCTTGAAATTTTTCGAAAAAAAATTAACGAAGGAAAAACAATTGGTATTGTTAGCGATGCAGGCTGCCCCGGCATTGCCGATCCCGGGCAAATTTTAGTTGCCATTGCACAAGAAATGAATGTGGAAGTAAAACCATTAGTTGGGCCAAATTCAATTTTGTTGGCGTTGATGGCAAGTGGAATGAATGGACAACAATTTCAATTCTTAGGTTATTTACCTATAAAAGATTTTGAAAGAATAAAAGCCATTAAAGAATTAGAAACCGAATCGAAGACAAAAAACTGTACGAAAATTTTTATCGAAACTCCCTATCGTAATAATCAGCTTTTTGATACAATTGTAAAAACAACAAAGGATTCTACTTTGCTTTGCATTGCAGTTTCTCTTACCGGAAATAATGAATGGATAAAAACAAAAACAATCAAAGATTGGAAAAAACAAAAACCGGAACTACACAAACAGCCGGCTATTTTTCTTCTTCAATCGTGAAATAACATAATTACAACCCATATTTATCAATTAAATAAATAAGTGCTGCCATATTCACCGCACCAAGTTCCAACTCTCTTTTATTTACATTTTCAAAAACATCATTTCGTGCATGATGTAAATCAAAATACCGCTGCGAGTCGGGCGATAAACCTGCTAAAGGTGTATTAAAAATTCTGTTGAGTGGGCCAATATCTGCACCGCCGCCGCCTCTGTTAAATTCACTACAACCATAAGGTGCAATTAAATTTTTCCATTTCAACACTTTTTCAAATTTTTCTTCCGACATAGTAAATCCAAAAGCGCGTGGTGTAAATCCGCCAGCATCACTTTCTAACGCAAAAACATGTTTTTCATTTTTGGCTTTTGCTTCTTCTGCATATTTAGTTCCACCTCTTAACCCATTTTCTTCATTTGCAAATAATACAAATCGAATGGTTCTTTTTGGTTGATAACCGATTGCTTTGAAAGCTCTCAATATTTCCATTGTTTGTACGCAACCTGCTCCATCATCATGTGCTCCTTCGCAATTATCCCAACTGTCAAGATGGCCGCCAATGGTAATAATTTCATCAGGAAATTCAGAACCAATTAATTCGCCAATCACATTATGCCCAATTGTATCGGGTAAATAATGTCCCATTGTATTCATATTTACATTTACAGTTCTTGAAACAATTTCTTTTGCTAACCAATCTGCATCTTTTAAACCAATGGCAATTGCCGGAATTTTTGGTAATGAATCTGCATAACGCGTAGAACCCGTATGCGGATTGTTGTCTGTACTGTGGCTCATACTTCTTACAATAACCGCCTTGGCTCCATATTTGGCAGCACGACTTGGTCCATTTCCACGATACGGCGACGCATCTCCATACGAACGAAAAGTTTGTACAAGTGTTGGATTAAATTTATAATTATAAAAAACTATTTTATTATTTATTTCAATTTTTCGTTTCTCCAATTCATCAAAAGAATTAATTAATAAAACTTCTCCTTCAATTCCATTTACGCCGGTTCCAATTGAATTACCCAATGCCACTACATCCAATTTTTTCCCAGAAATTGTTTCTACACATTTGTCTTCGCCACCGCGAACCCAATGAGGAACCAAGCATTCCTGCAACCAAACTTTATCGGCACCATTTTCTTTCATTACTTTTTCACCCCATTGTTCTGCAAGAACCATTTGAGGTGATCCCGCTAAACGACCACCAATTTTTTTGGTAAGAAACTGAAGACGTTCGTAACATTCGCCATTTGCTAAAATTTCATTGGCAATTTTATTAACCATCAGCGAATCTTCTTGTTGCGAAAAACTTGTTTCGAAAGCAAATAACAGAAGTAAAGCAAAAAATAATTTTTTCATCTAATTAAATTTTGAATGAAAATAAATAATCATCGCTTGCATAACAAATAATTGATTTAAATGGTAATTGCTTACCAATAGAAGGCGTTAACTTTGATTGCAATATGACAACTACGAAAAGAATGCGAATTGGAATGGTGTGCTACCCAACCTTTGGCGGATCGGGTGTGGTAGCTACTGAGCTGGGTTTAGCACTTGCAAAAAAAGGGCATTCTGTTCATTTTATTACTTATCAACAACCCGTGCGACTTAACACATTCGACCCTAATATTTTTTATCACGAAGTACATGTACCCACTTACCCACTTTTTGATTTTCCGCCTTACGAAACTGCATTAGCAAGTGCAATGGTAAATGTAATTACACATTATAATTTAGACCTTTTACACGTGCATTATGCCATCCCACATGCTGCCGCTGCTTTTATGGCAAAACAAATTTTGAAAAAAGAAGGAAAAGATATTCCTGTAATTACCACATTGCACGGAACGGATATTACTTTGGTTGGAAAAGATAAAACCTATGCGCCTGTAGTTACTTTTTCAATCAATGAAAGTGATGCAATTACAGCAGTATCCACCAACTTGCGAATGGAAACTTACAAACATTTTAAAATTGAAAAAGAAATTGAAGTCATTGCAAACTTTGTTGATGTTGAACGGTTTTGCAGAATAGGAATTGACGCTTTTAGAAAAGTGATTGCACCCAATAATGAAAAAATTTTAATGCATGCTTCCAATTTTAGAAAACTAAAAAGAATTCCCGACGTTGTAAGAATATTTAAAGAAGTGCACAATCATATTCCCTGTAAATTATTATTGGTGGGCGACGGACCTGAACGCCCTGCAGCAGAAGAACTTTGCCACGAATTAAATATTCAAGACGATGTTCAATTTGTGGGCAAGCAAGATCAAATGGAGGAAATACTTTCTATTGCAGATCTATTTCTTTTACCATCAGAATATGAAAGTTTTGGACTTGCTGCTTTAGAAGCAATGGCAGCTGGTGTTCCAGTTATTACAAGTAATGCTGGAGGTTTGGCTGAAATTAATATAAACAACGAAACAGGATTTTCGGCAGAAGTTGGTGATGTAAAAACAATGGGCGAATTATCATTAAAAATTTTACAAGACGAAAGTTTACTACATCGTTTTAAATTAAATGCAATTAAACAAGCTAAGAAATTCGACATACACACAATTATTCCTCTTTATGAAAAACTGTATGAACGAATTTTATAGTTTCTACCTTTTTTTAAGCCACAATTCCGGATTCACTTTTTTTGTTTCAATCATCATTACAAATTCTAACTTTCCACCAGAACCCTCCATTTCATCCTGCGCTAATTTTCCGATTGCTTGCCCTGTTTTTACAGTTGCACCTTTTGAAACACTTGCCGATTGTAAGTTGCTATAAATTGTAAAATATTTTCCGTGTCGAATCGCAACCCCTTTTGCATCACCCATATTAAATACAGCAACAATTTCACCATCGAAAACTGCTTTCACAGTTACGCCGGCATTTGCGGTGCAAATGGTTGTACTTCCATTATCGCCTTTTAATTTTGTTTCTCCAATTTGATAAGGACCGTAATGCAAACAAACATATCCTTCATCCACCGGCCACGGAAGCCTACTTCTGTTGGCTTCGAAATTGCTATTTAGTTTTATATCAGCATCAGAATTAAAAATAACAGACTCTTTTTCTTTTGATCCGCTTGTAGTAATTGTTGGATTTGTAGTAGTTGTGGAAACCGGTTTTGTAATTTTTGTTGCTTCGGATGCTTTTGTGCGAGCTGCAACTATTTCTCGTTTTACGATTGCATCCAAAATGTTTTTTAAATCTCGATCTTTTTTTCGTTTTGCTGCAAGTTGTCTTTCTAATTCTTTCTCTTTTGATTTTAAACTTGAAACAATTTTATCTTTCTCCTTTTTCTGATCCAAAAGTACATTCGCTTGCTTTGTTTGATTATCCAAAGCAATATCTTTGAGCTTTTTTTTATCTATTTGTTCTCCTTTTCTTTTTTCAATCAAACTACTTGTTTCCTTAATATTTGCAACTTGTTGCACCCGATAATCTCTGTATCTTTTTAAATAAGAAATTCTTTTTGATGCATCGTTAAAATCTTTTGCAGAAAAAATAAAATTTAAAAAATCATATGTACTTCTATTTTTGTACGCATAAATTACACTTCTTTCATACTGCATTTTTAAAGTATCCAATAATCGCTGTAAGCGATATACTTCTACATTGCTGCGATAAATATCATCGTCTATAAACCGTAACTCTTTGTTGATATTATTAATATATTTTTGTTGTAAATTTATTTTTCGTTGTAATAAATTTAGCTTACCAACTTCTTGTTTTTTTTGCCCTTTTACTTTATTAAATACTCCTTCTAATTCTTTTATTTCATTTTGAATTTCTTTTCTTTCCTTTTCAATTTGTACTTTATTTTCTACTGGTTGTTGAGCAACGATCCTTTGCAATAGAGCAAATAATAATAAAATGAGTAGAAATACAAAACGACAGATATTACTATATCTTGGAATAAATTGTATCATGAAAATTGAATAAATATTCGACTACAACGTTTGGTTAGAAAATAAATTTTATTGTATTCTTTTATAATTTTTGGGCACATTGAAAGGGAATGTTAAAACTTCATTAAATTCATATTGCTTAAAATTGAGAATAATATCTAATTTACTTTTTTCAGAAACAGAAACAACTCTGTTAATAGAAAAATCTACCCCTTTCGTATTTTCATACTCTTTGTACGATAATAAACAAGTTCTATTTCGAAGTACATCCACATCATCTAACTTACTGCTCCCTATTCTATATTCATTATCCAATGTAAGTAAGTGGCGAAACCATTTCCCGTAATTCAACAAAGAAATATTTTTCCCTTCAGTTGCATAAGAAACAAAATTTGAATCAATAAAAACAGGGTTTCCAAGAATCAAGTCTTGCATCGATTGAAGATTGAGGGGTAAGGCAGTTAACTCCTGTAAGTAGTCCATTGATCGAACTTGATATTCGCGATCAAGTTTATTTAATATTCTAACAGAATCATTTAGTATCAATACACGCATCCCTTCAACTCCTAAAGCGCCATTTACCGAAATCCAAATAGCACTATCTTTTTTCAATCGAAGAAAAATAGAAACTTGGTATTTTTTCCCATCGCCACTTATATAATCAGCATTTATTTTTGCAGAAAAACTTGAAACATCTAACTTATTTTTTATAACCTGCTCATAAGTATCCTTAATAAAGGCCATTGAATCGGCATGTTCGTCTCGTACAATTTCAACATTATCTTTTTTTGTAATCGCTGATTGTATATTTTTTGCAGCCCTACACGAAGTAAATAATACAATACCTACTATTAATATTATCTTGAAAAGTCGTTTCATATATTATTTTCCGGTATGACCAAATCCACCATCGTCTCTTTGAGTCGTTTCTAAAATTTTTGTTTCGATCCAATTCGTTTTTTCTACTTTTTGAATTACCATTTGAGCTATCCGATCTCCGGAATTTATAGTTTGTGTTTCTGATGAAAGATTAATGAGAATAATTTTAATTTCTCCTCTATAATCTGAATCAACTGTTCCAGGAGAGTTCAAACAAGTAATTCCCTGCTTGATGGCAAATCCACTTCGAGGTCTTACTTGAGCTTCGTACCCTATTGGTAATTCAATAAACAACCCTGTAGGAACAAGTGCTCTTTCCATTGGTTGCAGAATTAATTTTTCAAATAAAAATGCGCGCAAATCCATCCCAGATGATCCTGAAGTTGCATATGCAGGCAAGGGGTTGTCCGATTTATTAATTACTTTTATTTCAATTGGCAACATTCTAGCAAAGATAATTTAATGATGACTACTTAATTATATTTAAAAAATTACTTACTACTTTTCGTAAGTAACACCGTTGCATACGCCATCAATCCTTCTTCCCTTCCTACAAATCCCAATTTCTCGGTTGTTGTTGCTTTTATAGAAATATCCTGCGTTGTAATTTTTATTATCTCAGCAATAATCTCGCACATTTTTTCGGTATAATTTTTAATTTTTGGTTCTTCCAAGCAAACACTGCTATCAATATTTACAACGCAGTAACCTTGTTCAACTATTAAATTCATTGTTCGTTGAAGTAAGATTGTACTTTTTATATTTTTAAATTCATCAGAAGTATTGGGGAAATGAATGCCAATATCGCCAAGTGACAATGCCCCTAACATTGCATCGCAAATTGCATGCAATAATACATCACCATCACTATGGCCCAGCGATCCTTTGTTGTGTGAAATTTTCACTCCTCCAATCCACAAATCTCTTCCAAGTTGTAGCTGATGATAATCTACTCCAAAACCAATTCTGTACGACATTGCTTCTTAATATTTTTCAAAAATAAAAAAGACGTCCCAAATAAGGACGTCTTTTAAAATTATTTAGCCTTTTATTTTTAGTCAATATTATAGTGTAATGAAAAACGAAGTGTGTTGGAAAGCGGATTTCTATCAACACCACTTCCAGATGGAAGTAAGTAAGAAAAATCAACACCATAATTCGTGTATTTAACTCCTACACCCATTGTGAAATATTGACGATTTCCTTTTGTAGCATCCTCGTGAAAATATCCAGCACGCATTGCAAACTGATCGTTGTAAATGTATTCCGCTCCAATCGATGCTTGAAATTCTTTCATTTCTTCACCAAAACCACCAGGTGCATCAGCAAAAGAACTAAACCAACTACTTACAACACTTTTGTTGCGATAGTCTGTAATTTGTTGTGCTGTAGCTGGAAAAGCAGGAGGGGTTGGAACAAGTAATTTATTTAAATCAACGCCAACTGTAAATTTGTTACTGGAATTAGACACTTTTGTATAAGTAGCCCCAATACCAAGATTTGCAGGTATATAATCCTTTTGATCTGCATTATCTGTGTACGCTATTTTAGATCCCAAATTACTTAACACAGCTCCAAAAGCCCAACCTTGACCTTGTGCATTATGTCCATGATGATAAAAAGAAATATCTCCGGCAACCGCTTTTGCAGCTTGATAGTTGCTACCAGCAGCTGCTCCATCCGCAAGGTTTGAATAAATATATTTAAGTCCAACTCCAATACCTGTCTTGTCTGAAAGTTTGCGAGAATATCCTACATCGATTCCTAATTCGCGAGGGCTAAATGTATTTAAATCATTTCCCAAATTGTCAGTAAACTGTATATTTCCTAAACTGAAATAACGAAGCGATCCAGAAACAGATTGATTATCATCAATATGATAATAACCAACAAGTGAAGCAAGATACACATCGTTTAATATGTCTTTCAACCATGGAGTATAAGATGCCGATAATCCACCTTTGCTTGAATTAAAAGGTACTTTTCCTAAGTTCCATAATGATGAATTAGCATCCGATGAAGTAGCCAAAGCTAAATCACCCATACCGGCAGCACGTGCATCGGAAGATATTCGTAAGAACGGTACAGCAGTAGTAACTACGTTAATTGGATCTACTTGTGCATTTGTAACAGGAGCAATTCCACACAAAATAAGAATTGCAGCAGTTAACTTTAAAGCAGTTTGTTTCATTTGTTTTAGTTTATAATAATTGTAAATATAGGAGAACTTTTTTAAAAAAAACAATTTGAAATCATTTTTTTAGTTTACTTTTTTTGTTGCCAATCTTTTAAAGAATAACCAACTTTTCTACTACCGATTTTGACTTTCCTTCGGAATCGCGAACCTTCAATTGATAAATGTAAACGCCTCTTCCTATTTTATTGCCAAAATCATCTCTGCCATCCCACTCTAATTTACCATAACGATTGCCTGTTGTATTTATTGTTTTGTTAATATTTTTAATTTTTCTCCCAGTAATTGTATAGATCTGAATTTGTACAAAAAGGTCAACCCCTGGCTTATTGTGTTCGAACCAAAATTGCGTATGCGTTGTAAATGGATTGGGATAATTTAGCACATGACTAATCACTAGTTCTTCGTCTTTCACCACTTGAAAATCCAAAGTAATCTCCGATGAATTGTTGAATACATCCCAACTTTTGATTTTAATAGAATGAAAGCCAGATTTGAATTCTGGCAATTGAAATCGAACTACTCCTTGTCTAAAATTGTCGAGATCCGCTTCGTAAAAATCATTTAACACATAATATTTATCATTATCAATTTTGATATTTATATCGTGTCCAATTCCAGATCCTGAAGTATTTATTCCCGAAGAGTCGGATAATTTTAACAGCAAAACTGCTGACTGATTTACAATACTTCCATTCACAAATTTTTCATCGTTCAACCATGCTTTCATTATCGGACCTTCTTTATCGCTATCAACAATCGAAGAAGAACCTCCAACAATAAATCCATCGAAATAATCACCACCGTCTTTTTTGCCATCCTCGGCATAAAAACTAATTTTCCCGTTGCCATATTGGTAATTCAAATCCTTTGGCACTTTGAATTCAAACCGAAATTTTCCATTATTTACTGTTGCTTTTCCTTTAAATAAAATATTCGATTGCAGCTGAAATGTTGCTACTTGGCTTGCTGCATCGTTGGCAAGTGTGTTTATATTTTTGGGCTTATCATAAACTGTTGGATAAATTGTTCCGTTAAATCCATTTATTATCGTTCCATTATTATCAATTACTTCGCCATCAATTGAAATTTTTTCTCCTGCTTTTAATGTATCAGGTTGTGAAGAAATTGATTGCCCATTCAACTTAGTTGTCTTTATTTTAAACTTTGGAAATGCAAGTGTGAGTGCAGGATCGCCAAGTAATGTAAATTTTCTGTTGTTAACAATGTCACTCGAAGATTGATAAGTATAATTTTTTGCATCCATCATCGCTTCGCCAAGACTTTTATAACTACCATTTGAATTTGATTGCAAAGCAGATTGAATATAATTATTATTCATCAGTCGATTACTGAAAGAAAATACAAGTCGAGTAGTTGTCATTAATGCAATGGCTCCAGTTTTTGCACGGAGTAAAAGATTTTCACCAATTGAATTAATAAACGGGTTGTCGAAAGGTGCAAAATCGCAAGTGGCGGTAATAAATAATGGGAGCCGAAAAGTATTATTCCACCCGTTAATTATTTCTTGATCGAGAATTACTTCTTCTGCAAGCCTTGATGCTCCACCGTGTCCAATAAAATCAAACATCAATGTTCCTTTAAAAATTTGATTGCGAATTGCATCATTTACCAATGGAAAGCGACTTCCCGCAATTCCGCTTTCTTGTCGAAAAGCATCGAGATATATTTTATTAATATTAAATAATGAATTAGTTGATTGCACAGTTCCTGCAATTAATTCTGCATCTTGCAAATGAAGATTATTGTCTTCGTCGTCTGCAATAAAATTGATTGTATTTCTCCAAGCCCCAAAACTTTCATTGGATTGATATGTTTCAACTTTATCAACAAAATTTTTTGCTTCAGAAATATTTTTAGCAGGAACTCTTCCAATTCCAATATCGAGAAGATTGGTTACAGTTGTAGAATTGATGTCTTCGTTATCATCCAAAAAACCAAAAAAATCATCACTTGTATAAGTGCTTAGCGGATCGAACGAATTGGTACTTTCATAAGCAGGTGCCAAGTTTGTATTTCCATTAATTCGATTTTTATAATCAAAAGATGCGTCGCCAAAAAGCAATAAATATTTTGGTTTATTTGCCGAAACGGAACCAGCTTTATCATAATACATTTTTACAAAATCTCGAATTGCAACAGGATCCAAATTGCTCGATGAAAATTCGTTGAAGATTTGCTCTGTTGTTGTAACCACTACGCGCAAATTATTTTTTTGACGATGAAAATTTGCCAATCTTTCTGCTTGTGCCAATAAAATTTTATTTGATACAATTATATAATCGACAGATTGCGAAGCATGCAAATTTTGGTTGGAAATTTTTCCAACTGCAACGGGAATAAATACATTGGAAATATTAAATGCAACATATTCTTTTAGTTTGCTGCAATCATTTATGAATCGAAATTCGTTTACCAAAAAATTGCCTTGCATTTTTACCGGTGTCGATTGATTCGTAATTTCCCAAACCTGCGAATTGCTTGAATAATTGGAAAGAATAAATTCGCCGGCTGCATTGCCAACACTGTTCCAATCGCGAAATAGCAACTGCTGTGAACTTGTTAATGTGAGATTTTTTCTTGCATGAACTTCAAACCAATTCAACCAACCTTGGGCATTAAAGCTTCCAGGTGTGTATGTGAAATTAAGAATGAGTGGTTCTTGAAAAACCGGCACATTAATTGTTTGTTGTATTTGTTGCGCAAACAAATCATAAATACTTGCGCCCGTTGGCGAAATGGCTAATTGCGAAACCTCTTGGTTATTTATTTTTACATCAACCCTGCTTTCATTATTTATAGATCTAGATACAAAATCTGAAATTACAGTTAATGGATAGTTTGTTTGAAGATCTGAAAAAGGAATCGGAAAATTTCTTGAAAGTGTTTTGCCGGGTGCATTTGCAAATTCTTCTCCCAACCATTCTTTTCCACTGGAAAGTAGATTTACTGAATCTAGCTCGTAAAAATATCTCGCATTAAAAGAATTAATAAATACAGTTGGCGTTAAAGTGGACGAATTAGAATTTATTCTTTTTCCAATTCCACCAATTGTTAAAAAATAATAAGCAGAATCGGAGTAAATATTTTTTTGATGTTTAAATAGATGCCTCGCAGAATCGTTGATCCATTTTTCGGAACCACTTGCAAAAAATAATAAAAAATCATTCCCATTAAATTGGCCATCGCCTCCATCCAAAACCGATAAAGCAATTTCATCCAAATCATCGGTTCGATTTATTTGGTTTGCTTCCGAAAGCATGGATCCACCATTTCCAAAAATTCTAATATTTGTTGAACTAATATTCGAAGTAGAAATTCCGAGAGAATTCAAAAAAGTTGCATCTATTTTATAAACTCCCGTTTCTTTTATTGCTATTTTATACCATGTTCCAGAAGAAAGTATAGAGTTCGATTTATACAATCGCTGACCAAAAATAGTTTGATTAAAAAAAATGGAACAAAGGCTAAGAAAAACGGCAATTCGTAAATTCATAATCATGGCTGAGACAAAAATAAGTTTCCACTGTTGTAAAAAATTGTGGCGCGAATACAATTTTTATTTAATCTGCTTATATTCGCATTCATTGGATGGGAATTATGTGCTTTAACAACAATAATTTATTCTGTCCTGCGTTAAAAGTATTCCAAATTCAAAAGTTTATACAAAAACTATGAAACTTAAAAATTTATTGATTCTTATTTCTTGTGTAGTTTTGATTTCATCTTGCAAAGGCCGTAGTCTTTTTGGTAAGAAAAAATACAACAAATCAGAAATGACTGGTTGGAATTATGATGATTCAAAAATGGGAGGCTATCGAATAGCCAAAACAACCGAGCAAGGAACTGGGCCGGGGCTTGTTTTTATCCAAGGTGGTACATTCACTATGGGCCAAACACAAGAAGATATTATGGGAGATTTTAATAATATCCCACGTCGCATTACAGTAAACTCTTTTTATATGGACCGTACCGAGGTGTCCAATGTTCATTATCGCGAATATATTCATTGGTTAAATCGTGTTTTTGATCCATCTGCAGATCCAAGTTATCAAAAAATTGTTGATGGAGCATTGCCCGACACGTTGGTTTGGCGTAACGAATTGACTTACAACGAACCAATGGTTGAATATTATTTTCGCCACCCAAGTTACAATAACTATCCAGTGGTTGGCGTAAGTTGGCAACAAGCATATGATTTTTGTTTATGGCGCAGCGATCGGGTAAATGAGGGAAAGTTGATGGAGAATGGGTATGCTTCTCAAACTGGTATTCAATCGCAAAGTGGAGAAGAAAACTTTACTACAAAATCTTACCTTTTAGGATTGTATACAGCACAACCTGGAAAAACAGCTTCCTCAAAAAAGAATCCGTTAAAAACAGCACAAGGAACTCCTCGTACAACCGTAAATATGGAAGATGGAATTCTTTTGCCTGAATATCGACTTCCTACAGAAGCAGAATTTGAATATGCAGCTTACGGCTTAATAAGCCAAAATCCAAGACCAAGCCTTAAAGAAGGGAAGAAAGGAGAAGAATTGGTTATGAATCGTCAAGTTTACCCATGGAATGAAAATATAAATGGGCTGCGCGATACAAAGCATGGTACAAATCAGGGCAATTTTCTTGCGAATTTTAAAAGAGGAGCAGGTGATTATGCCGGTGTTGCAGGTGGATTGAATGACGATGCTATTTATACTTCAGAAGTTAACTCATTCTCCCCTAATGGATTTGGACTTTACAACATGGCTGGAAATGTTAGTGAATGGGTGGCGGATACTTATCGCCCGTTAACTTTATTGGATGCAGAAGATATTGCTCCTTTCCGTGGAAATAAATTTCAGAAACTTTTTGTTGCTGATTCTTCAGCTACCGACCCCAGCTCTCGTTATGAAAAAGATAATGTTACAGGTCGTGTAAAAATGGTAGATGTTACAGATGCGGAAAGCAAGGGCCGTCGCAATTATCAAAAAGGAAATGTAACTGACTTTTTAGATGGAGATTCATTATCTCTTTCGAATTATGGTTACGGGACAACAACCTTAATCAGCGATAAATCAAAAGTGTACAAAGGTGGAAGTTGGAATGATTTTGCATACTGGCTAAGCCCAGGTGCCCGCCGCTATTTGGAACAAGAACAAGCAAGTGCAACAATTGGTTTCCGCTGTGCAATGGATAGAATGGGAAGTTCGGAAGGAAACAAACGTAGGACTGGAAATTGGAATACTCCTAAAAAACAAAAACGCTAATCAATTTTTTAAAAATATTTACAACCCTGACAATACAATTGTCGGGGTTTTTTATTTTTCTACGGTAAATTTGCAAAATGAATTTAGTATCCCTTTACAAAATTTTTACGCAACACCCCTCAATTGAAACGGATACGCGTAAATTAAAATCGGGTGATATTTTTTTCGCACTAAAAGGTCCAAATTTCAATGGAAATCTTTTTGCCGCAAAGGCAATTGAACTCGGTGCTGCTTATGTGGTAATTGATGAAAGCCAATACGAAATTCCTGGCAAAACTATTTTGGTAGAAAACGTATTGAAATGTTTGCAGCAATTAGCTGCTCATCATCGGCAACAATTTACAATTCCATTTTTAGCAATTACGGGCAGTAACGGAAAAACGACAACCAAAGAATTAACGCATGCGGTTCTTTCAAAAAAATTTCGAACTTATACAACCGAAGGAAATTTGAATAATCATATTGGTGTTCCGCTTACGATTTTAAAAATTCCTTTGAATGCTGAAATGGCGGTTATTGAAATGGGTGCCAATCATCCCAAAGAAATTGAAAGCTATTGCGAAATTGTACAACCAACACACGGATTAATTACCAATTGCGGCAAAGCACATCTGGAAGGTTTTGGATCGGAGGAAGGTGTAAAAAAAGCAAAAGGCGAATTGTTTACTTTTCTTAAACAAAATAATGGTTGCGCTTTTTTAATGAGCGATTACGATTATTTACAAAAAATGAGCGAAGGAATTAATACCAAAATTAATTACGGCACAAAAAATGCAAGTATCGAAGGAATTGCAGATATCAATAATTTTTTTCTTTCGGTAAAAATAAACCGCGGAATAAACCCTTGCACCATTACAACAAAATTGATTGGAACTTATAATTTACCAAATGTGTTGGCTGCAATTACTATTGGAAACCATTTTGGTGTTGCCGATGAAAAAATTATTTCAGCAATTGAAAATTATACTCCAACAAATAGCCGTTCGCAATTATTGGAAAAAGGCAGCAATAAATTTATAATGGATGCGTACAACGCTAATCCAAGCAGCATGCAATCGGCAATTGAAAATTTTGCAGAAATGAAAGAAGAAAATAAAGTTCTGCTATTGGGAGAAATGGCAGAAGTTGGAGAAGATAGCATTGGCGAACATCAATCAATTCTGAAATTAATTGAAAAGACAGCTTGGAAAGACGTGATTTTAGTTGGCGAAAAATTTAGCAACCAAAATTTTCATTTCAACTATTTTAAAACTGTTCAATTGGCAAACGAATGGTTGCAGCAAAAAAAACATGAGCACACTGTTTTTCTTGTAAAAGGAAGTAGAAGCGTGCAAATGGAAAAAATAATAGAAAATTTATAATGAACGAAAATAAAAAAGTAAAAAGTTATTTAAGTTCCACTTTGCAATGCCGCTGTCCACGATGCAGAAATGGCAAATTGTTTGTTTTTCCAATAAGTATCAAGTTGAAACAAAATATGCAAATGAACAAGCATTGTAAAACTTGCGGACAATTAACAGAAATTGAAGTAGGTTTTTATTATGGAACGGGTTATGTAAGTTATGCACTAACAGTAGCTTTGAGTGTTGCCAGTTTTGTTGCTTGGTTTGTATTGATTGGCATGTCGGTAAAAGACAACCGCTTTTTTATATGGATGGGAGCAAATGCGATTTTATTACTATTACTACAACCTTGGCTAATGCGACTTTCGAGAAGTATTTGGATTTCCTGGTTTGTATTTTATGAACCGGATTGGGAAAAAATTAAAAAGGATAATCAATCGGTTGAAATCAGCTAAAATTTTCTACTTATTTTTGCTGCCCTTTCGGATAGATGGCAGAGTGGCTGAAGGCGCACGC
>SYIK01000015.1 GCA_005798905.1 Bacteroidota bacterium | reverse complement strand
TTATCGACAAAGACAATACAACTATTGTTAATGGTTCTGGTTCAAAGGACGATATTAACAATCGTGTGAATCAAATTAAATCTCAGATTGAGAACACTACATCTGATTATGATCGTGAGAAATTACAAGAGCGTTTAGCTAAATTATCTGGCGGTGTAGCTATCTTGTATATTGGAGCGGCTACAGAAGTAGAAATGAAAGAGAAGAAAGATCGTGTTGATGATGCACTTCATGCAACTCGTGCTGCGGTGGAAGAAGGTATTGTTCCAGGCGGTGGTGTAGCATACATTCGTGCAATTGAAACTTTAAATAAATTCAAAGGAGCTAACGAAGACGAGTCGGCAGGTATTGCAATTGTAAAAAGGGCATTGGAAGAACCACTTCGTCAAATTGTTGCCAATGCAGGAATTGAAGCATCAATTGTAGTTCAAAAAGTAAAAGAAGGAAAAGCAGATTATGGTTTTAATGCAAGAACGGAAGAGTATGAAAGTTTACTAAAAGCTGGAGTTATTGACCCTACAAAAGTTACGCGAGTTGCTTTGGAAAATGCAGCTTCAATTGCTGGAATGTTTTTAACAACTGATTGCGTAATTGCTGATAAACCTAAAAAAGAAGAGCCACATGCACATCCGGCACCTGATATGGGCGGAATGGGTGGTTACTAAAATCATCAATTGATAATGTTTGAAATAAATCCCGTTTCGAAAGAAGCGGGATTTTCTTTTGCCACTGTTGGCATTAAAACTTATCTACTGTACCTTTGCCGCCTCAAAAAAAGAAATAATGATAAGTGTTAGAGATTTAAAACTGGCTTACGGAAAAAGAGTCCTTTTTGAAGAAGTTAATTTAAACTATACCAAAGGCAATTGTTATGGCGTAATTGGTGCAAATGGCGCAGGCAAAAGTACTTTTTTGAAAATTTTAAGTGGAGAAATTGAACCTAACAAAGGAGTTGTAGAAATTACTCCCGGTGAGCGTTTGGCTATTTTAAAACAAAATCAATTTGAGTTTGACGAACAAACTGTTTTAAATACGGTGATGGTTGGCTTTGATAAGTTGTGGGCTGTAATGAAAGAAAGAGAAACGATTTATTCGTTGGAAGATTTTTCGGAAGAAGACGGTATGCGTGCTGCTGAATTGGAAGGTGAATTTGGTGAAATGGGAGGGTACACTGCCGAAAGTGACGCAGCTACTTTGTTGGGAGAATTAGGTGTAAAGGAAAAATACCATCAATCGTTGATGAAAGAAATTCCATCCAATTTAAAACTTCGTGTATTGCTTGCACAATCACTTTTTGGGAATCCCGATATTTTATTATTAGATGAACCTACCAACGGGTTGGACATTGAAACAATTAGTTGGTTAGAAAACTTTTTAGCCACTTATGAAAATATAGTTTTAATCGTTAGTCACGATCGACATTTTTTAGATGCCGTTTGTACGCATGTGTCCGATGTGGATCGTCAGAAAGTGAAAATATTTACGGGCAACTATTCTTTTTGGTACGAAAGTTCTCAATTGATGGCTCGTCAGTTGAGCGATAAAAATAAAAAGACGGAAGACAAACGTCAAGCTTTGATTGATTTTATTGCACGCTTCAGTGCCAATGCTTCTAAAAGTAAACAGGCTACATCTCGAAAAAAAGCATTGGAAAAATTATCCATTGAAGAAATAGAACCAAGTTACAGAAAGTACCCCGGCATTATTTTTCAACCCTTGCGCGAAGTTGGAAATCAAATTTTAAGTGTAGATAAATTTTCAAAATCAGTTGATGGACGAAGTTTATTTAATAACGTTTCGTTTACAATAAATAAAGGCGATAAAATTGCTTTACTCAGCCAAGATCCGTTGGCTATTACTTCTTTTCTCAATATTATAAATGGAGAAGCAGAAGCAGATTATGGAAATTTTTCTTGGGGAACTACAGTTACAAAAGCATATTTACCGATTGAAAATAGTCAGTATTTCAAAGATGATTTGACTTTGATGGAATGGTTGCGACAGTTTGTGCCACCGCATATTACAGATGTGGATGAACCATTTTTACGCGGATTTTTAGGAAAGATGCTTTTTAGTGGAGACGATATTTTAAAGAAAACAAATGTATTGAGCGGAGGAGAAAAAGTTCGTTGCATGCTAAGTAGAATGATGTTGCAAAATCCGAATGTTATTTTATTGGATCAACCAACAAACCATCTTGATTTGGAAAGTATTCAAAGTTTTAATGAACAGTGTGTTGATTATAAAGGAGTGATTTTATTATCAAGCCACGATCATACTTTTATGCAAACGGTTGCCAATCGAATTATTGAAATTACCCCAATGGGAATTATCGATCGTTTGATGGATTTCGACCAATATTTAGCAGATGAAAGAGTAAAGCAGTTGCGACTTGAAATGTATCCATAAGTTTTTTCACGTCGGTTCACTTTCCTATCCTATCTTCCATTCTTTTAACTGCAATAAATAAAAAATGGATTCTCCTCAACTGGAAAGAAAACTTGGACTTTGGGCATCTGTTTCTATTGTAGTAGGCGCAGTAATTGGGAGTAGTATTTTTATGAAACCAGCCACCATGGCTTCGCAAGTTGGTTCTCCCGAAATTTTATTTTTAGTGTGGGTGGTTGCCGGTGTTGTATCGCTTTTTGGTGGAATGATTAATGCAGAAATTGGAACAATGCTTCCGAATACCGGCGGACAGTTTGTTTATTTTCAAAAAATGTATGGCGATTTTGTTGCTTTTTTATACGGATGGGCTTCCTTCATTGTAATAAACACAGCAGCACTTGCAGCAATTGCATTTGTATTTGCGCAATATGCCGAAATTTTTATTCAACTTCCACGGCTATCTCCGGAAATTGAAAAATCAATTCAGTTGGTGATTCCAGGAATTGGTAAACTTTATTTATTGGATAATATTGGTGTAAAATGTATTGCGATTTTTTTAGTCGTTTTGATTTCAGCTGTTAATTATTACAGTTTAAAAATCGGTGGCGTTTTTCAAATCATTTCAACTTTTTTAAAAGTTGGCGCATTAATTTTTTTAATTGGAATTATATTTTTTTCGGGAAAAGGTTCCGTGCAAAATTTTTTTACCGATTCAGAAATTAGCTCACTTTCCATTTGGGGAACCATCACCGGATTTATTGCTGCAATTTCCGGTGCATTGGCGGCTTACGACGGTTGGAACAATCTTGGATTTGTTGCCGGCGAAATAAAAAATCCAACAAAAAATATTCCACGCGGATTAATTATTGGAATAAGTATTTGTATGTTGATGTATTTACTAACCAATCTTGCCTATTTATACATGTTGCCAATTGGCGAAATGAAAAATTCAACATTAGTTGCTTCGGATGCACTCTCTGCAGTTTTAGGAATTACAGGAGCTGGCTTAATTGCATTGATGGTAATGCTTTCAACATTGGGAGCAGTTAATGGAAATGCATTGCCTTGTGCAAGAGTAACATTTGCAATGGGGCAACAAAATTTTCTATCGGCTTGGGTTGGCAAAGTTCATCCGCGATTTAAAACTCCGGGAAATGCACTATGGTTGCAATGTATTTGGGCTTGCTTGTTTATTGTTTCGGGGTCGTTTGATATGCTAACAGATTTGTTTGTATTTGCAACTTGGATTTTTTACGGGTTTGGTGCTTACGGACTTTTTGTACTTAGAAAAAAAATGCCTGATGTAAAAAGATCGTATAAAACTTGGGGGTATCCATTTGTGCCAATTATATTTATTTTTTTCGCAGCGTTTTATTTTGTGGTTACACTTTACAACGATGTGTCGAATTATATTTCCGGGAAAACAGAATTTGTAAATTCAGTTTATGGATTGGTTTTAATTGTATCCGGTATTCCGGTTTACTTGTTTTATAAAAGAAAACAGAAAAAGGGTTATAAAAATTAGTAATGATGAAATACACACGAGCTATTGGATTTATAGCTGCAATACTATTAGTAATTGCTTGTTTTATTCCTTGGGTTTTTATTGAATCCAAAAATATTATCGTTACAGGAATTGAAAGTAGTGGTACAAATTTTGGCAAACCTGGTTATGTGCATTTCGTTTTTTGTTTCCTGTTTTTTGTTTTTCACAGCATGCAAAAAGTTTGGGCAAAAAGATGGAATGTGTTTGTGGTGGCATTAAATGGAGCTTGGGCAATTCGGAATTATTTCATCATTTCTATTTGTGTTGCTGGCGAATGTCCGGAAAAACAAATAGGGTTTTATTTAGTTGCAGTTACTTCTTTGTTCATGCTTTTAGCTGCACTTTTTTCAGAAGTAAAACAAAAATGAAAAATTAGTTTCCCATTAATCTTGAAAAGAAATTAGCGAATGTTTGATGATTGCAGCGCATTCTTCAATTTGATCTTTTGTAATAATGAGTGGGGGGGCAAATCTAATTTTATCGCCGTGTGTAGGTTTTGCAAGCAAACCGTTTTCTTTTAATTCAAGACAAAAATTCCAAGCTGCATTTTTATCAGGATGGTTAATAACAATTGCATTCAGCAATCCTTTTCCTCTAACTTCTTTGATAAAATTTGAGTTGATTGCATTTAAATTATTTCGAAATAATTCTCCCATCAAGTTTGCATTTTCAACAAGTTGTTCATTTTTCAAAACTTGTAATGCCGTAATTGCAACTTTACAAGCTAATGGATTTCCACCAAAAGTACTTCCGTGTTCACCTGGTTTTATTGTCAACATTATTTCATCATCCGCCAGCACAGCACTTATTGGAAGAATGCCGCCACTTAATGCTTTGCCTAAAAGTAAAATATCGGGACGCACATTTTCATAATCACAAGCCAACATTTTTCCTGTTCTACCTAATCCTGTTTGAATTTCATCGGCAATAAATAGTACATTATTTTTTTCGCAAAGTTGTTTTGCTTTTGCTAAATAACCATTATCGGGAACAAATACTCCTGCTTCTCCTTGAATGGGCTCAACTAAAAAACCTGCAATGTTTTTATTGTTCAAAACAGATTCAAGCGATTCAATATCGTTATAAGGAACAGAAATAAATCCTTGCATAAAAGGGCCAAATCCGTTTTGTGCCGATTCGTCGCTGCTAAATGAAATTACCGTAGAGGTTCTTCCATGAAAATTTCCATTGCAAACAACAATAACTGCTTTATTTTTTTCAATTCCTTTTACTTCATACCCCCATTTTCTGCAAAGTTTAATTCCTGTTTCTACCGCCTCCACTCCTGTATTCATTGGCAATACTTTGTCGTAGCCAAAATAGTTTGTAATAAATTCTTCGTATTCGCCTAATGCAGAGTTGTAAAATGCACGACTGGAAAGCGTCAGTTTTTGTGCTTGTTCAATTAGCGAATCCAATATTTTTGGATGGCAATGTCCTTGATTGACTGCTGAGTAACCACTCAAAAAATCGAAGTAGCGTTTTTGGTCAACATCCCAAACATAAACTCCCTTTCCTCGTTCCAATACAACCGGCAATGGATGGTAATTGTGTGCGCCAAATTTTTCTTCAAGTGCTAAATAAATTGAAGTTTTTTCTGAAGTGTTGATTTGTGATAGCATAAAAAATAATTTCAAATTTTTAACAAACAAGCTCTTTTACAAAATAATTTGATGGGAAATGTAAATCTATTTTTTCTTCTTTCTTAAATATTCCAAATATTGTTGAACCGCTTCCACTCATTGCAGCATAGGTGGCGCCTGCATCATAAAGATTTTGTTTTATTTTTTTAAGCTCGGGATGAGTAGTAAAAATGGGTTCTTCAAAATCATTCTGCAATTCAACCTTCCAAGTTTCGATTGGCTGTTTTATTATTTCATTAATTGATTTTTCAGAAGACGAACATTTAATTTTTGAAAAAGCCCATTGCGTTTTTATATGAATTTGCGGATAAATAAGAATGAATTTGTATGCTGACAAATCAAGATAAATAGGTGTTAATTTTTCGCCTTTGCCCGTTGCAAAACACGGAGAGTTTAAAATAAAAAATGGACAATCGCTTCCGAGTTGCAATGCGTATAATTTTAATTGTTCGATGGAAATTCCTAGTTCAAATTTTTGGTTTATCAGTTTTAATGCAAAAGCAGCATCTGCACTTCCACCACCCAAACCAGCGCCAAGAGGAATTGTTTTATGCAAATGCATTTTTAAAAAGGGCAAATTGGGGAAATCATTTTTTAAAATGCGAAATGCTTTTATGCAAATGTTTTCATCTAAAGTTTCTGGTATTGAAATTCCTGTTGTAGAAAATTCAACTTTGTTTTCTGTTTCTATTATTTCTAAAACATCATTTAAATGTAGCGGGAGAAAAACGGTCTCTAAATTATGAAAACCATCTGTTCTTTTTTCCAGAATTCTTAGACCAAGATTTATTTTACAGTTGGGAAAACAGATCACGATTTGTACATTTAAATGCTAAGTGATTTGCAAATTATTTTTTGTTTTTTGTTCGAGTAGAAATTTCATCTCGAATAGCAATTGCTTGTATATAATCTTCTTTTTTTAATACTTCGACAAGCAGTGTGTTGAGTTCCTTCAACGTCATCGATTTTAATTCTTCCTTGTTTGCAGAATTTGGAATGTCAACTGTTTCCGCTGATTTTTTCTTTTTGGGAGAACCTTCCAATAAAATTCCAGCACTGTCTAAAATATTTTTATAAGTATAAATAGGGCAACCAAAGCGCACAGCTAAAGCAAGCGCATCGGAAGTACGTGAATCAATTTCAATTGTATTGTAATCAGAAGAGCAAATAAGTTTTGAGTAAAAAATTCCTTCTTGAAAATCACATATAATAATCTCGTGTAATATTATATTGAATGCATTCAAAAAATTTTTCATTAAATCGTGCGAAAGCGGACGGCTTGGTTTCATTTTTTCAAGAGCTACAGCAATGGCTTGCGCTTCGCATCCGCCAATTACAATAGGAAGTTGCTTTAATCCTTTTACTTCTCCTAATACAATTGCATAAGAGTGAGTTTGTGTATTGCTATGTGACAAAGCAATTATTTCTAATTCAATCTTCTTCATATCAATAATGCCGATGAAAAGGCTACTGTAAATTTACACGATTACAAATATAAAAAATTAAAGCCGTTGCAATTACTGAATTTGAAAATTGATTTAAGTGTTTTTTATATCGCTGATTGCCTTTGTTAATTTCGGTAGTATTTCAAAAGCGTCCCCAATAATACCATAATCGGCAGCTTTAAAAAAGGGAGCTTCGGCGTCTTTATTAATAACAACAATTACTTTACTTCTATTTACTCCAGCCAAATGTTGGATGGCGCCAGAAATGCCAATTGCAAAATAAAGAGTTGGTGCAATCGTTGTACCTGTTTGCCCAACATGTTCATTGTGTGGCCGCCAATTTGCATCAGCAACCGGCCTGCTGCATGCAGTTGCAGCATTAAGAACTTTTGCAAGACCGGTTACCAATCCCCAATTTTCAGGACCTTTTAAACCACGGCCTGCACTTACAACAATCTCTGCTTCTGTCAATGGAATTTCCCCACTGATTTTATTTATTGCAATTATTTTAATTTTTGAAGTTGAAATTTCAAAGTTGAATTTTTCAATTACTGCAGTTCCTTCAACGGCTAATGCCGGATAAGTGTTTTGATTTAATGTAATAATTTTTACATCTGAATTTATTGAAACATGTGCATATGCTTTTCCGGAAAACACAGTTTTTTTTACTACAAATCCATTAGTAATACGGGGCAACGCAACAGCACCAGAAACCAAACCGGCTTTTAATCGTACTGATAGGCGAGGAGCAACACTTTTTCCCGTAATGTTATTTGAAAATAGTACAAGTTTTGCTGCTGTTTGTTCAACTATTTCAGCAATTATTTTTGTGTATGATTCTGCTTCAACTTGATTCAATTTTTCGTTATCGGCATGAATAATTTTCTTTACACCATAATTTCCTAATTGAGATAAATCATCTTGAGTAGTTCCTAAAACCACGGCTTGCGCTGAAACATTTAACAACTCAGCAATTTTTGCGCCATAGGAAATTAATTCCAAAGCTGTTTTTTTTATTCGGCCATCTGCAATTTCAACAAAGATTAAAACGGACATATTTTATTTTTGTAATTTTTTTGAATTAAATAACTTTTGCTTCTTCACGTAGTAAGCGAACGAGCTCTTCCACATTATCTGCTGCAATTAATTTTACACCGGCTTTTGCAGGTGGCAATTCAAAATTGTCGATGCTTGTTAAAGAATTTGCGATTACAGGTTCAACAACTTTCAATGGTTTCGTTCTGGCAGACATAATTCCACGCATATTTGGAATTCTCGCTTCAGCCATTCCTTTTTGGCAGCTAACTACAATTGGTAATACAACTTCGCAAATTTCTTCACCACCTTCAATTTCTTTGGTAATGGTGGTAACTGATTCTTTTAAATCAAACTTTGTTGCAAGAGAAATATAGGGCAGTTGCAAAAATTCAGCAACCATTCCGCCAATTGATGAACCATTAAAATCAATGGTTTCTTTCCCAGTAAATATTAAATCATAACTACCAGTTTTGGCAACTTCTGCAATTTGAGATGCAATAAAAAAACTATCTTGACTTTCTACATTAACTCTAATGGCTTCATCGCCACCAAGAGCAAGCGCTTTTCTAATAATAGGATCCGTATCAGCCAAACCCACAGTAATTAAATGAATGGTAACTGCTGCATTCGCTTCTTTCAATTCGATGGCTCTTACCAATGCGTACCATTCATCGTAAGGATTGATTATCCATTGTACACCATTGTTGTCGAATTTCGTATTGTTATCTGTGAAAGCTACTTTTGCCGTTGTATCTGGCGACTTACTGACGCAAACAAGAATTTTCATGAATTCTTTTTTATGTAAAAAATGGTTGTTTATGCAACTAAGCAAAGATAAGTCGCAAGAAGCTAATTGCCGATAAAATTGATTAAATTATTTTTACTGTGACAACAAGAATTGAAAAATTGAAAATGCTTTTACTGGAAAACTCGGCGGATAGTTTTTTGCAACACGCACTTGCTTTGGAATATATTAAACTTGATAGAGATAAAGAAGCCGAAGCTATTTTTGTTTTACTATTAGAAAAAAATCCCGATTATTTTGGAAGTTATTATCATTTGGCAAAATTGTTGGAAAGAATAGGAGAAACCGACAAAGCAATTGAAGTGTATAAACGTGGGATGGAAAAAACCAAAGCATTATTTGAAAATCATGCATACAACGAATTACGGTCTGCTTATGAAGAATTAATATTTTAATATGAATTTACTTTCGCAAACAGCCAATAATATTTTACATCAACAACTTTTTCTCAAAAAAGATAAGCTGCTTTTAGCAGTAAGCGGTGGAGTAGATTCAATTGTTTTGTGTGAATTGTGTTTTCAATTGGGTTACAATTTTAGCATTGCACATTGCAATTTTCAATTAAGAGGAAAGGAAAGTGAGCGAGATGAATTGTTCGTTAAAAATTTGGAAATAAAATATGCGGTAGAAGTTTTTACAAAACAATTTGACACAACGCAATATGCAAATTCAAATAAAATTTCCATTCAAGAAGCTGCAAGAAATCTACGTTACGAATGGTTTGATGAATTAATTACAAAGTTCAATATTCAATATTTATTGACTGCACACCATCGAGATGATAATATTGAAACCGTATTGATGAATTTTTTTAAAGGAACTGGAATTACAGGTTTGAGAGGAATTCGTGCAAAAAATAATAAAATTGTTCGCCCAGTTTTGTTTGCATCAAAAGAGGATTTATTATCCTTTGCAAAAGAAAATAAATTAGAGTGGGTTGAAGACAGTTCCAATGCAGAAACTCATTATTCTAGAAATAAATTTCGTCATGAAATTATACCTGCGTTAAAAGAAATTTTTCCTGCGGTTGAAGAAAATTTGAATGATAATATTCGTCGTTTCGCTGATATTGAAATAATATATCGACAAGGAATTGATTCTCATAAAAAAAGATTACTTGAAAAAAGGGGAAGCGAAATTCATATTCCGATTTTGAAATTAAAAAAGTCGATACCGCTTTCTACAATTGTGTATGAAATTATTAAAGATTTTGGTTTTAGCACAAATCAAACAGAAGAAGTGGTTGGTCTGCTTGACAGTGATTCTGGAAAATATATTGTGTCGCGTACCCATCGGGTTATTAAAAATAGAAATTGGTTAATCATTACATGTTTAAAAAATAAAGAATCAGAAACGATTTTGATTGAAAATGAAAAATCTGAAATTGAATTCGAAATTGGAAAAATTAAATTTGAGAAAATTGAAAACAATATAAAATTCAAAGTGCCGGATTTGAAGTTCACAGCTTGCTTGAATGCGGATGAATTGCAATTCCCATTTTTGCTTCGGAAAGTGAAACAGGCAGATTATTTCTATCCATTGGGTTTGCGAAAGAAAAAAAAGCTACACCGATTTTTTATAGATCAAAAATTGGCGTTGACAGAAAAGGAAAAAATTTGGGTTGTAGAATCTAATCAAAAAATTGTTTGGGTAATCGGCCATCGCATTGATGATCGATTTAAGATTACAAAAGCAACTAAAAATATTTTAAAAATAAGCTTAGAAATTTTTTAAATAGCTGGAAACACTGTTAATAAATTCCTGCAAAATGGGGTAGTCTGAAAGATAAAATCCAAAAACAATTAAAAAACCAATTCCATAAATTCCGCCCCAAATATGTGCGGAATGATTCACATTGTCTTTTGCTCTTTTTTCGAAAATGGAAGAAGCAATTAAATAAATCAATCCAAAAATAAATCCCGGAATCATTACAGGTATAAAAATTAACCCCATTTTTTGCAGTGGAAATAAAATAATGAAAGCAAAAACGACCGCTGAAACAGCGCCTGAAGCACCGAGGCTCCTATAATTAGAATTGTTTTTATGTTTTGAAAAAGATGGTAAAAGGCAGGCCAGTAAAGAACTTGTATACATCAATAAATAAAATGTTTTTCCATTTTCGCCAAAAATTTCAATAAAAGCTTTTTCAACTGGTTCGCCAAAAATGTAAAGGGCGTACATATTAAATAGCAAATGGCCCCAATCTGCATGAATAAGTCCACAAGTAAAAAAACGATACCACTGATTGTTTTCCGTAATTGCAGGCGGATAAAAAATTAAATTATTTAATAGCGTTCTATTATTGAAACCAAGAAAAGAAATTATAGAAGTCGCGATTATAATTGTTAGCGTTATTGATAATTCCATAAAAAATAAATCTATGTTTTTAGTTGTGATGATATTTTTCGTTGCGAATAATTGTACAAGTTCTATAAATTTGTTCTGCTAAAATAAGCCGTACTATTTGATGCGGAAAAGTTAATTGAGATAAACTCCAACAAAAATTAGCTCTGTTCAAAACAGAAATATCTAATCCAAATGCGCCACCAATAAGAAAAACTAAATTTTTGGTACTTTCATTTGCTCTTTTTTGAATAAAAGTTGAAAGTGATTCAGACAAAAATTGTTTGCCATTTTCATCCAATGCTACCAAATAATCGTCTTTGTTTAAAAGTCGTAAAATGATTTCAGCTTCTTTCTTTTTCAATTCAGTTTTTGAAAGTGTTCCCAAATTTTTTGGAGGTGGAATAATTGTCCATTGTACGGGAAAATAGTTGCCAATTCTTTTGGTGAAATCTTCAACGGCTACTTTTAAATTTGCTTCCGTGTTTTTCCCAATTGTCCAAAAATGTATTTTCATAATTTGAATAGCTATTTTTTTAATAATTTATTTTACCAACGATTTTTCCCAGTCGGAGACAATCCAGTTTTTCCCTTTTTGAATTATATTATGTCCTTCTACTTCCAATAATATTGCTTGTTTTTCAATACCTCCGGGATATTTTTCGTTTATTATACCACCTTGTTTTAATGTGCGCCAATATGGGGTACAATTTTTTTTACCTGCAAGTCCATGATTTTAGTTATTTGAATTCAAAAGTATCAAATAAGAACAAAACAGTAAATTGTTGAAATTTCTAACTCAGTTTAAAATAGTCATTATGAATAAATCTTTAGCCGAAACATTTTTAAGGGTAGTAAATGTCATGGATGAATTGCGTGAAAAATGTCCATGGGATAAAAAGCAAACAATTCAAACATTACGGCACATGACGATTGAAGAAGTTTACGAATTAGCAGATGCAATTACCGAAGAAAATTGGGGTGGGATAAAAGAAGAGTTGGGCGATTTGTTATTACACATTATTTTCTATTCTAAAATTGGGCAGGAGAAAAAACTGTTTTCTTTGGAAGAAGTAATCAATGGAATTTGTGATAAACTGATAAAGCGACATCCACACATTTATGGAGATGTAAAAGTGAATAATGAAGAAGATGTTAAAAAGAATTGGGAAAAAATAAAATTGCAAGAAGGGAAAAAATCTATTCTTAGTGGCGTACCAAAGTCGCTGCCGGCAACAGTTAAAGCAATGCGACTGCAAGAAAAAGCAAAGCAAGTTGGTTTTGAGTGGGAAAATAAAGAACAGGTTTGGGAAAAAGTAGAAGAAGAAATTGCAGAATTAAAAGAAGCGCTTGCCGAAGGAGATCGTAAAAAATCGGAAGAGGAGTTAGGCGATGTGTTTTTTTCACTAATCAATTATTCAAGATTTTTAAAACTTGATGCTGAAAATGCTCTGGAGTTGACGAATAAAAAATTTATTAATCGATTTATTCAAATGGAAGAAGAAGTAAAATCGGAAGGGAAAGATTTGTTAGAAATGAGTTTGGTAGAAATGGATGCAGTTTGGAACCGTGTAAAACTAAAAAATAAGTAGAGCTATAAACTAATTATTTTCTTTCTTTGATTTGAAAGAAAATTTTCAAATTGCGCCAAATTAAAGCTGCTCAAATTTTGCTCTTTTGTTAATCCGGTTTTTTGCGCAACTAATACGCCGTATTTAATATCGTTACACCCCTCAATACTGTGTGCATCGGGGTTTATAGAAATTAACACTCCTTTATCCAATGCATATTCAATGTGTTTCCAATCAATATCAAGCCGTCGAGGATTTGCATTTAATTCAATAACAACATTATGTTTTGCACAAGCATCAATAATTATTTTATGATCAATTGGATATCCATTTCTACTTAAAAGTAAACGACCAGTTAAATGACCTAAAATGGAAACATGTGGATTGGTAATAGCATTTAATAAACGATGCATTGCTTTTTCTTCTGTCATTTTCAGATTGCTGTGAATAGATGCGATAATCAAATCAAAAGAAGAAAGTATTTCATTGGAATAATCCAGTGAGCCGTCGTTGAGAATATCGCATTCAATGCTTTTAAAAATTTTGAAAGGCGAAAGTTTTGAATTCAACGCATCTATTTGTTTATGTTGGTCAACTATACGATCTTCCAATAATCCGTTGGCATAAAATGCAGCTTTGGAATGATCGGAAATAACTAAGTATTTAAATCCTTTTTTTATAAGTGCATCCGCCATTTCCTCAATGGTATTTGCACCATCGCTCCAATTGCTATGGCTGTGAATAATTCCTTTAATATCTGATTGTGTAATAATTTCTTTTGTGGAATTTGTTTTTATTTTATCAAAATGAAGGGATGAATCGCGTAAATATGAAGGGATAAATGGGATTCCAGCTTTTTCAAAAATGGCTTCTTCGGTTTTATACATACATTTTGATAAATCAACATGGGGAAATTCTTTTTTAATCGATTCAACAAATTGTGTTGAACTGCTTGTAAAAAATAGTCGTCTTCCAATAGTTGTGTTGCCTGTAAATAAACGAAGTTTCAATCCTGTTTTTAATTTATATAACAAACTGACTTTTGTTTCTTCAATTAATTCGGGAGGTTGTGCTGTTTGAAATTTCGGTTTCACTTCTTCGTTCGTTGCTAATACAACAAATTCTAATTCTTCGATAACCGGTTCTTGTTTTTTGAATGCACCTGTTACTTGTACTTTTTCATCTCCAAATAATTTTTTTAAATAAAAATTGATTTGTTCAAAAACAGTTTCCACTTCTGCATACAAGAAAAAATCTTTATTAAATTGATAAAATGAAATGGCTTCTTGAATATTTTTCTGCGTTTTTTCTCCAAAGCCGGTTAGCTTCATCAAACGATTTTCGAGACAAGCATACAATAATTCTCCAAGAGATTCTATTTCTAATTTTTTCCAAATGATATTTATTTTCTTAGGACCCAATCCTTTTATGTTCAACATTTCAATTATTCCGTGAGGTGTTTTTGCAATCAATTCATTTAGTTCGGTAAGTGAGCCTGTTTCTAAAATTTCTGTTACTTTTTTTACAACACTTGTATTAATACCTCTAATTGTGTAGAGTTGATCTTTACTTGTTTCTTTAAGTTGAGTTGGAAGTTTTTCGATGTTGAAAGCTGCTATGGCGTAGGTTTTGCTCTTGAAAGTGTTTTCGCCGTGAATGTCCATTAGTTTGGCAAGAAGCGAAAAATTTTCTGCTATTGAAAAATTATCCATAACTGCAAGTTAGTTGATGAAAGGAAAGAATGAATAAAAAAAAGTCCTCCTTTTGGGAAGACTTTCTATAAGTTAAAATACTAAAAGCTTACTTCTTCTTTTTTGCAGCAGCTTTCTTAGGAGCAGCTTTTTTTGCAGCTGCTTTTTTTGGAGCCGCTTTTTTTGCAGCTTTTTTCTTTGTTGCCATTTTTTTTAATTTAAGGGTTAGAAATAAATTAACGATAGTAAAGTTAGAAAGAATATTTAAACTATCAAATATTTTTTCTAAAATTCAAAAACAAAAAATGCAACTGAAATTTTTATGCAGATATTTCGATGGGTGAAACAGAAACAAAAGTTCTATTACTTTTTCCTTTTTTAAATTCTACAACACCATCTGTTAATGCAAACAAAGTAAAATCTTTTCCTACACCAACATTTTTTCCGGGATGATAAACTGTTCCGCGTTGACGAATAATAATGTTTCCAGAAATAGCAGATTGACCACCATATATTTTTACACCCAAGCGTTTGCTTTGTGAGTCGCGACCATTCTTTACACTTCCTTCACCTTTCTTATGTGCCATGAGAATAAATTTTTAAAAATTATTTAATGTCTTTAATTAAAATTTGTGTGTACAAAGTACGATGTCCCAATTTTTTGCGAAAACCTTTTCTTCTTTTTTGTTTGTACGCAATTACTTTATCGCCTTTTTGGTGATCGGTAATTACAGCACTTACTTTTGCTTTTACAGCTTCACCAATTGAAACAGTTCCATCAGCATCTGCAAGTAAAACTTCAAATGCAACTTTGTCGCCAACATTTCCTTCCAAATGGGGAACAAATAAACTTTGATCCTTCTCAACTTTGTATTGTTGTCCGGCTATTTTTACTACTGCTATCATTTTCTATAAAATTAGGACGGCAAAGGTAAGGGTAAAAAACATTTCTGCAAAAGGAAATTCAGCTATTTAAGTAACATTTTTTTGAACTTAATATAACCCATACTTTATATTTGTGCGCCTTTTTAGAAACATTCAAATATGAAATTTAAGTCGTTTCTTGCCAAGCCCTTTGCCGCTTTTGTTCATAAAGGGATTCAAAAAACTGCAACAACTGCTCTCCACGATCAAGACGCGGTGTTTAAAAACCTCATCAAACAAGCCGTTAAAACGGAGTTTGGTAAGGAACATCAATTTAAAGAACTGAAAAATTATGCTGATTTTAAGCAAGCCGTTCCACTCAGCGATTATGAAAAAATTAAACCTTATATTGATAAAATAAAGGAAGGAAAACAGAATGTACTTTGGAAAGGGAGGCCGATTTATTTTGCCAAAACCTCAGGCACAACAAGTGGTGTAAAATATATTCCGATTACGAAAGATTCTATTCCCAATCATATTGTAACTGCGCGCAATGCACTTTTGTGTTATATATCCGAAAGTGAAAATGCCCAATTAGCAAACCGTAAAATGATATTTCTTTCCGGTTCGCCAGAATTGGAAAGAGTTGGCGGCATTCCAACAGGGCGGCTTAGTGGAATAGCCAACCATCATATTCCAAGATATTTGAGAACCAATCAACTTCCGAGTTATTCTACAAATTGTATCGAAGATTGGGAAACGAAATTGGATAAAATTGTTGCCGAAACGGGAAATCAGGATATGTCGTTGATAAGCGGAATTCCACCGTGGATGCAAATGTATTTCGATCGGTTGATTGCTGTAACCAATAAAAAGCCAAAAGATCTTTTTCCAAATTTATCCTTGTTGGTTCACGGAGGTGTAAATTTTGAACCCTATAAATCCAGGATGTTTGAAACGATTGGGAAAAAAATTGACACGGTAGAAATATTTCCTGCCTCCGAAGGATTTTTTGCTTTTCAAGATTCGCAGAAAGAGGAAGGTCTTTTATTGAATACCAACAGCGGCATCTTTTTTGAATTTGTGCCAGCGAATGAAATTTTTAACGAAAACCCAACTCGCTTATCGCTGCACGATGTAAAAATTGGAGAAAACTATGCACTCATTATTAATAATAACGCCGGCTTGTGGGGATACAATTTGGGCGATACAGTAAAATTTGTTTCCCTAAATCCCTATCGCATAAAAGTTTCCGGTCGTATCAAACATTTTATTTCGGCTTTTGGCGAACATGTAATTGGAGAAGAAGTGGAATATAGTTTAATGAAAACTGCGGAAGAAGAAAATGTACATATTACGGAATTCACCGTTGGCCCAATGATTGAACAAGGCGAAGGAAAAAGTTATCACGAATGGTTTGTGGAATTTGAAAATCAACCAAACGACCTCGACAGTTTTCGTATGAAAGTTGACCAAAAATTAAGGCAAAAAAATATTTATTACGACGATCTCATTAAAGGAAATATTTTAAAACCATTAAAATTGAATGTGGTTAAAAAGAATGGGTTTATTGATTACATGAAGTCAATCGGTAAATTGGGCGGGCAAAACAAAGTGCCCAGATTGAGCAACGATAGAAAACTTGCCAACGAGTTGATGAATTGGGTTGAACAATAAAAAAATAGTTTATATAAAAAATGAGTGCTCAATTACTACAAAAAAGAATTGCTGTTTTTGGTTCTACCGGTTCCATTGGAACCCAAGCACTCGATGTGATTGCAGATCATCCAGATAAATTTTCGCCAGAAATTCTTACTGCACAAAACAACGACGAGTTGCTGATTCAACAAGCTATTCGATTTAATCCCAATATTGTTGTCATTGGAAATGAGAATAAATATGCCAAAGTAAAAGAGGCATTAAGCACAACCGATATAAAAGTTTTTGCAGGAGAAAAAGCCTTGGAAGAAGTTGCCGCAATGAATTGTTACGATGTTATGCTTGCCGCAATCGTTGGGTTTGCCGGATTGAAACCTACCATTCAAGCCATCGAAAATGGAAAAGTAATTGCATTGGCAAATAAAGAAACATTGGTAGTTGCCGGTGATATTATTATGCAAAAAGCATTGGAAAAACGGATCCCAATTATTCCTGTCGATTCGGAACACTCGGCTATTTTTCAATGTTTAGTTGGTGAACAAAGATCTTCTGTTGAAAAAATTATTCTCACTGCATCGGGTGGCCCATTTTTGGGAAAGAAACCAAATTTTTTGGAGAATGTAAAAAAGGAACATGCACTGCAACATCCCAATTGGAGCATGGGTTCAAAAATTACAATTGATTCCGCAACACTGATGAATAAAGGATTGGAGATGATTGAAGCCAAGCATTTATTTGCATTAAAAGCAAATCAAATTCAAGTGGTAATTCATCCACAAAGTATTATTCACAGCATGGTTCAATTTAAAGATGGAAGTATAAAAGCACAAATGGGATTACCTGATATGAAATTGCCGATTCAATATTCATTGGCTTTTCCGCAACGGATCGCAAATAATTTTCCGCGCTTTGATTTTAAAAGAATGAATACGCTTTCTTTTGATGAACCGGATATTCGCACATTTAGAAATTTGGCACTTGCCACAACAGCTTTGGAAAAAGGAGGAAATCTTCCTTGCGTGTTGAATGCTGCAAATGAAATTGCTGTTTTTGCATTTTTACGAAACAGAATCGGTTTTTTAGAAATGACAAACATGATTGAAAAAGCAATGGATAAAATTCCATTTATAGAAACGCCTACTTTAAATGAATTGTTTGAAAGTGATGGCGAAGCGAGAAATTTTGTGGCGAACAGTATTAAGTTGTAATTTTACAAACGAATTTTTCGAAAAAAATCGAGGTGCATTTTTAGCATTTCGATTTTTAATTTTAAAACGAACAAAATGTTATTAGCAATTGATTGGAGTGTAGTGGCAATAAAAGCTGGACAATTTATTTTATCTTTTTCCATCTTAATTGTCTTGCACGAATTGGGACATTTTTTGCCTGCAAAATGGTTCAAATGCAGAGTTGAAAAATTTTATTTATTTTTTAATCCATGGTTTTCAATTTTCAAAAAACAAAAAGGCGAAACCGAATACGGCCTTGGTTGGATTCCACTTGGCGGCTATGTAAAAATTGCCGGAATGATTGATGAAAGCATGGACAAAGAAAAAATGAAACTTCCTGCACAACCCGATGAATTTCGAAGCAAACCAGCTTGGCAGCGTTTGATAATTATGTTGGGTGGAGTTACTGTAAATGTAATTTTAGCAATCGTAATTTTTATTTTTATTACTTGGGTTTGGGGCGATAAATATGTGCCCGTGAGTAATTTAAAATATGGAGTTTATGCCGATAGTTTAGGCAAAAAAATTGGCGTGCAAGATGGAGATAAAATTGTAGCTGTTGCAGGAAACCCAGTTGAAAAAGTTGGCACAGTTGGTCCGGAAATTATCATGAACGAAGCAAAATCAATCACGATTGAAAGAGCAAATGAAAAGATTGAACTACAAATTCCAGAAGGATTTATAAAACAGTTGAACGAAAATCGTTTAGCCGGATTTACCTATGTGCGCATTCCGATGATTGTGGATTCAATTCTTGCAAAAGCAGTTATAAAAGGAGAGGTGCAAAAAGGAGACCGATTGATTGCTTACAATAATCAACCTGTAATTTATAATACAGATTTATTGAAGAATTCTTCGGAGCCGAAGGACACAACAGTTGCACTTCAATTTTTAAGAAATGAAACGGATACAATTAATGCCGAAGTTTATTTCAATAAAAAAGGAGATAGCAAAATTGCTTATCAATCAATGGGAGATGTGTTGGGAACAAAACATATTTCTTACACATTTTTACAATCAATTCCGGCAGGTTTTGATCGTTGCTGGCAAACACTTTCCAAATATGTAAAAAACATAAAACAACTTTTTGTATCCAACGAAGTAAAAGTTCAAGATTCGTTGGGGAGTGTGATAAGCATCGGCGGAATTTTTCCCGGTGTTTGGGATTGGCAAGGATTTTGGACGTTGACAGCCGTGTTTTCTATCATACTTGCTTTTATGAATGTGTTGCCAATACCTGCATTGGATGGCGGCCATGCTTTATTTATTTTAGTAGAAATGATTTCGGGCAAAAAACCAAGCGATAAGTTTATGGAATATGTACAAACCGTAGGTATGGTTTTGCTACTTGGTTTGATGGCTTATGCATTGGGATTGGATATTTGGCGCTTGTTTAAATAAAAGAGGCATAATTCATAATTTTGCTTTGCGATAATATTTTTGGGGGCGCGTTGGTTTTGACAGCGTAGATCTTTGAAAGTGGAAGCATGTCCTGCGTTGCGTAATTAGCAGGTAAATCTGAATACGCAAAACACAAATGGCAATACTCAGTATGCCATGGCTGCTTAATCAGTGATTAGGTAGTCATTAGGGCCGCCGAGAAGGTTCGCTTTTTACCATTCTCCGCCGCCGACTCAAAACAAAAAGAAGCTGCTGCAACAATAGGCTGTGCCTGTTGCTTAAGACTTATTCAGCTACGGAACTAATCGGTTGTCTTTTTCCAGTTGGTTTTCGACAAAATAAAAAGGAATAAACATGTAGAAAGCTTTTGAAGAATATGTTTGGACACCGGTTCGATTCCGGTCGCCTCCACTTTTTAAAACTTGTCAGAATAATTTTATACCCTAAATTTTTTAGAATGTGCAGAAGGATCTGGGCAGCCAAACTTACTTGTAGTTGCACAGGAGCTCACAATAATTATCGTCATTAAAAAAGCAATAAACAATAGATATTTGTTTTTCATGCAAAATTTTTTACAAAAAAAGAGTAAATGATTCTTAGCGAAGTTAATTAGAATTAAGGACGAAGCTATTTTTATTCATTAATTTCCGTTTACCTTTGGCAGCTATAAATTTAACCATCAGATGATACAACTTACGAAACCTTTAGCTTTTATTGATTTAGAAACAACGGGTATTAATTTGGGTACAGATAGAATTGTAGAAATTGCAATCGTAAAAATTTTACCCGATGGAAATAAAAGTGTAAAACGAAAATTAATTAATCCCGAAATGCCCATTCCAAAAGGAGCAAGTGACATTCATGGCATTACGAATGAAATGGTAAAAGATGCGCCAACATTTCGACAAGCCGCACACGAATTAAAACAAGTTTTGGATGGTTGCGATTTTGCTGGGTACAACAGCAATCGTTTTGATGTGCCTTTATTAATTGAAGAGTTTTTGCGTGTCGATGTTGAATTTGATATGAAAGGAAGGAGAATGGTGGATGTGCAAAATATTTTTCATAAAATGGAACAGCGCACATTGGGTGCTGCCTATAAATTTTATTGTAAAAAAACATTGGAAGGTGCGCACAGTGCAGAAGTGGATGCAAAAGCAACACACGAAATATTGGATGCGCAATTGCAACATTATCCTGAATTGGGAAATTCGGTTGAATCAATTTTGAAATTTGTTGGCGAAGAAGTGATTGTAGATTTTGCAAGAAGATTTGTAATGGAAAAAGGGGTGGAAGTATTCAACTTTGGAAAATTCAAAGGAAGACCCGTGGCAGAAGTGTTGCAATCGGAGCCACAGTACTACGATTGGATGATGCGTGGCGATTTTCCTTTGCACACAAAAAATAAGTTGCGCGAAATTTATACTTTGTCTAAACTGAAAACAAACTAATTCCAATAAGTATTGTAATTACATTTTGGAAAAATTAACTATCATACCAACTTTTAATGAGAAAGAGAATATTGTAAATATTCTGGAAGCAATCTTTCAACTCAATCAAAATTTTGATGTATTAGTTGTGGACGATTCTTCACCGGACGGAACTGCAACTTTAGTTAAAAACCTACAACAAAAATATCCTAACCAACTTTTTTTAGAAGAAAGAAAAGGGAAGGCAGGTTTAGGTACAGCATACATTCATGGTTTTAAATGGGCGTTGGCAAATGGTTATGAATATATTTTTGAAATGGATGCAGATTTTTCGCACAACCCAAATGATTTGATAAAATTATACGATGCGTGTAAAAACAATGGAGCAGCTGTAGCAATTGGTTCACGATATGTAAAAGGAGGAGCTGTGTTAAACTGGCCATGGGACAGACATTTGCTATCGAGAGGTGCATCTATTTATACAAAATTAATTACAAGAATGCCTGTGAATGATTCTACTGCAGGATTTGTTTGTTATAAAAAAGAAGTGTTGCAAGCTATCAATTTTGATAGTTTAAAATTTGTTGGTTATGCTTTCCAAATAGAAATGAAATTTAGAGCCTGGAAACTTGGGTTTAAAATAAAAGAAGTTCCAATAATATTTAAAGATCGTTTTTGTGGAAGTTCAAAAATGAATAGAAGTATTATTAAAGAAGGTGTTTTAGGTGTCTTGAAATTGAAATTAGACAGCCTATTGAAAAAACATCCGCATGAAGTAAAGAATTCGAGTTCATCAGTGCAATCAACTTCAAACTAATTCCTGCAATTTTTTACTTATTTTGTGTGCAATGAAAAAAGAATTTTTTCAATTGCATATTGCAGTATTCCTTGCTGGATTTACAGGAATACTTGGTAAATTAATTACATTGAATGAAGGCTTATTAGTTTGGTATCGATTACTCATCACCTCTGTAACGATGTGGATACTTTTTTCACTTTCAAAAAAATTGCAGCGAATAAATCGTCAAGATTTTTTAAAACTTTTTGGTGTAGGATGCATTGCAGCATTGCATTGGCTTAGTTTTTATGGGTCAATTAAATATTCAAATGTATCTGTTGCGTTAGTTTGTTTTTCATCTGTAGGATTTTTCACTTCTTTGTTAGAACCAATCATCTTGCGAGTTCGAATAAAATTTTCAGAAGTTGTTTTAGGGTTGCTCGTGATTGTAGGTATTTATATAATTTTTCATTTCGATCCGCAATTCAAAACCGGAATAATACTTGGCGTTTTATCTGCATTGCTATTAGCAATTATGGTAATTTTTACGGGAAAACTTGTAGTAAGAATAAATGCAGCAACCTTGCTCACATATCAACAAACAGGCGGATTTATTTTTATTACTCTATTACTTCCATTTTATTTATACGTGTTTCCGGTACAGAGTTTCATTCCTGGAAAAAATGATTGGTTGTGGTTGTTTGTACTTTCTTGGGTTTGTTCTGTTTGGGCATTTCAATTATCAACGAATTCACTTAAAAAACTAAGTGCATTTACCGTTAATTTAACGTACAACCTAGAACCGGTTTATGGAATACTGCTTGCGTTTCTTGTTTTTGGTGAAAATAAAAATTTTGGTTGGTCATTCTTTGTTGGTCTTGCTTTAATTACTGCTTCGTTGGTTATTCATTTTTTTATGATTTATCGACAAAGAAAAAATGAAATTCAAAAAGAGATACCACTCGTGTAATGCTGAAATGAATTTTCTGTTTTCCGCTTATCTTTAAAATATTCAAACAATTGAACCATGAAAAAACTACTGTTTATTATTATTTTGTTTTTTGTAAATGTGATTGCATTTTCTCAAAAAAAACCATTGGATCATTCCGTTTATGATGCATGGCAAAATATTGGTGAAAGAACAATTAGCAAAAATGGCAAATGGGTGGTGTACACTATTTGTCCGCAGGAAGGGGATACAACTTTGGTTATTCAAAAATCGGATAATAGTTACAAATTAGAAATTGGAAGAGGTTACAATGCAACAATTTCTGATGATGATAGCTATGTGGTTTTTAAAATCAAACCATTTTATAAAGAGTTGCGCGATGCAAAAATTAAAAATAAAAAACAGGAAGATTTTCCAAAAGATTCGTTGGGAATTTTGAAATTAGGAACAGATGAAATTATAAAAATCAGCAAAACAAAATCGTATAAGTTACCTATGAAAGCTGATGGTTGGGTTGCTTATTTGACAGAAAAATCGGTTGATTCAAAAATTAGTAGTGATGGTTCCAATTTGGTTCTTAAAAATTTGGTAAACGATGATGAGAAAATATTCAGTTTGGTTTCGGAATACTATTTCGATAAAAAAGGAAATAAACTTTTGATGGAAACTGCAAAAAACACGAAAGATTCTTTAAGCCAATCTTTTGTGTTGTTGCACGATTTGTACGATGGGGTTACAGACACAATTAGCAGAAATGGGAATGATTTTCGAAATTTTGTTTTTGACGAAGAAGGTGAACAGCTCGCATTTGTAGCGGAAAGAGATGCAGCACAAAAAGCATTGCAAAAATTTTACAAATTGTGGTATTATAAAGAAGGGATGGACAGTGCCGTCGTTTTAGTCGATAAAAATTCTGTTGGTATGAAACTTGGAATGAATGTGAGTGAAAATGGAATTTTGAATTTTAGCAAAAAAGGCAATCGATTGTTTTTTGGAACTGCACCAATTCCAATTCCAAAAGATACCACATTGATTGAAATGGATTTGGTAAAACTAGATATCTGGCATTATAACGACGATTATTTGCAACCGCAGCAATTGAATCAATTGAACAACGAACTAAGACGAAATTATCTTGCTGTATTTGATTTTGAAAAAAACAATATGCATCAATTAGGTTCTTTGCAATTGCCACAAATTATTCAAACAAATGAAGGAGACGGTGATATTTTTATTGGAATTTCCGACGTTGGAAATAGGATAGAAAGCCAGTGGGTTGGTAACACGAAAAAAAATATTTATGCAGTTTATTTGAACAATGGCTCGACAAAGTTGATAAAAAAAGATTTGAATGGTCAGGTATTTCCGTCACCAACGGGTAATACTATTTTGTGGTACGATCGAGTTGTAAAAAATTATTTTACATGGAAAGCTGATTCAATAAAAAATATTTCGAAAGGAATAACTGTTGCTATTTGGGACGAAGAGTTTGATATGCCCGACTATCCAACACCTCATGGAATAATGGGATGGCAACAAAATGATAGTGCTGTTTATGTTTATGATAAATATGATATCTGGAAAATTGACCTTGTTGGTAAATCAAAATCTGTAAATACAACAAATGCAAAAGGAAGAAAAGAAAAGTTGGTTTATCGTTATCAGCAATTGGATAATGAGAAAAGATATTTTACAAATGCTGATAATCTATTACTGCGAACATTCAATACAAAAACGAAAACAACTGATTTGTCGATTCTTAATCTTACTCAATCAACAAATAATATCAAAACGATTTCTTTGAACAAAGAAAATAAATTTTCAATTGGTCAAATTGCAGCCCCAAACAAAAAATTCAATAATGGGTTGTTATTGACGAAAGAAAATTACAAGCAATCGCCAAATCTATTTGCTATCAATTTTGTAAATGAAGTAAATAATGAGTTGCTTTTTGAAGAAACAAAACTTTCATCAATCAATTCACAACAAAACGAATACAATTGGGGGACAGCAGAATTGTTTAAGTGGAAAGCATATAATGGGAAAGAAGTTGAAGGGATTGTTTACAAACCTGAAGATTTTAATCCAAAGAAAAAATATCCGATGATTTGTTATTTCTACGAAACACTTAGTGATGGGCTTCATCAATATTTAGCACCGGCGCCAACTCCAAGCCGTTTGAATATTTCTTTTTTTGTAAGTAGAGGGTATGTAGTTCTTGCTCCCAATATTCATTACGGAACTGGACATCCGGCACGAGATGCGTTTAATCACATTGTAAGCGGAACTAGAGCATTGGTGAAAAAAGGATTTATAGATAGTACAAAAATGGGATTGCAAGGACAAAGTTGGGGTGGCATTCAAGTGGCGCAAGTAATAACGATGACAAATTTATATAAAGCTGCATGGGCTGGTGCACCTGTTGCAAATATGACAAGTGCTTACGGAGGTATCAGATGGGAAAGTGGGATGAATCGCCAGTTTCAATACGAAAAATCACAATCGCGAATTGGTGCAACATTATGGGAAAAACCAAATTTGTATATCGAAAGTTCGCCATTGTTTCACGTACCAAAAATAAAAACTCCGTTGGTAATAATGTCAAATGATGCGGATGGTGCAGTTCCTTGGTATCAAGGAATTGAACTTTTTACTGCCATGAAAAGATTAAATAAAAAAGTGTGGTTACTAAATTATAATGGTGAAGCACATAATTTGGTGGAGCGGAAAAACAGAAAAGATATTTCCATTCGCGAGCAACAATTTTTTGATTGGATGTTGAAAAATGAAAAACCATCGCAATGGTTAATCAATGGATTGCCTGCTGTAAAAAAAGGAAAAGATTGGGGGTTAGAATTAATTGATTAAATCTTTATGAGAAAATATTTATTAGTTGCAAGCACGGTTACATTTTTTTCTTGTTCACAAAAAATTTATGTTGTTCGTCATGCAGAAAAAGTGAAGCAGGAAGTAGGAATGAGTGCTGATGTTGAATTAAGTACAGAAGGGAAAAACCGAGCAGAGGAATTGGCAATTGTTCTGAAGAAAAAGCGAATTAAAAATATTTTTTCAACCAATACAACTCGTACAAAATCAACGGCAGCACCACTTGCAAAAAAGCGAGCAATACCAATCATTCTTTACGAAGCCAAACCGGATTCTATTTTCTTGAAAAAAATAAATACTTGCAAAGGGAATGTATTAGTAGTTGGACATTCTAATACCTACGATGACATTATTAATTTACTTTGTGGCGGAATAATAATTCCAACCAATTTACAAGATCATGAATACGACAACCTTTATGAAATAATAAAAAGAAAAGGGAAGATAATGAGAATTGAAAATAAAAAATATGGTCTGTTAACGAATTAGAAATCTCTTTCTCCGTTAAAATTTTCCAATTCTTTTGCCACAGCCGTTAAAAAAGTAGCTCCAAGACTTCCATCAACAATACGATGATCGTAGCTCATACTTAAATACATCATGTGCCGAATTGCAATACTATCACCATGTGGAGTTTCTACAACAACCGGACGTTTTTTAATAGCGCCAACTGCAAGAATTGCAACTTGTGGTTGATTGATAATTGGTGTTCCCATCAAACTTCCAAAGGTCCCAACATTGGTAATGGTAAAAGTTCCGTTGCTGGTATCATCGGGCTTTAGTTTTCCGTTTCTTGCATTATCGGCCAATGTATTTACTTGCTTTGCTAAGCCAACCAAATTAAGTTGATCTGCATTTTTAATTACTGGTACTATCAAATTACCCGATTGAAGTGCTGTAGCCATTCCAATATTAATATCTTTTTTGATAATGATTTTATCTCCATCAATGGAGCAATTCATTAATGGAAATCTTTTTATACATTTCACAATTGCTTCGATAAATAATGGCGTAAAAGTGATTTTTGTACCTTCTCTTTTTTCAAATTCTTTTTTTACTTTCTCTCTCCATAAAACCATATTGGAAACATCGGCTTCGGTAAAACTTGTAACATGTGGACTTGTGTGCTTGCTTCTTACCATGTGATCTGCAATCAATTTCCGCATGCGATCCATTTCTATAATTTCTACATTGCCGGAATAAGTTGTGATTTGTGAACTATGAGGAGCAATTATTGCTGGGTTATCAACTATCGAAACTTCTTGAATTGGAATAATACTACTTTGTCCTCTATCATTTACATATTGTAAAATATCTTTTTTAGTTACACGGCCTTCGTTACCAGTACCAAAAATATTTTCAAGTTCAACCATCGATACTGATTCATTCGCCGCGATAGTTAAAACCAATGGGGAATAAAATTTACCGTTTGTGTTTGATGTTTTATTTTCTATTGGTGGTTGAATTTGAGTAATTGGTTGTGGTGTAACCGAATTGCTATTTGTAGTTTTGATTCGTGCAATTATTTTTCCAATTGGGACAATATCATTTACATTAAATAATATTTCTTGTATTGTTCCTTCAGCCGTGGAGGGGACTTCGCTATCAACCTTGTCAGTAGCAATTTCTAAAAGTGTTTCATCCATTTTTATTTGATCCCCGGCTTGTTTATGCCATTTTAAAATGGTTGCTTCCATGATGCTCTCTCCCAATTTTGGCATTACAATATCAACTAAACTCATACTGTTTTTTTAAGTTGCTAATCTTTCAAAGGTAGAAATTTATGATTAAATCAATTGTTTAGTTCTTCAAAATAAATTCGGCTAAAAGTGCAAGTGAAATTTGGCTGGTTACTTTAATATTTCCACTTCTATCAAAACGAAGTTCTAATTTTTTTGTAATTATTTTTTGAGTTGACCCAACGGCAATCCAAACCGTACCTACAGCTAATTTATTACTTTCACTAGTTGGTCCCATAATGCCCGAAGTTGCTACTGCGTAATCAACCTTTATTTTTTTAATGCATGATTTTAGCATTTTTACAACTACTGCTTCACTTACTGCTCCGTTTTTTTCTAATGTTTGAGAAGAAATATGTAATAGATTTTTTTTTGTTTCATTGGCATAGCTTACGATACTTCCTTTGTAATATGCCGATGCACCCGGAACCGAGCTGATAAGTTGCGCAATGTAGCCTCCCGTACAACTTTCGACAGTTGCGATTGTTTTCTTTTTTTTGATTAATCGCTGTCCAATTATTTCTTCCAATCTGTTTTCTTGGTCAGAAATTGTAATCTCTTTTACTAATTTTTTTAATTTTTCAAAACAAATATTGAACTCTTGCTCGAGTAATTTTTTATTTTTCCCAATTGCTGTCAATCTTAGTTTCAATAAACTGTAAAAAGGCAAATAAGCTAATTTGATATTTTTTGGAAGTTCTTTTTCAAAAGACATTAATAGCTCCGCTACAAAACTTTCACCTCTTCCTGCTGTTAAAATTGATCGATATAAAATTGTAGGAAGGATTATTTTCTTTTTTAAAAGCGGAAGAATTTGTTCTGTCACAATATTTTTCATTTCAAATGGCACACCGGGTAATGAAAAATAATATTTTCTTCCTTTTTTGAAAAACATCCCCGGTGCAGTGCCAAATTTATTTTGCAAAACAGTACAAGTGTCAGGAACTTCGGCTTGTTGTAAATTTCTTTCAATCAATGGGCGTTTTAATTTTGAAAAAATTGCTTTAATATTTTCTAATGCTTTTTTATTAACAACCAACTTTCCACCAAAATATTTTAATAGAATTGGTTTGGTAATATCATCCGAAGTTGGGCCGAGCCCGCCGGTAATAAAAATTAGTTCTGCTGTATTTGATTCTTGTTCCAAAGCATTCCAAATGTCATTCCAATTGTCGCCAACCGCTACGCGGCGGCAAACACTTACGCCAATTTTGTTCAACTCCATCGCCATCCAAGTACTATTTGTATCAATTGTTTGACCATTGAGCAACTCATCTCCAATTGTAATAATACTGGCTTTAATAATTTTCATACGCAACAAAGGTAGTTGTTGGTTAAATTTGTTGAAACAAATATTCAATGATAAAATTCTCCTATTTCGCAAACAGCTTTACACTGCTTTTTTGTTTTTTAATTTTTGATAAAATTGCAATTGCGCAATCTGTCAATAAAAAATTGCAAGCCGCATTTTCAGTTTTTGAAAAGGACCAACAACTCAATCATGCAATCAGTTCGTTGTACGTTGTTGATGCAAATTCGGGAAATGTTGTATTTGATAAAAATTCTAAAATTGGACTTGCGCCAGCATCTACACAAAAAATAATTACAAGTGTTACTGCATTTGAATTGTTGAAGAATGATTTTCAATATAAAACAGAAATAAGTTACGATGGAAATATTAATAACGGAACACTTTTTGGTAATTTAATTATTGTTGGAAGCGGAGATCCAACAATAGGAAGTTGGCGATGGGAGAGTACTAAAGAAGATTCGGTGATGGGAAGAATTTTGCAAGCATTAAATTCAAAAGGAATTAAAAAAATTGTTGGAAATATTTATCTCGATATTTCCAATTGGGAAAACAATACTCAAAACGATACTTGGACTTGGCAAGATATTGGCAATTATTACGGAGCAGGATTGAGTTCGTTTATGTGGCGCGAAAATCAGTTTGATATAATTTTAAAGTCTGGAAAAAATATTGGCGACTCGGTTGAAATAAAAAGTTACAAACCACATTTGTACAGCGTTTCATATCAATCACTTTTAACTTCTGCGCCGCGTGGCAGCGGCGACAATGCTTACATTTATATTTTTCCGAGAGAAGTACGAGGGACGATTCCGATTGGCGAAAATAATTTTGTAATAGCTGGTGCAATGCCAAATGCACCATTTCAATTTGCAAGTACATTGGCAGATTCATTAAATAAAAAAGGATTTGGATCTTCCATTCATCCTACAATAATTAATGTTTCAAAAAATGACAATAGAATAAAGTTGCATGAAGAAGTTTCGCCACCGCTTGATTCTATTATTTATTGGTTTAATAAAAAAAGTGTAAATCTTTTTGGTGAAGCATTATTAAAAACAATTGGTTTTAATAAAGAAAATTTTGGTTCAATTGAAAACGGCATTAAAACGTTGAAAAAATTTTGGGAGCAAAATGGAGTTGCTGCAGAAGAACTTACAATTTATGATGGCTCGGGACTTTCGCCACAAAACCGAGTGACAACGCATGCTCAAGTTGAAATATTACAATTTGCAAAATCGAAAACTTGGTTTCCTTCTTTTTTAAATGCATTGCCGGAATATAATAACATGTCTATGAAAAGTGGCACCATCCGTGGTGTAAAAGGATTTTGTGGCTATCACAAAGCAAAAAACGGGAAAGAATATATTTTTTCTTTTTTAGTAAATAATTACAATGGGATAGCTTCAACTTTGGTTAATAAAATGTATCGGGTTTTGGATAATTTGAAATAAATAATTACCCAAAACTAAAATTATTGAAAATAAGGAAGAAGCATTTTTCTTAAAACTTCAGGTAGTACACTTCTTTTCATAACACTTTTTTCCATTAAGTATAAAATAATTTTTCCAGAGCAAAGCAATTCATTTTTTTCATTATAAATTTCGTGGTGAAATTCTATTTTATGATGAATCGGTAATTCTTTCAACGTTGTTTTAACTGTAAGTAGATTGTCGTACAAAGCTGGTCGCAGAAAACGTGCATGTGCATCCACTATAGGCATACAAATTCCATCATCTTCCATTTGTGCATAGGTAAATCCAAGTTGGCGAATTGCTTCTGCACGCCCAACTTCGAAATAATCAAAATAATTGCTATGATAAACTACGCCCATTTGGTCGGTATCGGCATAGCGAACTCTAATTTGCGTTTCGGATACGAACATTTATTATTTACTTATTAAATTATCAATACTCCATTTTCCCGGTCCGCAAAGCAATACGGCTGAAAATGCAGAGAGGTAAAGAAATGCAGATTCTTTTTGTGAAATTGGGTCGGCTTTATGAATGATAAATGCCGCAACAACAAATAATACAACTAACGCAAATGAAGATAGTCGGCTCAATAAACCCATAACAAGCAAAATTGTACAAAATACTTCTGCGAAGATGACGAGTAATAAACTTGAAGTGTTTCCCATATTGAAAGGGTCAGGAAATGAATCTTTCATAGATTCAAATTTCATCAACTTGGGTAAACCATGGTTTAAAAAAAGTAGAAATCCAAAAGTAATTCTAATTAAAAACATACTTATTGCAATTCCTGTTTCGGAATAGCGTGTGCTGAATAATTTTCTCATAGCAAATAGTTTTTATTTTATGCACAATGTTACATAAAAGCAATTGCATGTCAAATATTAATAAAATGTTAAAGCGTCTTCAGTTATCCACAGTTGTTCGAAATGTAGTTTGGTGTCAGGTAAAATATTTTTAATCTTTACAACGTTTATACCCATTAGTTAAATTTTATAAATATGAAGTTTTTTAGTTTGCTGGTTTTCTGCGTTGCAGCTTTCTTTTCTTCTCTTTTTTCTCAACAAACAAAAATTTATAACGATCCGCAAATTCAGGTTAAACTTGCTAAAGATTTTTTTCAAAAGGAAGAGTATAGTCTTGCTTATCCCATATTTAAAAATCTCCAAAAGGAATTGGCGGAAAGCAGCGATGAAATTTTAACGCAAGAAATTCAATTTTACAATATTGTATGTGGCTTAAAACAAAATGAAGCCATTTCAATTTCGAATGCACTCGATTTTATTGCATTAGAAAAAAATAATGCTCGTGTACAACAAATGCAATTTCATTTAGCAGAATATTATTATCGGCAACAAAATTTTGCCGCAGCCGTTCCTTTTTACGAAGCGAGCAATATTGCAAATCTTTCGAATCGGCAAATTGGTGAATTAAAATTTCACAAAGGATATTCTTATTTTGTTTTGCAACGCTTTTCAGAAGCAATCGAATTATTCAACAGTGTTCGACAAATAAAAGAAAGCCCGAATTATGCAGCAGCAAATTATTATTATGGATTTCTTTCTTTCAAAGAAAAAAAATATGCTTCGGCATTAGAAAGTTTTAAATTAATTGAAAACGAAAAAGAATACGAAACAATTGTTCCGTATTATATTGCCCAGCTACTTTATTTGCAAGGGGAAAAAAAAGAAGCACTTAGTTATGCAGAGCTTAAAATAAAATCTGAAGTAACTCAATTTTATTTACTTGAATTTCAACAATTACTTGGACATGGATATTTTGAATTAGGCGAATTTGGAAAAGTGGTTATTTATTTAGAAGAATATGTAAATAAAGCGCCTAAAATAACGCGAGAAAATTTGTATGAACTCTCGTATGCCTATTTTCAAACACGCCAATTTCGAAAAGCAGTTGAAGGGTTTAAACAACTTGGAGGAAAGGAAGATTCCTTGAGCCAGCATGCTATGTATTTGTTGGGCGATTCTTATTTGAAAGTTGGCGAAAAATCAAATAGCCGCAATGCTTTTTTATTTTGTGCATCCAACAGCAGCAATTCAACTCAAAAAGAAATTTCGAAATTTAACTATGCAAAACTTTCTTACGAATTAGGGTACGAAGAAGAAGCTTTGAAAAGCCTAAATGATTTTTTAAATAAGTACACCAATTCAATTTATACAAATGAAGCCAAAGATTTATTGGTTGCTGTTTTAGCTAATAACAATAATTATAAAGAGTCGCTTTCTTTATTGGAAAGTATGGATGAAGTTTCAGGTAATTCAAAAATAATTTATCCAAAAATATTGTTTGGCCGAGCAACTGAGTTAATCAATGATGGAAATTTAGAAGATGCCAATGCGTTATTAGATAAAGCGTTGAAAACTGCTACCAACAAATCGTTGATTGCTATTGTTAATTTTTGGAAAGGAGAAATTGTGTTTAGAAAAAATCAATTCGACGATGCGATTCTTTTTTATAACAAATTTTTAACTACAAATAATTCAGAAAATGGCGATGCAACTGTTTTGACGGCTCGCTATAATTTGGGTTACTGCTATTTTCAAAAAACGAATTATGAAATGGCATTGAAATATTTTGAAGCGGTTACAAAAACTGTTGAAAAAAATAACAATGCAATTTTTCAGGATGCCATTTTGCGAAGCGGGGATTGTTATTTTATGAATCGTAGTTATGAAAAGGCAAAAGTAAACTATGCGCAAGCTATAAACAATTCGTGGCCAGCGGCCGATTACGCACTTTTTCAAACTGCAATGATTTCCGGCATTAAAAACTCTACGGATAAAATAAATTTATTGAATGAGTTGATTCAAAATTTTCCATCATCCAATTTTGTTGCCGATGCAAATATGGAATTGGCGAATACTTTTTTAGCCGATGAAAATTTTAGAAATGCAATTACGTATTTGAATGAGGTGTTGAAGTTGGAAAATCAAAATAACTTAAAGCCTGCGGCTTTGTTGAAGTTGGGAATTGCTTATTATAATTTGAATAACAACAAAGAAGCGCTTAAACAATACAAAGATTTGGTGCAGCTATTTCCCAATTCATTGGAAACCGAAGATGCACAGGAAAATATTAAAGCAATTTATGTGGAAGAAGGAAAGTCGGAAGATTATTTTGTTTACATGCGCGAAATTGGGAAACCGTTAACTGTGGAACTGGAAGATTCATTGACTTGGAAAACTGCATTCAATTTGTATGAAAATGAAAATGAAGCTGCACTAACTTCCATTATTAATTATTTGGAAAAATTTCCCAACGGCATAAATTCAATTGAAGCTAATTTTTTGCTTGGAGAAATCTATTCCGAGCAAAAAGATATTAGTAATGCATTAAAAGTTTACGAAGAAGTTGCTAAACGAGCACCCAACAAATTTGCTGAAGATGCAATGTTGCAAGCAGCAAGAATTTATTTTTTTGAAAAAAAGAATTATGAAATTGCCGAATCGTATTATGAAAAATTGAAACAAATAACCGGTTCGCAAGAAATAAGATTGGAAGCATTGCGCGGATTATTGCGAAGCCAATTTCAGCAAAAAAAATGGAATGAAAACAATGCAAAAGAATTGATTGTAATGTCAGGAAGCAGTGCCGACGATAAAGCTTTGGCGAATATTGTTTTTGCAAAAATTGCGCACGAAAAAAATCAATTTGAAAATGCAATTGAAAACTACAAAATCGTAATTGTGTTCAACAAAGCAGCACTGGCAGCGGAAGCACGCTATGAAATTGCCAACTGTTTTTTGTTGTTAAATAATATTGCTGAGTCGGAAAAAGCAGCTTTTGAAGTAATTAAAAAATCAGGTTCATACAATTATTGGGTAACGAAAGCGTACGTTTTATTGGGCGATATTTATTTTAAACAAAAGGATTATTTTAATGCAAAAGCAACTTATCAAAGTGTGGTTGATAATTCCAATTTAGAAGAAATAAAAATGGAAGCACAAACAAAATTGAATGCCGTAATTGCGGAAGAAAAGAAAATCAGCAAAATAGGAGAGTGAACTTAAAATCTTTAAAAGAAAATGAAAAACAACAAATATTTATTGATTTTAATTTTTAGCATACTTATTGCAAAAATGCCTTTGCATGCGCAGCACGATTCTTTAAAAAAGAAAACAGTTGAGATTACTTCTGCATTTAAACCAGCAATAAAGGAAACAGCAAAAATCAATTTCACAGCATCTCCTGCTGCGAAGGATACGAGTATTCCAAAATTGAATTATTCCATTCCGAATCAAAATCTTTCATTTAATTATAAATCCGATAGTATAAAACCATTGGCACTTTATATAAATTCTGAAGGTGTTTTTTCTCTTTCTAATTTCATAAAAATTGGATATGGAAATTTTAAAACACCTTATTTGCAATCTGGATTTTCTTTTGGAAATGGATTTTCGAAAGGATTAAATATTTATGCAAATCATGTTTCTTCAAAAAGTAAAGATGCTTTTCAAAATTTTAGCAAATCCAATTTGGATTTTGTTGGATTTTATAAAACAAAAAATAACCACGAGTGGAATGCCAAGTTGGGAGTAAATATTGATAAATATTATAGAAATATGAATCCTGGTTTGGGTGATTCTGTTCGTCAACAATTTCAATCTTTTACTTCAAAAATTAGTTATCGCAATTTAAAATTTTCAAAATTCGGATTGATTTATTCACCGGAATTGGAAGTGAATGTTTTTAAAGACAGTCATTTTTACAACGGTAGCGAACAGGTTTTTAATCTTAGGGCACCCTTTTCAAAAAATGTTAGTAAATCTTTAGTGTTTCATTTAGGAGCCAATTTCAATTATGCAAATTATTCACAATTTGGAGTTTCTAATTCTACAAATATTTTGTTGGGAGTTTCTGCATTCGCACATTTTAAAACGCCAAAAATTAATTTGAAATATGGGTTCAACTCAAATTGGGATAACAATACTTTCAAAGTTTATCCAAATATTACTGCAGAGGTGAGTACGGATGACAAGCGATTTGTTTTTCAAGCAGGATGGGTGGGGGTTGTAGAACAACAAACCTATCAAAATTTGGTTTTTCAAAATCCATGGATTAAAGCACCTTGGATTTTGAAAAATATTTGGCGCGAAGAACGATATGCAGGATTTAAAGGATCAGTTGGCAATCACATTAGTTACAGTACAAAAGTTGGATTTCAAAAGTATAAGAATCATCCACTTTTTATACAAAATTTAAAATACTATATTTCATGGCCACCATTGCCACCATTAATTCAACACCCTTTCACTGTTTATTATGAACAAGAATTGAAAGTGCTAAATTTTAATGCTGAATTTGGGTATACCGTTCAAGAAAAAATGTCGATACTTACTACAATCGTTTACAATCAATATTCTGATTTAAAACAATATTCAAAACCTTATGGTTTGGTTCCTTTGGAAATAAAAACCAGTTTCCGTTATCAATTAATGAATGATTTATGGTTGAAATCAGATTTATTTGCTTGGAGTAGTTCTTATTGTAAAACACAAAATTGGGAAGATGCAAAAGTTTCGGGAGCTGTAGATTTCAATGCCGGGGTTGAATATAGCATTGCAAAAAAAATAAATCTTTGGGCACAGTTCAACAATATTTTAAATAAAGAATACCAGCGATGGAATTTATTTCCGACCTATGGCTTTAATTTCGTGGGTGGAGTAATTTTTAAGTTTGATAAATAAAAAAATAATGCAATCCATCTTGTATAAATATATTCTTCTTCATCAGCAATTTAGTTTGCCCGGAATTGGCACAATAAAATTACAACGCCAACCTGCACAATTGGATATTGCAAACAAACGCTTTTTGGCACCGTTTTATAATTACAATTTTGATGCTTCAAAAGACGCTCCTTCGGAGAGTTTATTTAATTGGCTTGCGCAAGAAATGAATATTGAAATTTGGGATGCTGTAAAAAAAATCAACGCGTTTTCATTGAATTTGAAAAATACTATTTCGCAAGAAGAGAAAGTGCTTTTTGATAAAATTGGTATTTTAAAAAGAGATGAAAAAGGTGCAATCACAATGGAAAACTTGCCGAATGAATTGCAAACTGATTTTTCCGTTGCGGCAAATAAAGTAATTCGCTTGAAAGAAGAACACACTATTCGAGTTGGTGAAACGGAAAGATCTTCGATAGAAATGGAAGCCTTTTTGACAAAAAAGCAAAACCCCGTTGATTATGTTTTGCGAATTGCAATTAGCCTTTCAATCGTATGTTTTCTTATAGTTGGTTGGTATTTTTCCGATAAAAAATTTACAACAACTTCAATTGGTAATCAAACCAAAATTCGTTTGAAGTAATTTTTTTCTTTATGCCCAATAGCATTCATCATCAACATTGTCCTGTTTGTGCTTCCACGGAAATTGAACAAATATTTTCCGCAATTGATAATACGGTAAGTGGAAAAATATTTAATATAGTTGAATGTAAAAATTGCCAACTACAATTTACACAGCATGCGCCAAATGAAGCGACAATTGGGGAATATTACAAATCTTCCCATTACATTTCACACACAAATAGCAAGGAAGGTTTCATTAATAAATTGTACCAATTTGTACGAAATATTACTATTTCAAATAAGAAAAATTTGATTGAAAAACTAACGAAACAAAAAAAAGGAACTTTGTTGGATATGGGTTGTGGTACCGGATTTTTTGCTGCAAGTATGAAAAAATCGGGATGGGATGTGACAGGAATTGAACCCGATTCCGAAACAAGAAAATTGGCACTTACATTAAATAAAATTGAGCTTTTTTCAACAGATATTTTTTTTGAATTGCCAGAAAAACAGTTTGATGTTATCACACTTTGGCATGTGTTGGAGCATGTTCATTCGCTAAAAAAAACGATTGCACAACTGCATAAACTTTTAAAAGAAAACGGGAAATTAATTATTGCAGTCCCCAATCGAAATTGTTTCGATGCAGAATTTTATAAATCACATTGGGCGGCGTACGACGTGCCACGTCATCTTTATCATTTCAATTTTCAAAGTATGAAATCGATGATGGAAAAAGAACAATTTAAGTTGGAAGGAATTAAACCAATGTGGTTCGATAGTTTTTATATTAGCTTGCTTAGTAGTAAAATTAAATTCGGTAAAATAAAATGGTTCACTGCAATTGCTACTGCACTTCGATCGAATCTGCAAGCTTTGAATAATCCGAAAAGAAGCAGTTCAATAATTTATATTTTTTCAATATAAATTATTGGCTAAGATAAACTTCGTAAATTTCCGGCCAGCGTTTTCCCGTGATGTAAATTTTCTTGGTTGTTTCGTCGTAAGCAATTCCGTTGGGCACATCAGCGTTCGGATCTTTTAACTGAACACGTTTCCATAATTCGGTTAAATCATATTTTGCAACAACGATTCCAAGTTGCGGATCAATTTTTAAAATATACGGATACTGCCATTGATTGGCATAAACAAATCCATCAATAAATTCCAATTCATTTAAATTAAAAACAGGATTTCCATTTTCCAAAATTCCAGTAGTGTGTAATAATCGAAAAGTGGAGGGTTCGTAAAAATAAAGATTGCCCGATCCATTACTCACAATCAAATTTTTTCCATCGGTTGTTATTCCCCAACCTTCTGTTGCAATCGGAAATTCTTTTATCTTTTTAAAATCTTTTATTGAATAAGAAAAAACAAGTTTGTTTTGCCAAGTCAATTGATAAATTGTGTCGTGCAGTATTGCAATTCCTTCACCAAAAAATTGTTTACCAAGTGTAATTTTAGAAATTGCATTTCCGTTTTTTAAATCAACTTTCAAGAGTTTTGATTTACCGTCGTATTCACCGGTTCCTTCGTAAAGTTCTCCGTTGGAAAATGTAAGTCCTTGCGTAAAAGAACTGCTGTCGTGCGGGAAAGAATTTAAAATGGAATAACTTAAAATCGGAATTTGATTTTCTTTATTCGCTTGATTATTGTCTTCGTTTTTGCAAGCAACAATAATAAATGTGAAAACAAAAACGAAAGTCAAAAATTGTTTATTCGCAACTATTTTTTTTTGCTGCATCATAAATGTATTGCTTCGCCGTAAGCCAATTCGATTGCATCTTTTACACTTTCACTGATTGTTGGATGCGGATGAATACTATTAAGCACTTCGTGATAAGTTGTTTCCAATTTGCGTGCAGTTACAGTTTGTGCAATAATCTCTGTTACATTGTAACCAATCATGTGTGTACCCAACCATTCGCCGTATTTGGCATCGAAAATTACTTTTACAAAACCTTCCGTATGGCCGGCAGCTGATGCTTTTCCGCTTGCACTTAATGGAAATTTTCCAACTTTAATTTCGTAACCGGCATCTTTCGCTTGTTTTTCTGTAAACCCAACCGAAGCAATTTCGGGATAACAATAAGTACAACCCGGCACATTGTTGTAATCAATACTTTCCGGTTTGTGGTTGTATTTTTTTTCGTTGTAACCAATATTTTCTACACAAATAATTCCTTCTTTTGATGCAACATGCGCAAGGGCTTGTCCCGGTGCACAATCGCCAATGGCATAAATTCCCGTAAGATTGGTTTGATAAAATTTGTCAACTAAAACTTTCCCTTTTTCAGTTTTAATGCCGAGTTCTTCTAATCCCAAATTTTCAATATTTGCAGAAACACCAACTGCACTTAGCAATACATCTGCTTCCAATTCAATTTGATCTGTTGGAGTTTTAATGGTTGCTTTCACACCGGTCCCGCTTGTGTTTACTGCTGTTACTTCGCTGTTTGTCAAAATATCAATTCCTTTCTTTTTGAAACTTTTTTCCAACTCTTTCGAAATGTCTTCATCTTCCACAGGAACAATTCTTGGTAAAAATTCTACAATCGTAACTTTCGATCCCATTGAGTTGTAGAAATAACCAAACTCCACACCAATTGCACCACTACCAACTACAATAATTGATTTTGGTAATTGAGGCAACGTCATTGCTTCTCGGTAACCCACTATTTTTTTGCCGTCAATTTTCATAGTTGGCAATTCGCGACTTCTCCCCCCTGTAGCTATAATAATATGTTTTGCTTCAACTATTTTTTTAGAGCCATCTGCAGCAGTAACTTCTACTTGGCCTTTTGCTTTTAGTTTTCCTGTTCCAGTAATTACTTCAATTTTATTTTTCTTCATCAAAAAATTTACGCCTTTGCTCATTTTGTCGGCAACACCGCGACTTCTTTTAATTACACTTTCGAAATTGGCTGAACCACTTGCTTCAATTCCAAAATCTTTGGCATGTTTTATATCTTCCAAAACTTGTGCACTTTTTAAAAGTGCTTTTGTAGGAATACAACCCCAGTTGAGGCAAATACCACCCAAACTTTCTTTTTCGATAACTGCTGTTTTAAAACCTAATTGCGAAGCACGAATGGCTGCAACATAACCACCAGGACCGCTTCCAATAACTACAATATCATAAAGCATAAATGAATATTTAAAAAAGTGAATTTTTAAAAATGAACGGCAAAGCTACTTTAAAAGGAATTATTGACAAAGGGTGAATTTATGAACAAGGTGGTTTCTGATTTGTACTTTTGGCTTCGGGAGCTTCAGCTGCCTTTTAATATTGTGTTCATTGAAGTACTCGAAATGAACACAATATTCCCCTTTTACAATAAAAGAAAAAACATACACAATCAACCAAGTTTTCCCTTACCTTTGCCACCCGAATTTTTCGGGGTTAAAATTGCGAATATTATGGCAAGAATATGTCAGGTTACAGGTAAGGTTCCGGTTACGGGCAATCGCGTTTCTCACTCAAACATTAAAACGAAGCGTCGCTTTTTACCAAATCTTCAAACTAAGAAATTTTATTTGGTAGAAGAAGATAAGTGGGTAACCTTAAAGTTAAGTACGGAAGCAATCCGCACCATCAACAAAAATGGTCTTTACAATGTTGTAAAGGAGTTGAGAAAAGCAGGGCAAAAAATTTAAATCTTAAAGCAGTATAGAAAATGGCAAAGAGTAAAGTTCGTGTTCAAGTAATTTTGGAATGTACAGAACACAAAAGCAGTGGTCAACCGGGCACAAGCCGCTACATCACTAAAAAAAATAAAAAAAATAATCCAGAAAGAATGGAGTTGAAAAAATTCAATCCCATTTTAAAGAAGGTAACACTTCACAAAGAGATTAAGTAAGATTTTTTAAAAAGTAAACACAATCATTCACAGCGTTTCAAAATAAAAATATATGGCAAAAGCAGCAAAAACGGCGATTAAAACTAAAGATCAAAAAGCAGCAGCCGACGCAAAAAACTGGACAAAAGTTATTAAAGCTGTTCGCAGTCCTAAATCGGGTGCGTACACTTTTAAAGAGCAAATTTTGCACAAGGATAAAGTGAAAGACTTTCTTGCGCAGAAATAATTTTGATGGGTTAAATTATATTTTCAAAAGCTGTCACCCCAAAAAGTGATAGCTTTTGTATTTTAACGAAAAATTTCAGCATGGGTTTTTTCGAAAAATTGTTTAGTAAAAAAGAAAAAGAAGGATATGAACATGGTTTGCAAAAAACCAAGGAAGGATTTTTTTTCAAAATTGCAAAAGCGGTTGTTGGAAAAAGTACCGTGGATGCAGCTGTGCTTGATTCTTTGGAAGAAGCGTTGATAACTGCGGATGTTGGAGTTGCAACCACCATTAAAATAATTGATCGAATTGAAAAAAGAGTAGCACGCGAAAAATACCTCAATACCGAAGCAATAAATATTGTGTTGCAAGAAGAAATAGAAGCTCTTTTGAATGATTCACCAACTGGCTATTCTTTTGCTGCGGAACTTCCTACAAAACCTTATGTAATATTAGTAGTTGGCGTAAATGGAGTTGGGAAAACAACAACTATCGGCAAATTGGCAAACAATTTTAAAGCAGCGGGGAAATCAGTTTTATTAGGAGCTGCCGATACTTTCAGAGCTGCGGCAACTGAGCAATTAACAATTTGGAGTGAAAGAGTAGATGTTCCAATTGTAAAACAAGATATGGGGAGCGATCCTGCTGCTGTTGCATTTGACACAGTGCAAAGTGCAATTGCACGCGGTAGCGATATTGTGTTGATTGATACTGCTGGTCGCTTACACAATAAAACACATTTGATGGATGAATTGGGAAAAATAAAACGAGTTATTCAAAAATTAATTCCCGATGCGCCACACGAAGTACTGTTAGTTTTAGATGGAAGCACCGGGCAAAATGCATTGGAACAAGCAAAACATTTTACTGCGGCAACCGAAGTTTCTGCATTGGCAATTACAAAATTAGATGGAACAGCAAAAGGAGGAATCGTACTTGCAATTGCGGATCAATTTAATATTCCAGTAAAATTTATTGGAGTAGGAGAGCAAATGGACGATTTGTTAATTTTTAACAAACACGAATTTGTAGCTACTTTATTTGGTTCGGAAAAATAAGTGGAAAATGAAAGTAAGAACATTAAAAAAAGATAAAGTAAATATTATTACACTCGGTTGTAGTAAAAATATGGTTGACAGTGAAGAACTGAGCGGTCAATTGCGTGCAAATGAAATTGGCGTTGTGCACGAAAATAAAAAGTTAGATCATAATATAGTTATTGTCAACACATGTGGGTTTATCGAAAAAGCCAAAGAAGAAAGCATCAATACAATTTTGGAGCAAGTGCAATTGAAACAAAGTGGAAAATTGGATAAAGTTTTTGTAACAGGTTGTTTAAGCCATCGATACAAGGATGATTTAGCAAACGAAATTCCAAATGTGGATGCGTGGTTTGGAACAATGGAATTGCCCTTAATATTAAAACAATTTGAAGCAGATTATAAAACAGAATTGCTTGGCGAAAGATTATTAGCTACTCCACAGCATTATGCCTATTTAAAAATATCGGAAGGTTGTAATCGCACTTGTTCTTTTTGCGCAATTCCGCTAATACGCGGTAATCATAGAAGTAAATCAATTGAAGAAATTGTAAAAGAAGCTGAAGGTTTGGTAAGAATGGGTGTGAAAGAAGTAATGTTGATTGCGCAAGAATTAACTTATTACGGGTTGGATATTTATAAAAAAAGAATGTTGCCCGATTTGCTTAATCGGTTAACAGATGTAAAAGGATTGGAATGGATTCGTTTGCATTATGCGTATCCTTCAAAATTTCCTTTGGAGATTTTAGATGTAATGCGCGAAAGAAAAAATATTTGTAAGTATTTAGATATGCCGCTTCAGCATGCTGCTAATAAAATGTTGAGAGCAATGAACCGACAAATTACAAGAGAGGAAATGGAAGAGTTGATTTATAACATTCGTGAAAAAGTACCTGGAATTTGTTTGCGCACCACATTGATTGCTGGTTTTCCGGGAGAAACATTGGACGATGTGGAAGAATTGAAATTGTTTTTGCAAAAACAACGATTTGATCGAGTTGGCATTTTTACTTATTCGCACGAAGAAGGTACTTCAGCTTTTCAATTGAATGATTCTATTGCTGAAGAAGAAAAAGAAAGAAGAGCAAAAGAAATTATGGAAGTGCAACAAGAAATTAGTTATGAATTGAATCAGAAAAAATTGAACAATATTTATCGGGTGTTAATCGATAAAAAAGAATCGGGTCGATACATTGGTCGTACCGAATTTGATAGCGTTGAAGTGGACAACGAAGTAATTATTTCCACTTCAAAAAAGTTGGATATTGGAGAATATTACAATGTAAAAATTACAAAAGCATTCGACTATGATTTAGAAGGTGTCATAGTTTAACTCCTGTTTACCGCTTATAGATTATTTATGCTATGCTATGTTTAAATTTGAGCATAAGAAAACTTAATTTAGTTAAAAATTAAATATGCAACAATATCTACTTCGTTCATTTTATTTATTAGCTATCCCCATTTTTTGTTGTTTGAATTGTAGTTCAAATCATTCAAAATCCAATTCAAAAATTGAGACAGGTATAACGATTCCAGTTGGATTTTCTGCATTGGTTGTTGCCGATAATCTTGGACCAGCTCGTCATATTGCTGTAAATACAAATGGTGATGTGTATGTAAAATTGGAAAGCTTAAATGATGGGAGAGGAATACTTCGTTTGAGAGATGAAAATAATGATGGAGTTGCAGAAAATATTTCCGGATTTGGAAATTATACTGGGACAGGAATTGCAATTAAAGATAATTATTTATACGCTTCTTCCAATGATCAAGTTTTTCGTTATAAGTTTCAGAATAATGAAATTTTAGATTCCAATAATCCCGAACTTATTGTTTCTGGTTTAGTAAATAAAAGACAACATGCATCAAAATCAATTGCTTTGGATGATGTCGGAAATTTATATGTAAACATTGGAGCACCATCAAATGCTTGCCAGGAAAAAGACCGAAGAGTTGGATCGAAAGGAATGAATCCTTGTCCAATTTTAGATTCTGCAGGAGGTATTTGGCAGTTTCGTGCCGATCAAAAAAAACAATCTTATGCAGAAGGGTTTCGTTATGCAACAGGAACAAGAAATATTGTTGCATTGGATTGGAATCGTGAGCAAAATGAATTATTTGCTGTTCAACATGGAAGAGATGATTTGAATCGATTGTATCCTAATTTGTATTCTATTGATGAAAGTGTTAGTTTACCTGCAGAGGAAATGTTTAAAATTACAAAGGGCTCCGATTTTGGATGGCCATATTGTTATTATGATCCATTTCAACAAAAAAAAATAGTCAATCCAGAATTTGGTGGCGATAAAATAAAAACAGATCGTTGCGAAGGGAAAGATCAACCAATATTTGCATTTCCTGGACATTGGGCACCAAATGGATTATTGTTTTACACAGGAACACAGTTTCCAGAAAAGTATAGAAACGGTGCATTTATTGCTTGGCATGGATCTTGGAATCGTGCACCAAGAGAACAAGAAGGTTATTTTGTAACTTTTCTTCCATTTAATAATGGAAAACCAAGTGGTGAGTTTGAAATTTTTGCTGATGGTTTTGCAGGAGGAACAAAAACACCACAAGGTGCTACTTATCGTCCTTGCGGGTTAGCACAAGGCCCTGATGGTTCTTTATACATTTCTGATGACCAACAAGGTAGAATTTGGAAAGTTTCATTTTTTAAAAATTAACATAAGTTGCTTAAAATAATTTTTATATCAACTGCGGTTTTTTGTGCTTTTGGATTTCAACCAATTCCAAAACCAAAGAATCAATTGGAAAGAGGAAAACTTATTTATAATTCAAACTGTTTAGTTTGTCACATGGAAAATGGGGCAGGAGTGCCGCGCATGACTTCTTCTTTAATTAAATCTCCTTATGTTCTTGGAACTAAAAAAAAGTTAGTTGAAATTGTATTACTTGGTTCGGATGCTTTTGTAAATGAGCCAAATCGTAATTATAAAAATTTAATGGCTCCGCTTGATAATTTGACTGATCAAGAAGTTGCTGATGTGTTAACTTATATTCGGAAAAATTTTGGAAACAATGCAATAGGATTCGCTGCAGTTGAAGTGAAACAAGTTCGTGCAAAATTATAGCTAACTACATTTCTGCTATTAAGTTAAATTTGCAAAAGTTTAATTCAAAACGAAAATGAATATAAAAGTTTGTGGAATTACACAGTTTAAACAATTGCAACAATTAGATGCACTTGGAATTGATTTTGCAGGGTTGATTTTTTTTGAAGGATCACCGCGCTGTGTAAAAGGGAAAATTGCAGCCAGAGAAATTGTTGATGCAGATTTCGATCTTAAAAAAGTGGGGGTGTTTGCAAATGCAGATTATGATACTATAATGCCAATTGTTGATGCATATAATTTGGATTGTGTGCAGTTGCATAGCAACGAATCTACAAAACTGTGTAAAGCATTGTCGAAAGAAGTGGAGGTAATAAAAACATTTCATTTTCAAGAAAATGAAAATGCAGAAATTGAAAATAAACTTCAACTGTATGATGATGTTTGTGATTATTTTCTTTTCGATGCTTTTAATAAAGATGGGTTATCTGCTGCGCTTGAATCTTCATTTGATTGGAATCAATTGAGCAATTTTACTTTTGAAAAACCGTTTTTTCTTGGAGGGGAAATTGGCTTTGCTGATATTAACAAAATAAATTTGGTTAATCATCCCGACCTGTTTGCAATTGATTTGAACAGCAAGTTTGAAATTTCAACTGGGGTTAAAGATTTAGTATCGGTGATGCAATTTAAAAAGAACTTAATTCGATAAATTACCAATCAATTTTATAAAGTAATGAAAAAAATAATTTTAATAATAGTAATATTTCAGATAGCTGTTTCAGCAATAGCTCAAAATGTAAATGGTGGGTTTATCATCAATGGTACACTTGCTGGTTTTGCAGATAGCGCACAAATATTTCTAGAAAACCCAAACAACAATGAACAGATTTCAAAAGCAATTTTAATAAAAGGTAAATTTTCAATGTCGGGGAAAGTGGTGGAGCCAACATTAAGTTTATTGAAAATTGCAGGCGAACAACCACAATACCTTTATTTAGAAAATAGCAAAATCACTATTGTTGCTAATAAATTATTAGGGCCGCAACTTAGTATTGAAGGATCTTTAAGTCATATTGATTTTACAACTTTTCAAAATACATTTAACCCGCTTGTAATGCGCCATCAATCAATTGCGCAGGAAATTGGTAATACTTCCAATAAACAAATTCGGGATAGTCTTTTAATTTTTTATAAAGGGCTTGCTGAGTCCATTCAAAAAAGTATTGACAATTTTATAGCGGAACGCCCCAACTCATTTGTTTCGCCATTTGTTCTTTTTGTAACAAATCAATTTTTTGACAATGTGGTTTTGTTGGAAAAAAGGTTTTTACAACTCGACACTAAAATAAAATCTTCTGCAATTGGAAATAATTTGGAGCAATATATTTCTTATAATAAAGTTGGAGCAGTAGGAACAAAAGCATTGGATTTTGTTCAACCCGATACGGCAAATAAAGCGGTTGCTCTTTCTTCCTTTCTCGGGAAATATGTGCTTGTTGATTTTTGGGCAAGCTGGTGCAAACCTTGTCGATTAGAAAATCCGAATGTAGTAGCGAGTTATGAAAAATTTAAAACAAAAAATTTTACAATACTTGGCGTTTCATTGGATATGCCAAATCAACATTCGAAATGGGTTGAGGCAATTAGAGTTGATAAATTGAATTGGACGCAAGTAAGTGATTTGAAAGGTTGGAGTAATGCAGCTGCGCAATTATATCATGTTAATGGAATTCCATTTAATATTCTTGTTGATCCCGAAGGAAAAATTGTTGGGCGCAATTTGAGAGGGATAGAATTGGAATCTAAACTTTGTGAATTGTTAGGTTGCGATTAAAATAAAATTATTGCAAAGCTCTTTTGTAAAGCTGAATTGAATTTTCAAATCCAAGATAAAGCGAATCGCAAATTAATGCATGTCCGATACTTACTTCATCCAACCAGGTAATAGTTTGTTTTAAGAATTTAAGATTTGATAAATCTAAATCATGCCCTGCGTTCAATCCCAATCCAAGTTGCTTTGAAAGTTGTGCAGCTTTAAGATAAGGTTCAACAGCTTTTTGTTTTTCTCCTGCTGCAAATTCTTTTGCAAATGCTTCGGTGTATAATTCAATTCTATCTGCACCAACTATTGCAGCTCCTTCAATCATTTCTAAAATCGGATCAACAAAAATAGAAACACGAATTCCAGATTTTTTAAAAACACTAATTTTTTCCGTCAGATAATTTTTATGTTTAATGGTATCCCAGCCGTGATCGGATGTAAGCTGGTCTTGGTTATCAGGAACAAGTGTAACTTGGTTTGGTTTAATTTCTAAAACTAAATCAATAAATTTTTGTTCATCGCAATTTCCTTCAATGTTTAATTCAGTTGTTATTATTTTTTTAATTTGACGCACATCATCGTATCGAATATGTCGTTCATCTGGTCGTGGATGAAGCGTAATTCCGTCGGCGCCAAATTGCTGTGCATCGATTGCTGCTTTTACTACATCGGGATTATTGCCGCCGCGGCTATTTCTCAATGTTGCAAATTTGTTGATGTTGACAGAAAGTTTGGTCATAAGCAAATTTACAATTTCAATCGATGTTATTATTTCGGGACCGCAACATTTTCGGAAAATTCATTTTTTTGGATAGTGAATTTACGGCCAACACAATTCTTTTTGTTTTGGTTGAAGTTGTTTTTGCTGTTTCAATCCATTTGCTAAAATAATTTTGGTGTGACTTTGATAATCTTTCGAAAAAAGATTTTGCATCCGGTTCATCTGAAAGGCAAGCAATAAAATCAGCATCAATTTTATAAATTGTTTTATCTCGTTCCAATTGCACTTTGATAGTTGCGCCAGTTTTTTTCCCGATTCCTTTTCTGAACGCAGCATTTAAAGACATAAAATAACCCCCACCGCTCATGGGAAATATCGTTTTCATTTTTATTGAGAAAGAATCTAATTTCCCTTTTATCTGAAAAGACTGTCTGAATTTTGGATATAGTTTTTGAGAAATATCTTCCGGGATTTCAATATAAGTCCAACCTTTTTTGTCTCCGGCTTTTGTAATTTGTTTTATTGTAGTTTCAAAAACATACATAGTACAAAGTTAATAGTAGAAAAAAATAAACCCCCATTTGTACAAATGGGGGTTTAAAAAATAAGTCACTAAAATTAGTATCTGTATTGTTCAGTCTTAAAAGGCCCGGCTTTTGGAATTCCAAGGTAGGCGGCTTGCTCGGTAGTTAGTTCTTCTAAAACAACACCAACTTTTGCAAGATGCAATCGCGCTACTTTTTCATCTAAAAATTTCGGAAGAACATAAACATTTTTTTCATAATTGCTATGATTATTCCAAAGTTCAATTTGCGCTAAAGTTTGATTGGTAAAGCTGTTGCTCATTACAAAACTTGGATGACCGGTTGCACAACCTAAGTTTACTAAACGACCTTCAGCTAAAATAATAATCTCTTTTCCGTTAACATTGTACAAATCAACTTGCGGTTTAATTGTGTCTTTCGTATGACCATAATTTGTATTTAACCATGCGATATCAATTTCAATATCAAAATGGCCAATATTGCAAACAATGGCTTTGTCTTTCATATTTTTAAAATGGTCGCCTGTAATTAAATCTCTGCAACCTGAAGCAGTAACAACAATATCTGCTTCTTGAACTGCATCAATCATTTTTTTAACTTCAAATCCATCCATTGCAGCTTGTAATGCACAGATAGGATCAATTTCAGTTACAATTACACGACATCCAGCTCCTTTCAAAGAGGCAGCCGATCCTTTTCCAACATCGCCGTAACCACCAACTACGGCTACTTTTCCGGCAAGCATTACATCGGTTGCTCTACGAATTGCATCCACTAAACTTTCTTTACAACCGTATTTATTATCAAACTTTGATTTTGTAACAGAATCGTTAACATTAATTGCGGGAACAGGCAAAGTCCCTTTAGTAACTCTTTCGTATAAACGATGAACCCCTGTTGTCGTTTCTTCTGAAATACCTTTTAGTTGTTCAACCAAATTTGGATAAATATCCAAAACCATATTTGTCAAATCGCCACCATCATCCAAAATCATGTTCAATGGTCGATCTTCTGAGCCAAAAAAAAGTGTTTGTTCAATACACCAATCCGCTTCTTCTTGTGATTGTCCTTTCCATGCAAAAACACCAATACCCGCTGCGGCAATTGCTGCTGCTGCATGATCTTGTGTAGAGAAAATATTACAAGAACTCCATTTTACTTCAGCACCTAATTCTACAAGGGTTTCAATTAAAACGGCAGTTTGAATTGTCATGTGAAGACAACCTGCAATTCGTGCACCTGTTAAAGGTTTTGTTGTTCCAAACTCTTTACGAAGCGACATCAAACCGGGCATTTCTGCTTCGGCAAGTTTAATCTCTTTTCGCCCCCAAGCTGCAAGGCTTAAATCGCTTACTTTATTTTTTAATGAGAAATCAATTTTAGAGGTGGTCAATGTTGACATTGTGTGTTAATTTTTGAGCAGCAAAGTTACAATTATGAAGGATAAATTAAAAGAAATAATTAAATAGAGGTTCTTCAGTTTTATTTAGAGGTTTAATTTTTTCTCCATTACAAAATCTGTCATTAAAAAACCTTTGCCAATATCAAAGTCGGCAGTTTTAATTATTTCAAAGCCAAGTTTTTGATAAAATAATTGTGCATCATTTTTACGGTGAACTTGTAATTGAATTGATGTTGCTTTTAAATTTTCAATTTCTTCAATAATGTAGGTTACTAAAAATTTTCCTACACCTTTCCCTTGTTGATTTTGCAAAATATACAAACGATGTAGTTTCCAAATAGTAGGTTCTATTTCACTAAAAGAAGCAAATCCAATTGGTAATTGATTTTCATAAATTAAAACAAAATTGCAGTTTTCGGTTTTCATTTGAAATTCTAAAGCGGATGTACTGTACATCAGATCTAACATAAAATCAATTTGTTCTTGTGTAATTATGTTTCGATAAGTATGTGGCCAAACTTGAAAACACAATTCACGAATTAGCGGAATGTCTACAACGGTCGCTCTTTTAATTTCAAACATATATTTAGTTTGTACTTGTAAATAAGAGTACAAATTTATTAATAATGACTTATTGGTTAAATTTGGTTTTCATGAAGTATGTTTTTTTTTTACTTTTAAATTAAAATATTTAGATGCACAAACTTGTAGTATTAATTTTTATACTTTTTGCAACAATTGATAATTATGGTCAACATTTTGGCGGAAATCCGCCATCGCTTTCTTGGAGAAAAATAGAATCGGATACTGCGAGAATTATTTTTCCGGAAGGTTTAGATAGTCAAGCAAACAGAATTGCATCCGTTGTTCATTTTTTAGCTGCACAAAATATTTCATTGGGAAACAAAACAAGAAAAGTAAACCTCTTGTTACAAAATCAAACAACCATTGCAAATGGATATGCAGGTTTAGGACCTTATCGCAGCGAATTTTTTATGACGCCGTCATTTAATAATTTCGATTTAGGAAGCACCAATTGGGCAGATGCATTAGCTGTTCACGAGTATCGTCATATTCAACAGTACAACAATTTCAAACAAGGAGCAAGTGATGCAGCATATCATTTTTTTGGAGAAGAAGGCTTTTCATTGGCTATAAATGCTGCAGTTCCCGATTGGTTTTTTGAAGGCGACGCAGTTTACAATGAAACGGTGCAAACACAACAGGGAAGGGGGCGAATTCCATTTTTCACAAACCAATATAAAGCATTGTGGGTTGCAAAAAAGAATTATTCATGGATGAAATTGCGCAACGGATCGTTGAAAAATTATATTCCATCACATTATCCGCTAGGGTTTTTACTTATAAACTATGGACACGAAAAATACAATGCTGATTTTTGGAAAAAAGTAACTTTTGATGCTGTAAATTTTAAAGGGTTAATTTATCCTTTTCAAAAAGCGGTTAAAAAATATTCTGGAGTTAGTTTTAATAAATTTCGAGATGATGCATTTAGTTATTACAAACAATTAGTTGAAAATACAGATTCATTAATATCGGGTAATAGAATTTCAATTACGGAAAATTCGTATAAGACGGACTGTTTTCATCCTTTTCAAATTGGCGACGATTCATTATTATACTTAAAAAGTAGCGTTCGGAGTCAGCCTTCTTTTTTTATAAAAACTAAAAACGAGGAAAAAGAAATATTCGCAAAAGATATTTCTTTGGATGAAAATTTCAGTTATCGAAACGGGAAAATTGTATATGCTTATTTTAAGCCAGATATTCGTTGGGGTTGGAAAAATTATAGCAACATCAAAATTGTGGATATTAAAACAGGTGTTTCAAAAAATGTTACTAGACAGTCAAAATATTTTGAACCTGATATTTCAGAAGACGGGAAAAAAATTATTACAGTTCATTTTGGAACGGATGGAAAATCGGAGTTGCATCTTTTAGATGTGGCTACGGGTGAGGTTTTGAAGCGAATAGCAAAAAAAGAAATCAGTTTATTTACAGGGCCAAAATTTATAGATGAATTTACTGTTGTATCTGCAACGCGAATGCAGGACGGTCGAATGTCATTAATGAAAATAAATATTTTTAATGCAGAATTGCATCAACTCACACCGTTTACTTACAGTGTGTTGGGGTTTATAAATGTTGAAAAAAAGAAAATTTATTTTACAGCTTCTTATACAGGGAATGACGAATTGTTTGAATTGGATTTACAAACTAATCAGCTTTTTCAGTTGACCAATTCTTTGCTTGGAAATTATTTTGCAAATGTGAGTGGGGAAAAATTGCTTTATTCCACTTTCACTGCAAATGGATTTCAGCTAAAGCAAAAATATTTTTCTGAAATAAAGAAAAAAGAAGTGGATTGGTTGCAGCTTAATGAATTTGCAAAAAATAATATTGTAAACGGAATTAAAACAGAACCGTCGCTCCAATTGAATTTAATTCCGAATCGTAATTTCAAAAGCCAGCACTATAAAAAAACTACCAATATGTTTAATTTTCACAGTTGGCGGCCGAATTATGATGATCCGGAAATTACATTTTCACTGTATGGTGAAAACGTGCTTAACACATTTCAAAGTAACCTGTTTTATTTATATAATCAAAATGATAGAACAAGTGCAATTGGCTATGATGGCGTTTATGGAGCTTTATTTCCTTTTATTTCTGTCGGTACTTTATTTACTGTCAACAAAAAAAATAGCAACAATAAATGGAATCAATTGGACAGTAAAGTGGGAGTTTCAATTCCATTAAATTTTACTTCGGGTAAATATTTTCGTTATTTGAATTTTGGTACAAATTATTATTTGCGAAATGAATTTTATCAATCAAATAATGGAACAAAAGGCACAATCAATTTTGCATATCTCACCAATTTTTTAAGTTACAGCCACCAAACGCAAAAATCATTACAAGATATTTATCCTAAAAAAGGGGTTTATATTTCACTTAATCAAATAAAGACAATTTCTCGTTATTCGGCTTATCAAATTTTTGTTTCATCTGCTGCAATGCTTCCGGGAATTATTAATAATCATCATTTAGTTTTGACTGCTTCATTTCAACAACGAGATACTTTAAATCCAAATTTGTTCAGCAATCGATTTGCTTATTCGCGGGGTTTTTCTAAGTTTTATTTTTCAAGAATGTGGCGAGTGAGTGGCAATTATCACTTCCCGATTCTGTTGCCCGATTGGGGTTTTGCAAATATTTTGTATGTATCACGCATTCGTGCCAATGCATTTTATGATTTTACAAAATTGTATTCCAGAAATAAAATGCAAACAATTAACCAACGAAGTGCCGGATGCGAAATTTATTTTGATACCAAATGGTGGAATCAACATCCATTAACTTTTGGATTTCGAATGAGCTATTTGATAGATAAGGATTTGAGCGATGTTGGTCGAAAAAATAAATTTGAAATTATCTTGCCAATAAATATTATTCCTAAATAGTTTTTTTAAAAATTATAGCGATGCAATACTTTCTTGCAATAATTTTATTTTAGCTGCTGCGTCTTCTTTTTTCTTTTTTTCAATATTTACTATTTCAATTTTTGCATTACTGATGAAGCGTTCATTGTTCAGTTTTGATTCAACGCTTTTTAAAAATCCAAGTTGATAAGCAAGTTCTTTTTTCAATTCTTCTTTTTGAATTGCAACATCCAATTGCTTTTCGGTTTTAATATAAAATTTATCTTTTTGTACAACAGTGGTAATATTTGCTTCAACTGCACTTGAAACAAATTGAATCGAAGAGGCATTTATTTGCTTGGCTAAAATAGAATTAAATGCGTTGTAGTTTTTTACGTTTGATGTTTGAACGAATAAAATCACTGCATCTTTTGGAGCTAATTTATTTTTGTTTTTTGTATCGCGAATTGTGGTAATTATTTCTTTTAATAAATTTCCTTGTTGTCCAATTTCAACCGAAAAAGCAGTAGCAGCAACGGATTGGCGAATTGTTAAATCGTCTCCTTCCTTTCTTTTAACTAATAAATGATAACATTCTTCCGTAATAAAAGGCATAAAAGGATGAAGTAGTTGTAGCAGTTCTTCAAAGAAAAATTGTGTTTTATCAAAAACTAATTTTTCAATTTGTTCATTCATTCCAGGTTTTATCCATTCTAAATACCAACTACAAAAATCATCCCAAATAAGAGAGTAAATGGTTTTTAGTGCTTCGCTCAATTTAAAATCTTTGTATAAAATATCCAGTTCAGTTTTTGCTTCGTTCAATCTGTTTTCAAACCAAATTGTTGCAAACACGGAATTAGAATTTTGTGCATCGCTAATTTTTGTCTCCCAATTTTTTATCAATTTCAATGCATTCCAAATCTTGTTCGAAAAATTTCTGCCTTGAACATTACTGCTTTCATCCCATAATAAATCATTACCTGCCGGAGATGAAATCATAATTCCAAATCGTATGGAGTCGGCACCGTAACTATCGATGAGGGCTAACAAGTCGGGTGAGTTTCCCAAACTCTTACTCATTTTTTTGCCCAACTTATCTCTTACAATTCCTGTAAAATAAACTTCGTTAAACGGTTTTTGATCTTTGAATTCAAAACCCGCCATAATCATTCGTGCCACCCAGAAAAAAATAATTTCGGGAGCTGTAACAAGTGTATTGGTTGGGTAGTAATAATTAATATCCGAATTGTTTGGATTACTATATCCTTTAAAAACTTCAATTGGCCAAATCCAGGAAGAGAACCATGTATCGAGACAATCTTCTTCTTGTGTTAAATCATTTATCGACCAAAGTTTTGTTGAATTTTTATTTAAAATATTTAATGCATCTTCTTTCGATGTTGCCACTGCAAAATTTCCATCGGGTGTGTACCAAGCAGGAATTCTGTGTCCCCACCAAAGTTGGCGACTGATGCACCAATCTTTGATGTTCTCCATCCAATGGCGGTAAAGATTTTTAAATTTTTCAGGGTAAAATTTTATTGAATCATCAACAACAGAAGCCAATGCCGGCGATGAAATTTTTTTCATATCAACCCACCACTGTAAACTTAATCGTGGTTCTACAACTACATCGGTTCTTTCGCTAAAACCAATCTCACTTGTGTAATCTTCAATTTTTGAAATACATCCATTATTTTCTAATTCAGTTACAATTTTTTTTCTTGCAGCAAATCGTTCTTCTCCTATAAAAATTTGTGCAGCTGCATTCAATGTTCCGTCTTCATTTAAAATATCAATTATTTCCAACTGGTGTTTTAATCCCAATTGATAATCATTTGTATCGTGTGCAGGAGTAATTTTTAAAGCACCTGTTCCAAATTCCATTGTTACATATTCGTCTGTAATTATTGGAATGCGCCGATTGATTAACGGAACAAATGCAAATTTTCCGTGAAAATTTTTGAACCGCTCATCTTTTGGATGCACACAAATTGCAGTGTCTCCCATAATTGTTTCGGGGCGAACTGTAGCGACTGTAATAAATTCTTCTGCTGACGAATCTATTTTATAATTTAAAAAATACAGTTTTTGTTTTGTTTCTTTTCTAATTACTTCTTCATCACTCAAAGCTGTTTTTGCTTTCACATCCCAATTGATCATTCTTTTTCCGCGATAGATATAGCCTTTGTCGTAAAGCTTGCAAAAAATATCAATTACAGATTTATAATAATCATCGTCCATCGTAAAAGCAGTTCTATCCCAATCCAAACTGCATCCTAATTTTTTTAATTGTTCAAGAATAATTCCGCCGTATTTTTCTTTCCATTCCCAAGCATATTCCAAAAACGCTTCTCTGCTTAATGAAGCTTTTTGAATTCCTTTTTCGCGAAGCATTTGTACAACTTTGGCTTCGGTGGCAATGGATGCATGATCTGTACCTGGTACCCAACATGCATTTTTACCCGTCATTCTTGCACGACGAATTAGAATGTCTTGAATAGTATTATTGAGGCAATGCCCCATGTGCAAAATGCCCGTAACATTTGGCGGAGGCATTACAATGGTGTATGGTTCTCGCTCATCGGGTGTGCTAGTAAAATATTTTTTATTCAACCAATGGCTGTACCATTTTGATTCTGCAATAGAAAATTCAAAATTTTTGCTTAATTCCATAAGATTGGCAAATTTACTTGTTTTGAGTAAAGGAATAAAGTGTTTGCGGAATTAAAACATAATAAAATGGAAGTTGAAAAACGAATTTTTAGAAAGGAAATATTAATCGCCAATTGATTCAATCGTTGCATTTATTCCTCTTTTGCAAATGGAGTTGCACATTGGATTCAACAGTTCGAAGTCACCATTTTTAACTGCGTATTTACCATGCGTATGAATTACATAAGCGCATTGTTCTGCTTGTTCTTTTGAATGTCCACAAACTTCAACTAATGTTTCTATTACCCAATCAAAAGTGTTTACATCGTCATTCCAAACAACAAGTTTTTTTGAAGTATTTTCTTTAGTAAGTAAATTCGATTCTTCGCTTTCTGTAATTGTTGGGTTATAAATTGTGTTTGACATTGAGCTGTAAAATTAGACTAAATATTTTCAATAAACTTTGTAAGGAGAAATCAATCCCCCTATCTTTGCACTCCCAAAAAAAAGGGAGTTTAGCTCAGCTGGTTCAGAGCATCTGCCGTACAAGCAGAGGGTCGTCGGTTCGAACCAGTCAAATCCCACTCAATACAGTTAAGGTTTTCATTGAAAAATGAAACACTTTTTAATTGCGCTGGTTTAAACATAGT
>SYIK01000014.1 GCA_005798905.1 Bacteroidota bacterium | reverse complement strand
ACGCTGAAAGCATCTAAGCGTGAAACCTACCTCAAGATGAGTCTCCTTTTAAGGGCCGTAGAAGACTACTACGTTGATAGGCTACAGGTATAAAGCTGGTAACAGCAAAGCCGAGTAGTACTAATTGCCCGTACGCTTTAATTTTTTTTTCTTAGATATTTTTCTAACATACCCAATATGACATTATTATGCTTTTTGCTATTAGTTTTTTGCTTTTAGCCGATTGCAATCTTTTTATGGTGGTTTTGCCGAGGGTGTTCACCTTTTCCCATTCCGAACAGAGTAGTTAAGACCCTTATGGCTGATGGTACTGCACCACAATGCGGGAGAGTAGGTAGCTGCCATGATTATTTTAAAAGCCTTTCAATTTATTTTGAAAGGCTTTTTTATTTGTATCAATTCACAATTTTTATAAAAATTGATCTTAGAAAATAGTTTACTTAACTCTATAGATTGGATATTTTAAGTAATCAGGTTCGTACCATGGAGAGTTTTCGTAAATAAAATTAAGTTGAGCTCTTCCGTTTTTTACAAAACTACTATCGCTGTTTCTGCGTTGTTCTAATTTTTGTTTTAAAATAGAATTAGTATTTAAGTAAGTGGCAGCAATATCTTCAAACACATAAGCAGAATACCCTTCTTTTTGCGACAACACTGCATCAAAAAAATTCCAACTAAAATAGGAATCTTCAGATTGAGGTTCTAATGTTTCAATTAAAAAATGATTTGCAGTTTGATTCATTGAAATATACCAATCTCCTTTTCTGAATTTTATTTTTTTTACTGATGTACTAATTTTTACATCAGTATTTGGATGGTGCATTTCATATTGACGAGGTGTTGTTTTATAATCGTCAATTCTATAAACTTCAACTTCGATTAGCGTGTCTTTTTTGAATTGCGTCATTTGAATTTTATTCAATTTTAATAATTCAATTACTTTCCACCAACCTTGGGGAATGATATATGCTTTTGGTTTTGAAACAATTGTTTTTGGTTTGTAAAAATTATAAAATGGAATTGTTTTTTCGTAAGGTTTTGTTCTGTCGTAAAGTAATCGTGATTTTTGTGAAATCTCACTTAGCTTGTGTTCCGACTTAAATCCTTTGTATAAAATGGTTGAATTTTTTGAGCGATCCAATTCCCAACTTATTGTAAAGTTTTGTTGGGTTTTTATTGCAAGTTTTGTTTTGTCACGAAGTGTCTTTAGAATGGTACTGTTTTTAGAAGTAAAATCAATAATGCAATTCATCAAATCATAAGTAGCTTTTACTCTTTGGTCATAAGGCTTCAACATGTGTGTTTCTGCTATAAAAGAAAAAGTATTCCAAAGAGCAGCATAACCACTGCTGTAGCGAGGTGCATCCCAAAATTCTGGCCAACCATTTTCTGGTGTTTCCCCAAAAGAATTTACATAAGGGATCAAATCATAACCCTTTTGTTTCATTTTTGTGTAAATAGTTGGTTCAAATATTTTGTTTAAATACTCACCCATTTCTCCACCTAATTTATTATGCTGTGTACTGATTAATGACATCACGTGTTGATAATCTGCTCCGTTGCTTACATGATTGTCTAAGAAAACATCAGGGTTCAATAAATGAAATATTTCAATAAATGCTTTCGAGTCTTTCGAATCGTTTTTTATGAAATCGCGGTTCAGGTCAAGGTTTTGCGAGTTTCCTCGTGAACCAAATTCTTCAGGCCCGTTTTGGTCAACTCTATAATTTGCACTTCTATTTAAGCAACCACCAATATTGTAAACAGGAATGATTGCTAAAATAACATTGTCTGCAAGTTTTAATTTATTTGAAACAATATCTCTTGCTAATAAAATACTTGCATCAATTCCATCTGGTTCGCCAGGGTGAATTCCATTATTGATGAAAATAATTCGTTTGTCTGATTTTTTTATTGAATTGAGGGTTACTTCTTGGTTATTGTTGATGAGAATTAAATGTAATTGATAACCCGCATCCGTCATTCCCATTGTGTGCATTTTTATTTTTGCAGATTGTTCATCTAATTTTTTCCACCAGTCAATAATTTCAAAATAAGTGGGAGTTTCTTTTCCGTATGATTTTTCAAATTTTGTTTCAATCGTTTGAGAAAAAACAATAACAGAAGCAAATTGTAAAATACACAAGAGCGTAATTTTCATAAAATGAGTTGAGTTAAATTATTTAATTGGAAAGATAAAAACAAAAAAGCACCCACCGAAAGGTGGATGCTTTTTATAAAACAGTTTGAAAGTATTACTTACTTAATTTGTTTGTTTTTTTAACCAAACCGCTTTTTAAGTTAGCAGCTTTATTTTTATGAATCACTCCACGTCTTGCCAATTTATCAATCATTGATAATACAGAGGGAGTTTTTTCAGTTACTTCTTTAATATCTGTCATAGTATTCAAATTGCGAATAGCATTTCGGGTAGTTTTACCATAATATTTGTTCCGCTCACGACGCTTGGCTGATTGACGAACGTCTTTTTTTGTTGCTTTGTGATTAGCCATTTTAAGTTGAATTTAAATTCCCAAAAATTCGGGGTTGCAAAGGTATGTGTCTATTGCTTAAATTCCAAAATCCGAATGGCTCTTTTTTGGATTAGTAAATAATTTATTTTGATTCACTAAAAAAGAGCAGAATCGATAAAATAGTTGAAATCCAATGAGGTGTAACCGTATTTTAGTCATTATAATCAAAAAATAATTGGATATTTGCACCCCAATTTTACATTCAAATTAGTGATGAAAGATTTCCAGTTTATAACAAGCCAACATCCGCAATTTATTGAAAACCTCTACCGCGATTTTTTAAAAAATCCCAGTAATGTAGACGAAAGGTATAAAAATTTTTTTGAAGGGTTTGATTTTGCTTTTGATAGTTATAAAAATGGAAACACTTTTCTTGAAGCGAGCCCAAATATTTCTATTGAATCGAATTGGGAAAAAGAATTATCGGTTTATCGGATGATAATGGGATATCGCGAAAAAGGACACCTTATTGCAAAAACAAATCCAATCAGAAAACGGAAAGATAGAAAAGCAAACCTTCAACTTTCTCATTTCGGATTGGCTGAAATTGATTTGGATAAAAATTTTCATTCGGGAAATTTTCTTGGATTAGGAAAAAGTTCACTTCGAAAAATAATTGCTCATTTAGAAAAATGTTATACAAATCAAGTTGGGTTTGAAACACAATACATTCACGATAAAGAAAAATTAGAATGGCTTACCAATGAAATTGAAATTAATTTTCATCAACAATTTTCAATTGAAAAGCAAAAAAGAATTTTAGAGAAACTCAATCAAGGTGTAATTTTTGAAAAATTTTTACATACAAAATATGTAGGTCAAAAAAGATTTTCGTTAGAAGGTGGTGAAACGACAATTGCAGCGTTGGATGCAATTATCAACTGTGCAGCTGCTCAAGAAGTTCAGGAAGTTGTAATTGGAATGGCACATCGCGGAAGATTGAATGTGTTGACAAATATCATGGGAAAAACCTATGAACAAATTTTTAGTGAATTTGAAGGAACCGCTAAATTGGATCAAACGATGGGAAGTGGTGATGTAAAATACCACATGGGTTTTGGAAGTGAATTAAAAACTGTTGATGGAAAAAATATTTATTTAAAGTTAATGCCAAATCCATCGCATTTGGAAGCGGTAAATCCAGTAGTGGTTGGTTTTTCAAGGGCAAAAGCGGATGTGCTATATGAAAGTGATTTTGGTAAAATACTTCCAATATTAATTCACGGAGATGCTTCAATAGCTGGACAAGGAATTGTGTACGAAGTACTGCAGATGAGTAATTTGGATGGCTATTATGCAGGTGGAATAATTCATTTTATCATCAACAATCAAATTGGTTTTACAACAGATTTTGATGATGCAAGAAGTTCGGATTATTGTACATCAATTGCTGCAACCATTCAAGCTCCGGTCTTTCATGTAAATGGAGATGACGCTGAAGCAGTAGTGAAATGTGTGGAAATAGCAACTCGTTATCGACAAAAATTTCATTCCGATATTTTTATTGATATGGTTTGTTATCGTCGTCACGGTCACAATGAAGGTGATGATCCAAAATTTACGCAACCCAAATTGTATAAGCTAATTGAAAAACATCTCAATCCAAGAGAAGTTTATACAAAATATTTAATGGAAAATGGAGAGCCGGATGCGCAACATTTGGCAACTGAAATGGAGAAAAAATTCTGGACTGATTTACAAGAGCGTTTGAGTGATGTAAAACAAAACCCATTACCGTATCATTATCAACAACCGGAATTGTGGTGGAAGCGTTTGCGAAAAGCAACTGCCGAAGATTTTGAACAATCTCCAAAAACTGGAATTGCAAAAGAAAAATTAGTAGAAATATTTTATTCAATTTTAAAATGGCCTGCAACTTTTAAGCCGCTTCGGAAAATTGAAAAAATATTAAATGATAAAATAAACCTTTTTGAAAAAGAACAAAAGATTGATTGGGCAACAGCTGAGTTGATTGCTTTTGGAAGTTTAGTAAGTGAAAATAAAGATGTACGAATGAGCGGGCAAGATGTAAAGCGCGGTACATTCAGTCATCGACATGCTGTGTTGAGAGATGAAAATACAGACGAAGTTTTTAATCGTATAAATAATATTGCAAATACTAACGGCGAGTTTAGAATTTATAATTCTTTACTTAGCGAGTTTGGAGTTTTAGGATTTGAGTACGGTTATTCTTTAGCCAATCCAAATGTCCTTGTAATTTGGGAAGCACAGTTTGGCGATTTCAACAATGGAGCGCAAACTATCATTGATCAATTCATTACATCGGGCGAACAAAAATGGGGGCGAATGAACGGAGTAACTTTATTGATGCCGCATGGTTACGAAGGGCAAGGCCCCGAACACAGCAGTGCTCGGATGGAGCGCTTTTTACAAATGTGTGCCGAATTGAATATGGTTGTAACTAATATTACAACTGCTGCTAATTATTTTCATGCATTGAGAAGACAAATGATATGGCAATTTCGTAAACCGCTTTTTAATTTTTCTCCAAAAGCAAATCTTCGTCATGCAGGTTCTTATTCAATAGTTGATGAATTTGTTGATGGAAAATTTGAAGAGGTTATCGATGATAATTGGATTGATTCAAAAGAAGTGAAAAAAGTTTTATTCTGTTCAGGAAAAATTTATTTTGACTTATTTGAAAAACAACAAATTGAAAAAAGGAAAGATGTTGCAATTATTCGATTAGAACAATTGTATCCACTTCCAACAAAACAAATAGCTTCGTTGCATAAAAAATACAATAAAGCAAACTGGTTTTGGGTGCAAGAAGAACCATTGAATATGGGAGCTGCTTCCTTTTTAAAAATCAATCTTTCCGAAATTAATTTTGGAATTATTAGCAGGAAAGCCACAGCGGCAACTGCAACAGGACATAATAAAGTACATATACAAGAACAAATAAAAATTATTGAAACGGCATTCAGTTTATAATTTGAAATAGGTTATTTATGAAAGAAATTAAAATTCCAACCGTTGGTGAATCTATCACAGAAGTTACCTTATTGAAATGGACAAAAAACAATGGTGATTATGTAGAGCGTGATGAAGTGATTGCAGAATTGGAAAGCGAAAAAGCCACGTTTGAAGTAAATGCGGAACAAGCAGGCGTTTTGTTTTTTTCAATTAATGAAGGAGATACATTAAAGGTTGGAGATGTTATGGCAACGATTGATGAAAAAGCAAAAAAGTCAAAAAATGACAAAGTTGATGTTCAAATAAAAAGTAAAGAAATCGAAAGTAAACAAGTTGTGAACGATGTAAAAGCTTCGCCTGTTGCAGCTGCAATCATTGCCGAACAGAAAATGGATTCAACAAAACTTACGCCTTCAGGCTATCAAGGAAAAATTTTAAAAGAAGATGTTCTTTCGGCATTAACACATCCCGGTCGAAAATCAGGAATAGAATTATTTTCAAGAAAAGAAAAAGCGGAGCGGATGAGTAACCTTCGCAAAACTATTTCGAGAAGATTGGTTGAAGCAAAAAATACAACGGCAATGCTTACCACTTTCAACGAAGTGAACATGCAGCCTGTAATGGGAATTCGAAAAAAGTATAAGGATAAATTCAATGAAATACATGGTGTTGGATTAGGATTTATGAGTTTTTTTACAAAAGCTTGTTGCTTTGCATTGCAGGAGTGGCCTTCGATTAACGCCTATCTCGATGGCGACAATATTATTCTACACGAATATTGCGATATTTCAATTGCAGTTTCTACACCTCGCGGATTGACTGTTCCAGTTATTAGAAATGCGGAAAGTTTAAGTATGGTTGCAATTGAAAAAACGGTGCTGGCGTTGGCTGGAAAAGCAAAAGAAAATAAATTGACGATGGAAGAATTGACTGGGGGGACTTTTACTATTACAAATGGTGGTGTTTTTGGCTCATTATTGAGCACGCCAATTATTAACAGTCCGCAATCTGCAATTTTGGGAATGCATAAAATTGAAGAAAGGCCAATTGCAATAAATGGACAAGTAGTTGTAAAACCAATGATGTACTTAGCTTTGAGCTACGATCATCGAATTATTGATGGACGAGAATCGGTTGGCTTTTTAGTTCGTGTAAAAGAGTTATTGGAAAATCCAGAGCAATTACTTTTAGGAAAAGATCCAATGAAATCGTTGTTGGAAGTTTAAAATTTCTTTTTCATTTTTAAGTTTGAAAATGAATCGAATCTATTCATATCTCAACTCGGCTGTAATTATTTGTAATGCCTATGATGGCGGTTTACCGTTTGCAATTTATCTAAAACAATATTTTTCTTTAAATAAAAAGTTTGGGTCAAAAGACAGAAAACAAGTTGGCCATTTGTGCTATTGTTTTTTTAGAATGGGCAAATCTTTACCAGCATTGAGTATTGATGAAAAAATAATAATCGGTTTATTTCTTTGCAGCACTGAATCAAATGAGTTACTCAGTGTTTTAAATAATGAATGGAATGAAAAAGCAAATTTCAATTTAGAAGAAAAAATTAAATTTTTAAATCTTTTCTTTTCTTTAGAATCAATTTTCCCATGGAAAACTGAATTGAGTGAAGGAATTATTTATGAAGAATTTTATAAATCGTTTTTAATTCAACCGGATCTTTTCATTCGTGTAAGACCCAGTTACAATGAAAAAGTAATTTCGAAATTAGATTTATTGCAAATTAACTATGAATTAATTTCATCTTCTGCCATCCGACTTTCCAATAGTTTTAAAGTGGATCAACATTTTGTGTTGGACAAAGAAGTGGTAATTCAAGATTTTAATTCGCAACAAACAGGAAAAATTATTCAAGAAGTAATTCAGCAAAAAGAAAATTTAGAAATTTTGGATTGTTGTGCAGGCAGCGGTGGAAAATCAATAATGACTTACGATTTTAATCCATCAATTCAACTCACGGTTTCAGATATTCGAAAATCAATATTGATTAATTTGACAGAAAGATTTCGCAGTGCAGGTGTTTCATATAAACATTCTTTTGTTACAGATCTTTCAAAACAAAGTGCAACAATAAAAAATAAGTTCGATTTTATAATTGCCGATGTGCCTTGCTCTGGTAGCGGAACTTGGAGCAGAACTCCCGAACAAATTTGTTTTTTCGAAAAAAAAGAAATTGATAAATACACAATATTGCAAAAACAAATTGTTACTAATTGTGTGTCGAAATTGAAGCCGGGCGGTCATTTGCTTTATATAACTTGTTCTGTTTTTAAAAAAGAGAATGAAGAAGTGGTGAATTATATTAAAGAAACTTTACAACTTCAATTAATAAAAACGGAATTGTTGCATGGGTATAATAAGAAAGCCGACACCCTATTTGTTGCTTTATTTAGTGCTTCAACAATTTAATACTTCGTTTGTTTGAGCCGTCATTGTAATGAAGTGTATAAATAGATCGGCTTAATTTATATAAAGCCGAAAATTCTAAATAATAAACATTTCCTTGTTGCGTCATTGACAAATTCTTTTTTTCAATCAAACTTCCTTTTGTGTCAATCAAACTCAACGAAGCTGTTCCTGCAAGTGGAGCTTTTATATAAATGTATATTTTATCGCTAAACGGGTTGGGAAATATTTTTATAAAATCATTTGCAAAAAGATCGCCACCTTTTGTAAGTGAAATGCTAGAATCTTTTGTATTGCTTTTATATTGAACTGAGTAATAACCCGCAGGTAAATTTTCCAAGTTTAAAAAACTATGTGTTTTGTAATCGAGCGAATCTGTAATAAAATTTACACTGTCTAATTTTGTACCGTTTATATTTTTTAGAAATAATTTTACTTGACCTGAATTATCTGCAATAAATGAAACATCAATTTTTATTGTAAATGGATTTGGCGAAGCTTTGAACCAGCCTGCATTTCCAAACTGTTGACGACTTCTTTCATTTTTTAATAAATAAAAAGCAGTGCGCATATTGGGAATTCCATGTCCAAAACGATCATCGGGGTTAGAAAATTTGTGCGCACTTTTTTGCACGGCATCCATAATTTTCATATTGCTGAATTCCGGATAAGCGCCCCAAAGACAAGTTATCAATCCGGCAATATTTGGATTTGAAAAAGAAGTTCCATTTCCGGAAACAGGATTGCCGGCATTGTTTGCAATAATTGTTCCTTGTCCAACAGAAACAATATTTGGTTTTATTTTTCCATTTGAATTTGGCCCCCAACTTGAGAAATTTGCAATACCCCCAGCTACATTCGTTGCGCCAACGGCAATAACACTATCTCCGTCTGCAGGGCAAGAAATAAATTTTTGTTGATCAGCAAAACTGCCATAATTTCCTGCACTGTTCAATACAAGCATTCCTTTTTTTGCAGCAAGATCTGCGGCAATCGTAACAAGCGCAGTATTCCCATTTCTTTCTGCATATAAATGATCGAAAATTGGGTTATCAAAATCTTGGTAACCGAGTGAGGAAGAAATTAAATCTGTACCAACACTGTCCGCAAATTCTGCAGCAGCAGCCCAATTCACTTCTTCAATTGGATATTCGCTAAAAACATCTTCGGAAATAAACAACCAAAATTTTGCATGTGTTGCGGTTCCAACCATCAATCCAGGGCGATTTGCTGCAATAGTGGAAAGACAATTCATTCCATGTCCGTGATACGTATCTGTATTTTGAGAATTTCCAACAAAATTCCATTCGCCAAGAATTTGATTGTTCAATCGAATACTATCAAAAGCGGGATTGGTTTTATAGGAAAGATAACCTGCATCTAATATAGATAAAATCATTCCTTCGCCCTGAAAGCCACGATCGTGCAGGAATTGACCATTGTGAAAATTTATTTGACCAAAAGTTTGTCCGTAATTAACAGCTGTGTTTGAATTTCTAAATGCAATTGAATAATTTGTTGGTTCAATTGTTTCGTTATTGAATTTGGAATGCGGTGTTGTATTTTCCAAAACCGTTCTTGCAGCGATTGTATTCACAGATTTTACAAATGGGAATGAATTGATTTTTGCAATTGCGGCATTGTCGGTTGTATAAATTGTAACTAAGTTTAACCATTTTGATTTATTGAGAACAGTAACGTTCGGTACATTTTTTATACTGTCTAAAAATTGCGGCGTGATTGGTAAATCAGTACTGTCAATTGAAATATTGTATTTGGTGCGACGCAAAATAGATCTTGCAGATAAAAAATTAGCAGGGTTGGAAATTGAAAATGTGTTTGAACCTTTATGTGAAAATTGAATCACATAGCGATTAAGCTGTGCATCAGCTACAAAAAATAAAAAAGTAAAAAGCGATAGTAATAAAAATTTAAGCTTCATGTTTTAGTATTGAAATAGTTTTAATTATGATTAATCATCCACATTTTCATTCCGAATCCAATTTTATAACCAAGCGTTCCGCCCGGGTTTGGTTGGTATTCCCAAAGAATAAAATCTTTGTAAACCAAGCCAATATTTTTAGCATATTTTTCTATTGAAAAACTTTTGCTTGCATAAGCACCCGCATTTACAATTGGTACATTTACGGCTTCATCAATTTGATTAACTGTAATAATATCTTTTATTTGTTGATTGCCGATTAAAAGTGAATCGTGAAATTGAAAGTAATTATAATCCCAATCATTCATATTGTCGTCATTGTTAAATGAATAATTTGGAAAAAATGGATTGGAAGAAAGATAGCGATTCCCTTTCCATTTGGTTTGAAGTTTTATGGGCAAGTGAAGTTTAATAAAGCGTAAATTATTTTCAATTACTTCTACTTGATCGGAAAGACTCGTTACAAAATAAGTTCCATCAATTATCCAAGGTTGTGTGCCCGCAGTATCTCTTCTACTGCGAATAATTCGGTAACTAATTCTATTTTGATTGTCGCGAATTTCTGCATCTACTTCATGTTTTACTTGGTATTTATGTGTTTCCTCGGTTCTTCCAAAGTTTGTAAAAACGGTTGAATCCACTCTGTAAATAATATGTTTCCCAATAGTTGTTGGAAAATATTCTGCTATTTGTGGCGTTTCAAATTGTTCAATTTTTCTTTCGCAAGCAATCAATGCAAAAAGTAGGATTGCAGCTAAACTGTTTTTTATCTTAAAAATTTGTGGCAAAGAAAAATTTGATTTACTGTAAAGTTAAATCAATCCTAAAAGGAAAAGAAAATTTCGTTTGTTAATTAAAAAACGGATTCTGATTGAATAATTCCACCACCGAGCACATCGTCATTTTCATAAAACACAGCGCTTTGGCCGGGGGCAATACCTTTTACATTTTCATAAAAATGAACTTTCATCTTTCCGTTTTCCAAATAGAGGTTGGAAAGACTTCCTTTGTCTTTGTAACGAATTTTTGTAAGCGATTCCATTCCTTGGGTTATCGAATCGTATTTTATAAAATTCAATTTACCTACAATCATTTCATTTTTTTCTAAATCAACTTCATCGCCCAATGTTACCGTATTTGTTTCGGGATTAATATTGGTAACATAAACCGGTTTTCCTAAAGCAATCTCCAATCCTTTGCGTTGGCCAATTGTATAAAAAGGATAACCCGTGTGTTTGCCAAGAATTTTTCCTGTTTTATCAACAAAATTTCCGTCGGAAAGTTTTTGTTCAATTCCGTCAACTCTTCTTTTCAAAAATCCGCGGTAATCGTTGTCGGGAATAAAACATATTTCGTAGCTCTCACTTTTTTTTGCCAATTCCGGATAGCCATAGTCAGTTGCCATTTGGCGAACTTCGGTTTTTCTGTACGGACCCAACGGAAGCAACGTTCTACTTAGTAAATCTTGCTGCAAACCCCACAGCACATAGCTCTGGTCTTTTGTTTCGTCCACGGCTTTGCTTACAACAAAACGACCGTTGTCGTGTTGACGAATTTTTGCATAATGGCCTGTGGCAATAAATTCGCAATCAAGCGCATCGGCTCTTTTAAGTAAAGCCCGCCATTTGATATGTGTATTGCAAAGCACACAAGGGTTGGGGGTTCTGCCGGCAATATATTCATCCACAAAATTCTCGATTACAAAACCGCCAAATTCTTCGCGGATATCTAAAACATAATGAGGAAACCCGTGCTCAACAGCTGCTTTTCTGGCATCATTGAAACTATCAATATTGCAACAACCCGTTTCTTTTTTGCCGCCACCGCTCGATGAATAATCCCAAGTTTTCATGGTCATTCCTACTACTTCATAACCTTCGTTATGAAGCATCAGTGCGGTAATGGTACTGTCAATACCACCGCTCATAGCTACCAATACTTTTCCCTTCTTACTCATACAAACAAGTGTACAAATATACGACTAACTGCGGTGGTGCGTGGTTTCGAAATGAGGGATAGTGGGCTATATTTATTGATGTGATGGTTCTATGTGAATTAATACATGTCCTAATTGTGGAATTTCTATTCGCAATGTATCCTTAAGTTTATGTGCAATGTCGTGTCCGTGTTGCACAGAAATGTTTGCATCAACTGTTGCATGAAGGTCAACATGATATTGCATACCTACTTTTCGGATAAAACATTTTTCAGTATCAATAACTCCTTCTACAGTTATTGATACTTTTCTAATGTTGTCAACTAAATCGTCATAAGAATGTTCATCCATAATTTCTCCAAGAGCAGGTCTAAAAATTAGGTAGCAGTTATAGAAAATAAAACCTGCTGCGAAAAGTGCAGCCCAATCATCTGCCTCTTCGTAACCTTTTCCTAAAATCAGAGCAATAGAAATTCCTATAAATGCTGCTACAGAAGTAATTGCATCACTACGATGATGCCATGCTTCTGCTTTTAATGATGAGCTGTTTGTCTCTATACCTTTTTTCATAACCAGCCGAAAAGAAATTTCTTTCCATATTATCAATGGACCAAGAACAAAAAGAGTCCAGGTTTTAGGAAGTTCATGTGGAGTTCCAATATTCGCGATGCTTCCATAAGCAATAATTGTTGCAGAAGTAATGAGAAAGCCAACTACTAAAAAAGTAATTAAAGGTTCTACACGTCCATGTCCATAAGGGTGGTTTTTATCAGCAGGTCTGCTAGCATATTTTAGTCCGATCAAAACTAAAAAGGAAGAAAAGATGTCGGTGACTGATTCAATAGCATCTGCAATTAATGCATAAGAGTTACCAAAAAAACCAGCAAGCCCTTTAATGATTACTAAACCTGTGTTGCCGATAATGCTAAAATAGGTAGTTCTGATTGCTGTTTTTTCATTTGTCATTGTCGTTAATTTCTTACTTATCGATTGGTATTAATGTTATATGAACAAATGGCAGTGAAGATTTTAAGATGTGTTGGACTTACATACAAATGTAAATAGAAAGCATGAACCTTCGATTTCATAACATAGCCATATTGGAATTGCTAAATGATGTTGCGTTTGTTTTTCAAATTAATGCTAACTTAATGTATTAGAAATTAGTTGCTCCTTACAATCCTTTCTTATATTTGTCGAGTTTAGAAAAAGATTTCCCTTATAAGTAGATGGGTTTGCTAAAATAATGTTGTGCGTTTGTGATTTTAATCAAGCTACTCCGAAAATAGTAGGCTTGGAATCAATTCGTTGATAGCAAGAGTGCAAAATGATGTTGCAATAGACGCTACTCATAGGGCAAAAAAAGTAAGAACAATGAATCCTAAATTTCTTTTCATAAGTCTTTCAATTATTTTTATTGGTTTTTCAATTTCAGTTTATTTGATGCCATTAAAGCAACATGAAAAAAATAAATTTAATAAATGGGAAGCAGTTCAAGGGCGATTGATATGGCAGGAAAACAATTGTCATGTTTGTCATCAGTTATATGGTTTGGGAGGGTTTTTAGGACCTGATTTAACAAATGTTTACGCTAAGTTTAATGAAAATGAAGAGCTCCTAAAAATGTTTTTTAAAGGGGGAATAAAACAAATGCCAAACTATAGTTTTTCTCAAAAAGAAAGTAAGTTGTTAATTGAGTTTTTAAAACAATGCAATCAGAGTGGTATTGCCGATCCAAGAAAAATGACTATATATACTAACGGAATGATAGAGCACGATGGAAACAATAAATAATAGCTCGAACAAATTATTTTTTGGAACAGCATTTGTATTGCTGTTGATTGGTCTGGTGGCAGGAGTATTGTCGTCAATTGTCTATTTGGTTCCAGATTTTTTTATTGAAAATGGCAGTTTGTTGAAGCTTCGTCCGATTCATGTTTCTGCTGTTATGTTTTGGATAATTATTGGTGCTACAGCTACTGTTTATACAGGGTTGTGGCAATTTAAAAAGTCAAAGATTGTAACTATAATTGCAAAAATTCAATGGTGCTTGTGGATAATTGCACTTACGGGTATTTCGTATTCTTATTGGGAAGGAGATTTTGGAGGACGTGAATATTGGGAGTTCAATCCCATTTGGGCTATCCCAATTTTTTTGGCTTTCTCTCTTTTTTTAGTCGCATTTTTTTTATCTGTAAAACAAATAAAAACATGGCCAGTTTATATTTGGATGTGGATGACAGGTATTGTCTTTTTCTTATTTATTTTTATTGAAAATTATTTGTGGATTTTTCCATATTTCAGATTCCATTTTGTATCAGATATGACTTTACAATGGAAAGTAAATGGCTCCATGATAGGTTCGTTCAATCAACTGTTGTATGGCTCCGCATTTTTTTTAATGGACTATATTAATAAAGGGGCTACAAAAAAAGTAGCATTTAGTAAATTGGCTTTTGGCTTGTATTTTTTGGGGTTGGCAAATCTTATGTTTAATTGGGGGCATCATATTTATACACTGCCAACAGATAGTTATGTTCGAATAGTTGCTTATGTTATTAGTATGACAGAATGGGTGTTTTTTGCTAAAATTGTTTACAACTGGAAGAAAAGTTATCTGGAAATAAAATCAAATTATCACTATTTCCCATTTCGTTTTTTAATGGCTACAGATTTTTGGGTTTTTATTAATATGGGGCAAGCAATTTTAATGTCAATACCTGCTTTAAATATTTATACTCATGGAACGCATGTTACGGTTGCCCATTCTATGGGGACAACTATTGGAATCAATACGATGATAATTTTTGCAACAGCATTTACATTTTTAGGGCCTATTGATGAAAAAAGAAAATCAATAAAAAATATTTTAAATTTTTCTTTTTGGATTGCTCAAGTTGCACTTCTCTGCATGTTTGTAGCATTAGATTATGCTGGTTTTTTGAGAGGAATGTGGCAAATGTCAAAAAGTCAAATCCCCTTTTCTGTAATGATGGATCAGTCGTGGATGGTTTTTGCAATAATTGGAGTAGCAGGATTGATACTTCTTATTTGCTTTTTTGTTTTTATCTATTTTCTTTTTATCTATTTATTTAAAAAAATAAATAGCACAGTGGTTCAAAGTTGATTTGAATACTGGCTTAAATCTAAATTGCTCTATTGCAATTGCTTTATAACTTCTGTTTTGTTAATGAATCCTGTGTTTGCCCAAATCAGTGTTTTGTTTTTATAAAGTTGTAATACTGGGAGTTCATCAATTTTTAATTCTTTACAAAGTGTTTGATTGTTATCTGCGTTGATGCGAACTACAACAACTTTTTCTGACATGTCTTTTGAAATCTCGTCTAAATAGGGTTTCATTTTTTTGCATGGGGCACACCAGTCGGCATAAAAATCTATTAGCACTAATTTATCGGAATTGATGAGTTCAAGAAATTGCTGTTTGCTTAATCCAATGGATGAAATTTTTGTATCTGTTGTTTCGGGAAGATTCGCACCTCTCCATTTCATAATTCCACCGTTTAATTCATACACTTCTTTAAATCCCTCTGAACGCATTTGGTTTGCTGCGGATGCACTTCTGCTTCCGCTTAAGCAGTAAACAAAAACAGGTTTTGATTTGTCAAGCAATGCAATTTGTTTTTCAAATTCATTCCCATTCCAATCGTAATTGAAGGCGTTTACTAGATGCCCCTTTAAAAATTCGTCAGGTGTTCTTACATCAAGGATTGGAGCTGTTGAAAGTTGTTTTATTTTTTCGGAAAATTCAGTTGCAGAAAGGTTTGTGTTGATTTCTGAATTGGTTTGTCCGTTGCTACAACTGGTAAAAAAAAATGTAATTGCAATAAGACTTATTGAGAGACGACTTTTCATTTAGTTTGAATGTTGATTGATGATTTGTTCAAGATTGTTTGCTGAAATAATTCCAGATTGTCGCCACAAAATTTTTCCGTTTTTGAAAAGTATTAGCGTAGGGACACCTTGTATCTGATAAGCTTCTGCTGCATTTTGGCTTTTATCGACATCGACTTTTATGATTTTTACTTGGTCTCCGATTTTAGATTTGAGTTCTTCTAAAATTGGCTTCATCATTTTACAAGGCCCACACCATTCAGCAAAAAAATCTACCAGTGTTGGTTTATCACTATCAATAATTTCTTGAAATGTATTTGCCATTTTATTTTGTTTTTACTTCTTCAAAATATACATCTTGAATGGCTGGTTTTTGTTTTGAGTTCACTGTATAGTTGCTAGTAAAACAATTACCAGATGCACAGCCAAAGGCAAATAAACTCATCGAAGTTAAGTAGCTGCCGAAAGCTACCCCAATCCATTGATGATTAATTATTGATTGAACAATTAAAGCAATCCCTACAATAAAATACAATACTCTAACAAATGTCCATTTGGTTAAAATTCGTTCTTTCATTTTATTTTAATTGTTGTAATCATGGTGACTTTTGATTTTATCGAGTTGGAAATTAAACAAGCAGCTTCTGATTTTTGTAAAACTCTTTCCGCTCTTTCGCGATCTTTTTCGTCAGTAATGGTTACAGTTGGTTCAAGGATAATTTCACTCATTACAAATTTCCCTTCAATCTGTTCTAATTTGCCTATTGATTTACAGCTGAAATTAGTGAAGGCTAATTTTGAATTTTCGGCAATAGATAAAAATGTTGTCATTAAACAACTACTTACAGCAGCTGTAAATAAATGTTCGGGCGACCAAATACCTGGTATCCCTTTTGGAAATTCAGGGGGTGTGGCAACTTCAATACAATTGCCTGCATCCCGATTTAATTCAGGCGAACACATGACTCCTTTTCTTTCTGTATTCCAATTTACATCTACATTATAATAGTGAGGTCCCATTTTTTAGATTTTGTTTTGTAAACTGCTCCATCCGCCACCGTTGTGAACTTCTATAAAGCCGTTTGATTTTAAAATGTTTTTTGCAGTCGCACTTCGTATGCCAGAGGCGCAACAAGTTATAATAGGTTTGTCTTTTTTTAGTTTATTTAGATTATTACGAAGGATGTCAATCGAAATATTGGTAGATCCTTTGATATGTCCATATTGATATTCTCCTTTACTGCGCACATCTAAAATAATTGCTCCTTGTTTTACTAATTCAGCATAATTCACTTTTGCGCCAAAACTAAGTAGGGTTTTAATTGTATTTATCATTTATTTATAGTGGTTTAGATTGATAATAATTTACATCTAACCAAGAGCCTGCATTGCAGCATTCAAATCCATTTTGTACTAAAAAGAGTGTTGCTTGTCTGCTTCTGCCACCAGATGCACAACACAAAATTAATGGATGTTTCATACCCTTTAGTTCGTTTATTCTTTGTTGAATTTCCTGCAAAGGGATGTTGATTGAACCTTCTGCATTTCCACTGTTAAATTCTTCTGTAGTTCTCACATCTACTATTGTGCCTTGTTTTTCTTTAATAATTCTTTCTATATTCATCTTATTTTATTTTTGATTTTTTTTCTCGAACATGTTAAACAATAATCCTCCCATTATTGCACCATACAAAGTACTATTCAATGGTTTTGAGGTGATGGCACAAGTACCGCTTGCACAGCCAACAAAATAATAGTAAAGGTAGCCACCAATTGCCCCCACAATTATTCCAAGTATGCTGAGTTTATGTTTTAGTAAAAAGTTTATTTTATTCATGTTTTATGCTTGCGCTTAAACCAAATACTTGCAATTTGTATTTTGTTTGTTGATGCAAAAATGTGGGGATACTTTTTTCTAAACTGCAACTTTTGTTACATTAAGAAAATTTTATTTCTACTCAATTTTACCAAACCTTCCTCTTCCATTTGTTTGAGTAGTCGAGACACCACAACACGAACTGTTCCTAATTCATTTGCTAATTGTTCGTGTGTTACATAAAGCTCATTGCTATTTGTTAATTTGCATTTCTTTTTAATGAAGGTTAATAATCGTTCATCCATTTTCTTAAAAGCAACAGCATTCACAACTTCCAACAATTCTTCAAATCGCTTGTGATACAACCGAAAAATATAATCCAACCATTCGGGAAATTCTTTTATTAATAAACTTACTTTATCAATAGGGATAAAAAGTATTTCCGTTTCTTCTTCGGCTATTGCTTTTATTTTACTTGTATCATGGTGCATACCTCCTAAAAAAGACATGATGCAACTTTCGCCTGCTTTTATATAGTACAACAAAATTTCTCTCCCATCATCATCTGTTCTTAATACTTTAATACTCCCGTTTGTTACAATTGGAATAGCTTTTATGTAGGCGTTTTCTCTTAGGATTGTTTCGCCTTCGGAAAAGGTTTTAACAAATCCAAAGTCAACAAGCTTTTCTCTTATTGCTGGGGAAGATTTGAATTCAATAATGTTAGTTAGTTCCATTTTGTAAAGTTAGTATTCTGGTTGTGTGTCTTTTCAAAATTTAGCTCTTTTGGTTTTGCGAGGGATATTCTTCCATTCATTTTTTGTCAAAAATTTAATGATTGCGATTTAATTCATAGGGAGCCTGCTAACTTTTTATGCGATTAAAAATGATGGACGGTTTCATAAAGTTCTGTTATTTCAATTTCTTTATAGTTCATATCTTCCCAAAAATTTCAAAACTATCTGCTATGAGAAAACTTACTTGTACTGTCGTTTCATTTTTTATCTTTTTCATTTCCTTAAAAGCGCAAAATCTGGAATATTATTTGCCGGAAAATGTTGCTTACAATCCATCAGTCCCAAAACCAAAAGATATAATCTATCACGAAGTGGGGGAGTTTCATGTTACACACGATCGGTTGGTGAATTATATGAAAGCCATTGCTATGGCTGCGCCGGAGCGGGTGAAATTGGAAACGATGGGATTTACGTACGAAAAACGCCCACAAGTTTTACTCATTATTACTTCTCCAAAAAATCAGCAACTGTTGGAGGAAATCCGACAGCAACATTTAATGCTCAGCAATCCGCAAAGTTCAAGTGCTATAAATATTGAAAAAATGCCCATCGTTGTTTGGATTGGTCATTCCATTCACGGAAACGAACCGAGTGGTTCCAATGCATCACTGTTGAGTGCCTATTATTTAGCAGCTGCAGAGGGAAAAGAAATAGATGAACTTTTGGAAAATGTAGTTATTCTTTTCGATCCTTCTTTTAATCCAGATGGGTTACAACGATTTTCAACATGGGCGAATCAACATAAGAGTAAAAATTTGGTTACAAACCCAAGTAGTCGAGAGTTTAATGAAGTTTGGCCCGGCGGTAGATTCAATCATTATTGGTTCGACATAAATCGCGATTGGCTTCCGAGTGTGCATGTAGAAAGTCAAAATAGACTGAAATGGTTTCATCAATGGAGTCCGAATATTTTGACAGATCATCACGAACAGGGCAGCAATGCATCTTTCTTTTTTCAACCTGGTGTGCCGGCGAGAGTGAATCCTTTAACACCAGAAAAAAACCAAGAGTTGACAGCAAAGCTTGGTGTTTATCATGCTAAATTTTTAGATAAAATTGGCTCTCTTTATTTTACAAAAGAAAGTTATGATGATTTTTATTATGGCAAAGGTTCCACATATCCCGATATAAACGGAGGAATTGGAATTTTGTTTGAGCAAGCATCATCGAGAGGGCACGCACAAGAAACAACGAACGGTATTTTGAATTTTCCATTTACAATCAAAAATCAATTTACTGCAACACTTTCTACTTTGGAAGGTGCAAAAGAATTGAGAAAAGAATTTTTGAATTGGCAACGCGATTTTTTTGTGAATTCAATTACCGAAGCATCAAGTGCGTCGGTAAAAGGCTATGTTTTTGGAGATGCGAAAGATGCGGTAAAAACAAATCTTTTTTTACAAATGCTACAACGCCATCAAATAAAAGTGTATGAATTGGGAAAAGAAATTCAAGTGGACGGATTGAAATTTCAAAAAGAAAGTTGCTTCGTTGTTCCATCGAATCAACTGCAGTACAAAGTTATTCGAACGATTTTTGATAAAACACTAAATTATAAAGACAGCTTGTTTTATGATATTACAGCATGGACAATGCCCTTGGCTTTTGGCTTGAATTACAGCGAACTCACTTCTTTAAATTATAACGATGGATTGCTTGGAAATTTTGCCGTGTCATCCAATAAAAATTCAACTTCAATTCATAAATCTGATTATGCATATTTGATGGATTGGAATAATTTGAATGCACCTGCTGCATTGTTTGAATTACAAACGGCTGGTTTAATTACAAAGGTTGCTACAACTCCATTTGAGTTAGGATTATCCGGTGGAAAAAAACAGTTTGAAAATGGTTCCATTTTAATACCTGTTAAAATGCAAAGTTTAACAAGTGAAAAACTGTTTGAAATAATTGAAACTGTTTCCAAAAAGTATGCAGTAAAATTCACAGAAATTAATTCCGGTTCTTCAACTGCCGGCGTAGATTTGGGAAGCAGCAAATTTATTTCTCTTTCAAAACCCAATTTGGCATTGATTGTTGGTGCAGGTGTAAGTGCAACTGATGCCGGAGAAATTTGGCATTTGTTGGATCAACGAATGAATATCCCAACAACGCATTTGGAAATAACAAGTTTCAACCAAACTGATTTATCTAAATACAATAATATTATAATGGTTGGCGGAAATTACAATTCATTAAACAAAGAAAAGTTGAAAACTTGGATTCAGGAAGGTGGTGTGTTGATTGTAAATCAAGAAGCAATTAGTTGGGCTGCTCAAAATGGAATTGCAGATGTTAAATTCAAAAAAATGAAAAACCCAATTGATAGTACGGTGCAGGTAAATTATAATAAAAGAGAACAGATTGACGGAGCACAACAAATGAGTGGTGCAATTTTTGGCGCACAGTATGATGCGACACATCCGTTGGCTTATGGCTATTCGCAAAAAACAATTAGTCTTTTTAAAGCCAATAAAGTATTTATGGAAAAAAGTAAGAATCCGTATGCGTCGCCATTTTATTATGGTTCCAGCCCGTTGCAAAGTGGTTGGGTAAGCAAAGAAAATAAAGAAACAATTAAAAACACAGCAGCCGTAATTGTAAATACAGTTGGCGCCGGAAGAGTTATAAATATTGCCGACAATACCAATTTTAGAGCTTTTTGGTTGGGCGGAACCAAATTGTTTATGAATGCAATATTTTTTGGAAATATTATTGATGCAGCTTCGGCAAGATCGGAGGAGTAACATGAGTGGTGATTTTAACGGTTAGAAATACTACCTAAAAGTGGTATTGTCCCGTATCGACAAATAGTATTACTTTGCCCTTGTAAATAAATTTATGTAAGCTAAAATTTGAACACTATGATTAAAACGCAAGTTATCGGAAACCTCGGAAAAGACTGTGTTGTAAACACAGTAAATGGTAAAAACGTAATCAACTTTACAGTTGCTCATACGGAAAAGTATCGCGACAGTCAAGGCAATAGCCAAGAAAAAACAATTTGGGTTGATTGTGCTTATTGGACAGACAAAACTGCTTTATCGCAGTATCTTACCAAAGGCAAACAAGTATTTGTGGAAGGCCAACCAGAAGTAAGAACTTTTACAAGGCAAGATGGTACTGCTGGTGCATCACTTTCGCTGCGCGTACGCGAAGTGCAATTATTGGGCGGACGTTCGGAAGGCAATAGCCAATATAGCCCTACCGCAAAAAATGATGTTGCTAGTTCTGCAGAAGGAACAGACTTAACAGACGATTTGCCGTTTTAAAAACGATTAATTTTACTTTAGTTAATGTCTCGAATTATTCGAGACATTTTTATTTTTAATTTGTTGTAATTGAAATAGAGCAATCAAATAAAACTTATATCTGTAACCATTCTTCAACATTATCTTTGCGAAATTGAAAGATGAAAAATAAAATCAATTATATAAAAATATAGGTCAATGAAAGTGATGAAATTTGGGGGAACTTCGGTAGGAAAGCCAGAAAGAATTAGGCAAGTAGCAACATTAATTACGAAAGATAATGAACCAAAGATAGTTGTGTTGAGTGCACTGAGTGGAACAACGAATGCGCTTGTTTCAATTGGAGAGCTGGTTGCTGAAGGGAGAAAAGAAAATGCCAAACTGGAAATTGAAAAATTAGAAAAACACTATCAAAATTTTATTGAAGAACTTATTCAAAAAAGCGAATTTTTAGAAAAAGCAAAAGCAATTGTTGCCGAGCATTTTGAGTTTTTAAAAATTGTATTGCGTATTTCGTTTAGCAAAGCATTGAATAATGAAATTCTTGCGCAAGGCGAACTTCTTTCCACAAAACTATTTTGTGTTTTTCTGCAAGAAAATAATATAGAGTATCAACTTTTACCTGCGCTTGAATTTATGAACATTGATGAAAATGACGAACCTGAAATTATAAATATTGAAAAAAAATTAAAACAATTATTACAACAAAATAGTGAACAAAAAATATTTATCACGCAAGGTTATATCTGCAAAAATGCAAAACAAGAAGTTGATAATTTGAAAAGAGGAGGGAGTGATTATTCAGCATCATTAATTGCAGCTGCTATTAATGCCAGTGTTTGTGAAATATGGACTGACATTGACGGGATGCACAACAATGACCCGCGTGTGGTGGAAAAAACATTTCCAATTGAACAGTTGAGTTTTGATGAAGCAGCAGAGTTGGCTTATTTCGGCGCAAAAATTTTGCACCCTGCTTCCATTTGGCCAGCACAAAATTATAATGTGCCTGTAAAACTCTTAAACACGATGCATCCCGAAGAAAAGGGAACAACTATTTCCGATAAAACGAATATTGTTGGTGCTAAAGCAATAGCTGCAAAAGATAATATTACTGCAATTCGAATTAAAAGCAGCCGCATGCTTTTAGCGTATGGATTTTTAAGAAAAATATTTGAAGTGTTTGAAAAATACAAAACTTCAATTGATATGATTACTACTTCGGAAGTGGCTGTTTCTATAACAATTGATAATACGGAGAGTTTGAATAGTATTTTAAAAGAATTGGAACCTTTTGGTACTATTGAAGTTGACGAAAACCAAACAATTGTTTCTGTTGTTGGAAATGAAATTTCACAAACAGATGAAACGATTAAAAAACTATTCAATTCCATTCACGAGATTCCAGTAAGAATGGTTTCTTACGGAGGAAGTCCACATAATATTTCGCTATTAGTTGCAGCAGAAAATAAAATAGCGTTATTGAAACAGTTGAATAAAGGTTTATTTGGATTGGCATAAAAAAATCCTTGCATTCGCAAGGATTTTAATCAATTTATTTTTCACTTATTTTTTAAATTACCAACATCGCATCTCCGTAACTGAAGAAGCGGTATTTATCTTTAATTGCTTTTTTATAAACTTCCATTGTTAAATCATAACCAGCAAATGCAGCAGTCATAATTAATAAACTTGTTGTTGGCAAATGAAAATTGGTAATCAATGAATCAGCAATATTGAAATTATGCGGTGGATGAATAAAAGTATTTGTCCAACCTTCAGAAGGTTTTAATAATTTTTGTGCGGTGTAAGAAGTTTCAAGACCTCTCATTGTTGTTGTGCCAACAGAGCAAATACGAGAACCGATTTCTTTAGCACGATTTACAATTTTGCAAGCAGCATCATCTATTTTGTAATATTCGCCATCCATTTTATGCTTGCTTAAATCTTCAACTTCAATCGGACGGAAAGTTCCCAATCCTGCATGTAACGTAATTTCTGCAAAACGAATTCCTTTTATTTCTAATTTTTTAATTAATTCTCTGCTGAAATGCAAGCCGGCACTTGGTGCAGCAACAGCTCCTTCCGATTTTGCATAAACGGTTTGGTAGCGTTCTTTGTCGTCTTCGTCTGGTTTGCGTTTAATGTATTTTGGTAATGGCGTTTCACCCAATTTGTCGAGCATTCCACGAAAAGATTCTTCCGAATCTTCCCATAAAAAACGAATTGTTCTTCCGCGACTTGTGGTGTTGTCAATTACTTCTGCAACCAATTCTTCATTATCGCCAAAATATAATTTATTTCCCACACGAATTTTTCTTGCGGGATCAACAATCACGTCCCAAAGACGATTGGGTTTATTTAATTCTCTTAAAAGAAATACTTCAATTTTTGCACCTGTTTTTTCTTTTCTTCCGTACATACGAGCAGGAAAAACTTTTGTGTTGTTTACTACAAAAACATCTTTATCGTTGAAATAATCTAAAACATCGCGAAAATGTTTATTTTCTATTTGCCCGGTTTTACGATGAACAACCATCATACGAGCATCTTCGCGTTTTTTTGTAGGATTTTGCGCAATAAGATTCAAGGGTAAATCGAAACGGAATTGTGTAAGTTTCATGAGTTGAGGGATTCGTTAAAGCCTTTTGACAGAAACCGTGCTGCAGTAGAGATAGACAAAATTTTGCAAACAGAAAAAATCGGTTTGCAAATTAGTCCGGTCTTACGGCACCGGGCTCGGTCATATTTGGCAATTATTAAAGCGTGCGAAGGTAAGTTATTTATTCCATGAAAGAAAAATTGGGGAAAAGTAGCTCGTTTGAATAGATCGCTCATTAAAAAAATCGTAAATGACGTACAGTTAACCCGCCATTAATAAGTTGTTTTAGAGAATCGATTCCAACTTTCAAATGAAGTTCTACAAATTTAGAAGTAACCTTTTTATCGCTCACTTCTGTTTTTACACCATCGGGGACCATGGGTTGATCGCTAACTAACAACAAAGCTCCCGTTGGAATTTTATTAAAAAATCCAACAGTAAAAATTGTTGCAGTTTCCATGTCAATTGCGTAAGCCCTGATTTTTTGTAAATAGTTTTTAAATTCCAAATCATGCTCCCAAACTCTACGGTTGGTTGTATAAACCGTGCCCGTCCAATAATCAAGATTGTAATCTCGAATGGTGGTAGAAACAGCTTTTTGAAGTGCGAATGCAGGAAGTGCCGGAACTTCTTTTGGAAAATAATCGTTACTTGTTCCTTCGCCACGTATAGCAGCAATGGGTAAAATCAAATCGCCCAATTTATTTCTTTTTTTCAAACCTCCACATTTGCCAAGAAATAAAACCGCTTTGGGTTCTATAGCTGTAAGTAAATCCATTATAGTTGCAGCCGTTGGGCTACCCATCCCAAAATTAATTATAGTGATGTCGCCTGCAGTTGCACATTGCATTGGCTTGTCGGTTCCTATAACAGGAACGTTATTCCATTTTGCAAAAAGGGAAACATAATTTACGAAATTGGTAAGTAAAATATATTTACCAAAATCTTCCAACTTTTGCCCCGTGTAACGCGGAAGCCAGTTTTGTACAATTTCTTGTTTTGAATTCATTGCACGAATTTAAACAATTACATTTGAAACATGATTACTGTTAATTATCCAAAACCAGATTTTCGTATTGAAGAAAAGGAAGGGAAGAAAAATATTTTTGATAATATTCGAAAAAATTGGGTTTTGTTAACACCCGAAGAATGGGTTCGTCAAAATTTTATTCAGTTTTTGATTCAAGAAAAAAAATATCCTGCAGCACAAATTTCTTTGGAAAAAGTTGTTCAGTTGGGTGAATTAAAGAAAAGGTTTGATGTGCTTGTTTACAATAAAAAATACCAGCCGTGGATGTTGATTGAGTGTAAAGCTTCCGAAATAAAATTGGATGAAAAAGTATTGCAACAAATATTACGGTATCATATTTCAATACCTGCAACCTATTTAGTAATTACAAACGGACAAACTACCTATGGTTGGAAAAAACGCGATAATAAATTTATCGAAATAAATGAGTTAGATGAATGGGAATAAAAAACCCATTCCGAGTTTTTAGAATGGGAGTTAAAAAGTAGAGTTGGTTTTTTTATGGGAATATTCCTAATGCTTCATAGGAAGTACCAACTTTGTTGATGGCAACTACATAAGCGGCAGTTCGCATATCTGGAATTTCGGGATTCTTTTTCCAACAGTCCATTATCTCATTTGTTGCTCCAATCATAGTTTCTTCTAATCCGCTGTACACCAAATCAACTTCTTCTGCACCGTGCATAATGAGATTTTTTTCGGTTGTATTTATCTTTTTTGCTGTTAACTCTTCAATCTGAGCAATGATGTGGGTGTTTACATTTTCAGTAAATCTTTTTTCCATTCTGCCATAACGAACATGGCTTAGGTTTTTTAACCATTCAAAATAACTAACAGTCACTCCACCTGCATTCAAATACATATCTGGAATTACTAAAATACCTTTCTTAATAAAAATTTCATCAGCTTCGGGTGTTAGCGGACCATTGGCAGCTTCTCCAATAATTTTTGCTTTAATGTTTGGAGCATTATTACCATCGATAACATTTTCCAAAGCAGCAGGAATAAGAATATCGCAATCTAACTCTAATGCTTCAGCACTTGTAGCAATATTTTTTGCACCGGGAAAATTTAAAACGCTTCCTGTATTCTTTTTATGTTGAAAAACTTCTTCTTCATTCAATCCATTTTCGTTGTAAATAGCTCCATCGTATTCTGCCAAACAAATAATTTTAGCTTTTGCTTCTCTAAAAAATTTTGCCGCATGATAACCAACGTTTCCAAGTCCTTGAACGATTACTCGTTTATCTTCAATCCCTGTTGATAGTTCAAGTTTTTTCATTACATCGGGCATATTGCAAACTTCACGAATGCCATAAAATACACCAAGTCCAGTTGCCTCTTTTCTGCCTCTTACACCACCTTGAGAAATTGGTTTTCCAGTTACACATCCAGCAGCATCTATTTCTCCTGGACGCATGGATGAATATGTGTCTAATATCCATGCCATTTCTCTTTCTCCTGTTCCGTAATCTGGTGCGGGGACATCGGTACCGGGACCAATAAAATTTTTCTTAATTAATTCAGCAGTATAACGTCTGGTAATTTTTTCCAATTCATAAGCAGTGTACTTTTTGGGATCGATACAGATACCACCTTTGGCTCCACCAAAAGGTACATTCACAATAGCACATTTATAAGTCATTAATGCAGCGAGCGCCATTACTTCATCTAAATTAACTGCTGTAGAATAACGAATACCTCCTTTGCAAGGTGCTTTGTGATGACTATGTTGTACACGAAACGCTTTTAGAACTTCGATATTTTCTCCAATTTTTACAGGGAAATGGATTGAGTAAACTGCGTTGCATTGCTTTATCTGTTCAAGTATTCCGGAATCCCATTTTGTAAATTTTGAAGCTTTATCAAAACTTTTTTCTACGTCTCCAAAAAAACTATAATTTTTGTTAGTGGACATTTTTATGTGTTTTAGATTTATAAATTTAGATTATTTGTTTTTCTCCAATTTCGAAATTTTTCTATCGATACGAACAAGATAAAGTGTTATACCAATTAGTATAGTTATCATGACTGCAACTACAACATAAATTTTTCCATTGCTATTCATCTCATCAGCCATCTGTACTTCTTGTTGTGCTTCAATTTTTAATAAAAGCAAAAAGAGAAATAAACTTGTTATTATTTTTTTCATGGCAGTATAATTTTTTCTTTTAATATTTTGAGTCTGATTTTTAATGTTGCAATCCAAAGACCGAGCAATGTCCATCCAATTACAGCAGGATAAAAAACTAAGCGCATCGTTGGACTAATATCGTTAAAATTTAATGCAGGATTTCCTTCTTTCCCAGGGTGAAGACTCGGTAATAATCTTGGTAAAATCCAAATAGAAGGAAATAGTAAAGTGTAGGCAAAAATGTTGTACACCGCACTAATCCTTGCTTTTTTATCCAAATCTTGAATTGAATCTCTTAAAATCAAGTAGGCAAAATAGACCAATAATGCAATGGCGGCGCCGATCAATTTTGGTTCGCGAGCAATACTGCTAAAAGATGCGTAAGCAGGATTATTAGGGTCGGCCCAAGTATAGCTCATCCAAATAGTGCCGGTTAAATACCCGAGTAATCCGAAAACAATTCCAACAACTGCATATTGTCGAGCTTTTATATCAAAAACCAACAATCCGTTTCGTAAATATTTTACTGCATTAATTACTGAAATTGTAAATAATATCATCATGGCAAACCACATGCAAACATGGAAATAAAGGTTACGAATTGTCTCTTGTAATTGTGGTATGCGCGGTACAGGCATTAATAACCCAGCAATAAAAGTATAAATAAGAAGTACAATACTTAAAATTTTCCACCATTGTTTCTGCATATAATCTTTTGGAGTAGCCATCGAAAAATTGTCAATAAAAACTGACAATTAAAAAATTTGACCACAAAATTAAGGATTAAAGCTAATACGCTTCAGTCTTTGTAAATGAAATAAAATTCAAGGGTAAATTTTTTCAATCTTTCCAAAGAAAAGGGAATAAGATAGTAGCAAGAAATATTACTAAAATATCGAGAGCAACTATCAATAAAACAGTAGGCAAAGCAATAGAAGACGAATAGCTGAAAACAGAATTAGATAGTTTCATTAATAATAATAATTGTGGAATAATAATTGGGAATCCAAGAATTGCCATGATTGCCGCATTTTGGTTTGCTTTTGCAGCAATTGCAGCTAAAAAAGTAAATACAAGACTTAATCCCCATCCTCCTAAAAGTACCAACCCAATAAATTGTGTTGCTTTTTGAATCGGATTTCCAAGAAAAAGTGAAAAAAGGAAAAGACTCATCAAGCTCATCAACAGCATAAATGCAGAATTGAACAAAAGTTTGGCTAAAATAAAATCTCTTGCACTAGCAATAGAATAGAAATAAAACATTCTTCCTTTACTTTCTTGGAGAAAACTTTTAGCAACAGCATTAATACAAATAAATAATTGAATGATCCAAAAAAGGCCATTCCAAACTTTGGTTTCCGGTTCTTGAACTGCGATGTATAATACAAATATTGTTGCAATAATGTAAAGTAGGATTCCGTAAAAACTGTACTGTTGACGAATTTCCAGTAAAACATCTTTTTTTACAAGTGCTAATATTTTTTGTTTCAATTTCAATTTATTATTCTTTGTAACAAGTTCTGCATCGTGGTTCATAAACATCTTTTGCTCCAAGTATTACTTGTTGTTCGTCAGCCACTTTTCTATAACTATAGTTTGCAATGTTGCCGCATTGTACACAAATGGCGTGCAGTTTTGTAATATAATCAGCTTTTGCCAAAAGATTGGGCATTTGTCCAAAAGGATTTCCCAAATAATCCATATCTAATCCTGCAACAATTATACGAATGCCACGAAAAGCTAATTCATCACAAACATTTGCAATATTGCTATCGAAAAATTGAGCTTCATCAATTCCAACTACATCTACATTTTGTGCCAACGTTAAAATTTCATTTGAACTTTCAACAGGAGTTGAGTTAATCGCATTTTCATCGTGCGATACAATTTTTACCTTATCAAATCGTACATCAATTGCTGGCTTATAAATTTGCACTTTCAGATTTGCGATTTGAGCTCTTTTTAATCTGCGGATTAATTCTTCAGTTTTACCACTGAACATTGATCCGCAAACTACTTCGATCCATCCTTTTCTATTTCCGCTGATATTGGGTTCGATAAACATTACTAAAAATAATATGTAATTGATAAATGTTGAAAAACAGTTTGTAATTTTAAACCAAAGTTTATTTACAAGGCTTCAAAAATAACATAAACAAATGGAAAGGGTACAAGCATTAATTGATAAGTTGCAAGAACAAGTAAAATTAAAAAACGATGTTCCAAAGATGCAGTTGATTGTACAAATGCTTCAATTGGAATTGAGAAAATTGCAAAAGAACGATTCGTTAAAAGAAATTGCCATAATTGAGAATGAAATTAAATTGGAAAATCAACCCAAAATTTCTGCGCAAGTTGGAGAAGAAATCAATACAAGTTTTTTGCAAAAAGAATCGTTGAACGATAAATTGAAAGTAGAAAAAACAGAGTTGCAACAGTCGTTGAAAAAGGCTGCTGTGCAAGATCTTAAAAAAGCAATTGATATAAATTCAAAATTTGTTTTTATTAATGAGTTATTTGCAGGCGATGAAATACGTTACGAAAATTCTGTAAAAAAAATTAATGCATTTGGACATATTGCCGAAGCCGAATTTTGGATTCAGCAAGAATTAAAATCTAAACTTCAATGGGACAATTCATCAGAAACAGTTCTTCAGTTTGAAGAATTAGTGAGAAGACGATTTTCTTGAATGTAGTCAACGATTTTTTCAGTTGCACCAACTTTTGATCTTACATATTCTTTTGCATTTTTACAGCAATTTTGGTATTTGGAATTATTGGTGAGCAATTTTTCAATTTGTAAACGAAGTGAATTAGAATCGGCAACACAAAAAGAAGAACCGTTTTTTATTAAATCTTTTGCTTCGTTAAATTTTTCATATTTCATTCCAAACAAAACAGGTTTTCCGTGCACTGCAGCTTCCAAAGTGTTATGAATTCCATTGTTGAAACCGCCGCCAACATAGGCTATTGTAGCATAATGATAAAGTGATGTAAGCATGCCAATGTTATCGATTATAAGAAAATTAGAATCGGTTGGAAAAGTAGAATTAGTCAATTGCGAATAACATAAAGCTGTCGGAAAAAATTGTTTCAGTTCATTTATTCTTTGTGGATGAATTTCGTGCGGAACAAGAATTACTTTTATTTTTTGATGTAAATCTGCAACAGCTTCTCTTATTATTTTATCATCTTTTGGCCATGTACTTCCTGCAATGAGAATTGGATTGTTGCTGATAAATTTTTCAATAAAATCTATTTGTTTGAAATTGTCGGCAATGGAACTTACACGGTCGAAACGCGTATCGCCGGCAATTGTGCAGTTGTTGATATTAATGGATTGAAGTAGTTTTTTACTTTGTTCATCTTGCACAAAAAAATGTGTAAAACAACGCAACATTTTTCTATGAAAACCGCCGTACAATTGAAAAAAAGGATGCGATGGTCGAAAAATTCCTGATATTAACAACAATGAAATATTTCTTTTTTTGCATTGGTCTAAATAGTAAAACCAATATTCATATTTTACAAATATTGCAATTGCAGGGTTTACGATTTTTAAAAACTGGCTTGCATTCAAAAAAGAATCCATTGGCAAATAAAAAACCCAATCGGCTTCTTTGTAATCTTTTCTTATTTCATAACCGGAAGGTGAAAAAAAAGTCAGCAATACTTTTGGCTTAATCAATTCTTTTTTTAATTGTTCAATAACAGTTCTGCCTTGTTCAAATTCTCCCAACGAAGCGCAATGAACCCAAATAATAGGAGCTGTTTCCGAAGAAAAAGTATGCGATAGTTTTTCGAATATTTTTTTTCTCCCTTTAATCCACAGTTTTGCTTTTTCGTTACTTATCGATGCAATAAAAATTGCAACGCTGTAAACCTTTAGAAAAATAGTATAAAGTACAATGTTCAAATTTTCTAATTTATTTATTGATTGTTAAACAAAAGTAAATGCTAACGATTAACTATCACATTTTCTTATTTTTGGGCGGTTTGTAATCAAATATTTTATTATGCGTCCAATACAAATGGTTGATTTGCGTCAGCAATACTCTAAAATAGAAAAGGAAATTAACAATGCTGTATTGAATGTTTTGGATAGTTCACATTACATTAATGGGAAAGAAGTGCAAGATTTTGCAACTAATTTGGCAAAATATCTTGACGTTAAATATGTTATTCCTTGTGCAAACGGAACAGATGCTTTGCAAATAGCGTTGATGGCACTTGGTTTGGAACCGGGCGATGAAGTCATTACTCCTTCTTTTACATTTATAGCTACAACCGAGGTGATTGCTTTGTTGCGATTGAAACCAGTTTTTGTTGAAGTTGATCCCAAAACATTTTGTATCAATCCCGATGAATTATTAAAACTAATAACGCCAAAAACAAAAGCAATTGTACCGGTTCATTTATATGGTCAAACTGCACCAATGGATGAAATAATGGCAATTGCAAAAAAACATAATTTGTTTGTGATTGAAGATAATGCGCAAGCAATTGGTGCTGATTATATAAGTGCCGATGGGAAAAAAAGAAAAGCAGGAACGATTGGAAATGTTGGAACCACTTCATTTTTCCCTTCAAAAAATTTAGGTGCTTATGGCGATGGCGGTGCCATTTTTACAAACGATGATTTGTTGTTTGAAAAAATTAGAATGGTTGCAAATCACGGACAAAGTAAAAGATATTATCACGATATTGTTGGCTGTAACAGCCGATTAGATACCTTGCAAGCAGCGATTTTAAATATTAAACTTCAACATTTGGATGAATATATTTTAGCAAGACAAACCGTTGCAAATTTTTACGATCGTGCATTTGAAAATAATTCTAAAATTTCAATTCCGTTTCGTTCATCAAGTAGCACACATGTTTTTCATCAATACACTTTACTATTAAATGAAGTTGAAAATCCGGAAAAATATAGAAACGAATTGATTGATTTTCTTGCACAAAATGGAATTCCTGCAATGATTTATTATCCTGTTCCCGGCCATAAACAAAAAATGTTTGAACAGTTTAATTCATCATTTAAAGAAATGCCAACAACGGATTGGCTTACTCAGCGTGTTTTTTCGTTACCAATTCACACGGAGATGGATACGGATCAATTAAATTTTATAACTTCAAAAGTTTTAGCGTTCTTAATCAAATAATCATTTATGAAAATTGCAGTTATTGGAACAGGGTATGTTGGGTTAGTAACAGGAACATGTTTTGCCGAAACGGGGAATACGGTAACCTGCGTTGATATTGATTCAGCAAAAGTTGAAAAATTAAAAAGCGGACAAATCACCATTTTTGAACCGGGGCTCGAAAAGATTTTTTTACGAAACATAAAAGAAGAACGACTCAAATTCACAACAAATCTTGCCGAAGGAATTGCCGATTCTAAAATTATTTTTTTAGCATTGCCAACACCCAACAACGGAAATGGTGGTGCAGATTTAAAATATGTGTTACAAGTTGCAGAAGAATTAGGAAAACTTTTAACAGACTATAAAGTAATTGTTGATAAAAGCACGGTGCCCGTTGGCACTGCCGAAAAAGTACAAGCAGTAATTGCAAAAAATTACAAAGGAGATTTTGATGTGGTTTCGAATCCCGAATTTTTGCGCGAAGGAGTTGCAGTGGATGATTTTATGAAACCGGATCGTGTTGTAATTGGAACAAATTCGGAACTTGCAAAAAAACTAATGAATGAATTATTTGCACCATTTGTTCGGCAGGGAAACCCGGTAATTTATATGGATGCAAAATCGGCGGAATTAACCAAATATGCTGCCAATGCATTTCTTGCTACTAAAATTTCATTTATGAATGAAGTAGCTCGTATTTGCGAATTGGTTGGTGCGGATGTTGACTTGGTTCGTCGCGGCATTGGAAGTGACGAACGAATTGGTAAGCGATTTTTATTTGCCGGAATTGGTTACGGAGGAAGTTGTTTTCCGAAAGACGTAAAAGCATTGGTAAAATCGGCTGCAGAAATTGATTACGATTTTAAAATTCTTGAAGCTGTTTTGGAAGTAAATGATCGCCAAAGAAAATACTTGATTCCTCGAATCAAAAAATATTTCAACAATAATTTAGTTGGAAAAAAAATTGCTTTGTGGGGACTTGCCTTCAAACCAAATACGGATGATATTCGCGAAGCGCCTGCACTTTATTTGATTGAAGAATTATTAATAGAAGGAGCAACTGTTTCTGCTTTCGATCCGGAAGCGATGGGAAATGTAAAAACTATTTTGGGTAATAAAATTGTGTTTGCAGAAAACCAATACGATGCACTTACTAATTGCGACGCATTGTTAATTGCTACAGAATGGAGTGAATTTCGTACACCTGATTTTGAAAAAATGAATGGTTTGCTGAAACATAAAATAATTTTTGACGGAAGAAATGTTTTTGAACCGGAGCAAATGAAACAGTTGGGTTATTATTACGAAAGTATTGGACGGAAAACGGTTACGCCATAAAATTTTATGAAAAGAAAAAAAGTTTTAATTACCGGAGCAGCAGGATTTTTGGGATCACATCTTTGCGATCGATTTATCAAAGAAGGTTACCAAGTGTTGGCGATGGATAATCTTATAACCGGTGATATAAAAAATATTGAACATCTTTTTGAATTGGAACAATTTGAATTTATCAAACACGATGTAACTAAGTTTATTCAAATTGATGGTGAGTTGGATTTTATTCTTCATTTTGCTTCACCGGCAAGCCCGATTGATTATTTAAAAATTCCAATTCAAACGTTGAAAGTTGGTGCAATGGGAACGCATAATTGTTTGGGGCTTGCAAAAATAAAAAATGCAAGAATTTTAGTTGCCTCCACAAGTGAAGTTTACGGAGATCCGTTGGTTCATCCGCAACCCGAAGAATATTGGGGAAATGTAAATCCCGTTGGTCCGCGAGGTGTTTATGATGAAGCGAAACGATACATGGAATCCATCACAATGGCTTACCATAATTTTCATAAAGTAGATACCAGAATTGTAAGAATTTTTAACACGTACGGTCCACGTATGCGCTTGAATGATGGAAGAGCATTGCCTGCGTTTATCGGACAAGCTTTGCGTGGCGAAGATTTGACTGTTTTTGGTGATGGCTCACAAACAAGAAGTTTTTGTTTTGTAGATGATTTGGTTGATGGAATTTATCGCTTATTAATGAGCGATTATCAATTGCCGGTTAATATTGGAAATCCCAATGAAATTTCATTGTTGGATTTTGCAAATGAAATTTTAGCACTTACGGGCAATAAAGTAAAAATTAAATTTTTTCCATTGCCGGAAGACGATCCAAAACAAAGACAACCCGATATTTCAAAAGCAAAAAAAATATTAGGATGGTTTCCAAAAGTGGAAAGAAAAGAAGGAGTGAAAATTACGTACGAATATTTCCATTCTTTGCCGCTTGAAGAATTAAATAAACAACCCAAAGAATTTATCAGCAAAAAATAATAAAATGCCTTTTATCGAAACAGGATTTCATGGATTATTTGTTTATACGCCAAAAGTCATCGAAGACAGTCGTGGGTATTTTTTTGAAGCATACAATAAAAATGATTTTGAAAAAGCTGGAATTGTTGTTGACTTTGTTCAAGACAATCAATCCTCGTCTGAGTTTGGTGTAATTCGCGGATTGCATTATCAATTGAATCCTTTTGCGCAAACAAAATTAATTCGCGTTTTATCGGGTAATATTTTGGATGTTGTTGTTGATTTAAGAATTGGATCGCAGACATTCGGAAAAACTTTTGAATTGGAACTTTCTGCAGAAAATAAAAAACAACTTTTAGTGCCAAAAGGATTTGCGCACGGATTTTCTGTGTTGAGTAAATCGGCAGAAGTATTTTATAAATGCGATGCATTTTACAATACAAATGCAGAGCAAGGAATTTGTTACAACGATGCGCAATTAAATATTGATTGGAAAATACCAACGGAAAAAAGAATTATTTCCGAAAAAGATAAACTACTTCCATCGTTTGATTTATGTAAAAACAATTTTGTTTTTTAAGAATGGATTTCAAGCCAAAAATATTGGTAACGGGCGCCAACGGTCAATTGGGAATGGAGTTGCGCGAATTGTCAAACGCTAATTCATCATTCGAATTTATTTTTTTGGGAAAGGAAGAATTACCAATTCATCAAGCCGAAGCAATAAGAAATAGCTTCAAAAAAATACAGCCTCAATATTGTATCAACTGTGCGGCTTATACGAATGTTGACAAAGCGGAAGAAGAAATAGAAATTGCTTTTCAAATCAATGCAACTGCAGTGGGATTGTTAGCGGAAATTTGTAAAGAATATTCTACAAAATTTATTCATCTTTCTACCGATTATGTTTTTGACGGATTTGCAAATACTCCTTATTTGGAAACTGCACCAACAAATCCGCAATCTATTTATGGGAGTTCAAAATTGGAAGGAGAAAAACAAGCAATTGAATTTAATAGTGATTCAATAATCATTCGCACATCGTGGGTTTATTCATCGTACAGTAAAAATTTTGTAAAAACAATGTTGCGTTTGATGAATGAAAAAAAAGAAATTAATGTTGTATATGATCAAATAGGTTCGCCAACTTATGCAGCCGACTTGGCAGCATTGATTTTAAAAATGATTACAATCATTCAATCAAATTCGGAAAAACAATTTTCGGGAATATATAATTTTAGCAACTCGGGAATAATTAGTTGGTACGAGTTTGCACTTGCCATAAAAGAAATTACTGAATCAGATTGTAAAATAAATTCGGTTTCTTCTGCCGAATTTGTAACAAAAGCTGTTCGTCCTTCTTATTCAGTTTTTGATAAAGAAAAAATTCAAACTGTATTTGAAATTCAATTAAAAGATTGGAAAGTGAGTTTGAAATCTTGCCTTGGGAAAATCAACCAATCTTCACATTAAATAAATTGCCCACACATTGTGGACAATTTAATATTACCGAATTATTAATCTTTAAATTTATTTTGTCTTTTAACATTGCACATAACGTTTTGCGTGTATGTGCAGTAGCGGATTAGAAGCACTTCCTTTCCTTTTAGGACAAAGTTAATTAAAAGCACATAGCTTCGACCTACCTCTTTACCCGCTATTGCCACATACACGCTGTTAGGTGCTGGCGTTCTGT
>SYIK01000013.1 GCA_005798905.1 Bacteroidota bacterium | reverse complement strand
CAGGAATTATTGGAGCTTCAAAATAATTCTGCAATTGGTAAAAATTTAGATTTAGTTAGCACAGAAAATCCAGACAAACTTGAAGCCAGATACGGAAATCTTTTGCCTGTATTGGTAAAAGCAATACAAGAGCAACAAGAACAAATGCAAAAACAACAAGAATTAATTTCAGATTTAAAAAAAGAAGTAAACAAACTAAAATCAAAATCTGAAAAAGATTATTCATCAAAGGAGTAACAAATGAAAAACACAATATTAATTAATAATTTAATCCAAGGAGGATTTATGTATAGATTTATATTTGTATTTTTATTTTTAATAAATATTTCTTTTGATATTTGGTAAGTCTCCTTAATTATTTTAAACAAAAAAAGCATTTCTAAATAGAAACACTTTTTTTGTAATATGTGATCCGGATTGGATTCGAACCAATGGCCTACTGCTTAGAAGGCAGTCTTATGTTTCTTTTCAATATTTATTGTTATTTATTAATATATTATAAATCAACATTTTATATTTTTTTATTTTTAATTTCTTTTCTTTATTTATCGGTTTTTATTAACTTTGTTTAAACTATGTTTAAACCGGGGAAAATATGAATACATCAGTAAGAGTTGTATTATACACTTCAAAAGTGTTAGCAAATGGAGAGCATCCTGTAATGTTGAGAGTAACAAAAGATAGAAAATCAAAATATATATCGACTGGCTTTAAATGCAGTAAAGATTTATGGGATCAAAAGAAAAATCTACCTAGAAAGAGACACCCTTTATACATTGATGCGAAAATTTTAATTTCTAAAAAAACTGTTGAAGCTGAAAAGCTGATCATTGAATTAGAAAATGAAAGTAAAAATTTATCCGCTCATGAAATAAAAGGTAAGCTTAAAAAGGCCAAAGTGAACAATCCTTTTGTTTTTCAATATTTTGATTCAGTAATTAATCGCTTAAAAAATAGTGGACAAATAAAAAATTCTTTGATCTATAAAGATGCAAAAAGGAACTTGAGTCATTTTACAAATTCAAAAGACCTCCACTTCTCAGATATTGATATTGAGTTTTTAAACAAATATGAAGAATATTTAAAATCTAATAAAAATGGTGGGAATACAATTTATATATACCTGAGAACATTAAGAGCATTGTTAAATAAAGCAATTAAAGAAGAAATTTGTAGTGACAAGTACTACCCTTTCAAAAAATTTAGTTTGGCTAAATATGCAAAGATTAAAACCGAAAAAAGAGCTATTTCAAAAAAAGAAATATTAAAAATAAATAATCTAAACTTATTAAAACATCCTCACTTAACAGATGCAAAATATATATTCATGTTTAGTTATTTATGCAGAGGAATAAATTTTATTGATATAGCATTATTGAAATGGAAGGATATAAAAAATGGTCGCTTGATTTATACACGAAAAAAAACAAATGAGTTATTTAATATTGAAATACGGCCGGAGGTTTATGAAATTTTAAAATTTTATAAAAAACAAACTTTTTCAAATTCTGAAAGTTATGTTTTCCCAATTCTAAATGAAACACACAACACACCGCAATCAATTTTTAACCGTAAAGAGAAATTAATTAGAAAAATTAATACCGATTTAAAGGAAATTGCTTTATTAACAGGAATAGAAAGCGAATTAACGACTTATGTTGCAAGACATAGTTATGCTACTATTTTAAAGAAAAGCGGAATTACAACTGCAATTATCAGTGAAGCTATGGGGCATGATAGCGAAAAAACTACTAAAATATATTTAGAGAGTTTTGAAAATAATATTTTAGATGCAGCAAGTAATGCTTTGCTATAAAGTAACAGTTAATAACAAAATGAGTTAATCTTCAGTAATAAATTTGACAAACACCGAAAATTTCTTTCTCTAAAAAAAGTAGAAATAATTAAGAGCATTGATTTTTTACCCAATTAGTGCATTTCCCTCTTTTAGCCTAATTATACCCCCCCCCCCGATAAGTTGTATTGTTTTATATATATTAATCTCCTACCTTACAAGATATTTTTCTCGAATAATATAATTTTTTGCTAATAAAATATTTTAAAAAAGCCCCACGGAATACGCAGGGCTTAAGAATAATCTTCGGCTTATAGCCTTATTGTGATAAGCTTTCAAACCAAAACTAAATACTAAAAACCAATAAAACAAAAGAAATGGAAAAAATTTTAGGCCTCGATTTAGGAACCAACTCGATTGGATGGGCAATTAGGGAAATAAATAGTGAACTCGAAAATCAGATTATTGATAAGGGAGTTTTAACATTTGATAAAGGAGTAGCTGAAGATAAATCTGGTGAACATCCAATGGTTCAGAAAAGAACTGAAAGCAGAGGAAAAAGAAGAAACTACCAAGCTGAAAAATATAGAAAGTGGGAATTACTTAAGTGTCTTATTGAAAACAAAATGTGTCCATTGTCAATTAAAGAATTGAATGCATGGAGGCAGTATAAAAAAGGAATTGGAAGAAAATACCCTCAAAACGAAAGATTTATCAATTGGCTTCGTTTTGATTTTGATGCAGATGGAAAACCCGACTTTGAAAGATTTGGTTTTAGTAAACATGAAAGTTATTACCTATTCAGAGCACTGATCGTAGATGAAAACAAAGTAGAAATTTTTAAAAATGAACCACACATTATTGGAAGAGTTTTATATCAATTAGTTCAAAGAAGAGGTTATAATGACGGACAGAATATTGATGAAAATGAAAAAAATGAATTAAGTAAAACCATTATGAAGGGAGGCGGTGATAGTGGTGCTGTTGGAGCAAATGAAATTCAGCCATACATCATAAAATACAAAACACTGGGCGCAGCTTTGTATCAAATACAGAAAGAGCAAAATGTAAGAATAAGAAAGCGCTACAATTTAAGAAGTGATTATGAAAAAGAAATTAAAGAAATATGTCATGTTCAAGGATTGGAAAATTTATACAAAGATTTTTGGAGAGCTATTATTTGGCAACGACCACTAAGAAGCCAAAAGGGGTTAGTGGGTGTTTGCACATTTGAGCAAAATAAAAGGCGCTGTCCTATAAGTCATCCATTGTATGAAGAATATAGAACATGGGTTTTTATAAATAATCTGAAAATAAAACCAATTGCTGAAGATGAAACTAAAACTAATGAAGAACAAAACAGACAATTGTTATCTCTATTAAATGATAATGTTTATCCGCAATTTTTTAAAGCAGCAGATTTTAAATTATCAAGTATTGTTAAAGAACTGAAGAAAAAAGGTTTTGAAATAACAGCAAGGTTTCCTGATGACACAAAAGTCATCAACCTTTCTTTTTTATATAAAATGAAAGAAATTTTTGGAGAAAGATGGAAGGAAGTGACAGAATGGGACAATCTCTTAAATGAAAAAAAAGAAAAACAAAAATACAATATCGAAGACCTCTGGCATTTACATTTTGTAAAGAAAGACAATAAAGAAACAGGCGAAACTGCTTTTGATTTTCTAAAACGTTTTGGAATTGAAAGACTGAAACTCGAAGATGTAAAAGCTGAAATATTTGCCAAAACAAGGCTTCAGCAAGGCTACGCCACACTAAGCCTCAGTGCAATTAAAAAAATATTGCCTTACCTGAGGCAAGGATTTATTTACAGCGAAGCCATCTATTTGGCCAATCTACATAAAGTGATGGGAGTTGCACATGTTTCTGACGATATTGTAAAACATTTTTCAGAAGAAGTAAAAAGAATTATAAAGGAAAATAGTTTTGAAAAAAAACTCAATAAAGCCGCCAATGAATTAATAAGTGATCAACTCAATGGTGAAAATAGGTTTGGAATGAATTCCAATTATCAATTAGATGAAGACGACCGTAAAGATATTGAACAAAAATTGGTTGAAACCTTTGGTAAATATTCATGGAACAATCTTGATAATAAAGAAAAAATCATTGCCACAACTACAATTAGTAATAAATACCTGACCTTTCTTCAAAAAAGGATTCATGCAAAAAATGTATTCGAAAAACCAGAAAGATTACACGACAAAATTTTCAACTGGATAAAAGATACTTACCATGTACCTGAATCTAATATTCAGTATTTGTGGCACCCCTCCGAACAGGAAACCTATAGCCGAGCCATTGAGAAAGACGGCAAACATTATTTAGGAACACCAGAGCCAATCAGCAAAGGTTTCAAAAATCCGATGGCTTTAAAAACATTATATAAGCTTAAAAAATTAATCAACTACTTGATTTCTGTTGGCAAAATAGATGAAGATACGAGAGTAGTTATTGAAATAGCACGTGAATTAAATGATACAAATAAACGTAAAGCAATTGAACGTTGGCAAAGAGCTAAAGAAAAAGAAAATGACACTTACAAAAAAACTATTGACGAAATTAACAAGGAAAGTAAAACAGATTTTAATAGAGAAGATAAAAACATTATAGATAAAATAAGACTATGGGAAGAACAGATGAGAACTTGTATTTACACAGGAAAAACCATCGGGCTTTGCGATGTTTTAAATGGGGTAAAATACGATTACGAACACAGTATTCCGGCAAGCATGAGCTTTGACAATGAGCTTAAAAATCTAACAATTGCCGACAGTTATTATAACAGAGAAATCAAAAAAAAGAAATTACCATTTGAATGCCCGAATTATGAAAATGATGCTTTAGGGTTTTCAGCAATTTTACCAAGACTTGATTTCATTAGAAATAAAATTGAGCATTACGAACCATTGTATGATAGATATAAATATTTCGCAAAAAATGCACAAACAAAAGATTCAAAAGACAGAAACATAGTTGATAAACATATTGCAAAAATGCATCTGGACTACTGGAGTTACAAGTTGATTACTTTTACAACAACTGAGTATAAAGAAGGCTGGCGAAATAGCCAGTTAAGGGATACTCAAACCATTACCAAATATGCACTTCCCTTTTTAAAAACCGTATTCAATAAAGTAGATGTACAGAAAGGAAGTATTACGGCAGATTTTAGAAAAATATTTAAAATACAAAATCGATTAGAGAAAAAAGAACGAACCAAACACAGCCACCATGCTATCGATGCAGCCGTATTAACACTCATACCTCCTGCAGCAATAAGAGATAAAATATTGCTCAGATACAATGAAGCCAATGAAAACAAGCAGGGCTATCATGAAAAGCCGAAGCAATGGAATAATTTCCATCAACAACATATCATAGGAATAGAAGATGAAGTATTGATTAATTATCAGGCAGATCATCGAACACTAACTCCCACCTTTAAAACAGTAAGAAAACGAGGAAAAGTACAATTTGTAAAAGTAAAATGGGCAGATGGAAAATGGCAGTACAAATTGGATAAAGATGGAGATAAAATTCCTTTGCAAGCTAAGGGAGATAGTATAAGAGGTCAGTTGCACAAGGAAAGCTATTTTGGAGCAATAAAAAATAAAGGTGAGTTGAATTTAGTGGAACGATATCCAATTGATGCCTTTGCCAAAATAGATGATTGTAAAAACATTGTAGATGATGCTGTAAGAAAAATCGTAAAAGAAGTATTAGAAGCACGAATGAGTGAGGGGCTTTCTTTTGAAAAAGCTAAGCTTAATCCAATTCCATTTCCAACCGGTAAAGCCATAATAAAAAAAGTACGCTGTAAAGTGGCTGCAGGAAGAGGATACCTTACACCAGAAAAAGCAATAGAAATTCAAAAACATAATTTCCAGTCTAAACATAATTATAAACAACATATTTATGCCCAAAACAATCAAAATACATATTGCTTATTCTACGAAAGTGATTTTGAAAATAAGGTGGAAAGAGCGTTCCGAATTATCGGCTTGTTTGACCTATCAAAACTTGGAATAAAAAATGAGAAAGAACTATTTCAGGATAACTATTATAACAAGATAGAAACCAGAAAAGGGAATAAGAAAAAGGAAATCCCTTTGATTCATATACTAAAAGTGGGAACGAAGATTATCTTCTATAAAGAACATATTGAAGAATTAAAAGAACTTTCCAATAAAGAATTATTAAAAAGGTTGTTTAGGATTTATAAGTTTAATGAAACCGGAGCGCCTTTAATATTTCTTCGAAACCAAATTGAAGCAAGATCCGATGATAAACTTGCAAATGAAGAAACGCTTTTTAAAAGTGAAATATATCAAGCAAGATTAAGACTAGTTGCTAATAACTTTACCTGTGCTGTTGAAAACAAACATTTTGAAATAACTATCGATGGTGAAATAAACTGGAAAGTTTGATTGAATACCAATTTCTCTTCTCTTCCGTTTTAACAAAGCAAATCAAAAACCTATGATAAAACGAACTATCTGCATTGAGAACCCCGCACACCTCAAATGCCGAAACGATCAGTTCATTATTTCGTATAACGGAATTAAGGGCATGGAGGAAATACCAGAAAAATCAGTCCCAATAGAGGATATTGGAATTGTCATTCTCGAACACCATCAAATAAATATTTCTCATTTTTTGCTCGACAGATTACTACTGAACAATGCAGCAGTTGTTACCTGCAATGCATCCCACCATCCTACTGGACTATTTATGAATCTCGATGGAAATACCATTCAGTCCGAACGATTTCAAGCACAAGTAAATGCTGCCGAGCCGTTGAAGAAACAGATTTGGCAGCAAACTGTAAAAGCCAAAATTATGAACCAGGCAAACTTGCTTGTAAAATATAATGTACCGGCTGAAACTTTAAAACGATACAGCGAAAATGTAAAAAGTGGCGATGCCGATAATAATGAAGCAAAAGCTGCCGCCTACTATTGGAAAAATTTATTACCGCTTGCATGGATGTTTTACCGAAAAAGGGATGGCGCACCACCAAATAATATATTGAATTACGGCTATGCTATATTACGGGCAAGTATTGCAAGAGCATTGGTAGGTTCGGGCTTATTGCCCACCCTCGGTGTGTTTCACCGCAACCGCTACAATTCCTATTGCCTTGCCGATGATATTATGGAACCTTATCGCCCATTTGTGGATGAAGTAGTAAGAGCAATGGTTGACAAAACATCACATCTTGAAAACCTAACACCCGAGCTGAAAGTGCAATTATTGAAAATACCAACAATAGATGTGGAAATAGAAAACGAAAGCAGCCCACTTTTTGTAGCTGTGCAAAAAACCACTGCTTCACTTGCAAAATTTTATTCCGGAGAAACTAAAAAATTAGCCTATCCTGTTTTGACATGAAATCAGATAGACTGAAAGCATACCGCATTATGTGGGTACTTGTATTTTTTGACTTGCCGACTGAAACCAAGAAAGACAGACAGATTTATGCCCGTTTCAGAAAGAATATTATGCAAGATGGGTTTCAGATGTTTCAGTTTTCTATTTACATGCGTCATTGCGCCAGTTCAGAAAATGCAGCAGTGCATATTAAAAGGGTAAAAAGTATTTTGCCCGAGAAAGGTCATATCGGTATTATGACTATAACCGACAAACAATTTGGCATGATGGAAATTTACCGAGGTAAAAAACTTGCCGAACGAATGGATGTGCCGCAACAACTTGAACTTTTCTAAAATTGGGCAAAAAAAATGTCCCAGAATTTATTTCCGGGACACAAAATCTTTGATTTTTTCATTCTTCAAATCCTTATAACAACTTGTATTTAAGGACTTTCTCCATAAACTGTTGTTATCAAAGATAGAAAGAACATAATTTGAAAGCAAATCACAACTGATATTTTTTGGGGGGCAACCCATACAGGTTGTTATCAAAGATAGAAAGAACATAATTTGAAAGCAAATCACAACTGGTGCAGTTGGTTTTGATGATACAGCCGAGTTGTTATCAAAGATAGAAAGAACATAATTTGAAAGCAAATCACAACTTTTTGAACAAATGCAATAAAGCTGGCAATGTTGTTATCAAAGATAGAAAGAACATAATTTGAAAGCAAATCACAACCAAAAGGCTTATTGGTCGTTGACGTTAGCTGTTGTTATCAAAGATAGAAAGAACATAATTTGAAAGCAAATCACAACTTCCGCTTCCTTGTACATTGCCGCTTCCTGTTGTTATCAAAGATAGAAAGAACATAATTTGAAAGCAAATCACAACTCAAAAAACAGACTTCAACACGAAGTTGCAGTTGTTATCAAAGATAGAAAGAACATAATTTGAAAGCAAATCACAACTGTTATAAGTGGGTGGGTTAATCCTGATCTGTTGTTATCAAAGATAGAAAGAACATAATTTGAAAGCAAATCACAACTGTGGAGTAATGGCACACAAACGATTTGCAGTTGTTATCAAAGATAGAAAGAACATAATTTGAAAGCAAATCACAACGATTATCGGAACTTCGCAAACAGAATCAATGGTTGTTATCAAAGATAGAAAGAACATAATTTGAAAGCAAATCACAACTGGGAGACCCCGTCCACTGAGCGGTACTCGTTGTTATCAAAGATAGAAAGAACATAATTTGAAAGTGTCCTAGCCCCTAAATAGCTGTAATAATTTTTAAAAATAGTTAACATAAAAAAAGTCACTAAATTTAAAAAATACGAGCATTATTAATACTGATCCGGAATGAATAATAAAAGTTCAGCTAAATCTTAAAAAAAATTATTTTATGAAAAAAAATGAAAAACATTTATTAATATTTGAAAAGAAGTGGAAATCAATTTTTGACAACTTATTAATCGATTATAAAAAGCAAATTAAAAATACAAAAAAAAAATTTAAATTAGAATTACACAATACATTTTTTAGGAACCTTACTACAAAGTATCTAGCAGTACAAAATGATTTAGGAAATCATAGTCGTTTTTTTATTGAAATAATTGATGAATTAAACACGGATAAAAATAAAATTTTTGAGACCGAGTTTAATAAAAAAATAATTTCAACAAAAGGGGGAAATAAACAAGGCTTTTTAGAAAATTTAGCTAAGTGCAACGCTTTTATGGAAATGTTTAAATTTCTTGAATTAGAAAAGAACAAATACAATTCAATTGATAACAAAAAACTTGAAAAAGTAACAACAAACCTAATATGGAAGAAGGATAATATCACTGAATTCACACAATTAGTCTATGGCCTGTTCCATGGTGAATATTTAACTAATAGTAAAGGTGAAATAACTAAATTAGTTAAAGATGTTGCAAAGGTTTTCAATATTACTTTAACTAAAGACTGGCAGGGCAATTTATCTGGTTCAATTCATAATTCAAATATCGATTACAAACCTAAAATATTTAAAAAACTTGAAGAAGGTTTTGATAAATATAAAAATGAAAAACTAAAAAAGGAAAAATAAATCTAATCCCAGTAGCATCCTAGTAGGACTTTAGTGTAAATATTGATAAGTTGTTTTGTGCCATAATTAAAATTTTTAAAATGGCACACAACATCATTGTTCAATTCACCGAAAGTGAATTTAAAGAGATTCTAAAAACTTCAATAAGTGAAGGGATTAAAGAAAGTGGTCTTAAAGCTAATAATGAAATTAGCAATAAGATCTTAAGTATTTCAGAGGCAGCAAGTTTTTTAAACTTAGCTATTCAAACACTGTACAGTTTTACTTCCAACCGTACAATTCCATTCTTCAAAAAAGGCAAAAAACTTTATTTCAGAAAATCTGAATTAGAAGCATGGTTAACTGACGGAAAAAAATCAAGTATAAAAGAGATTTTAAAGGACAATAGTTCCAAAATAAAAGGAGGCAAACATGGAAAAGCTTAACAACTTTGAAAATGTAAGCAGACAAAACTCTTTTTTTATTTCATATTATAAGTCTTTAACTGATAAGACAAATACATCGTATGAATTGTCCGAAATTTTTCAAATGATAAGAGGTGATATTAATATTAAACAAATTATTGAGCAATTGAGAAACGAAACAAACAAAGACAATGCTGATTTTTTAAAAAAGAAACTCCCAGCCATAACACCTTCCGGGCTTTTTGATGGACAAAGGAAGTCAGAACAATTAATTAAGTATAGTGGTTTTATTTGTCTCGATTTTGACAATATTAAAAATACCTATGAAGTAAAGAATTTCTTATCAACTGATCTCTATACATATTGCGTTTTTATTAGTCCTTCTGGGAATGGCATAAAATTATTTGTTAGAGTTAAAACAGATGCAAAAAAACACGCTGAAAACTTTCATTTGCTTCAATCATACTATTCAAAAAAGTATAAACTAATCCTTGATAAAAGCTGTAAGGATATAACTAGACTAATGTTTTTAAGTTACGATAAGGATTTATATGTAAATGAGAATTCAAAAGAATGGAATTTAACAGAGTACAATAAGTATCAAATTGAATCATTATTAGAAATATTCAAAAAGAAAGAAACTTTTTCACCCGGTAATAGAAACAATTTTATTTTCAAATTTGCAAGTATTTGTTTAAAAGAAGGATTTGATAAAACTTTTTGTCAAACCTTTTTATTAGAAAAATACGCTGATAATGATTTTAAAAATGAAGAAATCTTTAATCCTGTAAATAGTGCCTACTCATATACTAAGAATGAATCTAAAACTGAAGATATAAATTCAAACAATATTAGCTTTTCGGCTTTGGCAAGAGTTGAAAATTATATTAACGAAAAATATGAAATCAGATTTAATGAGGTTAACACTAAAATTGAAATTCGAGAAAAATCTGTACAAGGTATTTTCAAGGAATTAAATGATAATTCCCTACGTAGGGAATTAGAACATAATAATATTAAGATAACGTTAGGTAATCTTGGTTCCTTATTGCAATCTGATTTCGTTATTCCATACAATCCATTTCAAGAATATTTTAACAATTTGAAAGAATGGAAGCTAGGTGATGAAGATTATATATTAAAACTTGCAAGCTATATTCCTGCAAAAGACAGAGAAAGATTTGAGCTACATTTAAAAAAAATGCTAGTTCGGTCTGTTGCCTGCTCAATTGATGACAAAATTTTTAATAAACAAGTTTTCATTTTAGTTCATGATCTACAAAACAGTGGTAAATCTACTTTTTGCAGATGGCTTTGCCCACCAGTTTTGAAAGATTACATCGCAGAAAATATTAATACAGACAAAGACAGTTTAATTGCATTAGCTACAAACTTTATAATCAATATGGATGAATTGGCAACACTTAATAAAGTTGAATTAAATTCTTTAAAAAGTTTTACAAGTAAGGATAAAATAAGTGTTCGATTGCCGTATAGTAAAAGGGCTCAAACAATGCCAAGAAGGGCAAATTTTATAGGATCAACAAACAAAGATGAATTCCTAACTGATGAAACCGGTTCTGTACGTTGGTTATGTTTTGAACTTACCGATATGATTAATTTTAAATATAAAAGCGAAGTTGACATTGATGATGTTTGGCGGCAAGCATATTCGTTATATAATAATGGATTTGATTTTCAACTTACACCAAAAGAAATTGCAGAGAATGAATTAGCAAATAAAGCATTCCAAGTTAATAGTATTGAATTTCAAATAATACAAAATACTTATTACAAAGGTTCTAAGGAAAGTGGAGGTACATTTATTACTGCTGCTAACATATTAAAAAAAATTAGTTTTGATAACCCTGAAATGAGATTTAATATCTCCTCCGTTGGCAAGGCAATGAAGCAATTAGGTTTTAAAAGATTGCAAGATTATTGTAAAAACTCAAAGTATTCTATTTACGGATATTTCGTGATTGAAATTTCTTGACATAGTTTAATAATGTATACTAATTAATTAATTAATTACTTGCTTACTCGAAATCTTTGAACCAGTGATAACAACAAGTTATTTTTCGAGTAAGCTATTATTTTCAACCTTACTTCATCTTACTATTAATTATGATTTTCGTGTAAGCAAGTAATTAGAGTAGTCTTGTTTTTTAATTTTTTATATTCAAATTTGAAATTATGAAAAAAAAACCTTAACTTCATATTTGCTATGCAAATATGAAGTTAAAGCATGTTTTTTGCTTCATAATTCAAATCTAAGTCCCTTAATTTTACTAAAGATAAAAAACAGCGTATACTAATAATATGCATTAAAGTTTAAACTATGTTTAAACCAGCGCAATTGATAATGGTTTCATTTTTCAATGAAACCATTATCAATACTATGTGATCCGGATTGGATTCGAACCAATGGCCTACTTCTTAGAAGGCAGTTTCTCTATCCAACTGAGCTACCGGACCATAAAAAAATGAGTTGCAAAGATATTTTTTTTTTAGCTTGCATCAAAGTAAATAATGGAAGTAAAAATTGAAAGTAGTTGGAAAGAAGTTTTGAAAAATGAATTCAAGCAATCATATTTTCAAAATATACCGCAACACATTAAAATTGAAAAAGAACAAAAAAAAGAAATCTACCCTCCCGGATCTCAAATATTTAATGCATTTAATACAACTCCTTTTTCTAAATTGAAAGTGGTAATTCTTGGGCAAGACCCTTACCACGGCCAAGGTCAAGCAAATGGACTTTGTTTTTCTGTGAACAATGGAATTTCACTTCCACCATCGCTTGTAAATATTTTTAAAGAACTAAACGATGATATCGGCATGCAAATTCCCAAACAGGGCAATCTTTCAGCCTGGGCAAAGCAGGGTGTTTTTTTATTAAATGCATCGCTTACGGTTCGTGCCGGCGAACCTATGAGTCATTCAAAAATTGGATGGGCAACATTTACTGATTCTGTAATTCAAAAAATTTCTACAAATAAAAAAAATGTTGTTTTTATTCTTTGGGGAAAGTTTGCACAAGAAAAAATTGTTTTAATTGACGAAAAAAAACATTGCATTTTAAAAGGGCCTCACCCTTCTCCCCTTTCAGCACACACGGGATTTTTTGGTTGTAAACATTTTTCAAAAACAAATGAATATTTAATTTCCTGCGGAATAGATCCCATCAATTGGCATTTGTGATTCTATATTTGTAAAAATCAGCTTGCCAATTGCTATGCATTTTTTAAAGAATATTTTTGCTCGTTTTTTTGCATTGTGGGCCTTTCTTGTTTTTATTACTCCCATGTTAATAATATTGCCATTTGTTTGGCTGATAGGATTAATAGATGAGCCAAAACGAACTTTTATTTTTATTAATCTATCCCGTGTTTGGATCAAATTATTTTTTTGTTTTTCATTCGTGCGTAGAAAATATATCGGCAAAGATTTTTTTACTCCCGGAGAAAATTACATTGTGGTTTGTAACCACAATTCGTTTATGGATGTACCTATTTGTTCGGTAGGAATTCCTGGAGCAAACCGAACGATTGCTAAAATTTCAATGTCAAAAATTCCCTTATTTGGATTGATTTATAAAAGAGGTTCAGTTTTAGTGGATCGAAAAAATAATGAAAGCAGAAAAGCAAGTTTTTCAAAAATGAAAGCGGTTTTAGATTTGGGAATGCACATGTGTATTTACCCCGAAGGCACACGGAATAAAACAACAAATACATTGCAACCTTTTCACGATGGCGCTTTTAAACTTTCAGTTGAATCGGGAAAATCTATTATTCCTGCACTGATATTTAATTCTAAAAAAATAATTCCACCGAATCATTTTTTTTATTTTTGGCCAGGAAAATTGGAGATGCATTTTCTAAAACCAGTTTCCCTTTCGCCCAATGAAACTTTTTTAGAATTAAAAGAAAGAGTTTTTAAAATAATGAACGACTATTATCTTTTACATAACAATCAATAGTTGCTAAAATATCTCGTTCTGTTGATACGTAGATCTTGTAGTAATCCAGATTTTGGATTGATACTAATATTAAAATAACGGTAAGGACCAATGGGCGTAACATTTATAGACATTTGCCAACAGTGCATCTCGCGAGAAATACTCATTTGAAAAGTTTGTAAATTCTTTGTGTCAAAATCATAGTAACCATTCAAAGAAAAATTCCATTTTGGTGTAAGACTAAAACTTCCATTGAAATTTAAATTACTACTAAAATCTTTTATAAATCCGCTATAATCTGATTTCATTCTTTCATTGAACATTACTGAAAGTCCAACCCCTACAGTCCACGGAATATTGAAATCAACAAAATCGGCAGGGTTTCTGCGCATATAATCCAACTGACTCTGCATGTCATTTCCCAAAATAGGATCATTCAATAAATTTTGCTCCTGTTTCTTTCGTTCGTTTTCTTTATTTTGATCTTTTGGTTTGCTTTTAAAATCGGATGTGATGGAAACACTACCATTTGTAAATCTTCCCAATTTGAATTTACCTCCTTCCCAAGCATACTTATCAATACTAAATCCTTTACTATCTACTTGATAAGGATCGAGTGTAGATTGAAAATTGATACTAATTTTTTCGAACAAAGTTGTAAATAAATAAAAACTAAAAGGTGATAATTTTTTATACGTACTCATAAAATTATATCCAGTATTAAAACCAAACCCATCAATCAACTTAACTTTTTTAACAGATCCTTGAGTGGTATCTTTTTTGGAACGAACTTTCATTTCTAAATTATTATCGAATGAAAAACCCATGCCTCCAAAATCTTGTTGACCGTAATAATAAAACATACTTCCTTCAAATTCAGAAAAATCAAGAATTCTTCCACTAGTATCTACTTGTGTTTTATAATAATGCTGCTTAGAAAAAGATGGAGAATAGTTGAAACTTAAAGAAGGTCGCATTACATGCCGCAATGCTACAATATTTGATTTTTTAAACTGAAATGTTCCGTACAAAGCTGTACTAATGCCCATACTAGTCGTAACTTTATGGTCTGTAAAAAAACCTTTTGAATAGCTTGTATCCAATTTTTGCTTGGCATTATTCCATGTTTTTCTAAATTTTTGTGCAATCCATTTTTGTTCGTAAGAAAAACCAGGTGATAAAATTATCTTACCCCCTAAAATTGGAGGCAGAGAAAGTGTAATAGGAAAATTATGTTGCCCTCCCCATTGCAATGTATCTATCAACTGTTGAAAACGAAATGCTGTATCGTAAAAAGAAACCTGATTTCTTGTATTTCCATTGTATGCGACTCCCAATTTTTCGTACCACTTTTGAGAACCAGATTTATTTTTTGACTGGAAAGGATATAACGTACTCACAGTAAATGCAACATCTGGTAAATTTAAACTAACCAAGTGAAGTGCATTATCTTGATTATGATTGGCAGCAATCGTAAGATTAAAAGGTTTACCTGCCCATGTTTTTGAATAGACAATAGATGAACCTAATTTATTTTGAAAATTTCGATTGGGATTATTGGGAATATAGCGATTAAATTTTGTAGATCCTGCATTTACATTCGCAGAAAAATTAGTCCCAGGTCTTGCACGCGAATCAATGGAATGATTCCAGATAAACATAAATCCTAAATTTTTCATATAATCAGGATCTCCTTTAAAATTATATTTTGTGTTTTGTATATTTAAATTTAGTTGCCCATTGTATCGATACCTTTTTCTATAAGAAGGAGTAATATTGGCAGACCATCCCCCATAGGAGTAAATATTAGTACGAATAGTAATATCAAAATATTCATTCAACACTTTATAAAAACCTAACCCTTCCAATCCAAGTCCTCTATCTTCATTTGTTGTAAACTGTGGTCCTAACAATCCGGAATGTCTCCCTTTTTTCGTTGGAAAAAATCCAAAAGGGAGATAAACTGGAATCGGAACTTTCTCAAATTCGGGGTGAATAGGCCCCGTAACTGCAACTTTATTATTTACAACTTTTATTTTTTGGTAACGAAATCCAAAATGCGGTTCATCCAAATTACATGTAGTAAGCACCCCATTTCCTGCAAAAGTAATTTCGTTTGAAATTTTTTTAAAATATTCTGCCTGAATAAAAATTTCATTTTGTTTTGTAAATGTATTTTTTGTAACTCCTTTTTGCGTTTCAAAATTATAGCGTATAGTATCTGTTTGAAAAGCATCCTCACCTTGTTTGAAGTGAACGCGTTCAACAACTACACCGTTACTATCTTTTCTATTTACAGCAGTTAATATTTGTGATTTTTGGTCGAATACCATTTCGGGTGCTTTCAAATCAACATCGGTGTATTGCATTTTTGTTTTACCATATAATAAAACTTTGTTGGCGCTAATTAAAACTACAGCAGAATCTTGCGCTTCATAAATAACTGGCGCTACCATCGAATCTTTAGAAATTCGATAAGAAATCGTATCTACTTTATTTTGCAAAAGAGAAGTATCAACAGTATTTTTTTTAATTGATTTTACATCTCCTTCTTTTTGAGATGACGGAATTGTATCATTCAAATTTGAAAAAACAAATGGAGCTGTCACAATAAAATTTGCAGCACTTACAGTTTTCCACATCTGTGAAAAAAACAAGACTGTAGTAAATACAGTCACTAACAAATATTTTAAGTTAAATTTGCTCAATTCTTTAAAATAGTAAAGACAAAAATAACTTATTCAGCGTTATAGGTTTAGTAAAGATTACAACTAAACTGTTAAAAAAATTAAAATAGTGATGTTCAAAAAAATAACGATACTCTTTTTATTAATCGGATTTCTAATCAGTGCCCAATCTTTTATAAAAATTAAAGAAAAAATAAACCCGATTAAAACAATTATAATTGATCCAGGTCACGGTGGTAAAGACATTGGCGCTAATGGCACTTTTTCCAACGAAGCAAAAATTTGTCTTGCTATTGGATTAAAATTGGGAAAATCAATTGAACAAAATTTTCCGGGAGTTGAAGTTTTATTTACAAGAACAACTGACATTATTCCTGGAAATAAATCCGATAAAAATGAAGGACTTCGCTATCGAGCCGATTTTGCAAATCAATCTGGCGGGGATTTGTTTATTAGTATTCATGTAAACTCTGCACGAAAAATTGCGCACCGTGTACAAATTGGAACGCGATATGTTGGTAAAGGAAAAAAAAGAAGAAAAGTTCCAACTTATCGAACTACTTATTCTCCAAATCCAGCAAAAGGAACGGAAACATACATTTGGGCTGCAGATGAAACAGGAAGTAAAGAAAGACATATCAGTACAAATACAGATGATATTACAGGCGAAGCAGACAGTACAATTACTGCGCCCGATATGAATGATCCAGTTATTAAAGCAATTCAACTGTTGTATGCTAAAAAATATTTTGAAAACAGTTTAGTTTTTGCCGATTTCATTGAACAAAAATTTGTTGAACAAGGTCGCGAAAGCCGTGGTGTAAAACAACGCAACAATATTGGAATCTGGGTGCTACATGCAACAGGAATGCCAAGTGTACTTGTAGAAACAGGATTTATCGGAACAGAAGAAGTTTATTTAAATAGTGAAGATGGACAAGTAGAAATTGTTGCAAATATCACAGACGCTTTATACAACTATATTTCATTTGTAGAAAAACGACCATCAAATAACAATGGGGGAAAATTACCTGATTCAAAAAATATAAAATCAGTCGCCGCATTATTCAAACAACAAGAAAGAACTTTATCGGTGAAATAATTTGATTAATTTGGCGTTCTAAAAACTCATTCATTTTTTCAAAATTTTGTAATGAAGATAAATAATGAAACAAAAGTTGGAGTACTAGTTGTAACGGCTTTAACGATTTTGATTGTCGGTTATAATTTTTTGAAAGGCAACGATGTTTTTCAAAAAGAAAAACAACTTTATGCCGTTTTCGCTGAGCTGGGAAGTTTGCAAAAATCAAATGAAGTGCGTATCAATGGGCTTCCAATTGGAACAGTTTATACTTATAGCGAAATCGATAAAGATTTAACGGGGATTATTGTAACCATTACGTTAAAACGCAATTTGAATATCCCTGTAAATTCAATCGCCACGATCGAATCGGAATTATTAGGTACATCTTATATTAATATTTCCAAAGGCAATGCAAATACATTTTTACAAAATGGCGACACACTAGTTACTGATAGAGCATCTTCCATCTTGAACGATGTAAAGGCACAACTAAACCCTATGTTTGGAAAAATGCGCGAAACACTTGATGTGCTTCAAAAAACATTAGTAAACCTCAATGCAGTTTTTGATACAGACACTAAAAATAATTTTCATGAAATAGTTGCCAACTTAAATTCAACAACTGTTTCTTTAAATTCTTTATTGAATGAACAGACAGGTTCGCTTACAAGAACTATCAACAATGCAGCGTCTATTTCTGAAAACCTGAAAAAAAATAACGATAGTATTACTGCAACAATTAGTGCAGTAAAAAGAACAGCTGAAAAATTTTCAGAACTAGAATTACAAAGTGCAATTGATTCTGCAAAAGCAACAATTAGTACGCTCCAAAAAACATTGTTGAAAGTTAATAGCAGCGAAAACTCAATTGGTGCAGCACTTTCCGATAAACAACTTTATTTAAAACTGAACGAAACTTTGCTGAGTGCAGAAATTCTGTTGGACGATTTGCGTGCACATCCTAAACGCTATGTTAATGTTTCTGTCTTTGGTCGTAAAGACAAAACACCTCCCTTAAATTCGCCACTGAAAAAAGATTCTTTACGGAAGTAAGTAGCATGCGAACAAAAATATATCTCATTTTATTTTATATTAGTTGGCTTTTTTTAAGTCTACAAATAGCGAATAGCCAAGAATTACCAACTACAAAATCCTTCTCTCCTGCTGATACTTCAACAAATGTTGAAATTTTATCGGGAGTAAAAAAATTAGAATACAGAAAAATTGATTCCATTACCGAAGTACAAATCTTAGTTGGGAATGTAAGATTGAAACAAGGAAACAGTTTCTTTTCTTGCGACAGTTGTGTTATTAATAAACGATTAAATCTTTTCGAAGCTTGGGGAAGCGTACACATTATTGATTCCGATACAATAAATGTGTATTCGGATTTCTTGCGCTATTTAACCGATAAAAAAATTGCGTACTTAACAAAAAATGTAAAATTAACCGACGGAAAAGGAACGCTGACGACGCAAAACATGGAATACGATGTAAACACCAAAGTTGGTATTTATAAAAAAGGAGGAAAAGTTGTTTCCAAAAAAACAGTATTGACAAGTGATGAAGGAATTTATTATGCCGACTTAAAAGATGTTTATTTCAGAAAAAATGTTTTTTTAAAAGATCCTTCGTACACATTAAAAAGCGATTCGTTGTTGTACAATACTAGAACAGAAATTTCGCGATTTATTTCAGAAACAATTATTAAAGACAGCAGTAATCGAACCGTTCACACCAAAGATGGATTTTACAATCCTAAAATGGGAAAAGCCGAATTTAATCAACGTCCTTTAATTATTGATGGTTCAATAAGAGCAACTGGGAATAAAGTAATAAGCGATGATAGTAGCGGCATTACTCAGTTTTATGGTAATGCCATTTTTGTTGACACAGCAGAAAGTAGAACAGTTATTGCCGGCGAAGTTTTTATAAATAAAAAAACAGAATCTTTTTTAGCATCTAAAAATCCATTGATGATTCTTAAACAAGAAAATGATTCCATTTTTGTTGCGGCTGACACACTTTTTTCTTCCAAACTTTCGGCATTGTATCTTTCAAAAGACACAATAAATAAAAAAGAACAACGAAAAAAAATAAACGATGTAAATAAAACGGATAGCACCAATCGGTATTTCGAAGCATATCGGAATGTGCGAATTTTTAACGATTCGCTGCAAGCAGTTTGCGATAGTTTATTTTATTCTTATCAAGATTCTACTTTTCGATTATTCAAAAATCCGGTTGTGTGGGCAAAAGAAAATCAAATTTTTGGAGACACCATTTTGCTTTTTACAAAAAATAACAAAGCAGAAAAAATGGATGTGTTTAAAAATAGTTTTATCATCAGTCGGGTGCAAGCAGAAATTTATAACCAAATAAAATCAGTACGACTAAATGCATTTTTCAAAAATGGAACAATCGATTCGGTTCGTGCAAGAGGGTTAGCAAATTGTATTTATTTTATTCAAGACCAAGACAGCGCATTTACCGGCATCAACCAATCGGCTGCAGATATTATCGATATATTTTTTAGGGAAGGTGAATTGAATCGAATTGTTTTTAGAAGCGAAGTGCAAGGGACGATTTGGCCGATTCAACAAAAGAAGCCGGAGGAAATGCGTTTGCCAAATTTTAAATGGATGGAAAACCGCAGACCAAAAACCAAGTATGAATTATTTGAACAATAGTGTTTTATTCAACTCGTTTTTTAAAACAAAAAACAACTTATGAAAAATTATTTTTTACTACTCCCAATTCTTTTTGTTTCCTACTTTTTAAATGCGCAAAACTACACTTCAAGTTTAGGTGTGCGTTTGGGAAAAAATGGTGGAACTGATTATGCAATTCAAAATGCAATAAGTTTCAAGTATTTTTTTAACGAAAAATCTGCAGGAAAAATTTTATTCGATTATTCCGACAATCCAACACTTGGTGCAATTTTCGAAATTCACAAACCATTATCCAAAATAGAAAATTTGAATTGGTTCTACGGAGCTGGCGCTTACATTGGATTTAACGACTTAAAATCTATCAGTAATAGAAATTTATTGGGAGCACAGGGAATAATTGGGCTCGATTATAAATTTAAAACTCTTCCCATTAATTTAGAATTGGATTGCAAACCCGAATTGAATATAGTTGACAATCTCAAATTTTCATTATTTAATATTGGATTCAGTATGCGTTATGTTTTTGGAAAAAATAACTGAATAAAGAATATTTTCAACTTTTTGTTTTACAAATAATAGTTTTTTTGAATATAAAAACTCTGTTTATCATCATTTGGTAAAATGCAAAAGAAGAATTAGGTTTACTTCTTAAACTAATTCTTCTTCTTATGTTAAAACAATTTCTGCTCATTGTACCACTTTTTCTTTTTTGCTTAATTTCTACAGCACAAGAAAAAACAGTTACGGGTACAGTTACATCAAACAAAGATGGTGAGCCCGTTGCAAATGCAACAATCCAAAACCGAACTACAAAAAAGAGTACCACCAGTAATGAACTTGGTAGGTTTTCTTTAAAAGCATCCAAAGGAGATATGTTGGATGTTTCGTCCGTTGGTTATTTAAAAAGTTCATCGGCAGTAACGGATGCCAGTGAATTTTCTATTAAACTTTCGGTAAACGAAAAACAACTTAGTGAAGTTGTAATTACTGCAATGGGAATACCGAAAGAAAAGCGAGGACTCGGTTATTCTGTTCAAGATATTAAAGGCGATGAAATTGCAGAAACCCAAAGAGAGAATTTTTTTAATGCCATTCAAGGACGTATTGCCGGTGCAACAGTAAATGCTACAAGCGGTGCGCCAGGAGCATCTTCGCAAGTTGTGCTTCGTGGTTTCAATTCGCTCAGCGGAAATAATTCTCCATTAATTATTGTTGATGGGTTACCGATGAATAATGATGTTTTCAATCAGCATCGCTTGGCTTCCGATTTAGATAACAGAAATAACGACTTTACAAATCGTGCTTCCGACATTAACCCAGAAGATATAGAATCTATTTCAGTATTAAAAGGGCCAGAAGCTGCTGCGCTTTATGGAACGGAAGCCGGAAGTGGTGCAATTGTTATCACTACTAAAAAAGGTAAACAACAAAAAATGAAACTCGGATATGAAAATAATTTTCGTTTCGAACAAATCACCAAATTTCATGATGTGCAAAAGAAATATGATTTGGGTACAAATGGTTTAACGAGTGCTCAAGTGCGTGGATTTTTTGGCCCTGTTTATCCTGCCAACACGGTGTTGTATGATAATTTAGAAAACTTTTTTCAAGTTGGTCAATCGAGCAAACACACACTTACTGCCGAAGCTGGAAATAAAATATTCTCCTATCGCTGGTCAGGAACTTATAGTGATCGATTTGGTGTTATTCCAAATACACAAGAAAGAAAGATTAACAGTAGAATTACAGTTTCTGCTAAACTTCGCGACAATCTTACTGTTACTGCAATAGGAAGTTATTTAAACAGTTTTAACAAAAAAGCATTTCGTGGTACTGGTGGTTATATGTTAGGATTATTATATTGGCCATTAGATGATGACGCAAGAAATTATATCAAAGAAGATGGTACAAGAAGAATGATTACTAAACTTTCATCTGGTGCCGACAATATGAGTGAGCAAAACAATCCCTACTTTGAAGTAAATAAAAATTTAAATTTCGACAAATTGGATAGAAGCACATTGAATTTTCAAGTGTCTTACGATCCATTAAATTGGTTGAATTTAAGCGCAAGAGGTTCTGCAGATAATTACAAACAAAATGGTGGTTATATGTGGCATCCACAATCGTACAATGTTTATACCATTGGTGGAAGAATTGAACAATACGAACAAAAATTTGCTGGCTACAGTGGTACTTTCATTGCAACTGCAAAAAAACAATTTGGTCCAATTGCTGCTACTCTACGTGTTGGTAGTGCTATTGACGATAGAAGAACAGATATTTATTCAAGAAGAGGTGATAGCATCGTTAATGTTACTTCAATTACGCATGATAACATGAATGTTGCTGACTTTACATCACTGACGCCAAACAAACGAATAACCAGCAAAACTTCTGGAAGAGATACATTGATACTTGAAAGAAGTTTAGGAATTTTCAGTGAGTTAAATCTCGATTACAATTCCATGTTGTATTTAAACTTAACAGGAAGACAAGACTGGCTAGCTGAATTTCCTGCAACAAACAGAAAATTTTTCTACCCATCAGCAAGTTTAAGTTTCATTTTTTCTGAATTATTGGGAGAAAATCATTTGATTAATTTAGGAAAAATAAGAGCATCTGTAGCTCAAACAGGAAAACGAGTTGCTCCTTATTCCAACCAATCTGTTTATTCAAATTTGTTTTCAGCAACAAATACTTATGGCGTTGCTTACGGATTTACAAATAACAATCCCGACTTAAAACCAGAAAGACAAACAACGGTAGAAACAGGATTAGAAATGAAACTCTTCAACAATCGTGTCGGAGTTGATTTTACATATTACAACACTTTCGTGGATCAACAAGTGGTTGTAAATATGCGTGCAAGTTATGGAACAGGTTTTATCTTAAATACGCTAAATGCTGCATCAATACGCAACCAAGGGATTGAAGCATTGTTAAATATTCATTTAGTAAAACAAAGTAATTTTAATTGGAGATTAACATTAAATGGAAGCAGAATGTGGAATAAAGTAACCAGCTTACCTGCAACTTTACCTGAGTTTTACAATTCCGATTCATGGTTAGCAGGTTATCGTGCAAGTCTTTTTAGAGGATTACCAACTACAACAATTTCCGGAACGACTTATTTAAAAAATACCGCTGGAAAAATATTGATTGAACCGCTAACAGGTTATCCGATTGCAGATCCAAATTATGTAAGCATTGGCGATAGAAATCCTGATTTTGTTTTGGGAATAACCAATCGTTTTAATTATAAAAATCTTTCTATCTCTTTTTTAATGGATGTTAAAGTTGGAGGTGATGTTTTAAATGGGACCGAGCTATGGTTAGTTCAAAATGGATTAAGCATCAGAACGTTGAACAGAGAACAGTCTCGAATAATTCCAGGTGTTTTAAGTGATGGCTTACAAAACACAGCTAATCCGACACCGAACACAATTCAATTTACACCGTATTTTCAAAACGATTACTATACCAGTCGTACTTACGCAGTAGATTTTGTTGAACACGATGTAAATTGGTTACGACTTCGAGATGTAACATTGACTTATAATTTTGGGAAAAACCTTTTAAGCAAATTACGCTTTCTGCAAAATGGTTTGTTCTTTGCAACAGGAACCGACCTTTTCATACTCACCAATTATACAGGAGTTGACCCTGCTGTAAATGGCAATACACCTGCAACTGGCGGTGTTGGCTCTTTTGCAATTGATTATGGAAATACTGCCACACCTATAGGAATTAATTTTGGATTAAAAGCAACCTTTAAACAAAAAAAGTAAAATCGAAACAATATGAAAAAAATTACAATCATACTATTTTCGACATTACTGATTACAGGAATGTCGTGTAAAAAATATCTTGACGATGCCTATCTCAATCCTAATAATCCATCAATGGCAACACCAGAAGAAGTTCTTCCTTCTATTATTGCAAACATGCATCGTGGTATTGCATTTGATGCAAGAATGATGGGGCCAATGACGCAATATTATGCAATTACTTCTTCAAACAATGCGTGGGAAAGACATGGCTACGCACCAGGAAGTGATGCCGGCGGTGAAATATGGAGAATGCATTATTGGAACTTTGGTTGGAACATTTTGGATATGATAAGAAATGCGAATAATACAGGCAAACATGGTTATACAGCAGTTGCTTACACCGCGCTTGCGTGGGGTTGGTTAAATGTTGCAGACTATCATGGAGAAGCAATTTTAAAACAAGCATTCGAAAGAGATCGTTTACAATTTTCTTACGACAAGCAAGAAGAAATTTATCCGCATGTAATAAGTATTGTTGATTCTGCAATTGCTGCATTTGCACTTGCAGGCTCTACTCCACTTTCTGCGGGTGATCAATATTTTTATGGTGGCGATTTATCAAAATGGAAAAAATTTGCTTACGGTGTAAAAGCAAAAGCATATCACCGCTATTTTAATAAAGCGAATTATAAACCAGATTCTGTAATAAAATATGTTGATTTATCATTGGCATCAACAGCAGATGATGCATTGGTAAGATTCAATCCAGCTCCTCCCGATGCTACTGGATATAATTTTTATGCCCCTATACGAAATAATTTTGGAACTTTTAGAGCAGGTGCTTTTCCAATCAACCTAATGAACGGTACAATTTTTACTGGTGCTGCAGCTGATCCAAGATTGCGCTATATTTTTAAACCATCGGGCAATGGATCTTTTTATGGATTATCTCATAACCAAGGTGACATTGTATCAACTACTCAACGACCTCCAAACTTTTGGGGATTTGCAGGTGTTTATGCTGCACCTGCCGGTGGAGTTGACACAGGAGCAAGAACCTATTTTAAAAATGTTTCTCCTTTCCCAATAATGACTTATGCAGAATTACAATTTTTAAAATCTGAAGCAGCATTTAAGAAAGGTGATAATGCTGGTGCTTTAGCTGCATATAAAAATGGGATTCGCGGAAATATGGATATGTTAAGTACTCATTTTACAGGTTATTTAAATTTCACTTCTACACAAAGAGATGCTTATGTAAATGACCCAATCATTTCTCCGGCAACACTTACAAGAAAAATGATCTTACTTCAAAAATACATTGCACTTTGGGGTTGGGGATTTGTAGAAACTTGGGTAGATCTTAGAAAAGAAAATTATGATGTAACCAATATTTATACAGGTTACACAATTCCAACCGGGCTTGCATTGTTTCCAGACAATAGCGGAAAATTGTGCTATCGTGTTCGTCCTCGATACAATTCCGAGTATTTATGGAATGTAGAATCACTTAGAGCAATTGGTGCATTAAATCCAGATTATCATACTTATCCTGTTTGGTTTTCAAAACCATAAAAAAATAAAAACAAAATGATTATGAAATTTTTAAAAATATCCACCCTGTTTACAATAGTTCTTGCAACTGTTTTAATGGGTTGTTCCAAAAAGAAAGATTTGATTGACGAAAACAATAAATGGCAATTCACAGATCCTGCAAATGCTGCATATTTAAGAATTATTCATTCGCATGCAGCTAATACGCCAACATTGACAGGAACAACTGGACCACAAGTTTTTGTTTATCTCAATTCACAAAAACTAAATGGAACAAGCTTATCTTATGCTGGTGCATGGCCAGCAACCAGTGTTTATGCAGCAGTTCCTGCAGGATTGAAAACGTATGAATTTGTTATGGCAAGAATGAGTACAGCAACGCCATCGGTTCCTGTTCCCATTGCAGGTGATACAGTTGCTCGTGCTTATTTTAATTCAACTGCAGGAAAATATTATTCAATGTATTTGGTAGATACATTTCCAGCACTTACTACTTTAATTACAGAAGATGCATTGGTAGTTCCTGCAAACGGAAATTATAGTATCCGCTTAGTAAATACAACTGCAAATGTTACAGATACATTGAGTTTGTTTTCAAGATTATCACAAACGAATATCATTTCCAATATCACACATAAAAAAACAAGCAGTTTTGTAGAATTACCAATACCTATTATTAGTGACACACTTGAGGTAAGAAAAAAGGGAACTACTGTTGCAGCATATTATGTAGGAAGCCAAACTGCACCACAATCTTTTTCTCCAATCGGTAAAAGAATTTATACGGTTGTTGCACGAGGTAAAAATGGATTAACCGGAAAAACGCCAAGTGCTTCGCTTCATGGAAATTATTAGAAATTTTTATTTCTTTAAAAATCCCGACAATTGTTCGGGATTTTTTTTACCCAAAAAATAGATAGGCTAAAAATATTGAAGTAATAATTCCAACCAAATCTGCCAACAGCATTGCAGAAATTGCATAACGTGTGTTTTTAATTCCTACTGCTCCAAAGTAAACAGCGATAACATAAAAAGTTGTATCAGAAGAACCTTGCAACACGCAAGACAATCTTCCCGCAAAAGAATCAGCCCCAAATTCATTCATTGTGCTTATCATCATTCCTCTGGCACCGCTTCCACTAAATGGCTTAATTAGTGCAGTTGGTAAACCATCAACAAATCTTGTATCGGCATTTAGCGCTGCAAAAATTGATTTGGCTCCATTTATGATAATATCAAAACTACCACTACTTCTGAGCAAACTAATTGCAACTAACATTCCAACTAAATAAGGAATAATACGAATAGCTGTTTCAAACCCTCCTTTGGCTCCATCAACAAAAGCATCAAATACATTTATTTTTTTATAAAGTGCTCCCAAAATGATTAGAAAAAAAATGGCAAGTATTAATCCGTTACTCAAAACTCCTGAAAATGATTGTACACCTTCAACCGATAATTTATTTATGTAAACAACTAATAGCGACATGACAGCTGAAATACTTCCTACCCAAATTAAAATCGCAGGTTGAAAAATATTTATCTTTTGTTTGAAAGAAACAATAAACATGGCAGCCATTGTTGCAACAAAAGTTGCTATGATGCAAGGAAGAAAAATATCCGTAGGATCAAGTGCAGCAGGACTTATTGCCGATCGTGCGGCAATAATACTTACAGGAATTAATGTTAGTCCGGATGCGTGCAAACAAAGAAACATCAGTTGTGCATTCGATGCGTTTTGTTTTTCGTTGTTTAACGATTGTAAACTTTCCATTGCCTTTATTCCAAAAGGAGTTGCAGCATTATCTAAACCCAAAAGATTGGCTGAAAAATTCATCATCATGTGCCCAAGTGCAGGATGATTTTTGGGAACATCGGGAAATAATTTATTAAAAAATGGACCAATAATTTTTGATAATAAACGAATGCCGCCAGCTTTCTCGGCTATGTTCATAAAACCCATAAACAAAGCCATTATTCCAATAAGATTGATGGCAAGTTCAATAGCATTTTTACAAGTTTGAATTATTCCATCTACTTTCAACGGATTGGCAATATCGTCTGCTTTTCCAATAACCATCCATTTAAAAATCGAAGAATCGCCCGTAGATAAAACGTGCATCCCCGCAACAAATAATGCGATGATGATGAAAGCAGACCAAATTTTACTTAAAGCCATAATTAATCTATTTTATTAGCTATTCGTTTTTCAAATAAGTTTTAAAGTTAGGGCAGTAATTGTGGCTTTAAATTATTTTTTTGTACCTTACAAATTCTAAAATTAATTAATATGTCAACAGTAGCAACTATTATTAATCGCAAAGGAGCATCGGCTGTAGCAGTTGCTCCCGATACAAAAATTATTGAAGCATTAAAATTAATGGCAGAAAAAAACATTGGATCCATTTTAGTTATGGATGGAGGTGAATATCTCGGCATATTTACCGAAAGAGATTATGCACGAAAAGTTGTTTTGAAAGGAAAAAATTCACTCGATACACGCATTACTGAAATTATGCGAACTGATATTCCGGCTGTTTCGCCAACAACAACTGTTGAAAATTGTATGCAATTAATGACAGATAAAAACATTCGTTATTTAACTGTATTTGAAAACGAACGGTTAATTGGAATCGTTAGTATCAGCGACATTGTAAAACAAACTATTCTTTCGCAACAGGAAACAATTAATTACTTGGATAATTATATTCACTCCAAATAATGAAACGGCAACTAAATTCGTTTTTTTACTTTTATCCAATTTTATTTATTTTCTTCGCTAACAGTTTTTGTGCAATTGCACAAAACAAAAAATCAAAAATGATTTCATCAAAACCAAGTATTCATTCAAGTACTGCAACTTTTGGCACAGGATGTTTTTGGTGTACCGAAGCAATTTTTAAAGAATTAAAAGGCGTAGAATCAGTAAAATCGGGATATAGCGGTGGACACACTTTAAAGCCAACTTACAAAGAAGTTTGCACGGGAGAAACCGGTCACGCGGAATGTGTGCAAATTATTTACAATTCATCTGTCATTAGTTTTGATGAATTGTTAGAAGTGTTTTGGCAAGTGCACGATCCCACAACTTTAAACAAACAAGGCTCCGATATTGGTACACAATATCGGAGTGTAATTTTTTATCACAATGAAATTCAAAAACAAAAAGCAGAAAGCTATAAAATAAAATTAGATAAAAGTGGTGCTTTCGAAAATTCAATTGTTACAGAAATTACACCGTTTCAAAAATTTTATGCAGCCGAAAATTACCACGATGATTACTATGCACTTAACAAAAACAAAAATTCTTATTGCTCCATTGTTATTCGTCCGAAATTAGAAAAATTCAAAAAAGTTTTCCATTCAAAACTTAAACCCAATTAGCGTTCGGTAATATATTTTACAATTGTTTGGTTAACACTTTTTACCGCAAACACGGGTATTAGCAATGCCAACATGAACTTTTTTAAACGTTTTAATTTTCTAATGGTTGAATTTTAAGCCCAGCTATTAGGTTTGGTGGAGGGAGAGTAGAAGCTGAATTGGGATTGAATTTTACCCATTTGTGTGAAATATCATTGATCGTTCTTGTGTAGGTTCTTGCCTCATTTAAACTTGTTGTAAATCTCGTATATGGGCCAGAGATTTTATTTCTATAATATGTATTTTCAATCCATTCAAGTCCAATGAAAATAATTTTTGAAGAAGTAACAATATTTTGAAGGCTTACATCAATTTCAAATCTGTTTGTCCCGTTTACTTTTTTAATTATTATATCTTCCTTCAAAATTTCATCACCAGGCTCCATATTTGAGGCTGGCTCATAAATATGAATACGAACTGGATTAACAATTGAGGTTTTTTGTAAAGAAATTATTATTTGAGATATTTTATACAATTGATACTTTTCGGGTAGTGGTACCTGAACTGCAAATTCAACGGCAATCATAGATCTAGATTTGAAAGCTGTTTTCTCATTCATATAACCTACTTCAAGAGGTTTATCAATTGGTTTATGAGGTTTTATTATTAATTCAGTTAAGATATTTGAAACAGGTTTTAGGAATATGGTATCAATCTTCAGCAAATCGCCAAACACTTTTTTTTGTATAAAACCAACATAAGTAATGATTAAAGTATCATCATGTACCAACGCAAGATCAATTTCTCCTGATTCAGATGTGTAAAAGCCAATATTCTTGTTTGTATATTTTATAGTTGCATAGGCAAGAGGTTGACGGCTGGTCTCATTTGCAATTATTAGATGTTTTCTTGACTGAGCCAATAAATCAATACACTGCACAATACATATAAATATATGCAACACGTATTTCATACAAAATTCATTTCATAAATTGCATAGGATGATTTGCCCCATGCAAAAAATTTTAATATTGGGAAATTAACCCTACCCCTTCATTACCATTGCAACTTGTATATGTATCACAATGCTCACCTGTGTTAATCCACAGAACATAGTAATCATAGCAAGCCCAATAGTAAAGAACTCCACCGGCTCCGTTTGTTACAGGAGTACAAGAAGTCCAAACTTTCCCCCAAAATTTCCCATCTTGATTTTTTTCCATCTCTTTAATTTCAAAAGATAACAAAAACATTGTGGCAATTAAGCCGAAGATTAATTTTCTAATTTTGTTTGGTTTTAAAAAGATAATTACAACATGAATTTACAATTATTAATTAATGATTTCCAAATATATTTTATTTTCTTAATTAGTAATGTGTCATTTTTATCGTAATTAGTTCAAAGATTACTTTCTCATCCAAAGGATAAAAATCTCTATTCAAATTTTTACAATTGTTTATATTGCGTTTATTGGTTTAACTGTATTAATCAAATTAATATGAAAAAATATTTCACTTTATTGTTTACAATTCTTATTTTCTTTTCTTCATCTGCACAATATTCTCGGCAGGATTCTCTTCGAGGAACGATTAATGAAAATAGAAATTGGTGGGATGTTACTTGTTACACTATTGGCATTTATCCAAACTTTATCAATAAAACGATTGAAGGAAAAAATGAAATTCAATTCAAAGTTGTAAAGCCGGGAATGAAAATGCAAATTGATCTTCAAGCTCCGATGAAAATTAGTCGAGTGTATTGGAAAGAAAAAGAATCGCTTTCCTTTTCAAACGATGGAAATGTTTATTATATCGATTTTAAAGAATCACTGCCTGTATATTCAATTCAAACTATTACGATCGTTTTTCAAGGCAATCCTCAAATTGCAAAAAAACCACCTTGGGATGGCGGTTGGATTTTTAAAGAAGATAAATTGGGAAGACCTTGGATGAGTGTAGCTTGTCAAGGTTTAGGTGCAAGTGCTTGGTATCCGTGCAAAGACCACCAAAGTGATGAACCCGACAGTGCTTTTATAAATGTGGCGGTTCCTGATACATTGGTTGCAATTGCGAATGGTCGTTTTATGGGTAAAAAAAGTTATGCTGCCGGCGAAACAACTTATAAATGGAAAGTGGTAAACCCAATTAACAATTATAATATTATTCCATACATCGGAAAATACGTGAATTGGCACGAAGATTTTGCCGGAGAAAAAGGAAATCTTGATTGCGATTATTGGGTTTTAGATTATAATCTCGATGCAGCAAAAGAACAATTTAAACAAGTTGCATTAACCTTAAAAGCATTTGAACATTGGTTTGGCCCCTACCCGTTTTATGAAGACGGATATAAATTAATTGAATCGCCACATTTGGGAATGGAACATCAAAGTGCAGTTGCGTATGGCAATAAATTTAAGAATGGATATTTGGGTAGAGATCTTTCCGGTACTGGCTGGGGTTTAAAATGGGATTTTATTATTGTTCACGAGACAGGACACGAATGGTTTGGAAACAATATTACCAGTACAGATATCGCTGATATGTGGTTGCACGAAGGATTTACTAATTATTCCGAGACACTTTTCACCGATTATCATTTTGGAAAAACTGCAGGAAATGAATATTTAATTGGAACAAGAAAAGGTATTCAAAACAAAAAAAATATTATTGGAGAATACGGAGTTAATAGCGAAGGAAGTGGCGACATGTATCCAAAAGGTGGAAACCTTCTTCACTTAATTCGTCAGTTAGTTGATTATGATGAAAAATTCAGGCAAATTATGAGAGGGTTGAACAAAACTTTTTATCATCAAACAGTTACAACGCAAACAATTGAAAACTACATTTCCGAAAATTCAGGAATTAATCTTTCAAAAATATTTGACCAATATTTAAGAACAAATCAAATTCCAATTTTAGAGTATAAAAAAATTAATGGACTTCTAAATTATCGATGGACGAATTGTGTAACTAATTTTGATATGCCGATTAAAATTAAAGACTCTAAAATCTGGCTTCATCCAACAACACAATGGCAAGAGCAACAAATGCAAAACGATTTGAATTTAATGATTGATGAAAATTTTTATGTTTTTACAAAAAAAATTGACAACTAATTTTCACTTCATCAATTACCTTTAGCACATGAGCACTATTCGAAAGCAAAGCATTATTTCATCTGTACTTATTTATATTGGCTTTGCATTTGGCGCACTCAATACTTTTTTATTTACAAAAGAAGGTGGTTTTACAAAAGAACAATACGGACTTACCGGCGCATTTTTAGCATTCGGCACATTGATAATGTCAATTGCTAATTTTGGAATGCCGGCTTATATCAATAAATTTTCACCGTATTATAAAGACAATTTAAGTGCAAAAAAAAACGACCAACCATCGCTTGCTTTGACAATTGCAGCAATTGGTTTTTTTATTTTAACGCTTGTTGGATTTTTTTTAAAAGAAACTATTTTCAAAATTTTTGAAAACTCGCCGCAACTAATTATTTATTACAAATGGCTTTTTCCGTTTACACTTGGCCTCACCCTTTTTTCCGTATTGGAAGCATTAGCATGGCATCATCACAAATCAATCCTTTCCAATTATTTAAAAGAAGTTCAATACCGAGTTTTTGTAACACTACTTTTTGTATTACTTAGTTTTGAAATAATCCCCGACTTTGATTTTTTCATTAAATCTTTTTCATTTATTTATCTTTTATTGGCAAGTTGGCTTTTGTTTTATTTACTAAAAACTAAAAAAATATATTTTGTTTTTAGTTTAAGTAAAGTCACCAATCGGCTTTCTCGAAAAATTGCAACACTCTCTTCTTTTATTTGGTTTGGAAGTATTATTGGTGCAATTGCAAACATGTCGGATGTAATTATTATCATGGCAATTATGCCAAATGGATTAGCAGTGGCGGGGCTTTACACATTTGCACAATATCTTGGGAGTGTTATTCAAGCACCGCAGCGAAGTATAATTGCAGCATCTGTTTCGCATTTATCACAAGCTTGGAAAGATAAAAATTATGAAAAAATAAATCGTATTTATCATCGCTCTTCCATCAATCAATTGATTTATTCTGCGGCGTTATTTTGTTTAATTTGTCTGAATTACAATGATGCGATTCTGTCATTTAATTTGCAAAAAGATTACCTCACCACTTTCAATATTTTTTTATTAGTTGGCTTGGTAAAAATTGTAGACATGGGAACCGGAGTTAGCGGGCAAATAATTAGCACTTCTACTTTTTGGCGTTTCGATTTTTTAACCGGAATTCTTTTGCTTTGCATCACACTTCCATTATCGTGGATATTGACAATCCGCTTTGGATTTATTGGTCCGGCAATTTCTAACTTAGTTGGTTTCTTTATTTATAATTTGATTCGATATATTTTTCTTCTCAAAAAATTCAACATGCAACCTTTTGACGCAAAGAGTATTTACAGTATTCTTTTTGCAGCTATTAGTTTTGCAATTTGTTTTTTTCTTTTCAATGAAAAACAAGGAATTGAATGGCTTTTTACCCGAAGTTGTTTTTTTGTAATTTGTTTTGGAGCAAGTGTTTTTTATTTTAAATTATCTCCCGACTTGCAACCGGTTTTAGAAACTTTTAAAAAGAAATTTGGGATAAAATAATTTGTCAATTCTTTTTTTCAACTCGCCGAACCCCAATAATTTTTTTTGCCCAATAACTGTCAAGCAAATCACTAATCATCACGCCACCGGTAACTGCTGCGTGAACAAATTTGTTGTTTTGTAAATAAACCCCCACATGCGAAATGCCTCTTCGTGTATTAAAAAAAAGAAGATCGCCTTCTTGCAAATCAGTTTTTGAAATTTTTATTGCAGATTTGAATTGTTCTTTCGCTGTTCGCGGCAACACTGTTTCATAAACAGCCGCAAATAAAAATTGTACAAAAGCGGAACAATCAATACAGTTTTTCGTAACGCCACCCAAGCAATAACTGGTTCCATACCAAGCATCAATAAATTCAAACATTTTAAAATTTTGCACTTTTTCTACTTCTGTATTTAATAACAATGCGTATTTAAAAAGTAATGCGGAAAAATCTAGAAAGTCTTGTTGTGGTTTTAGCTCTTCTTTTGGGAAAGATTCAATTGCAAAATCAACATTTTTTTCATCCTCTATTTTATCGACTTTTTGTACAATTGGCACAAACTCAATTTGTGTAGAAATCTCATCTAAAAATTTTAACTCTTTATTCCTTTCTGAACTAATATTTTTTACCGACGAAGTATTAATAGTTTGTTGTGGTTTTAAAATAGAACAACTGCACAAAAAAACAAATAGTAAACTTTCTAAAATTATATACTTAAACATGCTCCTTTTATAAATTATTTAAACACCCTATAGCAAAAAATTGCAACAAAAATATAAAATATATTTTTTGTCGCATGTGGATATTAAATGATTGAACTTTGCAAAAAACAGTTACAATTCGCGTTTATTTGCAGACAGTATTTATTACAATTACGCTATCTAATTTTCGCTCATGAATTTCTCTCACTTACATGTTCACACGCAATTTTCTTTACTCGATGGCGCAGCTTCTATTCCAAAACTTTTTGAAAAAGCAATTGCCGACAAAATGCCTGCACTGGCAATTTCCGATCATGGAAATATGTTTGGCGTTTTTGAATTTGTAGCTGAAGCATACAAACATAAAAATGAAGACGGATCACTAAAAGTGAAGCCTATCGTTGGTTGTGAATTTTATATTACAAAAGATCGTCATCGAAAAACGTTTACGAAAGAAGAAAGAGATCCGCGTCATCACCAAATATTATTGGCAAAAAACGAAATTGGATATCGTAATTTATCCAAGCTAAGTTCTTTTGGTTTTATTGATGGACTTTACAGCAAATATCCGCGCATCGACAAAGAACTTATTTTAAAATATCACAAAGGTTTAATTGCAACAACCTGTTGTTTAGGTGCATTAGTTCCACAATTAATATTAAAAAAAACTGAAGAAGAAGCCGAGAAAGAGTTTACATGGTGGCTGGATATTTTTGGCGAAGATTATTATGTAGAATTACAGCGGCATGGAATGAAAGATCAAGATAAGGTGAATGAAGTTTTACTAAAATTTGCGATAAAATACAATGTAAAAATTATTGCCAGCAACGATTCTCATTATGTTGACGTTACCGATTTTAAAGCACACGATATTTTGCTTTGCATCAATACAGGAGAAAAAAGAGACACACCAGCTTTACGCGAATTTTCGGACGATGATGTAAATGCAAAAGGAAAAAGATTTGCTTTTCCAAACGATCAGTTTTATTTTAAAAAAACGGAGGAGATGCAAAAAATTTTTGCAGATCTTCCGCAAGCCATAGACAATACAAATGAAATTGTTGACAAAATTTCTTTGCTCGATTTAAAAAAAGATATTTTACTTCCCGCCTTTCCAATTCCAAAAGAATTTGAATTACATACAAAAACTGAAACAATTGGAAAATCCGCTATTCCACCAGAAGCGCTCAATCAGTGGGAATATTTAAAACACCTTACTTACAAAGGCGCTAAACTACGCTACGGCACTATCGAAGCGGAAGTGAGGGACAGAATTGAATTTGAGTTGTTCACCATAAAAACCATGGGGTTTGCAGGCTATTTTTTAATCGTTGCTGATTTTATAAAAGAAGGCCGCGACATGGGTGTTTTCATCGGGCCGGGCCGTGGTTCAGCTGCAGGAAGTGTTGTTGCTTATTGTATAAATATTACCAATATCGATCCGATAAAATATAATTTACTTTTTGAAAGATTTTTAAACCCTGATCGTAAATCAATGCCGGATATCGATACGGATTTTGATGACGAAGGAAGAGAAAAAGTAATTGATTATGTTGTAAAAAAATATGGGAAAAATCAAGTTGCACAAATAATTACTTACGGAACAATGGCTGCAAAATCGAGCATTAAAGATGTGGCCCGTTCACTGGATTTACCACTTGGCGATTCAAATGCACTTGCAAAATTAATTCCAGAAAAACCAGGGATTGAATTAAAAAGAGTTTTGCATGCCCCATTAACAATAAATGATTCTACTAAAAAACCGAATAGCAATCATCCAAAATCTTTAGAAGAAAAAGATAGTTTGGGAGCGGAAGAAATGGATCGTGTAAAAAAAATTCGCGAAATCTACAATAGCGATGGAATTGAAAGTGAAATATTACACGAAGCAGAAATTTTGGAAGGATGTGTGCGAAGTACGGGAATTCATGCTTCAGCAATAATTATTGCACCTGTAGATTTAACAGAACTTATTCCCGTTGCAACTTCAAAAGAATCGTATTTATGGCTTACACAAATTGAAGGAAATATAATTGAAGAAGCCGGTGTTATTAAGATGGACTTTTTGGGATTGCGCACTTTAAACATTTTAAAAACAGCATTACAACTCATCAAACAAAATCATGGAGTTACAATTGATATCAATCTTATTCCTTTGAATGATGAAAAAACATTTCAACTATTTCAACACGGCGATACGATTGGAACTTTTCAATTTGAAAGTGCCGGAATGCAAACTCATTTGCGTGCATTAAAACCCGATAAATTCGAAGACTTAATTGCAATGAACGCCTTGTACCGACCGGGTCCTATGGAATATATTCCAGCATATATTGAACGAAAACATGGTCGACAAAATATCAATTATGACCTTCCGGAAATGGAAGAACATCTTAAAGAAACTTATGGAATTACAGTTTATCAGGAGCAAGTAATGTTATTGGCACAAAAACTTGCAAATTTCAGCAAAGGCGATGCGGATGTTTTGCGAAAAGCAATGGGTAAAAAGCAAAAACATATTCTCGATAAAATGAAGGGACAATTTATCGAAGGTGGAACTTCAAAAGGATTTGGAAGTATTACTCTAGAAAAAATATGGACTGATTGGGAATCTTTCGCGGAATACGCATTTAATAAATCCCATTCTACTTGCTATGCACTCATCGCCTACCAAACGGCCTATCTCAAAGCAAACTATAAAGCCGATTATATGTCGGCAGTTTTAAACCATGCTGATTCAATAGAAAAAATTGCATTCTTTATGGAAGAATGCAAACGAATGGGAATAAAAGTGCTTGGCCCCAATATTAATGAATCAAACACGGGATTTGCAGTAAACCAAAAAGGGGAAATAAGATTTGGACTTGCAGGATTGAAAGGTGTTGGAGAAGCAGCCGTTGAAAATATTATTTTAGAAAGATCAAAAGGTGAAAACTTTAAAAATATTTTCGATTTTATTCAACGAATAAACCAGCGAAACGTAAGTAAAAAAACATTGGAAAGTTTGATTTATGCCGGAGCTTTTGATTGTTTTCCCGAACATCACCGTGCACAATTTTTTCATGTTTCGTCAAACGAAACTAAAGCAGCTCTTGAAAAAATCATTGCATTTGGACAAGCTGTTCAGCAAAGTGCAACCAACACTTCAAACACATTGTTTGGAAATCTTTCTTCCGCAATTGAAATAAAAAAACCGGTTCTTCCCAATTGTGAACCATGGACTTTAATTGAACAATTAGATCATGAAAAGGAGGTAACAGGAATGTTCCTCAGCGGCCATCCGCTTGATCATTATCGGTTTGAACTTACACATTACGACATTACGCCGCTTGCTGACTTCAACGAATTCAGAGCTTCTTTGCACCATTATCCAAATTCAAATCGAGTGTTTCGTTTGGCTGGTTTAAGTACAGATGCGCAGCATAATATTTCAAAAAAAGGAAACAAGTATGGTAAATTAGTAATTGAAGATTATTCCGGAAAAACTGAACTCACACTTTGGTCAGATGATTATATAAAATATTCAGCTTTTTTACAACCCGGGAATACATTTTTAATTGTGGGTTGTTTCAAACAACGATTTAAAACTTCCGATTTTGAATTTAAAGTATTAAACATAACTACTTTAGAATCTGTACTTAAGAATTTTACAAAACAAGTTTCAATTGAAACACACCCAAATAATATTTCTGAAGAATTGATTGATTATATAAATTCAAATATTAGTAAAAATCCCGGGAAAGCATCTATTCAGTTTGTATTAACAGATCCGAATGAAAAACTGGAAATAATTTTAAAAAATTCAGGAGCTGGCTTTGAAATGAACCAAGCTTTTGTGGAGTTTTTAAACGGCAATCCCAAATTGGATGTGCAAATTAAAAGCCAATAAAAAAACATATATGCACTATTTATTCAGAATATAAAATAACTGCATAAACACAAACGAATTATTGTACTTTCGCAACCTCTAAAATTAAAACCAAGCAAATAATGGCAAAAGAATTTACAGACGCAAATTTTCAAACAGAAGTTTTGTCTTCCAATAATTTATCAGTAGTTGACTTTTGGGCAGAATGGTGTGGACCTTGCCGTGCAATAGGGCCAGTTATTGAAGAATTAGCAACAGAATATGCAGGCCAAGTGAATATAGGAAAAGTAAATGTTGATAACAACCCATCTATAAGTATGAATTATGGCATCACTTCCATCCCCGCTATTTTGTTTTTTAAAAATGGAGAAATAGTAGATAAACTAGTAGGTGCACACCCCAAAGGAACTTTTGTTAAAAAAATTGATTTACATAAATAAAAAATTAGGCTACACGAAAAACCCCATTAGCGTTGCTAATGGGGTTTTCTTTTTTGCAACATACTTACTTAGATTTATAAATCGCCTGGAGTATGTTTATGCTTAAAAAATAATGCAAACAAAACCGCTACTACTACTGCATAGAAAGAAAATGAAACCCAGATTCCGAACCAATCCAAACCATTGTCGGCATTCGTAAAATAGTTCGCAATAACCATCCCACTTATTTTACTGCCAAGCCAAGCTCCAAAACCATTTGTCATCATCATAAAAATTCCTTGAGCACTTGCTCTAATTTCTGGCTTCACTTGTGAGTCGACAAATAATGAACCGGAAATATTAAAAAAATCAAAAGCAACTCCGTAAACAATACAAGATAAGATTATCATCCACAATCCAGCAGCAGGATCTCCGTAAGCAAACAAGCCAAAACGCAACACCCATGCAATTATGCTAAACAGCATCACTTGCTTAATCCCAAATCTTTTTAGAAAAAATGGAATCGCTAAAATGAAAACTGTTTCTGAAATTTGTGAAATAGATAAAATTATTGCAGGAAACTTTACAGCAATCGTATCTTTAAATTCATCCACTTTTGCAAAGTCGTGCAGGTAAGTATCTCCGTAAGCATTCGTCAATTGTTGTGCAGCTCCCAAAAGCAATGTGAAAATAAAAAATAAAGCCATTTTAGAATTTTTGAAAAGCGAAAAAGCTTGTAACCCTAATGAGTCAACCCATGAATTATTTTTAATCGTATTTCTACTTGGCGGACATGCAGGCAATGAAAACGCATACAATCCAACAATAAAAGAAGCAGTTGCTGCAACATAAAATTGTAATGCAGATTTTTCAATCTGCAAAAGACTTACAACCCACATGGCTGCAATAAACCCAATTGTTCCCCAAATACGAATTGGTGGAAAATCTTTTACAATGCTTTTACCATCTTTAACTAAAATAGTATAGGAAACAGTATTTGTAAGTGAAAGTGTGGGCATATAAAAAAGCATATAAAATAATAGTACCCAAAAAAAAGTAGAAGGATCGCTTACTGTAGGAATGTAGCACAAAATTGCACCACCAATTAGATGGCAAATTCCTAAAAGTTTTTCTGCATTCACCCATCTATCTGCAATTACGCCAGTAATAGTTGGCATAAAAATGGCCGAAATTCCCATTGTAGAAAAAATAGCACCAAACTCCGCTCCGCCCCATTGTTTATTTTGAAACCAATATGCACCAATCGTAATCAACCAAGAACCCCAAATAAAAAACTGTAAGAAGCTTTGAATAGTAAGTCGTAATTTAATGTTCATCTAACTTTTATTTAAGTTTAAATAATAAAAAAGGGAAGATAAGTATTTTAAACTTCCTGCAAAACGCGGTTAATATTCAAATTTTAAAACTTTTTTTTTCTATTTACATATTGTTTTGTAAACTTGTAGCTAGAAATTTAGAACTAAAACTTAATTCTTAATCCAAAAAAAATACTGCTTTGAAAAAATTTACATTTCTAGCAATTACGTTGTCTCTTATTTTTAGCCTCACTTACAAAGCTGATGCTCAACAAAAGCCAACACAAAACTCAACTACAAGCTCTTTTCAACGTTGCGGAACTACTGAGTGGGAAGCCAACATGACGTTGGCATATCCTGAATTCAAAGCACAATATGATGCAAGTGAAAGAATGTTGGGAGAAGCAATTAATCGTTTTTTAGCACAACAAAGTGTTAACCCAAACAGAATAAATGCTCCGATGATTATTCCGATTGTATTTCATGTGGTGCTATCTAATCAAGCATCTGTAACTGATGCAATGATTATGAACCAACTTAATGTTTTAAACAGAGATTTTGCAGGAACAAATGCTGATAGTAATAATATTAGCTATGCTCCTCAATTTCAAGCGGTACGTGGACACTCAGATATTCAATTTTGTTTAGCACAACGTACACCCGCTAACATAGCAACAAACGGGATAAACAGAGTTACTTCAAGCACAGTTTCATCTGGCCCTTCTGCAAGCGATCCTATTAAATCAACTGCTGCTGGTGGTGCTGATGCTTGGGATCCAAATAAATATTTTAATGTTTGGGTCGGTAATTTTACAGGAGGTGGATTATTGGGTTATGCAAGTTTTCCAATTGGATCTCCTGAAAATCCGGGTGGAAATATTTCACAACAAGGTGTTGTTGTTCTAGGTCAAAGTTTACCTGGCGGAACAGCTGCTCCGTATAATTTAGGCCGTACACTTGTTCACGAAGCAGGTCACTTTTTTTGGTTAAGACATATTAATGGAGATGCATCTTGTGGAAACGATTTCCCTTCAACACCAGCATTAGATGACACTCCATTGCAAAGTAATTTAACAAGTGGTTGCCCATCTGGTGCACAAGCAACAGGTTGTACCTCTCCAACTCCTCCTGGTAGAATGTATCAAAACTACATGGACTATACAAACGATGCTTGTTATTCCATGTTTACAAATGGACAAAACACAAGAGCTTATCAAGCTGTTGCTACATTTAGACCAACTTTATTAACCTCAAATGGATGTACACCTCCAATACTTACAAATAATAATGCAAGTATTTCAGCTATAGTTACACCTACAAGTAACTATGTAACTTGCGACCCTACAATTCCGCTTACTGTTACATTACGCAATGCAGGATTAAACGCACTTACTTCTGTAACTATTACTGTAAAAAGAAATGCAACAACTATTCAAACATATTCTTGGACAGGCAACTTAGCTTCAATGACTACAACTAACGTAGTTTTGAATGCAGTTGCACTTTCAATGGGAATTAACAGTATAGAAGTTTGTACTTCACTTCCTAATGGAGTTGCAGACACTGATCCTTCTGATGACTGCAAAACAGTTAGTGGTTCAAGAGGTGGCGGATCTCCTCTTCCTTTAGTAGAAGGATTTGAAACAACTACTTTCCCTCCTACAGGATGGTTAATAGAACAAACACCTCCTGATGCCTATACTTGGACAAGAAATTTAACAGGAGTAGCACATGGTGGAATTGGTAAAGCATACATCAACCATTTTAACTATAGTGGAAGTGGACAAGCGGATGATTTAAAAACTGCTAACTATTCAATTGGTACTGCCGATTCAATGTGGGTAAGTCTTTGGGGAGCTTATAGAGGTTATCCAGGATTCCCATTTGAAGCATTCCAAATTCTTGCTTCTCGCGACTGCGGACAAACATTCCAAACAGTTTATTCTGTAAGAAATGATACTGCATTTGTTGGACCAGCTGGATCTCCTACAACAACCGGATCAAATTATTTCCCTGCCGCAGTTGATCATTGGATTCAAAAATCAATTGACATTTCCAGCTTTATTGCCTCCGGTAATGTTCAATTGAAATTCCGCAGCATAAACAATTTTGGAAACAACTTTTTCTTAGATGATATCAACCTTGATAAAAAGATATTTTTCAATAATGATGCAGGAGTAATAAGCATTGACAGACCTTACACTAATATTTGTGTAAATAGCGAAGCTCCTGTTGTTACAATTAAAAACTTCGGAAAAATTCCATTGACTTCCGTTAAAATTAATTTCCAAGTTGACGGAACCGGCGCTGTGACCACTTTTGCATGGACTGGAAATCTATCAAGAAATCAAACAGCAACAGTAACATTACCGGTTACCTCATACGGGACTACAGGTAATCACAGTCTTAGAGTTTATACATCAGACCCAAACAATGTACCGGATGAAGATGTTTCAAACGATTCAAAAACTAAGAATATAATTGTTAACGTAGTGTATGATTTACCGGGTTCAGTTTCCGAAGAATTTACAGGAACAACATTCCCACCGGCAAATTGGGCAGTTACAAATCCTGATGCTGACATGACTTGGGCACACAATGCCACAGTTGGTAAAAAGAATCCTGGTTCAGCTTGGTTCAATGATTTCGCAAATAATACTATTGATAGAAGAGATGATTTGGGTATGCCAAATTATAAATATTCAAATATTGACTCTATCTTCTTAACCTACAATCTTGCTACAGTAACGAAAGCACTTCCTGGTACAACAGGTGTAAGATTGGATACCCTTACTGTATTGTTATCTAAAGATTGTGGAAATACATTTACAACTATTTCTAAGAAGTGGGGGGAAGATTTACAAACTGTTAATGATCCAAACTTCCAAATTTCATTAAGTAATTTTATTCCTCTTAGCAATCAATGGAAAAGTGATTCATTGAATTTGGGTAGATGGCTTGGCGCTACAGAGCCGTTGTTTAAACTATTATTCCGATTCAGTGGGAATTTCGAAAACAACTTTTATTTGGATGATGTAAATGTTCGTACGGAAGTTTTACCTGCAAGATTGAAAAAAGATGGTTACATGATTTTACCAAGTCCATTTACAAATTCATTTGGTATCTGGCATTATCAAATGCCTAGCAACCTTCGCTATGTAACTATTTATAATGCTGCAGGACAAAAAATATGGGCAAAACAATTTACAGGAAATGCAGAAAAATTGATTACTGTTGATCTTGCAAACAGAGCTCCAGGAATGTACAGTGTGCATCTTGGTTATGAAGACAGCAATAGAAATATCGTAGTTCCAATTATTAAGTATTAATAATTAATCTATAATTTTTATAACCCCGAATTTCACTTCGGGGTTATTTTTTTTGAATTAAATTTGCAACTCAAAAGAAAGCTATGCATACTGCGTTAGATTATCCTCATTCTATTTCCAAAGAATTGTTACAAATCAAAGAAAAGGTTTTTAATGCAGTGCGAATTACAGACGAAGAAGCGCTTCTACTTTTTGAAAAAGCTACACTCCCATTTTTAGGTTTACTTGCAAATCATGTAAAAGAAAAATTGCATGGCGACACGGTTTATTTCAACCGAAATTTTCATATCGAACCAACCAACTTATGTGTTTTTAGTTGCAACTTTTGTAGCTATAGTCGTTTGTACGCACACAAAGAAGAAGGATGGGAACTTTCGGAAGAGCAAATGTTAGACATCGTAAAAAAATATGACGACCAACCAGTTACCGAAGTGCATATTGTAGGTGGAGTTCATCCAAAATTGACGTTGCATTTTTTTACCAACCTATTAAAAAAAATAAAAGCACATCGTCCCCATTTACACATCAAAGGATTTACGGCTGTGGAATTGGATTATATGTTTCGTAAAGCAAAAATGAGTACAAAAGAAGGAATGCATTTTTTACAAGAAGCGGGACTGGACTCTATTCCAGGCGGTGGTGCGGAAATTTTTCATCCGGAAATAAGAGAAAAAATATGTGCAGATAAAGTAGATGCTGAAGGTTGGTTGGAAATTCATCAAACAGCACACGAACTAAATATGCACAGCAATGCAACCATGCTTTTTGGTCATATCGAAAATAATTTTCATCGTATCGACCACATGAGTCGGCTAAGAAATTTACAAGATAAAACCAATGGTTTCAACACATTTATTCCGCTGAAATTTAGAAATAAGGATAACGATATGAGCCATATTTCAGAAACTTCATTGATAGAAGAAATGAAAATTTTTGCAATTGCAAGAATTTACTTGGATAACTTTCCACACATAAAAGCGTATTGGCCAATGCTTGGCCGACAAAATGCGCAACTATCACTTTCGTTTGGTGTAAACGATATTGACGGAACGATTGACGACACAACAAAAATTTATTCTATGGCCGGTTCCGAAGAACAAAATCCTTCGATGACAACGGAGCAATTAGTTACGCTAATTAAACAAGCAAACAGAAAACCAGTGGAGCGAGATACCTTATATAATGTAGTTAAAGATTATTCAGTTGCATAATTGCCAATTTTTAACAATGTCAATTTTGAAAAATAAAAACACTTTAAGTAAAATCGTTTTTTGTTTAAGTGTATTTGTTACAGCTTTTTGGATTTTATCTCAGCTAATAGATGTTTATAAAATTGTGTTGGTAGGTGCACTGTTTGAAATTCTTTGGTTACCAATGCTTGCATTATTATTTTGCTTACCTCTAATTTCCATTTATCATTTTATAAAGGAAAAATATAATTTCAAATCGCTGTACTTCTTTTTATTTCTTATTCAACTTGCCACAATTTTTGTATTGTTTACTTTCTTCGATTAAAGAATATTTAAAAAGAAGGTGACTCTTCACTATTTAAAGGGAGTGGTAATATTCTTTGATTTTGGTCGCCATAAGTTTTCGTCTTAATATCAAAAAATCGTTGTAGTCGTCAATACTCATTTTTTGAATTTCAATTGGTACACAATTCATCTTTAGGTTTTCCAAAAGTTGTTGTAAATTAGAAAGTCCACTTACTTGCTGATTGCCGCTTAAAATTTGTGTTTTAACTACTTCAAAATATTCCTTTGGAGGTTTGTTTCCAACCTTAATATTTATTTCAGATTGCATATAAACATAATTGGCAATTTGATTGTATTTGCTCCTATCCAAACCATTCTTTTTTAAATAGTCTTTTGGAAACAAATGGTGAATATCACCTCGAAGAGAAATCAAATCGCTGATTAAAACATCTTTTGATAAAAATCCTTTGTCGTTAGCTTTAACTTGCGATGCTAAGAAAACATGAAAAAACGGGCTACTTGCTACTGAAGTATCTAAACTCTGAGGTAATGAAGCATTCCAAAATGCATCAGATAATTCGCCTTCTTCTTTTTCTTTTATATACTCATCAAATGGTTTATGAACTATTTGTTTGATGTCAAAATCAAAAACTGATTCAGGAGAACCAGAATAACGCCCAGTGAGTATTGTGTAAACAAACCAACGCCTAACATATTTTTCAATTGCAACAGAATTAACTCCCAATTCTTTTAATTTGAGATAGACGATGTACGCAAAATTTATTACGTTTTGAGAACGCAGCATTTCAGGAGAAATGAAACCTGCGGACTTAATTATCATGAGAAACCTTTTATAATTGGTTTCGTTTATAAAATTTAAAACGCCTTGTTTTAATGTTTCGAATGAGTTCGCAGCAATTTCATTTTCAAAAGTTCTTGTTTCAAAATTTCTTCCTGAAAGTAAACTTACCAAATCTGATAATCGTCCTCTATTGAATTGTGATGTGAATGCAACACGAATCAAATCTGTGTATTGAGGATCATACAAATCTTCGCTTTCACTTCTGAGCCATTGCATTTTCTGAAAGAAGTCAGTTTTTGCAAATTCTTTATCGTTATCAACTATATGGTTATAAAATTCAGGGGATATTACCAAATGACAGAAGTAGTCAATTGCTTTTCTAAGTGTATTGCCATCAAATTCTGTATTTGCAGCTATTTTACTCATAGCAAAATCTGCCTGACTCAAAACAACTCCTTTTGAATTGATACGAATAAAAATTTCTGTTACAGTTTCAATATCTAAATCCGGTGCAAGTTCAATTAATCCAATTTGTTTTTTTGGAATATTTAAAAGTGTTGTTATTGTTTTCTCAATTTTTCCCTCATCGGCTTCTGGATTTAATTTCAAATAGTCTCTAATGACTTTTAAAACACTTCCATTTATAACTTCTCCAATGTCGTGAAGCCATGTTTTATCTTTAATTATTGCGGGATTTTGAACTTCAAATTTTTCGTTGATTGGGTGAAATGCAATTTTGATTTTAACTCTTTCGTATGTTTTGTTGATTACATACTGACCAAGTATAGCCGCTGTTAATGCAGTTACACGTTGTTGTCCGTCAATTAGAATTTTTTTCCCTTCGCTTAAACTACCGTCTTTAAGTCGAACATTTGGATTTCTCCAAGCGATAACATAACCGATTGGATACCCCTGATACAAACTATCCATTAAGTCACGAACTTTTGAACTATCCCAAACGAACGGTCTTTGAATTTCTGGTATTGCTATTTCACCTGAGTTTACCCAAGCTAAAATTGTCTCAATTAAATGTTGGTTAACGGAGTATTTCTGCATAATAGTTGGTTTTTAGATCAGGTTAAAGTCTCCACATAAATTCAAACAATGACTGGAAATTTATTTTGTTTAAATTGATTATATGCAATTTAGTCTTTTAATTGAAAACTAACACTCCGGTAAACTCAATGGCACATTTAATGCCAATCCACCGTCGGCAGTTTCTTTGTATTTATTATCCATATCACGGGCAGTGTCCCACATTGTTTTTACAACTGCATCCAATGAAACTTTTGCAAAATCCGGACTACTTTGTAGTGCTAATTGAGAAGCAGTAATTGCTTTAATTGAGCCCATCGTATTGCGTTCGATACAGGGTATTTGCACAAGTCCGCCAATGGGGTCGCATGTTAAACCCAAATGATGTTCCATTGCAATTTCTGCAGCCATTAATACTTGTCGTTGAGTTCCACCCATACATTCCGTCAATGCTGCAGCAGCCATAGAAGAGGAAACACCAATTTCTGCTTGGCAACCTCCCATTGCAGCAGAAAGTGTGGCACCTTTTTTAAAGATGCTTCCAATTTCAGATGCCGTTAATAAAAACTGAATAATTTTTTGTTCATTAGCTCCATCACAAAAACAAATATAATATTGCAACACAGCAGGTACTACTCCTGCCGCACCATTTGTTGGAGCAGTTACAACTCTTCCAAACGATGCATTTTCTTCATTTACTGCAAGTGCAAAACAGCTTACCCAATCTAAAATATAATTAAAATCTTTGCCGCCGTTTCGAATGGTTTCAACCCAAGAATCATAATCGGAGTAAACATTTTCTCCAATTAATTTTTTATTTAAATCAAATGCTCTTCGTTTTACTTCCAATCCGCCGGGTAAAATTCCAGTAGTGTGACATCCTTTGTAGATGCACTCTTTCATCGTTTTCCAAATATGCAACACACCGTCAGTTGTTTCTTTTTCGGTACGCCAACAAGTTTCATTTTCTAAAACAACTTCCGAAACCGACAATCCGGTTTTCATACACCAATGCAATAAATCGTTTGAAGTATTAATTGGAAATGAAGGTTGAACAGTTTGTAAAACGGATTCCTCCTCTCCTTCTTTTTTTACAAACCCACCACCAATTGAATAAAAAGTTTCTGCTATTGAATTTTCGCCTTCAATCTCAGCAACAAATGTTAATCCATTGGGATGAAAGGGTAAAGTTTCGCTACTTAAAAATTCAATTTCTTTTGCAGGATCAAAACTGATTTCGTGCTTTCCATTTAAAACTATTTTTTTCGTAGCAGCTATCCCATCAATTTTTGTTTTAACGCTTGTAACCTCAACTGATACCGGATCGGCGCCGCATAATCCAAGTTGAACAGCCACATCTGTGCCATGCCCTTTTCCTGTTTTTGCCAAGGATCCGTATAAAAATATTTTTACTGATTTTGTTTTCGAAAGAAATTTTTTATTTTCTAATGTATTTATAAACCGTTGTGCAGCTCGCCATGGACCTAATGTATGCGAACTGGAAGGGCCAATACCTATTTTAAAAATATCAAAAACAGAAATTGCTTCGTTTGACAAATTAATTGAATTTAAAATTTTAACTTTTATATCCCTCTCTTGAGATCAATCTTTGATACTGTTCTTCGTTTCTTTCCCAGCGATGTCGCGTTGTAAAAATTAGTACAAATACAAAAATTAAAAACATTGCAAAAATCAACACAAGTATAAACGAGGGTCTGCTATTTATTACCATTGCTGCTCTTTTATGCCAACCAGTAGCTATATTCACAAATAAAGCTGTGATAAACAAGAAACTTAAAGGCAAACCCACCCTCCATTGACTGGTAATCTTTTTTTGCTGTTCTCTATTTTGTTCCCAAAATTTTAGAAACTTTTTTTCTTCCTCTGTGTACATGGTTACAAATGTACACAGTCTTAGCAGCTTCACGCCATTACAATAATATAATATATATTGCAGTAGCTGAAAATGGGAAAATGAAAATACCCGCACTACTTTCAAAATATTTGTTCGCTACTAAAAAATTGAATTTAGCAGGAATTGGAAGCTTTATTATTGAAAATGAAGATTTACAAAATATTGTATTTACACAAGATGTTTCGCTGAAAATGGACAAAGAACTTATTGCATTTGTTTCGTCGCAAACGGGAAAAATGAAAAGTTTGAGCAAGGCCGATCTTGAATCTCATTTTGATTTAATTGCTCAATTTTTAAATATCGGAAAGCCCTTCTTTTTCGAAGGAATTGGAACTTTGGTGAAACCAAAATCTGGAATCTTTCAATTCACTCCGGAAATTCAAAAAAATGAAAAATTAAAAACAAAAGAAGCAGTTGCTGCAGATTTTAAATCAATACTTTATTTAAAATATTCCAGTTACAAAAAAAGATTAAAAATTGTATTCACCATAACAATAATATTATTAATCAGTTTTTCGATTTGGCAGGGTTACAAATTTTACATCGAAAAAAACAAGTCAAACAAAGCAGATTTTGAAACTACAAATTCAAAAACAGAACCATTCGTTCAAGTAGATTCTATTGACATTCTGCAAGTAAAAGACACTTTGAACGCACAAATTGAATATCAATTTATCATTGAAGAAGCTACGCAACAAAGAGCAAGCATTCGATACAATCTTTTAAAAAGTTACGGTCTCGATATTAAAATAAAAACAGAAGATTCTTTAAAATACATTCTTTATTTTTCTGTAAAGGCATTCCCTTCGGACACACTCAAAATTCGCGATAGCCTTTCTGCCATGTATGTCAACCCTAATTTTATGAAAACGGGAAAAGCATTGATTGAATAGCTCAACCTTTTTTTGCATTACAACATTTCAGAAAATTAAAAAACAACCATTAACTTCGTCCCTTAATGAAACTACTCATTAAGCAGGCAAAGGTTATTGACACAAGTTCCCCATTCAATGGTAAAACTATTGACGTATTAATTGAAAACGGAATTGTTGTTCAACTCAGCAAAAAAATCAATTCAAAAGCGGATCAAGTAATTTCTGAAAAAGGAATTTGTATTTCACCTGGTTGGGTGGATGTTTTTGCAAATTTTTGCGAACCTGGGTTTGAACAAAAAGAAACCATTCAAACTGGGGCAAAGGCTGCGGCGGCAGGCGGTTTTACAGATGTATTTTTAATACCAAACACCAAACCGAGTATTGACAACAAAAGTCAAGTTGAATACCTAAAACATAAATCGAAGAAACTACCGATTACAATTCATCCCATTGGTGCAATTACCAAAAACACCGATGGAAAGGAATTGGCAGAAATGTATGACATGAGGGCTGCAGGCGCAGTTGCATTTAGCGATGGAACAAATTCGGTTCAATCAGCAGGATTAATGGTAAAAGCACTTCAATACGCAAAAGCACATGATGGAGTTTTAATTCAAATTCCGGATGATAAAAGTATAAACCCGCACGGTTTAATGCATGAAAGTGTAATTTCCACTCAACTTGGACTTCCTGGAAAACCATCCATTTCGGAAGAGTTAATGGTTGCAAGAGATATTAAACTTTCAGAATATACCGACTCTCGTATTCATTTTACAGGAATTGCATCCAAAGAATCAATTGACAGAATCAAAAAAGCTAAAAAAGAAAATTTAAAAATTAGTTGTTCGGTTACACCCTATCATCTTTTTTATTCTGATGAAAACTTGAAAGATTACGACAGTAATTTTAAAGTTAATCCTCCCATTCGCTCAGCATCCGACCGCAAAGCATTGCAAAAAGCAATTATGGATGGAACAATAGATTGTATCGCAACACATCACCATCCTCACGAAAAAGACAGCAAAGTTTGCGAATTTGAATATGCAAAATTTGGAATGACTGGATTAGAAACTGCTTACGGAGTTTTGAAAACAGCGATGCCAAACATTTCAGATGAAAAATTGGTGGAAATATTTTCAACCAATTCAAGAAAAATTTTTAACCTTCCTGCTGCTTCAATAAAAAAAGATGCTGCAGCTTGTATTACTTTGTTTCATCCCAATAAAAAATGGAATTACAAAATTGAAACGATTCAATCAAAATCGCAAAACTCACCCTTTATTGAAAACCAGTTTACAGGAAAAATTATAGGAATTATTAATAAACAGCAAGTATTTTTGAACAAATAACTCAACTTATGGAAAAATCAAATCCAATTACAGCAATTCAAAAAGGATTAATCATCTCCGGATTTTTAATTGTTTTAAGTACCAGTATTTATTTTTTAGGACTTCAAACTGAAAAATGGGCACAATGGGTAAGCTACATAATATTAATGGGAGGAGTTCTGTGGGCTTGCATTAGCTATGGAAAGGAAAATGATAATAATGTAAGTTTTGGAAATGTATTTGCTCACGGCTTCAAAGTTTCGGCAATAATTACTTGCATGATGATTATTTCTTCGACGTTATTCATTTTTCTATTCCCTGAAATTAAAGAAAATGCAATAGAAATAGCAAGAGCAGAAATGGAAAAAAATCCTCAAATTACAGAAGAACAAATTGAAATGGCTCTTTCAATGACACAAAAATGGTTTATGGCATTTATGATTGGAGGAATCCTTTTGGCTTATTTAATTTTCGGATGCATTGCTTCTCTTATTGGCGGTGCTGTTACAAAAAAGAATCCTTCTAATCCTTTTGAACAAACAAATATGTAATGGATATTTCTTTAGTTATACCATTATACAACGAGGCAGAATCGCTTCCTGAATTATGTGCATGGATTTCTCGTGTGGTAAATGAAAATAATTTTTCGCACGAAATAATTTTAATTGATGACGGAAGTAACGATAATTCTTGGCAAGTAATTAAAGAATTAAGTGTACAATATGCAAGTATAAAAGGAATAAAATTTCAACGCAATTATGGAAAGTCTGCGGCATTGAACGAAGGTTTTCGTGCAGCAATCGGCAATGTTGTAATTACGATGGATGCTGACATGCAAGACAGTCCCGATGAAATTCCTGAATTGTACAAAATGATTACAAAAGAAAAATTCGAAATCGTAAGCGGTTGGAAAAAAAAGCGCTACGACAGTACAATTGCCAAAAATATTCCATCTAAAATATTCAACGGTGTTACGCGAAAAATTACAGGAATAAAATTGCATGATTTTAATTGTGGATTGAAAGCCTATCAAAACAAAGTGGTGAAAGGCATTGAAGTTTACGGAGAAATGCATCGCTATATTCCAGTTATTGCAAAATGGTCAGGCTTTAAAAAAGTTGGAGAAAAAGTGGTTGAACACCGTGCAAGAAAATACGGCATTACAAAATTTGGTTGGGAAAGATTTGTCAACGGTTTTTTAGATTTACTTTCCATCAGTTTTGTTGGAAAATTTTCCAAACGACCCATGCATTTTTTTGGTTTGTGGGGAACGTTATTTTTTCTTGCAGGAATAAGTATTGCCATTTATTTGATTGTATCAAAAATTTTAGATTCATCAGTTTCACTCACCAATCGCCCAGGATTTTATCTTTCATTAACAGCAAGCATCATTGGCGTTCAATTATTTTTAGCTGGATTTATTGGCGAACTAATTTCTAGAAATTCACCGGGGAAAAATTCATACCAGATTGAAGAAAAGGTTGGACTCTAATGCAAAAAATAATAATCATAGGCCCTGCACATCCACTCCGTGGTGGAGGAATGGTAACATTTAATCAAAGATTAGCCAAAGAATTTAACGATTCCGGATTTGATTGCAGTATTGTTTCGTTTAGTTTACAATATCCTTCTATTTTTTTTCCGGGGAAAACGCAAAAAACGAATGAGCCTGCTCCAAAATCATTGCACATTCGCTCTTTAATTAATTCCATCAATCCCATCAATTGGATTTTAGTTGGAAATAAAATTAAAAATGAAAAACCCGATTTAATTATTGTCCGATTTTGGATTCCTGTTTTGGGATTAGCACTTGGCACTATTTTACGAATCATTAAAAAAAATAGAATTAGTAAAATAGTTTGCATTGCCGACAATATTATTCCCCACGAAAAAAGAATTGGCGATAAATTTTTCACCACTTACTTTTTAAAAAATTGCGATGCATTTATTACAATGAGTGAACAAGTAGAAAACGATTTGAAATTGTTTGAAAATTCAAAGCCGTCAAAACTAGAACCACACCCTCTTTACGACAATTTTGGTGCAGCAATTGAAAAACAAGTTTCAAGAGCAATTTTAAAAATTGAACCCACAGAAAAAATTATTTTATTTTTTGGATTTATTAGAGCATATAAAGGATTAGATATTTTATTGGAAGCGATGGCAGATGAACAAATTAAAAAATCAAACATAAAATTATTAATCGCTGGCGAATTTTATGAAGAGGAGAATAAATACAAAAAAATTATTCAAGATTTAAACATCAGCAAGCAAGTTATTTTACACACCAATTTCATTCCGGATGAGCAAGTACGAAACTATTTCTGTGCAGCAGATGCGGTAATTCAACCCTATAAAAGTGCTACGCAAAGTGGCGTTACTCCCCTTGCCTATTATTTTGAAAAACCAATGATTGTTACCAATGTTGGAGGACTCCCCCATTCTGTTCCGCATGAAAAAGTTGGATTGGTTACATTTCCGAATGCAAAATCATTAACAGATGCAATTATTCATTTTTATGCGTTAGGTGAAAATCATTTTATTCCTCACCTTCGTCAAGAAAAAATAAAATATAGTTGGAGTAATATGGTCAACGCAATTATGCAATTAGCAAAAAATGTTTAAACGAAAACAGTACCGATGAAAACAATTAAACAAATTATTGAATCTTCAATCAGCACAAAACAAGCTATACTTGCTGACGATTTATTATTGGCTACAATTGAAAAAATTATTTTAGTAATAACAACTGCTTTTAAAAATGGCAACAGAATTTATTTCTGTGGAAATGGCGGCAGTGCTGCAGACGCACAACATCTTGCAGCAGAATTTTCTGGGCGATTTTATAAAGATCGAAAAGCACTTCCTGCAGAAGCGTTGCACTGCAACAGTTCGTATGTTACAGCTGTTGCAAACGATTATGGGTATGAATTTATTTACTCCAGAATTATTGACGGAATTGGAAATAAAGGTGATATTTTAATTGGAATTTCAACTTCTGGAAATTCAAAAAATATTATCAAAGCATTTGAAACAGCCAAAGAAAAAAATATTACTACTATTGGTTTTACCGGTAGCAACGCCGGAAAAATGAAGGAGTTAAGTAATTATCTAATTAATATCCCTTCAACCGACACACCGCGAATTCAAGAAAGTCACATACTTATTGGACATATTATTTGTGAACTTGTAGAAGAAACCTATTTCAATTAATTATTTTTTTGTAACTGCAATGCCATCATTAGAATTGTTAAAGATTGATAAAACCTGGACAATATTTTTAGACCGAGACGGAGTTATCAATCAAGAAAAAAGAGAAGAATATGTATTAAATTGGAATCAATTCAAATTTTACAATGGATCACTCGAATCCATTCATTTATTAACAACCATTTTTGGAAAAATTATTGTTGTTACAAATCAACGAGGTGTGGGTAGAGGGATAATTAGTAATGAAGATTTGATTGAGATTCACACCAATATGAAATCTTCGATAGAAGCTGCTGGCGGGAATATTGCGGGCATTTACGCTTGTACAAATATCGCTGATAATCACCCCAATCGAAAACCAAATACAGGAATGGCTATTGCTGCACAAAATGATTTTCCCGATATCATTTTTTCAAAAAGTATTATGGTTGGCAATAAATTAAGTGATATGCAATTTGGACGAAACGCCGGCATGTTCACTGTTTTCTTAGCAACCACTCATCCCGAAACAACTTTTCCAAATCAATTAATCGATTTCCGTTTTGATTCACTAACTGATTTTGTAAAAGCACTGTAACTTTGAATAAACTTCAACATCATTTCTGTGATTAAGTCATTAAAATATTTTTTATTTCTTTGGTTAAGTGTAGCTTTTACTTCATTAATTTTTGCACAAACGATTTCTACAACCGATAAAAGAATTTTAAAATCGAAAGAAGATTCACTTAAATTTTTAGCGAAGAATTTAATCACCGATAGTTTGACAGAAAGTAGAATGCGCAGCGACAGCCTTTTTGTAAAAACAATGATTAGAAGTTTACAAACAAAAAATTCTTTCTTTTATCCTTTCGACTCTGTTCAAGGTATTTCTAAAATTTATGCTCCGGATAGCTCTTTTAAAATTTTTACTTGGTATTTGCAATACGATGATTATTACGGAAGGCAGCGTGGATTTATTCAAATGCGCACAAAAGATGGAACACTAAAAGGTTTTGCGCTACGCGACAATTCCGAGTTTACGGAATTTCCCAATTCAATTAGTTGCAGCGATTCGAATTGGATTGGTGCTGTTTATTACAATATAATAAAGACTCAATTTCAAAACAAAAATTACTACACTTTATTTGGCAACGATTATCATTCTGTTAGAAGTTCCAAAAAATGGATTGAAGTTTTAACTTTTGATGAAAAGAATCGTCCACTTTTTGGAGGAGATTTTTTTAGTTTTGAAGAAGATAGCACCATCAAAGAAACACAACATCGTTTTGGTTTTGAATACAAAAAAGAAGCAAGCACATTCGCAAATTTTGTTCCAGAATTAAATGTTATTTTATTTGATCATTTAATTTCAGAAACTGCCGAACAAGAAAATGCGTGGACTTTTGTACCCGACGGAGATTATGAAGGATTTCAATGGAGAAAAGGAAAATGGGTACACATTGAAAAAGTATTTAAAGATAAATTGCAAGATGGACAAGCCCCTGTTTCTGTTCCTTATTTTGACACAAAAAAAACAACAAAAAAATCGGAAGGAATTAAATAGTTATCTTAATCATCCAATTTAAGAACTGCTAAAAATGCTTCCTGTGGCACTTCTACATTACCTATTTGACGCATTCTCTTTTTACCTTCTTTTTGTTTTTCCAATAATTTTCTTTTCCTACTTATATCGCCTCCGTAACATTTTGCAGTTACATCTTTTCGCATTGCAGAAATATTTTCTCGTGCAATTACTTTAGCTCCAATTGCTGCTTGAATTGCAATTTGAAATTGCTGGCGCGGAAGTAATTCTTTTAATTTTTCGCATAACTTTCTTCCAAATTCTTGCGATCGACTTCGATGAATCAATGCACTTAAAGCGTCTACTTTTTCATTGTTCAACAAAATATCCATTTTTACAATATCACTTTCGCGATAGCCAATTGGATGATAATCGAAAGAAGCATAACCTCTTGTTTGCGATTTTAATTTATCATAAAAATCAAAAACAATTTCTGTTAATGGTACTTCAAAAAGAAGTTCAACTCTTGTTTGCGTTAGATAATTTTGATTTAATAAAATTCCTCTTTTCCCTAAACAAAGTGTCATGATATTTCCAATATACTCGGGCTTTGTAATTATTTGTGCTTTAATAAATGGCTCTTCAATTCTGTCTGTTTTTACCGGATCTGGAAACTCAAGCGGATTGTTTACAATTAATCTTTCGCCTTTTGTTGTAAATGCGATGAAGGCAACGTTCGGCACTGTTGTAATCACCGTTTGATTAAATTCTCTTTCTAATCGTTCTTGAATTATTTCCATGTGAAGCAATCCTAAAAATCCACAACGAAATCCAAATCCAAGTGCTTTTGAAGTTTCCAACTCGTAAGTTAAGGAAGCATCGTTCAACTGTAATTTATCCATGCATTCGCGCAGCTCTTCAAAATCATCTGTATCCACTGGAAAAATTCCGGCAAAAACCATTGGCTTCACATCTTCAAAACCTTTTACCATTATGGGGTTTTTGTTGCTTTGCAATGTAATTGTATCTCCCACTTTCACCTCTTTAGCAACTTTAATACCAGTAATAATATAACCAACTTCACCACAATTCACTTCAGTTTTTGGTTCGAGTCCCAATTTTAAAATACCAACTTCTTCTGCGTGATAAACTTTATCGGTAGATACAAATTTTACTAAATCTCCCTTTTTTATTTTCCCATTTAAAATGCGATAATAAATAATAATACCTCTAAAAGAATTAAAAATAGAATCAAAAACCAAGGCCTGTAACGGTTTAGTTTCATCTCCTTTTGGTGGCGGAATTCGGCTGATGATTGCTTCTAAAATTGCATCAATTCCCAATCCTGTTCTTCCACTTGCCAATAAAATATCTTCCGGTTTGCAACCAATTAAATCTACAATTTGATCTTGCACTTCTTCAATCATTGCACCATCCATATCAATTTTATTGATAACCGGAATTATTTCAAGATCATTTTCAATTGCAAGATATAAATTACTGATTGTCTGAGCTTGAATTCCCTGAGCAGCATCAACCAAAAGAAGGGCTCCTTCGCAAGCTGCTAATGCACGACTCACTTCGTAGCTAAAATCAACGTGGCCTGGAGTATCAATCAAATTTAAATTATAAGATTGCCCATCAGTATGCTTGTAATCTATTTGAATTGCATGGCTTTTAATTGTAATTCCTTTTTCTCTTTCCAAATCCATGTCATCTAAAACCTGATCCATCATTTGACGTTCACTAATCGTATTTGTAACTTGTAAAAGCCGATCCGCCAAGGTAGATTTTCCGTGATCAATATGTGCGATGATACAAAAATTTCGAATATTCTTCATGGGTTTCAGCTCATTTTTAAGAGCCGCAAAGGTAACGAAAATCGGCGAGTTGAAATATTAATAAAATTTGTAATTCCAATTAAAACCCAGCTTGATATAAAGCTAATAGTTGAGTGCTAACTTCAGTTTGTGAATATTTATTTTGAGCCGTAAAAGCATTTATTATTCGATTGTAAGTTTTGTAATTTGTTAACATTGTTTCAATGGCCAAAAGTAAAGCTGGTTCATTGTTTGGCTCAACTAAAACTCCATTTTCAGAATTAATAATTTCAGTAACGCCCCCAACTTTGGTTGCAATTACAGGAATTCCACAACACAAAGCTTCTAAAATGCTACACGATTGCGTTTCGTAATTACTAAAAGAAATAAAAATGTCTGAATTTCTTAAAAGCGTTGCTACATTTTCATGCGTAATTTCACCTTCAAACTGAACATTTTGTTGCAAATTATTTTGTATTACAAAATACCGTAACATTTCGATGGCTGGTCCATAAATTACACAATTCCAATCACCTCTTTTTAGTACCAATGATTTTAGCACTCTTAATAAACCAATTGTATTTTTCGAATTATCAAGTGAAGTATAATGTACAAATTGAAATTTTTCATTTTTGGTTTCATTAAAATAAAACAATTGCTTATCCACAACATTGGGAATAATTTTTATTTTAGCACTCGATTCAATTGCTTTTATTTTTTCACCCAAATCATAACTTACAGGAATTACACAATTCGAAAGTTGAAATATTTTTTTAACTAAAAATCTAAATATAAAATTTCGATTAAAATAATTGTTCGCAACATTTTTATTGTAGCCCGACCAATGCTCCGTAACAAAATATGAAATTCCAAACTTGTACTTTAAATACAAAGCAATCAACCCTGCTTTGTACGCAACATGCACATGAACAAACTTTGGTTTTCCTTCTTTTTCGAAAAGTAGTTTCAACTGCTTTTTATAAATACTACAATATTTATAAAATGAATATATTTTATTTGCAATGCTCGGCAAATACATTGGTACAGCATAATAAACAATTGTTTCTGTAAGATTTTGAAAGCTGTTTTTTTCAACTTTAATATTATCAGTTACAAAATTTTTAGTGTCTTTTATAACATACAAAACATGAACCGGTTTATACAAAGTCAAAGATTTGGCATGGCGTTGAATAAAATCGCCATTAAATTTATCCAACTTACTCGGATACCAAGAAGGAAGCCAAAGGATAGGTGAATTATTTTCTTCCACAATTTAATTTTGAAGTAGTTACAACAATATAAAATCTGATTTTTGAAATTTCCAAAATTCGCGAATGGAAATCTTTTCATTTTTTAAGAATTGAAACCCCATTATTAAAGCTGCAATTGAATATGCTACTGAGTTTGCAAAAGCTGCTCCCATCATTCCTGATTTTGGAATTAATAAAAAATCGAGTGAAATAATTACAATTAAACAAAAGGCTGTGTTTATGAAATTTATCCAAAGTTTTTTCTGAATAGAAAAATAAGCGGCAAAAAAAGTTGTCGAAATAAATAAAAAATAACCAGGAAGCATTACCAACAATGGTAAAAACCCTTTCGAAAATTCTACTTGAAAGAAAAAGCGATAGATGAAAGCCGCCATTAATACAATGGCAATAATTATAAAAATTGAAAAAATACTTATAACTCGATAAAGTTGTAAAAATTTAGTCCGTTCATAATTGGGTTGGTTTAGAAACGCCGGCACTATTAATGCTGCAATAATTTTTGGAGCAACCCAGAGCAGTTGTGCAAATTGACAAGCTTGAGCATAAATTCCTACTTCGCTTTTTCCGAAATAATAATTCAAAATCCAATAGTCACTTCGATAAGCGAAAAATTGAATCAGATTGGTAAAAAAGACAATTGCAGAAAAATGAAATAGCGATTTTAAATGTGCAGATTTTATCCTTTCAAATTTTATCTTATTGTTCAGATAATGGAATACGAAAGAAACAGAAATTCCTTGTAAAAAAATTAAACTACAAAAAAGTAAAAAAGAGTTTACAATTGTAAACAAACCTGTAAATCCAAGCAATAATAAAACAAAAAACAGACTAGACACAAACAACAAAACTTTATTTGCAATTGCAGCTTTATTCAATGCATAAAAAAGAGAAACATATTTTTCAACCAAAATCAACCCCGTGAAATAAATCATTTCCAAAATTAAAAAGGAACTACTCGCTTGTTGCGTTAGTAATGTTGTATCGAAAAATGAAATTGAAAAAAATTCCAATAAAGCAAAAAGCAAGAGTTGAAAAATTCCTGCAAAAGATGCAAATGAAAAAACTTGATTGGTTGAAAGTTCATTTTTTGCTCCATGCCAAATGATTGCCGCATCGGTTCCCAAACCTGAAATGAGTAAAAAAACAGCGCTATTCACAATCAATAAGGAAATGATGCCAAAATTAGTTGCACCAGAAAGTTTGGCAACCAATAAGGAAACAAAAAAATTGACAAGCAAAAATAAAAACCGGTAAATACTTGCATTAAAAATCTTCATCCACATGCATTACGAATTTTTTATTTACAAAAGAGTAGCACAAATTATTTCAACCCAGAAATTATTTCAACAAAATCAACTGCCTTTAATGAAGCCCCTCCAACTAAACCACCATCCACATCCTGACAATTAAAAATTTCTTTTGCATTGGCAGCATTTACACTTCCGCCATACAAAATTGAAATTTCATTTGCAACAACCTCTCCATATTTTTCTGCAATCACAGTACGGATATGTGCGTGCATTTGTTGCACTTGATTTGCAGTTGCTGTTTTCCCTGTTCCTATTGCCCATATTGGCTCATAAGCAATAATTATTTTTTTGATTTCATCTTCCGAAAGATGAAACAGCGATTCGCTAAGTTGAACTTTTACAAAATTGTTTTGATTTTCTGAATCACGAACCGATAAATTTTCTCCACAACAAAAAATTGGAGCCAACTGATCTGCCAAACACAAATTTATTTTTTCAGCTATCTGATTATTAGTTTCCAAAAAATATTCTCGACGTTCGCTATGTCCGACAATACAATAATTAACACAAATCGATTGCAACATCTCGGTAGAAATTTCTCCCGTAAATGCTCCACTTTTTTTATGATGGCAATTTTGTGCAGCAATTTCGAAATTGGAATTAGTTGCAATTTTTTCTTTTGCCATTTGCAAAAAAGGAAATGGAACTGCAATAATTACTTGTTGGTGAGCTTTTAATTTCGGAACTGTTGTTAAAACAGTTTGAAGTAGTTCATCCGCCTTTTGCAGATTAAGATTCATTTTCCAATTTGATGCAGCAATTTGTTTTCTCATTTTACGATTTAATAATTTTCAAAAATATATTTCAAGTTTTCTTTTTCTTCTTTTGTAATTTTTTGTTTTTTCATTTTCTTCCAAGCGCCAATATCCGCAAATGCTTTTAACAAATCATATTTTGCAAAATTCCCCCAGGAAAAATTTGAAATACTTTTTGGCGTAAGTCCGCTATCAAATATATTACAACAAACACCAATAACTGTTCCTGTATTTATAGAAGTGTTGATTGCCGTTCGAGAATAATCGCCCATAAACATGCCACATTTTGCACCAGTATTTACTATCCCTTTCGCAAATTTCAACTTCACTTTGCTAGCATTATTTTTAATATTAGAATTACTAGTACCCGCACCCAAATTGCAATAAGAACCAATTATGGAATCGCCAATATAACCGTGGTGCACTTTATTTGAATAATCAAAAAAAACAGAATTTTTAACCTCACCTCCTACCACGCATCCCGTGCCAACTGTAGTTGCCCCGTAAATTGTTGCATTCGATTTTACTACACTCTCGTCGCCAATGGCAACGGATCCACGCAAAACAGCCCCATCCATTATCAGTGAATTTTTTCCAATATAAATTGGTCCTACGGAAGCATTTAAAATACAATGCTCCAATCGAGCTCCATTTTCAATAAATATTTTCGAAGGATTTTTTGTCTTTACATATTTTGGAATAGCAATTGATTTTCTTCCTTTGGTTATCAAATTAAAATCAAATCGAAGCGATGCATCGTTTTGTAAAATAATATCCAACGGAGATGTTAAATAGTGCACATCAAAATTTATTGAAATCCTTTTCCCTTTTTTTATTTTCCCATTTGGCAAAATTTCATTTTTGGAAACCCGAAATGCAATGGGTTGATTTTTTTCGTTTGCAATAAATGATCCGTTTTCTAATTTTAGAATTGCTTTGCACAACGACGCTGATGGTAATAAATTTCCCGGAAGTATTATCCAACTTTCATTTTTATTATTTTTTTCTGTTTGGGCAATTGAACTCAATGAATCATCACATGATTTCATCCACAACAATTTTTCCCATTTTTCGCGAAGACTCAAAATTCCAATTCTGACGTCCTGAATTTTGCGTGTGTGTGTAAAGGGGAAAAAATCTTCCTGTTTATAATTTGTCTCTGTAAAAATTATTTTGCACGACATGTTGTAAAACTAACTATTTATGAAACAAAAAATCCCGAAGCAATCTTCGGGATTTTTTGTTTGAAGAAACAATTATTTCTTCTTTTCGTATCTCTTTTTAAATTTATCAATACGTCCTGCAGTATCCACCAACATACTTTTGCCGGTAAAGAAAGGATGCGACATATTGGAAATCTCCAATTTTACTAATGGATATTCGTTGCCATCTTCCCAAGCAATTGTTTCTTTGCTGGCTGTAGTGGAACGACTAAGAAATGAATGTCCGTTACTCATGTCTTTAAACACAACTAAACGGTACGTTTCGGGATGGATTCCTGTTTTCATAAATTTATGATTTTAAAGGCCGCACGGATTTTGCCGTACGAGTAAAAAAAATTGAGCCGCAAAACTAACTTAAAATTAGGTAGCAAAAAAATCAATATAAAAACAAAAAAGCGCCGAATCTTTTAGATACTCATTCGCCGTAGCAAATGAAAATCCTATTAATTCAACGCTTTTTGTTGAGGTTTCTCCTCCGATTAAAGATTTTCAACCTCCGCGATCTACAAATTCCTTTCGAAATCATTCATCTGTCTGGCTTTTGGCCTTTCAAATTTTCAACCGCAACTGTCCAATCTTTTTACAGATTTTTCAGTATCAGATCAACATTTTCCTTTTACAGATTTTATCAACCTTGATAATGCTAAATTACAATTCAGTTAATCCGTATCCAAACTTTTTGCTTCATTTTAATGCACTAGTTCTGCACCAAAATAAAGGAGGTTATTAACCATAGATATATGAATTAGCACATGTTATGAACAAAAATCTAATAAAAAAGGAGTTGGATTTTTTCTCTTCTAATGAGGATGCTTGCTTGTATTTAAAAAAATAACTTTAAATGTCCCTATTACAACTTTAAAATCAAATATAAGGGATGGATTTCTTAAATACATAAAATCGTAACGACTTCTCTCCAGCATTTCTTCAATATTTTCGGCATAACCAAATCGAACCATACCGTACGAACTTAAGCCTGGTTTTATTTGCTGCAACTTTTTGTAACTAGGTAAAATTTCAATGAGTTGTTTTGCAAAGCAATTCCGTTCTGGTCTTGGGCCCACAAAACTCATTTCTCCTTTTAAGATATTCCAGAGTTGCGGCAATTCATCCAATCGCCAATAGCGCATTGTTTTTCCCCAAGGTGTAATTCGACTATCGTTTCTGTGCGATAATTGCGGACCGTGTTTTTCCGCTTTCAAAACCATCGATCGAAATTTGATTAACTTAAATCGTTTGCCGTTTTTACCAACTCTTTCCTGAAAATAAAAGATAGGACCGGGAGAAGATAGTTTTGTACGAATGGCTAAAAAAAGTAAAATCGGAAAGAAAATAATTAATGAAAAAACAGAACCAATAATATCAATTATTCTTTTGGTAAATAACTGTCCACTATGCATGGGTTTAAAATCAATTTTAGCATTTTGCATCCAATATGATTCGCTGGTTTTTATGAACCCAGTTACTTTTTTTGTTGGAGAAAACTGCTTATTGAAAGCTGACAGTTTCTTTCGCTGTTTGAAAGTTGACGATATTGTTTCTATTTGTGAATGAATTATTCTCATATTTTTTCCTCAGCTTTCATTGATATTGTTCGCGAATTTAGTTGTTATCATTTTACCCCCCCCCCAAAAAAAAAAAAAAATTATGAGCGGTTATTATTTTACTGCACTACAATCTGCTCACTCTGTCCTTCTGCTTTCAACAAATAAATTCCTTTGGCATATTTACTCATATCCACCGTTTGCGATCCTGCTGCAAATTTTTTGCTCCATAAAATGGTTCCGTCGGACGAATACAATTTTAAGGTACATGCTGATAATATGGTAATCTGTAACTGCCCATTTATTATCGGGTTCCCTGTGATTTTGAATTTATCAATCGTGGGTTGCAATTTTACCATTCGCACTTCGCTGTAGCTACTCTTACCATCCAAATCTCTTTGTAGTATTCGGTAATAGTTATTGCTTTTAATTGGAGTAGTATGCAAACAGTTATAATACTTTATTGTACTGCTGTTGCCTGCAGCAGTAACATTTCCAATATTTTTATACTCGCTACCATTGCTGCTGTGCTGTACAATAAAATCTTTTGTGTTTTGTTCACTCGCTGTGCTCCACTCCAACAACACATTGTTGTTTTGTTTTTTGGCTGTAAAGCTATGCCATTCTACGGGGAGTGATCCCATTACACTTGTGCTTACTGCAACAGGAACATTGCTATCGGTACCAGTTCCATTAGTTCCATTCCCTAACTGTCCATAGTGGTTAAATCCCCATGTATAAACCGTTCCATCAGATGCTAATGCGATTGAATAGTTTCCGCCACAAGCAACTTGTGTAATTGTCTTTCCACTTAATGCTCCACTTGTGGTTACTGCAACAGGAACATTGCTATTGGTATTATTTCCATTCCCTAACTGTCCATAGTAATTATACCCCCAAGTATAAACCGTTCCATCAGATGCTAATGCGATTGAATGTACTTCTCCAGCAGCAACTTGTGTAATTGTTTTTCCACTTAATACTCCACTTGTGCTTACTGCAACAGGAACATTGCTATCTGTATTATCTCCATTCCCTAACTGTCCATAGCCATTGAAACCCCAAGTATAAACCGTTCCATCAGATGCTAATGCGATTGAATGGTTTGCGCCACCAGCCACTTGTGTAATTGTTTTTCCACTTAATACTCCACTTGTGTTTACTGCAACAGGAACATTGCTTTGGATATTATTTCCATTCCCTAACTCTCCATCACCATTAGCCCCCCAAGTATAAACCGTTCCATCAGATGCTAATGCGATTGAATGGTTTCCGCCACAAGCAACTTGTGTAATTGTCTTTCCACTTAATGCTCCACTTGTGTTTACTGCAACAGGAACATTGCTATTGGCATAATTATTATCTCCATTCCCTAACTGTCCAACATCATTGAAACCCCAAGTATAAACCGTTCCATCAGATGCTAATGCGATGGAATGTATTTCTCCAGCAGCAACTTGTGTAATTGTTTTTCCACTTAATGCTCCACTTGTGTTTACTGCAACAGGAACATTGCTACTGCTATAATTTCCATTCCCTAATTCTCCAAAGTCATTAGCCCCCCAAGTATAAACCGTTCCATCAGATGCTAATGCGATTGAATGGTATGCGCCACCAGCCACTTGTGTAATTGTTTTTCCACTTAATACTCCACTTGTGCTTACTGCAACAGGAACATTGCTATTGGTACCAGTTCCATTAGTTCCATTCCCTAACTCTCCAAAGTCATTAGACCCCCAAGTATAAACCGTTCCATATGCTTTTGCTATTATTGTATGGTTACTCATACTCCCCGTGCCTATGTGCTGAGAGAATGAAATATTTGTAAAGAAAATAAATAAAAAAAGAAGATTTTTT
>SYIK01000012.1 GCA_005798905.1 Bacteroidota bacterium | reverse complement strand
TGTAGCCTCGACAGGAATCGAACCTGTATCTGGAGCTTCGGAAACTCTTATACTATCCATTGTACTACGAGGCCTGAATTTTTATTTATTACAATTTCTTATTTAATCATACCACCTACATTGGAGGCGAATATTTTTACAGCTATTGCCAACAAAACTACACCAAAAAATTTCCGAACAGCAACCATTCCCGCTGGTCCCAATAGCCGTTGAATAAACGTTAACGATTTTAGTACAATGAATACGATGATTAAATTGATAAGTATTGAAAATAAAATTGTCCATTCTTCATAATTGGCTTTCAACGACATAATTGTTGTCAATGTTCCCGATCCTGCAATTAATGGAAACGCAATAGGAACTACTGTTGCAGCTTTTAAATCTTTTTCACTTTTAAAAAATTCCAATCCTAAAACCATTTCCAATCCTAAAATAAAAATTACAATAGAACCGCCAACTGCAAAAGAACGTTTGTCCACGCCTAACACACTTAGAAATGGTTCTCCAAGAAAAAGAAATAAAACCATTAAGCCACCGGAAATAAGGGTGGCTTTGGCTTCACTGATTCCCCCCATTTTTTCTTTCAACGAAACTAAAATGGGAACTGATCCGATAATATCAATTACTGCGAATAATGTAAAAGTTACTGTAAGCAGTTCTTTTGGTTCGATAAGCATAGAAAAAATTTAACCAAAGGTAATCTAGAAATTCAAACGAAGACCACCTGTTGCTTGAAACGCAGAAGTTGCAAAACCGCTTACTTCTGTGTACTTACTATTGGTTATGTTTTTTAGTGTTGTAAAAAATTTCAGCTTTGTTTTAGGAAGACTGTACTCTAAATAAATATTCCACAAAACATAATTTTTCAATGTAACATTTACGGTGCTATATGTTTGATTGTCGAAATATGCATCCTTTCTTTTTCCAAAAAAGTGCAAACTGTTGCTTATGTAAAACTGTTTTCCCAGTTGACTTTCCGTGCTTATTCCAAAACTATTTTTTGGTCGACGAAGTAAATTATTATAAGTCGTATCACGATTGTTTGCAATTTTTGAAGTTATTTCTCCATCTACAAAAGTGTAAAAGGCTTTTACTGAATTTTGTTTTGAAACAGCAACAGAAAATTCAACTTCGGCACCAAAATCATTTTGTTTGTCTTGATTTATGTATTGCGATTCCCAGGTTAACGGGTTGTAATAAAAGAAAATAACGTCTTTTACATTTCTTTTGAATGCAACTAATTTTCCTGAAAAATTATTATTGTTTGTAAAATAATGCAAACCACTTTCAAATGTAATTGCTGTTTCCGGTTTTAAATTTTTGTTGCCATAAGCAGAAAAAAGTTGGTAAAGTGATGGAGTGCGATAAGCCGATGAAAGGTTTGCAAAAAGTTTTAATTGTTGATTTATTAATAAAGAGGGGTTGAAATTGAAAACATAATTGCTGCCGTATTCGGAATGAAGATTGATGCGATTGCCTACTTCAAGCGAAAAGTTTTTCGCAGTTGATAAATTTAGCGCAGCATACAATCCAAGTTGTTGTTGTTTTAATTTATCCTTCGAATAGTTGGTGTTGTAAGGTCCAAAAAATCCTAAAGAAAAATAACTTTGATCCGAATTTGATTTTCGAAAATCAACGCCTCCCGTAAGTTTTAAATTGCTATTCAATTGAAAATGTGTGTAAAAATCTACAAAATGTTCTGCACCCGAATAAGTTCCTTTTGAATAAGTGTCGTAACCATTTCTGCTTTTCGTGGAGTCGTCAATGTATTCGCGACTAATGGAATTGTAATTATATAATAAATTGAATTTTGTTTTTCCAATCAAAAAAGTACTGCTCAATCCGCTTTGTAAACTTTGTTGATCAAAAGTATAATCGAGTTCGTCTGTAAATGCGCCTTGGTCAATATCTCCTTTCAATTTTGCAAAACGAAAATAGGGTTGAATATTCCAGTTTTTTGATTTGTCTGTTCCAAATGAAACAGAAATATTTTTTTGCGCATAACCATCTTTATCCGCATTAGCACTGCTACTTATCGTTTCATTAAAACCATCCGTTGTAAATTGGTTGTAGGCTATTGAATAATTTATTTTTTCATTTTTTCCATCAATACCAATTGCACCGTTTATGGAATTATTAGTTCCGTAACTCAGCGATGAATTGCCTGCAAATGATTTACCGCTTACTTTTTTTGTAATAATATTTATTACACCGGCAAGTGCATCACTTCCGTATAAAGTAGATTGACTTCCTTTTAGGATTTCAATTCTTTCAATATTACTGATAGAAAAATTGCGAATATCAAAATTTGCTCCAATGCCGGATGGGTCGTAAACCGGAACACCATCAATTGTGATGAGTGTGTAAGCTGTGTTGGCTCCACGGAGATAAACACTTTTATCTTTCCCGAAATTGCTGTTGGCACCATTGATGCTTAAACCGGCTTGCTCCGAAAGCACTTGTGCAAGATCCTTGCCACCGCTTCGTTCCAACTGTTGCCGTGTGATGACCGTAATTACTTTTCCGGTAAGCGATGTTTTGTTCGCATACTTGTTTGCGGTTACAACTACTTCATCAAGTAATTGAATTGACGAATCATTTTGTGCAAAAAGACGACTGCTGATTAATAGAGCAGTCAACATAAAATTTTTTTTTTTCATTTTTAAAAATTTTAAAGTGACTGCTTCCGAAATGAAAAAAAGTTGAGATCGTAACGTCTTTTCGACGATACATTCTCCGCCTTTCACCCGAAAGCAAAATTGAATGTTGATTGACGTGGCAGGTCTTCTGGCTTACTTCTTTGTTTTTTAGCCTTCCCATCAAATGAATGATAGTGGCGAGTAGAAAAACAATATTTTAAAAAGCTTACAGCTACGGGGATAGCGTCAGATTTTGACTGACTTCCCTTTTAACCCCGATTGCTCGAGGACCAAATCGAGTGCAAAGAAAATGGTTTGACAATCAATTTCCAAAATAGTGCACCATCTATTTATTTATACCTATTTTAGTTTTTATAATAAATAAAAATGCAATCAAAAAACAAGCTCAATTTATTTTCATTAACCATGATTGTGGTTGGATTGGTAATTGGAATGGGAATTTTTAGAACCTCAAAAGACACGGCTGAGGCGGCTTTAAACCCAACCATATTTTTTGGAGCTTGGATAGTTGGCGGTTTGGTTGCTTTTTGTGGTGCATTAACTTATGCAGAAATTGGAAGCCGCTATCCAGTTACTGGTGGTTATTATAAAATATTTTCTTATGCGTATCATCCATCCATTGCGTTTGCAATCAACTGTATTATTTTAGTTTCCAATGCTGCTTCACTTGCAGGTGTTGCATTAATTGGCAGCGAATACCTTGCACCACTTTTGTTTGAAACAGAAACTACAAATTTTGTAAAAGCAATGATTGCAGTAGCGGCAATTATTATTTTTTACGGCGTAAATTTAAAAGGGTTGCGCATGAGCTCGCAAACGCAAAATGTGTTGATGATTATAAAAATTGGCATGTTGCTTGTTTTGATTTCTTCCTTATTTTTTCCTTCGTTATATAATACGACACCGCATGTTAATGTAGATTTAAATACCGTAGATACCGGTGCCATTCTTTTATCATTTGGTGTAGCGCTGAAAGCTACTTCGTTTACTTATGGCGGTTATCAGCAAACAATCAACTTTGGCGGAGAAATAGAAAATCCGCAAAAAAATATTCCCAAAGGAATTTTTATTGGCATCTTATTAATTGTCACACTTTATTTATTGGTCAGCTATGCTTACTATCGAGTAATTGGCTTTGATGAGTTGAAAAACACAAGCAGTATTGCCGCAATTGTTGCAGGGAAAATGTTTGGCGAAACAGGAAGAATTGCTTCTTCGGGATTATTATTTGTTGCGGTGTTGGCTTATGTAAATGTTCTTTTATTAAGCAACCCTCGTGTAATGTTTGCAATGGCGGACGATGGAATTTTACCGAGTGCGTTTAAAAAAATCGATAAAAAAACAGATGTGTTAACTGTTAGCTTAACTGTTTTTGCCGCACTTACAATTCTCGTACTTTTCTTTGCCGATACATTTGATAAAATTTTAAGCTTTACTATTTTTCTCGATTCTATTGGTATGGCAACATCGGCTGCCACCATTTTTATTTTAAGAAAAAAAACAAAACATTTAGACGGAACAGGAATTTATTCAATGAAATTTTATCCTTTTCTGCCAATCATTTTTATACTTACTTATTTGTTTTTAGGAATTGTAATAACAATCAAAAATCCGGAATATGCCATTGCCGGCATTTCTGTTTTTGCAATTTTTCTTTTACTTTATTTTGTCATTCGGTATTTTCAAAAGAATAAAAAATAGTTCATGTCCAGTTCAACAAAAAATGAAATTAGTTTTATACTGAATGAATTAGGCGAGGAAAGAGAAATGTATTTCAATGCCATTTCTCCGCCCATTATTCAAACCAGCAATTTTGCATTTAAGAAAGTGGATGATTTGAGAAAGGCATTTGAAGATGAATCGGAATGCCATAAAAACACCGGCTATTTGTACAGCCGCGGAATGAACCCCACCGTAGAAATTCTAAGAAAAAAATTAGCTGCATTGGACGGCGCCGAAGATTGCCTTGTTTTCAACAGTGGTGCCGCAGCCATTTTTGCGGGAGTTTTTGCAAATGTAAAAGCAGGCGATCATATTGTTTCGGTGAAAGCGCCCTACACTTGGGCACAGCGTTTGTTTGAAGTTATCCTTCCAAAATTTGGTATTGAAACGACTTATATCGACGGAACGAAAATTGAAAACTGGGAAAATGCAACACGAAAAAATACTGTGATGTATTATCTCGAATCGCCCAACAGCTGGGATTTTGCGATGCAAGATTTAAAAGTAGTAGCACATTTAGCGAAAGAAAAAAATATATTAACTTTTATTGACAACAGCTATTGCACGCCACTTTATCAACCCGTAATTGAAATGGGAATTGACCTTGCCATGCAAACTGCTACAAAATATATTAGCGGACATAGCGATACAATGGGCGGTGTGTTGAGTGGATCTGCTGCGATGATTAAAAAAATATTTCAAAGTGAATATCTAAATATCGGAAGCGGCATTCAACCATTTAATGCGTGGTTGCTGATTCGTGGTTTGCGCACTTTGCCAACTCGATTAGATCGGATTACTAAAACAACAGAACTTGTATTTCACTATTTAAAAAAACATTCAAAAATTGAAAAGGTAATTTTTCCTTTTGATGCCGATTTTGCACAATACGAATTGGCAAAAAAACAAATGAGCGGCGCTTGCGGCTTGATGACTTTTATTTTGAAAACAAAAAAACTGGAAGACATTGTTGGTTTTTGCGAAAGTTTGCAACACATCATGATGGCGGTAAGCTGGGGCGGACACGAAAGTTTGATTATCCCAAAATGTGCAGGAATGAAAATCGATGAATTTAATGCCGATAATATCGAACATCGTTACATCCGGCTTTATGTGGGATTGGAAGAAGCTGATTATTTGATAGAGGATTTTGAACATGCATTTAATGCCATTCCTTAAAATACAATTTCCGTTTATCAAATTTCTAAAACAACAGCAAAACATTTACTTTACTTTTGTTGCATGTTTAAAAAAGCCATTTATTTAGGACTGGGATTGGTAATTCATTTTGCTGCAACTGCGCAAGTAAAATGGGATTTGAGGAAATGTGTAGAACATGCAATCAGCAATAATATTTCTATTAAACAAACCGATTTGCAGGCTCGCCTTTCTGAACTTAATTTTCAACAAAGCCAAAAATCAATCATTCCTTCATTGAATATTCAAGGAAGTTCGGGTTATCGATTTGGAAGATCCGAAAATCCAACTACGGGTGTTTTGGAAGACAATAATTTTTTAAGCTCTGGCTTTAGTTTACAAACGGGAACAACATTGTTTGGTTGGTTCTCCAAAAAAAATCAAATAGAAGCAAATAAATTATCGCACGAAGCGGATGTGGCGCAAATAAAAAAAATGCAAGAAGATATTGCATTAAATGTAGCCGTTGCTTATTTGCAAATTCTGCTTTCGAAAGAACAATTAAATCTTGCAAAAATTCAGTTACAAGCTACGAACGAACTTTACTTAAATACGCGCAAACGAGTAGATGTGGGCATGTTGCCAGAATTAAATGCGGCAGAATTAGAAGCACAACTTTCGAGAGATAGTGCAAATTTAATAGTAGCAGAAACTGGTGTACAACAATTGTTGTTGCAATTAAAAGCAATTTTGAATTTAGATGCCGGACTTGCATTTGATGTGGAAACGCCAATTGTAGAAATTATTCCTGTAGAAAAATTGGGCGACCTACAACCAGAAACTGTTTTTGCATTGGCGCTTGCAAATTTGCCACAACAAAAAATAATTGAATTAAAATTAAAGTCGGCACAAAAACAAGTAGCTGCGGCAAAAGGTCAGCTTTATCCATCGTTACAAGCGTTTGGTGGATTGAGTAGCAACTATGTAAATATTAAAATGCCGCAATTTCAATTGGGTTCACCAAAAAGTACGGGTGCTTACGTAAATGTGGGACCTATAACTTATGATGTGATGGCGCCATCTTATATTAAAGTGGGTGAAAAAACAATTTCATTGGGCAAGCAATTGAAAAATAATTTTGGCCAAAACATTGGTGTTAGTATGAGCATTCCCATTTTTAATGGAAACGCATTGCGTACAAATTATGAGCGATCTAAATTGGCGATGAAGCAATGGGAGTTGAACAAAGAACAAGACAACCAAAAATTGAAACAAGATATTTACAAAGCTTATCTCGATGCGACTGCTTCCATTCAAAAATTTAATGCAGACAGCAGAAGTGTGTTGACTGCAAAAAAATCATTTGAATTTGCACAAAAACGATACGACCAAAACTTACTTTCTGCCTTCGATTTAATAAATAGTCAGAATAATTACCTGCGCACAAAAGTGCAAGCTTTGTATTCGCAGTTCGACTATATTTTCAAAATGAAACTATTGGAATTTTATAAAGGGCAAGGAATTAAATTTTAAACTTCAAAAAATTTATAATGAACAAGTCTGTTAAAAAGATATTATTTGCGCTGCTTGGATTGATCGTAATTCTTGTTGGAGTAAAATTGGTGATGGGTAATAAAGAAGAGGAAATAAAAGTAACATCAGAAAAAGTAGCAAAGCGCACTATTGTAGAAACAGTAACTGCGAGTGGAAAAATTTACCCAGAAGTGGAAGTAAAAATTAGTCCGGATATTTCTGGCGAAGTCGTAGATCTTTATGTTGCCGAAGGCGACAGTGTACAAAAAGGAAAAGTGCTTGCGCGCATTTATGCAGATATTTATGCATTGCAGCGCGATGAAGCTTCATCGAGAGTAAATCAATCTCAAGCATCGTTGGCAAATAGCAGAGATGGGTTGGAAGGAATGAAAGTGAATTTAAATCAAGCACAACAAAATTTTGAAAGAAATAAAAAATTGTATGAAGACAAAATAATTTCAAAAGCAGAGTTAGAGCAATTGGAAGTTATTTATCGTTCGGCTCAAGCAAATTATAATGCTGCATTACAAACCATCAAAGGATTACAAGCGGGTGTAAAATCTGCAGAAACAGGATTGGGTTCTGCAAATAAAAATTTGGGAAGAGCAACTTTAATTGCGCCAATGAACGGAGTTATTTCTTCGCTTCTTGTAAAAAAAGGAGAACGAGTTGCGGGAAATAGTTTCACCATTGGAACAGAAATGATGCGTGTTGCCGATATGAATATTTTGGAAGTGAGAGTTGATGTTGGCGAAAACGATGTAGTAAAAATAAATATTGGAGATAGCGCCGATGTTGAAGTTGATGCGTACAACAGTCGCAAATTCAAAGGGGTTGTTACTAAAATTGCAAGTAGTACAAAAAGCGGAATGCAATCCGCGATGGCTGCTGCAGATATTACACAGTACGAAGTAAGAATTCGTTTGGATCGTTCGTCTTATCAAGATTTAATTGATTCAGATAAAAATAAAAAATATCCTTTTCGTCCAGGCATGAATGCAAGTGCGGATATTAAAACAAAAAAACACGAAAATATTTTAACGGTTTCCATTAATGCAGTTACAACTCGTGTAAAAGGAAGCGATAAAACAATTGCCGATAAAAAGAAAGAAGACGAAAAGCAAAAGAAAAAAGAAGAAGAAGCCGGCGAAGAAGTAACCGATGTAATGAATTCGGATGATTTAGAAGAAATAGTTTTTGTAATTCAAAAAGATGGGAAAGTAAAAAAGGCAGTTGTTAAAACAGATATTCAAGACATTAATTTTATTGAAATAAAAAGTGGATTGGCAGAAGGCGATGAAATTGTAACTGGACCATTTAATGTGGTAAGTAAAACATTAAAAGAAGGTACAAAAGTAAAAGTAGTTGCAAAAGATAAACTGTTTGAAAAGTAACCTAGAAAATTTCTACTCAAAGAATTAGTTACGTAGTTTTATTGCCTAAATAAAAAGGTTTGAATAATTCATTCGGCATAATTGGAAGCGGAAGCTGGGCAACGGCACTGGCAAAAATTCTTACTGACAATAAGCATACCATCAATTGGCTGGTAAGGTCCGAAGCAATGGTTAATCATATTAACCAACAGAAACATAATCCAAAATATCTTAGTTCAGTTTTGTTTGATACTTCATTGCTTAATTTAAGTACAGATGTTGCAAAAATTGTATCCGCATCTGACATTATTATTATTGGAATTCCTTCAGCATATATTTTAGACACGATTCAAACGCTTCCAAAAAATGCGTTTGAAGGAAAGAAAATTATTTCTGCAGTAAAAGGAATTCTTCCACAAGAAAATTGTTTGTTGAATGATTATTTGAAAAAAGAATTTGATGTAGAGCTTAAAAATTATTTTACGGTGATGGGGCCATGCCACGCAGAAGAAGTTGCTACCGAAAAATTATCGTATCTCACTATTTCCGGATCGGATGAGCAACAAGCATTACTACTTTCCGAACATTTCACAACTCCATATATCAACACAGTTGTTAATGAAGATGTGTATGGTGTACAATTTGCTGCTATCTTAAAAAATATTTATGCGTTGGGTTCGGGCGTTGCACAAGGGTTGCAGTATGGAGATAATTTTTCGAGTGTGTTAATTGCAAACTGTGCAGATGAAATGGCGGGGTTTTTACACAAAGTGGGAATTCACAATATGCAAGTTGGTTTGCACGATGGAGAAGATCCTTTTACGCATAAGAAAAAAACCAACTATGCCGCTTCTGTTTATTTGGGAGATTTATTAGTTACTTGTTATTCGTTGTTTAGTCGCAATAGAACATTTGGAACGCTGATTGGGAAAGGATATTCTGTAAAAGCCGCTCAGTTAGAAATGAATATGGTGGCAGAAGGTTACAATGCATCCAAAAGTATTTTTACAATCAATCAAAACATTAAAGCCGAAATGCCGATTGCGGAAACGGTGTATAAAATTTTATGGGAAAATCTAAGCCCTGCCGAAGGGTTTAAACAAATTGAACAAGTGTTGATTTGATTTATTTTAAGACTCTAAAAATAAATCGGCGGCAATTCCATCTGCAAATAATTTTCCTTCGTTGGTTAAAATTAATTTTTCGTTTTCCAATTTTATTTTCCCGGTTGAAATATATTTTGCTGCATTTTGCTCCAATTGTTTTTTTGTTGCAGTTCCCATTTTTTGCAAATTCAAACCTTCTTTCGTTCTCAAAGAAGTCATGATATATTCATTTATTTTTTGAACGTTTGTCAATTCTTCTTTTTGAAAAGAAAGATTTCCATTATCAATTGCAGTTCGGTAAGTGTTGTTATTTGCCACATTCCATTGTCGGCTACTTCCATTAAATGAATGTGCGGAGGGGCCAATTCCAAAATATTTTTCTTGTTGCCAATACGATGAATTGTGTTTGCTGCGAAATCCCTGTTTTGCAAAATTGGAAATTTCATAATGTTCGTATCCCGAAATTTCCATCCAATTCATGAGTAGTAAAAATTGTTCGGCTTGTTTATCTGAATCAATTTTTTCATTTTGTTTTTCTTGAATCATTTTAAACAATTTTGTTTTTGGCTCAACTGTTAATGCGTAACAAGAAAGATGCGGGATGTTCAATTCAATCATTTGTTGAACATTGTGTTTCCATTTTTCGTTAGTTAAATGCGGCGTTCCATAAATAAGATCAGCAGTAATGTTTTCATAAAATTGTGTTGCTAATTTCAAATTATCAAATGCTTGTTGCATCGTGTGTGCTCTATTCATCCACTGTAAATCTTCTTCAAAAAAACTTTGCACACCGATGCTGAGTCGATTAATTCCAGCGTTTTTCCACTCATTTAATTTAGTTGCAGAAATGTCGTCGGGATTTACTTCAAAACTAATTTCTGCATCTACGTTTACTTTAAAATTGTTTTGAATCGATTTTAGAATAGAATGAATTTCTATTTCGCTAAGTAAACTTGGCGTTCCTCCTCCAAAATAAATGGTACCGATTGGCTCATTGCCCAAATAATTTTTTTGTATTTCTATTTCTTTTACAATGGCGGCAATTAATTCATTTTTAAAACGAAGCGATGTGCTGAAATGAAAATTGCAATAATGGCAAGCTTGTTTGCAGAAAGGAATATGAATGTAAATACCGGCCACAACAAATTTTTATTGAATACTTTTATATAGAAATTTTGTAAAAGCGATGGCAAATTTACGACAGTGGCTAACTATTTTATTTTTTTTATTCTTCTTTCATTTTTGTGCAAACGCACAAACAAGTTATCGACTTTTTGTAAAATGCATTGATAAAGATGAAAAATTTCTTTCGGAACATTTGAAAATTGAAACAAAATTTTCGTCACAAAATTTATGTATCAATTATGTAAATCAACTTGCTTCAAATCTTCAAACAAAAGGATTTGTAACTACGTCGGTTGATAGTTTTATTTTAGATTCCACGTCGGCGAAATTAGTTTTATATGTGGGCGATTTATATAAGTTTACCAATATAAAGATTGATTCATCTGCAACTTCAATTATGAAAATAATTGGTTGGGATAAAAAAAGGGCTAACGAGAAACCATGGAATTTTTTTGAAATTGAAAATTTACAAGAAAGTGTAATTCATTATTTAGAAAACAATGGCCATCCATTTGCAAAAATTTATTTAGACAGTTTTCAATTGCAAGATCAATCGGCAATGGCACAATTAAAATTAGAAAAAGGACCGTTGTACAAAATAGATAGCATCCGTGTTTTTGGCAAAACAGTTATTTCAAATTCTTTTCTTCAAAAACATCTTGGAATTGTTTCTGGCAGTTTGTACAACAGCGAAAAAATTGCATCTATTTCTAAAAAAATTAAAGAGCTTTCTTTTTTGGAAGAAATACAAGTTCCCGATGTGAGTTTATTAGCAACCGGATCGGTTGTAAATTTATACTTACAGCCAAAGCGAAGCAATCAATTTAATTTATTAGTTGGCATTGCTCCCAATCAGGAGCAACAAAATGTAAAAAAAATAAAATTAACGGGCGAAGCAAATATTTTACTTCGCAATGCGCTCGGCGTCGGAGAAACGATTGGATTTAATTGGCAACAATTGCAACAAAAATCGCCACGGCTCAATTTTTTTTATCAGCATCCTTATTTTCTAAAATCAAACACTGGCATTGCAATCAATTTTGACATGATTAGAAAAGACAGCAGCTACTTAAATATCAATTTAAATGCTGGTTCGCAATATTTTATTTCAAAAAATGAAACCGGCAAAATATTTCTACAAAACAACCAAACTATAATTAGCGAAGGAGGAATAAAAAGCGCGCAAGTGATTGCAACTAAGCAATTGCCCGATGTAATGGATTTGAGTGTGGTTGCAGTTGGGTTTGAATTTGAAAAAAATAAAACCAATTATCGGCCAAATCCACAAAATGGATACGAATTTGTAATTAATGGTTCAGCGGGTGTAAAAAGAAATAAAAAAAATCAACAAATTTTATCGTTGAAAGATCCTTCGAATCCGAATTTTAAATTTGAAACATTGTACGATGCTATTAAATTAAAATCGTATCAATTTAAAATTGTTGCTGCAGCAGCAAAATATTTTCCGATAAAAAAACAAAGCGTGTTAAAAACTGCAATCAATAGCGCAGTTTATTTTAGCGACAATATTTTTCGAAACGAATTGTTTCATATTGGCGGGTATAAATTGATGCGTGGATTTTCAGAAGAGAGCGAATATGTTTCTCAATACACAATTTCTACTTTGGAGTATCGCTATCTTATTGGAATAAATGCTTTTTTTTATGGCTTTGCAGATTTTGGTTTTGGAAAAAATGCAAGCATTGCAGCGAATGAAAAACATAGTTATTTTGGAACAGGGCTTGGGCTTGCGTTTGAAACGAAAGCCGGTATTCTCAATCTTTCCTGGGCTGTTGGAAAAAGAGACGACACAAAAATTGATTTCAAACAATCAAAAATTCATTTTGGTTTTGTAAATTATTTTTGAAAGCGAAGAAGTAAAAATTAGTTTTGTGGTTTAAATTTTTATAAAAAATGAATCGTTGCTATTTGTTTTCAATATTTTTCTTTTTTGTTACAGTTTGTGCTACTGCGCAATCAGATACAACTATATTTTTTTTAGATACTAATGTTGTTGGTTTTCAAAAAGGTACTATCAATGAATCAGCACCAATTTTAAAAATTGATACCACGAGAAACGAAAACAGTGATGCTGTTTTAATGAGAAACGCAAAAAATAATTTGAAGATAAACACAGATTATTTGTTTTATTACATTCTGTTCTTGTTTTTAGTTTTTGGTGTTTTGTATCGAAGTTTCGACAACTGGTTTAAAGAGTTTTTTCAATATTTTTTTCGTATAACCATAAAACATCGAGAAACAAGAGAGCATTTGTTGTTTTCAGTTTTTCCTTCTTTTTTGACTAATATATTTTTTCTTTTGTCAGTTGGGTTGTATGTAAATTTTCAGTTAAAATATTTTGAGCTGTCCATTAATAATAATTTTTGGATACAATATGTTTATTGTATTTCAGTTTTGAGTGCAATTTATCTTCTAAAATTTTTAGGATTAAAATTTACTACATGGATGTTCGGTGAACAAAAAATTGTTGAATCGTATATGTTTGTAGTTTTTGGCCTTAATAAAATTTTAGGGGTTTTGATTCTGCCATTTTTATTAGCATTGGCATTTGGGAATAATTTGTTTTTCACAATAGCACTCAATATCTCTTGGATTGGGATTGCTATTTTTTATTTGTTTAGAATGGTGTTAACATACATATTAGCACAAAAAGCATTTCGGATTGGGGCACTTCATTTTTTAATTTATGCTACATCTTTTGAAATACTTCCTCTTTTTATTGGGTATAAAATATTGTATCCTTTTTTTAATTAACAACCGTACTTTTGCAATCAAATTTGGATTTCATGGTTAAAAAAAATGCGAAGTCAAAAGCAGTAACAGTTCCTGTAAAAAAGATATTGATTGCGCAACAAAGACCTGGAAGCGAACAATCGCCTTACTTTGACTTGTCTAAAAAATTTGGACTTGAAATTGATTTTCATCCTTTTATTAGTTTGGTACCAATTTCTGGGAAAGAATTTCGAAAACAAAAAATAGATATTCAAAAATATAGCAGTATAATATTCACTAGCCGAAATGCTATAGATCATTTTTTTCGCACTTGTGATGAACTGAAAATTGTTGTATCTCAAGACGCAAAGTATTTTTGTATTACCGAACCAATTGCACTGTACCTTCAAAAATTTATTAATTACAGAAAACGAAAAGTGTTTTACGGAACTGATGGTACCAATAATAGCTTGTTCGAGGTTGTTAATAAACACAAAAGCAATGAATCGTTTTTATATGTATGTTCCGAAAATCAGCAGGATAATGGAATATGTAATTGGTTAAAAACAAACAATTGTGAATTTGTTCTTGGATTTATGTACCGTACGGAAAGTAATAATGTAAAAAATGTGCTGACGCAAAATAAATATAATGTCATTTGTTTTTTCACTCCAAGCGGCGTGAAATCTCTTTTTGATAATGTGCCTGAATTCAAACAAAACGGAACTGTAATTGGTGCATTTGGCGAAAACACAATCAAAGCTGTTGAAGAAGCTGGGCTACGAATTTCTATCAAAGCACCATTACCAAAATCACCAAGTATGATTACGGCATTGGACATTTACTTTTCTAATTCCAAATAATCAAATCAACTTTCGTACAAAGAAAAAGACTCTTTTGGGAACCCTTTAACAAAAACAGAAAACCTTCTGTTTCACCGAGAGAAGAACTCTTAGCATTAATTGAAACTAAAAGACAAAATACTTGATTCAGAACATACTAAATAAGCAATCGCTTCGTTTAAACCTATAATGAAATAAAGAATCTCATTAAGTTGAAAATAATTATTTACGGTATGCTATCGTATATTTCAATATCTTATATTTGCTACTAATCGTTTAACATTATGAAAATGAAAAATTTATCTTCTTTTATCTTCACAATAGCTATTTGTTTATTCGTAGCGAGTTGTAGTATTTTGGGGAAAAAGAATAAATCTGGGGCATTGCCAAATGATGGACAAGTTCATGGTATTTCTTCTGGTGGAAAATATACAATGCCGCAACCTCCGGGAATGGTTTATGTGCCACAAGGAACTTTTCAAATGGGGCCGAGCGATGAGGACCCTGCTTATGCTTTTAGTGCAAGGAACCGTGCTGTTTCAATAAGTGGATTTTGGATGGATGCAACTGAAATTACCAACAATCAATACCGTCAATTTGTACATTGGGTTAGAGATTCTATTGCTGCAAGAGAGTTGAAATATGTGAAAGCAGATAAAGAGGGAAATGAATATGTAGATTGGATAAAAATGAAAACCATCAAATGGAATGATCCAAAAGTATTAGAACAATTAGGGCAAACGAAATTGATGCTTTCCCCAGATAATAGAATTTTTGGTAAAACGGAAATAGATCCTGACCAGCTTATTTATCATTCGGAAGTATTTGACTTAAAAGAGGCAGCAAAAAAAGAAAACGAATCAAAACCTCGCACCACCTTCGTTGTAAAAAAAGATGTGCCAATTTATCCAGATACTTTAGTTTGGATTCGCGACCTTACTTATTCATACAATGAACCGCAAACAAAACGCTACTTTAATCATCCAGCTTTTGGAAACTATCCTGTTGTAGGAGTAAACTGGCAACAAGCAACGGCTTTTTGTGAATGGAGAACTCATTTGTTAAATGCGTTTTTGAATTCAAAAAACAGAGCACAAGAATCAGACTTTCACTTACCAGGAGAAGCGCAGTGGGAATATGCTGCTCGTGGCGGACGTTCTCAATCAATGTATCCTTGGGGTGGATATTATACCCGAAATAAAAAAGGATGTTTGATGGCAAACTTTAAACCAGGAAGAGGAAATTATGCAGAGGATGGAGGATTTTATACCGTTCGTGCTGATGCTTATTGGCCCAATGATTATGGATTATATAATATGTCGGGAAATGTTGCCGAGTGGACTTCCTCCATTTTTTATGAAGGAGGGTTTACTTTTCAACACGACATGAATCCGGATGTAAGATGGAATGCCAAAGATTCAGACCCACCGCTTATGAAACGAAAAGTAATTCGTGGTGGAAGTTGGAAAGACGCAGGTTATTATATACAAAACGGAACACGTACTTATGAATATCAAGATATTGCTAAATCATATATCGGATTCCGTTGTGTAATTGATTTACCTGCTGGTCCGGTAAAAGGGCGTAGAAGCTAAGCCGAATAAACTCTTTCTATTAAACGTAAATAACAATTTCATCTTTAAAAACAAATAAATCGAACTCTATATGATGTTTTTTAAAACTCACAAAGGTCAGATAGTTCTAAATTTCATATTTGCATTTTTTGCGGCTGTCGTAATTCTTGGAGCATTGTTTAAAATTCGCCATTGGCCTTATGCGGATGAAATGATTACACTTGGTTTGCTATCAGAAGTAATCGTGTTTTTGGTAATGGCGTTTATGGTACCTCCACCAGAGGAACCACATTGGCAGCGTTATTTTCCAGAAATTAATGTACATCCTGATTTAGATCCTAATTTTAAACCAACACCATTAGCACTTGCTGGAGATACTTCTCCATTAAAAGCGATGGATACTATGTTGGACGAAGCCGGTATTAACTCAACTACATTGGGTAAACTAAGTGATAGCTTTAAAAAGTTAGAATCAACTGCTGGCGGCATTAGCGAAGTAAGCGATGCTGTAGCTGCTACTAACGATTATTCTACAAAAACCCGTGAGGCGGCTTCTGCACTCTCTAAAATGAAAGATGCGTATTCGAGTGCTGCTGAAAGTGCAGAACAGTTTAATACATCTGCAAACGATGCAAAATATTTTCATGAGCAAGTGCAAGTACTGACTAAAAATTTATCATCACTAAATGCTATTTATGAGTTGGAGTTGCAGGATACAAGCAATCATTTGAAAGCAATGAATAAATTTTATGGAAATTTAGTGCAGTCGTCTGATGTGATGCACAGTACGATTGATGAAGCAAAACAAGCACACGATCAAATTTCTACGCTTGCAACTAATCTAAGTCGTTTGAATCAAGTTTATGGCAATATGCTCACTGCAATGCAGGGGCGAGCTTAGTAGATTGTTTATTAATTTAATAACCCATTTTCGTTTTTGACGAAATATTATAAATATTAAATTTCATGTCTTTACCTCGCGAACCCCGGCAAAAGATGATCAATATGATGTATTTGGTGCTTACAGCAATGTTAGCATTAAATGTATCGTCTGAAATTCTCAATGCTTTTAAAACGGTAAATAACAGCTTGGAGAGTTCTAGTGCTACCGTAAATATTTCTACGAGTAGTATAATGGAATCGTTAGCTGAAAAAACTAAAAAACCTGAAACGGCCGAAAGAGCCAATATTTGGAATCCGAAAGCCGAAATGGTTCAGAAGCTTTCAAATGATGTTTACAGTTTTGTCGATGGGCTTAAAAAAAGGATTATGGAAGAAGCGAAGTATAATCCAACAAGTGAAGAAGAAAAAGGAATCGATAATCTTGATGTTACTACTCGAATAATGGTTGATCAAGGAGAGGGAAAGGTCCTTTTTGAAAAATTACAAGCTTATCAAAAGCAAGTGTTGGCAGTAGATTCATTGTTTGCAAAAAATTTTGAAAATGCACTTCCCATTGATTTAACGATGCCCAAAACAAAAAATAAAAGCAATAACACTTGGGAAAAAGCATATTTCCACATGGTTCCAACTATTGCCTCTTTAACTATTTTGAGTAAGTTTCAAAATGATATCAGAACTTCTGAAAATAAAATTGTTACTTTTTGCCATGAACAAGTTGGAAAAGTAGATGTTCGATATGATACATATGCGGCTGTTGTAGGCCAAAATGCAACTTATCTTTTACCAGGACAAGAACTTGAAATAAGTGCTGGTGTTGGTGCATTTAGCAAAGCTGCAAAACCAGTAATTTCTATTGGAGGTACAGTAGTTCCACTTGGAGAAGATGGAGCTTCACATTGGAAAACAAGAGTAAATGATGTTGGACATAAATCGCTAACTGTAAAAGTTAATTTTACCGATCAAAATGGTAAACAACAATCCATTGAAAAAGTAATTGAGTACACAGTTGGTCAATCTAACGCAGCAGCACAATTGGATAAAATGAATGTTTTATTTATCGGAGTTGATAATCCGGTAACAATTTCTGGAAGTGGAAGCGTAGATCAACTAGTTGTTTCGATTACCGGAGGTGGTGGAGTGCTAACAGGAGTAGGAGGAAAATATATTGCTAGAGTTACACAAGAAAGTGACAACTGTATTATCAGTATTAAAACTCCAGATGGAAAAACAACACCAATTCGTTTTCGTGTTCGTTCCATTCCCGATCCTACACCAATGGTTGGTGCAAATGAAAGCGGCGAAATTCAAGCATCGGTGTTTAAAAGCCAAGCGGGTATTAGAGCAATGGTTAAAAATTTCTTTTATGAAACACAGTTTAATGTAGTTAGTTATAGAATTACTGGAGATGGTGCTGGATTCAACAATGGAATTGAAGAAGCAAGTAACACAGGTGCAGCTTGGCTTGAAGCAAGAAAAATTATTAATCAATGTCGCTCAGGTTCTTATATCACTGTTGAAGATATTTATGCAGTAGGTCCTGATGGTCGAAGAAGAAAATTAACCCCACTAATTTTTAATTTGAAATAAATAAGCAATGAAAAAATCACTTTTAAAATATTCGCTTTTTGCAGCATTTATTTTTTGTACAATAAATAATGCAAACGCACAAAGAAGAGGAAGAGGAAATGCAACTACTAATCAGGCAACAAATAAACCGGTTGAAGTTACTAATCCTATTCCTTCGGTTATAGAAGCATTACCACCTGCAGATACAACACCTGCATTGCTTCCAATTGGTACCGTTCTACCAACCGGACAAAAAGTAATTGGACATTACCGAGGACTTTTACTTGTAGAAGATTTTAGCCAAGTAGGGGGATTTAATGATACAGTTCGTAAATCATTACGAAATGATGGAGCAACAGTAAAAACTATTTTCAACGAAAGAACACCATTAGTGTATGAAAATTTAAGAGCCGAAGATGCTTTATACACACAACGTGTTTGGCGCGAAATTGATATTCGAGAAAAAATAAATATGCCTTTTCGCAATCAGGCAAACGATGATAATGGGGATCAACGCTTTATTGCTATTCTAGTTGATGCAATACGAAAAGGCGGAGTAACTGCATTTAACGCAGATGATGATCGATTTACGACGCCATTAGATTCTCTTGCATTTGCAAATGTATTTGGTGGTGGAGGTAATTGCGATACGGTTCCTGTTTTTGATCTTTTAGATCCTACCAAAACCAATATGTATGTAAGAACTTGCGATAAATTAAGTCCAGATGATATTGTAAAATTTAGAGTAAAAGAAGATTGGGTTTTTGATAGAGAAGCCAGCCGTATGTTTGTTCGGATCATTGGCATTGCTCCGTGTAAAACAATTTTTGGGATAGATAAAAAAACGGAAAGAGGTGTTACTCCTTTGTTTTGGATTTACTACCCCGATTTGCGACCAACATTAGCTAAGTATGAAGTTTATAATTCTAAAAATATGGGCATGAGTAGAATGACTTGGGAGGAATTATTCGAAGCAAGAATGTTTAGTAGTTATATTGTGAAATCTTCACTTGATAATCCGTTAAATAAAAATATTCGGACAGTAATTAAAGATCCAATTCTCGCACTTTTAGAAGGCGAAAATATCAAAAATAAAATCTTTGATTACGAACAAAATCTTTGGTCGTACTAATTTTTGTTGATTTTAAAACTATTTGTAAGCCACTGAAAAGTGGCTTATTTATTTTTGAAAGCTTGTATAAATTATTTTTGCTTTTGCTTTTCCAACTACTGTTGCTAAATTTTCTTCTGTTTGTTTTTTAATTGAAATAACAGACTTAAATTGTTTGAGTAATAAATTTATCGTTTCATTTCCAACACCTTTTATCATTTCAAGTTCGTTGAAAAATGTATCCTTGCTCCTTTTGTTGCGATGAAATCTAATTACAAAACGATGAGCTTCGTCGCGTATTTTGCGAATTAATTGTAAGCTTTTGCTATCTAATGGCAACTTCAATGATTGCGTATCGTTTGCAAAAAATATTTCTTCTTCTTTTTTTGCAAGACCAATTAATGTAGTTTTTCCAATTGCATTTAATTCTTGCAACGCTTGTTTTGCAGAATTCAATTGACCTTTTCCGCCGTCAATAATTATTAATTGCGGAAAAGGAAGTTTTTCATCCAGCACTCTTTTGTATCGCCGATAAACTGTTTCTTTCATGCTGGCAAAATCATCAATTCCTTTTACAGTTTTTATTTTGAATTTTCTATAATCTTTCTTGCTTGCAATTGCATTTTTAAAACAAACCATTGCAGCAACCGGAAAAGCCCCTTGAATATTTGAATTGTCAAAACATTCAATATGAGTCGGCGTTTCAGGAAGATGAAGTTCCACTTTCATTTTTTGTAAAAGTGTATTTGGCGTTATTTCATTGGTATTTAAATGAAGTCTTCTTTTCTTTTCTTGTTCTCCAATAAAATAAGTTGCATTTTTTTCGGAAAGAGCTAATAATTTTTGTTTATCCCCAATTTTTGGGACGGTTACTTTAATTCCGATTTCCGGATAGTTGATTCTAAATGGAATTACAATTTCTTTGGCAACACTTTTAAAATTGTTACGCAATTGTGCGATTGCAAAAATTAAAATTTCTTCCAACGATTCGCCAAGAAATGTTTGTGAGTGAATTGTTTTTGTCTGAACAATTGTTCCTGATTGCACTTTCAAATAATTAACACAAGCAGTTGTACCTTTTTTTAGAATATAAAATATATCTAAATCGGAAAGTTTTGGATTTACAATAACTGATTTAGATTGGTAATTAGTTAAAAATTCGATTTTCTTTTTTGCCTGTTCAGCTTTTTCGAATTGCATATTTTTTGAAAACGAGTTCATTTCATATTTAAAATACTGAATAACTGGCGACAGGTTTCCTTTTAAAATATTTTTTATTTGTGCAATATTTTTTTGATAATCTTCTGCTGTTTGTAATCCTTCGCAAGGACCTTTGCAATTGCCTAAATGATATTCCAAACAAATTTTGAATTTCTTTTTTTCAATATTTTTTGGAGAAAGATTTAACGTACAATTGCGAATTGGAATGGTTTGTTTGATGAATTGCAACAATTCGTGCAATTGAAATACAGAAGTAAAAGGGCCTAAATATTCGGAACCGTCGTTAATAATTTTTCGAGTTAAAAATATACGAGGGAAAGGTTCATTTTTAATGACGATGTACGGATAGGTTTTATCATCTTTCAGGTTGATATTATATTTTGGTTGAAATTTTTTAATCAAAGAGTTCTCCAAAAAAAATGCATCTTGTTCCGAGTCAACAACTACAATCTCAATTCTAAAAATTTGGTTTACTAATTCGATTGTTTTGTTGTTGATATTTTGTTTGATAAAGTAAGAGCTGATTCTTTTTCTTAAATTTTTTGCTTTGCCGATATAAAGCAACGAATCTTTCTTGTCAAAATATTTATAAATACCTGGCTGTGGCGGAAAACTGTGTGCAATATTTTTAAATTCTTCTGACAACATAAAAATGACGAGCACTAAAAATTTTATTTAGCGCCAAGTTATTCTCACCAATTTTGTAGTTTCTAAAAATTCTTTTGTTGTGGTAATGGTTGCAATTTGAAAATAAGAATCCAATTGCCAAAAAAGTCGTTGCTGAACAGAAGTTGAATTGGTTGCTATTATTTTATCAATAAAAATGCTAGTCACTTTTGCATTTGATGGATTGCTGATGTCCACAATCATAATTTGTTTTTGAATTTCAAGATTTTCGTTTTTAGCAGAATGGATAATGCTTAAAGTTTGTTGGGTTTCGTCAATAATTTTTTCTTCTGTGTAATTTTTTGCAAATTTATTATTTGTAATGTCATCTAATTCAAGAAAGCCATTTGCTTCAATGTGAAATATTTCACGAGTAATAAATGTAGTATCAGTTTTGTTGTTGTTGGTTTCAAATTTTGTAATTTGATAAAAAGAAGTGTCGATGTGATTTATTTGTCCATGAATTATTGATACACTTGAGATGGACAATTCCGTTGGTTTTTCTTTTTGAAAATTACAAGAAAAAAAAGTTACGATAAGTAACGTGACTATGTAATTATAATATTGCATAGCCAAAATTAATTGAATCAAAATCCAAATTCAAAAGAAGCGTATTATTTTTTATTGAACGTAGCTGCTACTTTAAATCCTACGTCGAAAAGATTTTCTTTAACAGGGTATTTGCTTGTAAAACTAGATAGGTGTTGATAGCGAAGCATTGGTCCAAACTGCCAATCAATTTTTCCTGAAGTATAAGCAACAAAAGTTCCAATACTGGAACTCAAATTCCATCGACGCATTAGATTTGGAAATTTTGCATAGTTTTTATAATCACTTGAAATCAAATAAGCTCGATCTCCGATTACATAAGTAGGTTGCAATGATCCTTGTAACCCCCACTGGATTTTGTTTTTAGTTGCTAACACCACTTCCATTCCAATTGGCAATGCTGCTTGAAAATAAAAGTTTTCTATCCAATTTGAAAATCCACCTCTAACGTTTCGGAAATTACTTAACGAAGCTATTGAGTCAGTTCGATATCCTCTGTTTAAGGCAACTGTTGCTATTTCAGTAGGATGGTATGATGCTCTAATGTCATAACGAGTTAAATTAAATTGTAACCCAGTGGAAAAGTAAAAATTGTTTTTTACTCGATAGCGTCCTCCAATTCCAAATTCAAAACCTAAGTCGGGTTTATGGATTACAACCTTTTTTACATTTATTGTTTGTTGATAACCAAATCCCTGATAAGCAATAGTTGCATTGTTATTTTCGGATAATTTCCTGTAACTAACGGTTGGTATAAAATAGAGCTGTGTGTTAAATCTTTTTTGTTTTTTATTTTTTTGAATTGATGTAGCTTGGTTTGCAACTGAAAATAATTTTTCATTAATTTTTTCTGTTGATGTAGTTTTATTTTCAATTGAATTTGCAGTATTGATTTCAAATTGGGGGTTAACTACAATCATTTTTTGTTGAAAACCTAATAATAATTGCTTCTCTTCCAAATTTGAAATAATTAAGTTTCTGTCTTTTACGGGAGCATCAATTATCTCTTGAGCCGTTTCTGTTGAATTTTCAACAGCTGTATTTACAGGCTTTTTTATAGCAACAAGTATTGATTTTACAGGATTGTTGTTAGTGATTTTTTCTGCAACTAATATTTTTGTTACAGGAGTAAAATCTATGCTACTGTTTTTATTATTAATATTATTTAATTGTTTATTTACTGAAGTGGGAACTAAATTATTAGCAATAGGTTGCGTTTTTGAATTTGTATTTAAAAAAAATAAAGCAGTAAAACCACCCAATAGTAAAAGTGATCCCAATGCTGTAAATGCATACCATTTTCGATATGTATGTAACGTGGCATGAACTCCTTTCCAAACTCTATCTGATGGATACATTGGGTATTGATTTGCATTGTATCTTAAAAAAGATTCGAAATCATCATTATCAAATCGTCTGTTCATAATTTACTTTTTTTAATCAAAAAAACTAACCGCTTGTTGCAACGAGTTGCTTTTGTTGGGTTGGTTTCTGTATAATATTTTTATTAATTAAGATATTCTCTAACATTATTTTAGCTCTTGAATATTGACTTCGGCTTGTACTTTCTTTTATTTCCAACATTTGTCCAATTTCAAAATGACTAAATCCTTCTAACGCATAAAGATTCAAAACAGTTTTATATCCAATAGGCAACATTCTTATACATTCCACAACTTGTTTTGCTTGCAAAATGGATGAAATAGATTCTTCTCTTATTGGAATATTGATTGCATAAAAAGAATTAACAGTATCATTAAAATGTTTATTTTTTTTCAGTGTATTTATACAAGTGTGAACAATTATTCTTCTTATCCATCCTTCAAAAGATCCTCTGTTTTCGAAAGTATGAATCTGCGAAAAGACCTTTATAAAACCTTCTTGCAACATATCTTCTGCATCTTCTCGGTTTTGTGCATATCTATAACATACTGACATCATCTGTGGACTATACTGATTGTAAAGCTCACGCTGCGCTATAGCGTTTTGCTTTACACATCCTTGTAATATGGCTTCTTCGGTCATATGTTAACCTTTGGTGCCGGTAAGTTAGACAATTTTTAAAACAAATTGCTGCACAAAAATGTCATTTTTTGGAAAGTTGAACAGGAAAAATTGAATTTTAAAGAAAAAGTCCTTAAAATGTGCCTCTGAGTGCAAAGACAAAATTCCTTCCCGGTGCCGAAATACCCGAAGCAAAATAGCGGTAATTTTTATCTAAAATATTTTCAATTGCAAATTGAAGTGTAATGTTTTTGTTTATTGAAAAATTATTTTTCCAAGATAATATTATCCAGGAAGGCGTTCCATCTTCTGTAGCATATTGTAAATTGTCTTCTCCATCTGGGTTATAATCTTTCAATCTTTTCCATCCATTAAATAAGGAAGAAATTTCAGTTTCAATTTTCGAGGTTGAATACTTCAAAATTGTTCTTCCAAAAACGGGAGGTATGTGATCTTGTGGATATTTTCTTCCATCTGAATTTTTAAACATTCCGTAAGTATAAGTCAGGATTCCTAAAAATGAAAATTGGTTTGTGAAGTCAATTTTAAGATTTCCATTGTAACCAAACATGTGTGCGTTTTTAACATTGCGATTTGCATAAATTGCAATGTTAGTTCCGTTGTAAAATATTGAATCCTGGCCGTTCAGTTGAAAAGGTGCAACCCCGATTGCATTTTTAAAAATTGTATAAAAACTAGTTAATTCAATTTTTATTTTTTTGTAAAAAGTTTTTTCCAATCCAAAATCTAAAGAATAAGTGAACTCTGGATTAACTTTTTGGTTAGGAATAATTATTCTTTTTTGAGAAGTGTTTGGTTCAAATGTTTTTGAAAGGTCGTCCAAGTTTGGACTTCTAAAACCCGATGCGAAACTAACTACAGCTCGAGAAAATTCATCTGGCAAATAAACGGCACCAATATTTCCTGTGAGAGTAAAATTATTTTGCTTAATAGAAGAAAAGGGGAAATTAAAAAATGAGTTGTCTATTATAAAGGAACTCAATGTGGTGGCTTGTAAACGAATTCCATCATTCAAAATCCATTTCCCATTTTTGTGTTTCAAAAAATGTTGACCAAAAAGTCCGAAATAATTCATTTTGTTTTTTCCGTCGAAATATCTAGTGTCAAGTTTTGAAATTGTATTCGTAAGTAAATTAGTACGAGTTGCGATGGATGCAAGCGAATTTAATTGTGCATCTGCGCCAATCGTTAATTCGTTGTTATCCCATTTTTTTCTTGCATCAAAAATGATTCCCAAAACTTGAAGTTGTTCGATGCGTTTATCTGCTCGGTCATAACGACGATAATCTCTTTGCAATCGACTTTCTTCAATAAATTGATAATTAATGTTTGCTCTTAACTGGTTAAAAAATCCAGCCGAATTGATATTCATTTCATAAGAACTTAACATTCTTTTTTGAGGACCATAACTCCATTCTGCAAATCTTAAATTTCCATTTCTTACATCTTGTAAACGATCGTATCGAGGAATATTGGAAGAGTTTGAAAATTGAAAATTCAAACTATGTGAGATTGCTTCATTTTGTTTGGATAAAAATTTTTGCGTCATATCCCATTGTTTATAACCACTAAATAATTGGATTCGATCGTCAGGGTTTTTTAGAATCGTATCCAGCCCATTCAGATATTCGATATAAAATTTTCTTTTCCCAAATTCAGGATATTGCTCGTAATCGTTTTTACCAATTTTAAGATCGTCAAAATCACTAAAAGTGTAGGCTTGTAACCATGCAATTTTTTTACCGCCGATACTCAAATTAAAATGCAACGATTTTTCATTGTTAACGGAACTATATCGACTGAAAAAATTTCCTGAACTTTTTATTTTTTTTGAATTGGAAAGTATGGGTGACTTTGTCCGTAAATAAATAACACCACCTAACGCATCGCTACCATAAAGGGTAGAACCTGGACCAGATAAGATTTCAACGCGTTCCAACATGTTTTGGTCGACTGTGACAATATTTTGCAAATGACCGGCACGATAAATTGCATTATTCATTCTTACTCCGTCAATAACGAGTAAAACTTGATTACCTTCAAACCCTCTCAGGACAGGACTTCCACCGCCTTGTTGGCTTTTTTGAACGAAAACATTTCCACTGTTCATTAATAAATCACCCGTGTTTTGTGAATTGTTTTTTGCAATTGTTTTTGCAGTTAAAATTTCAAATTTTTGTGCAATATTTCTTTTTTGTTCTTTAAATTTATTTGCAGAGATTAATACTTCAGAAAGCGTTTTTTCACTCATCGTGTCAATTTGCGCAAATAGTATCGATGTATGAGTTATTAATAATAGTAAAAAAAGAAAAAATCTTATTGGCATTTAAAATTAGGTTGAAATAAAAGTGATTTGTTCTAATTCGATTTTGGGATAAACCCAGTTTTATATGTAATTTCTTTGCGAACAGTTGAAGCCCAGTTTGTTAATACCACTCTTTCTTCGTTTGTAAGTTTTGCATTTGAATGTGTCCAAGTATAGGATGGAAGCGGCATTTTTTTTTCTTTTACCATTTCAATTACTTCGTCCATTTTGTGATCTTGTTTTTTAGGGGTATAAGTAAGAAAACCATCAAAGTTTAAATGTTGTTTTCCTTCTTTTATATGACTTGCCAACCACCAAGCGATGGGCTGTACATTACTATACCATGGATAAATTGTGTTATTGCTATGGCAATCGTTGCATGCTTTTTCCAAAATAGTTTTTACTTCAATGGGAATGCTGTATGCTTTTCCCAAAGTATTTACATGCTCGGCGTCTGAAGTATTTTTTGCTGGACGGAAAAATTGAATAACAATTATTAAGGTTGTAAGTACTAAAATAATTTTCTTTTTCATTGAATAGTTTATTTATTATCGAATAAAATATTTCCTGTCATTTCTTTTGGAATGGGAATTTGCATCAATGATAATATGGTTGGAGCTATATCTCCCAGTTTTCCCGGATTAATTTTTTTGTTCCATTTTTTATCGATGATAAAAAGTGGAACAAGGTTTAATGAATGCGCCGTATTGGGAGTTCCATCTTCATTAATCATATAATCAGAATTGCCATGATCGGCAGTTAATAAAATTGTATAATCGTTTTCCAATCCGGCTGTTACTATTTTTTTTACACATTCATCAGTTGTTTCTATCGCTTTTATTGCAGCATTCCAATTGCCTGTATGTCCCACCATGTCTGCATTTGCATAATTCAAACAAATGAAATCAGCTGTTTGATTTTTTATTTCGGGTAAAAGTGCTGCAGTTATTTCGTGCGCACTCATTTCTGGTTGCAAATCATAAGTAACAACTTTTGGAGAAGGAACTAAAATTCTTTTTTCATTTTTAAATGGCGTTTCTCTGCCTCCACTAAAAAAATAACTTACGTGTGGATATTTTTCTGTTTCGGCTATTCTAATTTGTGAAAGACCTTGCTGTTCCAATACTTCACCCAACGTATTGTTCAAATTATCATTCTTAAAAATGGCTGAAACATTTTGAAATGATTGATCGTATTCTGTCAACGTTGTAAAATGAAGTTGTAATTTTTTCATTCCAAATTCCGGCATATCCGATTGCGAAAGCACTTGTGCAATTTCGCGACAGCGATCAGTTCTAAAATTAAAACAAAGCACCGTGTCGCCATCTTTAATAGTGGCAATCGGAACATCTTGTTCTGTTAGTACTACAGTTGGTTTTATAAATTCATCCGTGATATTTTGTTGGTAAGAATTTTCAATGGCAAGAATAGGGTCAGTGGATTTTTCACCAACTCCATTTACAATGGCATCATAAGCAAGCTGAATTCGATTCCAACGTTTATCGCGATCCATCGAAAAATACCTGCCACAAATAGTGGCAATTTTTCCAACAGTTTTGTTTAAATGTATTTGTAATTCTTTTATAAATTGTAATCCGCTTTTAGGATCGCAATCTCTTCCATCTGTAAATGCGTGAACAAATACATTTTTTAGATTTTTGTTTTTGCAAGTAGTTAATATTTCTTTCAAATGATTGATGTGTGCATGTACACCCCCATCACTTACCAATCCCAACAGGTGCAACGGTTTATTGCTTGTTTTTGCATTGTTAATAGCGTGCAAAAGAATTTCATTTTTTGCAAACGAACCATTTTGTATCGCCAAATTAATTCGTTGTAATTCCTGATAAATAATTCTACCTGCACCAAGATTTAAATGCCCAACTTCCGAATTTCCCATTTGTCCGGCAGGCAAGCCAACATCTTCGCCGCATGTAATTAAAGTTGTATTGGGGTAAGTTGAATAAAGTGAACTAACAAATGGAGTTTTTGCATTTTGAATTGCATCGGAAGATTTTATTTTTCCTAACCCCCATCCATCCATTATGATTAAAATTATTTTCTTAGCACTCATAAAATGATATTATTACAAAACTAAATGTTTGCCTCTTAAAAGTAAACGATTGCAAGCAAATCTAAACTATGTTGAAAAAGAACTCATTTTAAAAAAGTTAATGAAATTTTAAAGTTCACATTTAATATGAAACCACTTTTTTAAATTTGTCAAATGAATTTTGATGAACAATTTTATCGTTTGATTGATTTAGCATTTTTGGAAGATGTTGGAGATGGTGATCATTCAACAATTGCCTGTATTCAAACAGAGGTAAAAGGGAAAGCTGCATTATTAATTAAACAAGATGGGATATTGGCCGGAGTTGAAGTAGCCGAAAAAATATTTCAATATAAAGATGCGAATTGTATTTTTCGAAAAGTTAAAAGTGACGGTGAAATAATAAAAAAAGGAGAGGTGGCTTTTGAAGTTGAAGCTACCGTTCATTCACTTTTGCAGTGTGAAAGATTAGTATTGAATTGCATGCAACGGATGAGCGGAATTGCTACTTTAACCAAACAATATTGCAATCAATTAATAGGAACCAAAACCCAATTATTGGATACAAGAAAAACAACTCCCAATTTTCGTTTGTTCGAAAAAGAAGCAGTGCTAATTGGCGGAGGAACGAATCATCGTTTTGGTTTGTTTGATATGATAATGTTAAAAGATAATCATATTGATTTTTGTGGAAGCATTGAAAAGGCAATCGAAAAAGTGCATGATTATATTTTGAAAAATCATTTAAATTTAAAAATTGAAATAGAGGCAAGAAATTTAGCAGATGTGAAAAAAATAATTGAAATTGGCAAAAACAAAATTTCTAGAATTATGTTAGACAATTTTAATCCTGAACAAATTGTTGAAGCCTTAAAACTAATTGGGAAAGATTTTGAAACAGAAGCAAGTGGTGGAATTATACTTGAAAATATTAAAAGCTATGCTGCTACAGGAGTGAATTTCATAAGTGTTGGTGCGCTTATTCATCAAGCAAAAAGTTTGGACATGAGTTTGAAAGCAACACAATAATCGAGCAATGAAAAAACAAAAAAAGAACTTTTCGGAATCAAACGGATTTGTTTATAGCACGAATCCTAATTTTAATTTTGAAGAAAAAAACGAACAAGAAGAAACTGTTTTGCCTGCAAATCAAAAATTAAAAGTGCGGTTGGATGCAAAGAACCGTGCTGGGAAATTGGTTACATTAATTGAAGGGTTTGTTGGTACTAATTATGATTTAGAGGAGCTTGGTAAAAAATTAAAATCATCTTGTGGTACGGGTGGTTCTGCGAAAGATGGAGAAATTATTATTCAAGGAGATCAAAAAGAACGAGTTTTGCAATGGCTTCTGAAAAATGGTTATTCCGCTAAAAAAGTTTAAACGCCATCAATACTTTTTTTCACCAATGGATTCATAAATATTAAGGTAACTTATATAACGTTCTTCATAAATCTGCGCTGCTTGCACGGCTTTTTTAATTGCGCAATCTGGTTCGTTGATATGTAAACAATTGTTGTATTGGCAACCGGAAAGCAGCTTTCGCATTTCAGGAAAATAGTGTGACAGTTCTTGTTTTTCAATTCCAACAATACCAAATTCGCGCATTCCTGGTGTGTCAATAATTTTACCTGATGTAGGGAGGTCGTACATTTCAACAAAAGTTGTTGTGTGCATTCCTTTCCCGTTCCAACCACTTACATCGTTTGTTTTCAAATTTAATTTTGGACAAAGTAGATTAATGAATGAAGATTTTCCTACACCGCTATGTCCGCTGAATAAGGATGTTTTATTTTCTAAAAAAGATTTCAATTCTTCAATTCCGGAATTGTTTTTTAAACTGGTTAATAAAACTGTGTAACCAATTGAAGTGTACATTTCTTTGTAAAAAAGAAATTGATTTTCTTCAATTTCGGTATGCAAATCAGATTTATTGAAAATAATAACAAGTGGCAAATGGTACATTTCGCAAACAATAGCGAAGCGGTCAATAAATCCTTGAGAAGTTTTTGGTGTTTTTAAAGTTGCCAATAAAATGGATTGATCGATATTGGAAGCAATAATGTGTTGCTGGAATTTATGCCGCGGCGATTGACGATTTACATAATTATTTCTTTGTGCTATTTCTGTCACAAGTACTGAATTTTCGTTTTCATTCTCAAGAATTATTTCCACTTCATCGCCAACCGCTAAAGGATTTGTAGAAGTAATAGAATCTGTTTTCATAATACCTTTCAATCGAGCATTCCAAAATTTACCCTCCGTATCTTTTACAATAAACCAGCTGCCTGTAGATTTATACACAATTGCTTTCATGTGGGACGATTATAAATAAACTGATTTTGAGGAAAGATAACTACAATTCATTTCAAATTAAACAAGTGATAATAAGTTGATGAATAAAAATATGTATTTTGTGTACTAAAATATTTTCATGAAAAATTTATTGTTCATTATTTCAATAAGTTTATTGGTGGTTACGGTCATGTTTTCTTGTAAAAAGAAAAAAATTCCACCAACCAAAACAGAGTTACTAACTAGTGCTTCTTGGAAAATTGAAAAAGTTGTAGCAGGTATAACTGATGTGACCAACTACATTCCTGCTTGCAGTAGAGATAATTTAATAACATTTGTTTCCAATGGTACGGGTAGTACAAGCGAAGGTGCAACACCTTGTACACCACCAGTGACTACAACTTTTACTTGGCGGTTTCAGAATAATGAATCAGAATTAAATTTATCCACTTCTCTTATTCCTGGAGGATCGGGGACATTTACAATTATTACTTTAAATGAAACGGAAATGGTTTTATCGCAACAGGTTACAATACCATCGTTACCCTTGCCAGTTGCAGCAGTAATTACTTTTAAGCATTAATAAGTATTAAGAAAAGTATTGCCCAACAATCGGCATTCTTCTACCAGTTCCAAATGATTTATTGCTTACACGAAGTATCGGACAAAATTGGTTGCGTTTGTATTCGCTGGTATTTACAAGGTTTATAATCTTATTTACTAATTCCTTTTCAAAACCTTTTGCGATGATTTCACTTGGTGCTTTTCGCAATTCAATATATTCAAATAAGATTGTATCAAGTATTGAATATTCGGGCAGACTGTCACTATCTTTTTGATTGGGGCGTAATTCTGCACTTGGATCTTTTAGTAAAATATTATTAGGAATAATTTCCGTTTCGTTATTAATCATTTTTGCCAAAGCATAAATCTGTGTTTTGTATAAATCGCCCAACACACTCAAACCACCTGCCATGTCGCCATACAATGTTCCATAACCGGTTGCCAGTTCACTTTTATTCGAAGTGTTCAAAAGTATAAATCCAAATTTATTGGCAATTGACATCAGCAAATTTCCTCTTGTTCTTGCTTGTAAATTTTCCTCTGCCAAACCAAACGGTAATTTTTCAAACAAAGGATTTAGCGTTGTTAAAAATGATCCAAAAATATTTTTAATTGAAATGTTTTCAAAGTTGCAATCAAGATTTGTACAAAGTTGTTCTGCATCTGTAACAGAGTGTGAAGACGAAAACTCAGATGGCATTAAAACTGCCATCACATTTTCTTTTCCGAGAGCTTCTACAGCTAATGCTTGTGTAACGGCGCTATCAATTCCACCACTTGCGCCCAGAGTAGCTTTTGTAAAATTCATTTTAGAAAAATAATCTCGAATACCTAATACAATTGCTTTGCGAATTTCTGCAATATTTTTTTCGTTGGCTAAATAAGCAAGACGACTTTCTCCGATTTCAATTTCTTTTGATGAGTAGTAATATTTTGATTTGTTTTTTTCCGTTGTAATTTCTTTTTGAGATAATTCATCTAAATCAAAAACTTGATAGGCTTCTTCAAAATAACTCAACTCACTGATTTTATTTCCATTGCTATTATAAACCAAACTGCCGCCATCGAAAATAATTTCTGTTTGTGCACCAACCGCATTACAGTACAGCATTGGCTTTTGGTACTTCAATGCGTGTGCTTTTATTATACTATTTCTCACCACATCTTGGCCAAGATTGAATGGAGAAGCCGAAAGATTAATTAATACATCAGGTTCGTGTACAATTAATTTTTCCATTGGTGTAATGCGATAAAGTGGGTTGTCGCCCATATTCCAAATGTCTTCGCAAATTGTAACGGCTAATTTTTTTCCTTTGAATTTCATTATGTTCCATTCAAATGCCGGTTCAAAATAACGGTACTCATCAAACACATCGTAATTCGGTAAAAGTGTTTTATGAATTTCTGCTTTTATTTCTTTTTCATATAAAAGAAAAGCAGCATTGAAAAGATTTTTTCCTTCTTTTTGATTATTTCGAGCAGGCGAACCAATAAGCACACCAATATTATCTGCGTGTTGTTTGATTATATCAATTGATTCATAACAACCATTAATGAAATTATCGAATTCGAGAAAATCGCGTGGAGGATAACCGCAAATGCACAGCTCGGAGAACACAACCAAATCAGCGTTTTGTTGTTTTGCCCAATTGATTCCTTCAATAATTTTATTGCGGTTGAACGCAAAGTTTCCGATATGATAATTCTGTTGGGCTAAAGCAATCTTCATCTTACAAATTTAGTCTCATCTTGGCGTATTGAATTCAGAATCTTCTTTCAATTAACTTCGCTCCTAATATGTGCAAAGTATTTTATTCTCTGTTTTTTTTGACATTTTTACTATCCTGTAGGGGCGAAAACCAAGGGCCGGATATTTCTAAAGTAGAAGTTGATGTTGTTGTAAATCGCTTTGACCAAGATTTTTTTGCGATGGATACGTTGGCATTGGAAAAATCGTTGAATGAATTGCAAGTTCAATATCCTTCGTTTACACCAATTTATTTGCAACATGTTTTAGGTGTAAATCCTGAAACAATTTTTAGCTCGGTGAAAAATTTCATTCGATTGAGCGAAACTTTATTTGCTGCAACGCAAAAAGAAATTGGCAGTTTTTCGCCAATAAAAGAAGAATTTGAAAATTCATTCCGTCATGTAAAATATTATTTTCCGGAATACAAAATTCCTTCGATAATTACGGTACTTGGGCCTGTAGATGCATTAGCACAAACTTCGGCAGGAGAAGCAACGCCAAATTTTATTGGTTCAGATTTTATCGGCATTAGTTTACAATTTTATTTAGGCAAAGATTTTGAGCTTTACCAAGATGGTTATTTTGTTACAAATGTTGCGCCTTTGTATCGAAGTCGAAGGTTTGATAAAAAATACATTGTTGCCGATGCAATGAAATTGGTTGTTGATGATTTGTTCCCAGATAATAGCGCTGGCAATAAGTTATTGGAACAAATAATTGAAAAAGGAAAACAAGCTTGGTTGTTGGATAAATTTATGCCAACAACAGCCGATTCAATTAAAATAGGGTTTACAAAAAATCAGTTGGATTGGTGTACAGAAAATGAAGGTTTAATTTGGACTTATCTACTTGAAAACGAAAAAGATATTTATACAACCGATCCGCTTGTAATTCAGACCTACATTGGTGATGCGCCATTTACTGCTACGCTTTCCCAAGATTCGCCGGGGAATATTGGCATGTGGATTGGCCGACAAATTGTTCGAAAATTTGTAGAAAAAAAATCAGCATTTACTGTTGAGCAAGTGATGCAATCAACAGCGAATGCTATTTTTAAATCAGCAAAGTATAAACCAAAATAAAATCGAAGATTAATTATTCTTGTGGGGAACAATCATTTCAAAAGCAGGAATATTTACTACAAACAATTGATTGGTGTCAAGGTTTTCCATTGTGTAATTGCCGGACATTTTCCCCATTTCGGTTTGTAAATTGCAACTGCTTACATAGTTGTATTTTTCTCCAGGCGCAATGACTGGTTGAATACCAATAACCCCTTCGCCTTCCACTTCTCTGCAATTACTATTGCTATCGAAAATATACCAATGCCTGCGAAGAAGTTTTACGGGAAATGAATTATGGTTTTCGATAGAAATTCGATAAGCAAACATATAATCGGATTGAATTGGGCGGCTGTAACCCTGTTGGTAGAAAGTTTCTACACTAATTTCAACTCCTTCGGAAATAAGGTTAATCATTGGGTTTTCATTTTTGTAAAATTAAAAAAAAGAACACAATGTGCTTGATTTTATTGTACGACGCGTTTTGATTGGTATGTCATAATTTTGCACCCTTATCTTGAAAAATAAAATTTAGCGTAATGAAAATTGCAGTTGCAAAAGGTGATGGAATTGGGCCAGAGATTATGGATGCAGTGCTTAAAATATTTGAAGCAGAAAATGTGCCGCTTACTTATGAATTTGTAGAAATGGGTAAGTGGGTGTTTGATAAAGGTTATTCCAACGGAATGACTCCAATAGCAAAAGATACCATTGAAGAACTTGGAATTTTATTTAAAGGGCCAATGGAAACACCAAAAGGAAAAGGTGTAAAAAGTGTAAATGTAACTGCGCGCAAAACGTGGAATACTTACGCGAATAAAAGAGTTTTTAAAACATTGCACGGTGTAGATACGGTTTTTAGCAAAGCCGGCATTCCTATCGACCTTACCATTGTAAGAGAAAATATTGAAGATACTTACGGCGGAATTGAACACATGCTTACGCAAGATGTAACCTTGAGCCGGCGCTTTATCACCCGTCCGGGAAGTTTGCAATTAATTAGGTATGCTTTTGAAATGGCGATGAAAAAAACAAGCAAAAGAATTACTTGTATTCACAAAGCCAATATCATGAAAATTACCGATGGCTTATTTCTTGAATGTTTTTACGAAGTAGCCAAAGATTTTCCGGAATTGAAAGCGGACGATGTGATTGTGGATGATTTGTGTATGAAACTTGTAACCAAACCTGATTTGTTTGACGTGCTTGTGTTAACGAATTTACAAGGCGATATAGTTTCTGATTTATGCGCAGGATTAATTGGCGGATTAGGTTTTGCACCATCGGCAAATATTGGCGATCACATTTGCATTTTTGAAGCAGTGCATGGAACGGCGCCGGATATTGCAGGAAAAAATATTGCAAATCCAACTGCATTATTACTAAGTGGAGTAAGCATGTTGCAACATTTGGGATTAATGAAACATGCAGCTATTATTGAGAACGCTTTATTATTTACACTTGAAAGTGGCGTGCATACAGGAGATTTTGGCGATAAGAAACATGCGGCTGTAAATACAACCCAATTTGCAGAAACCATTATTTCCAATTTTGGAAAAATTCCATCACTTGGTGCAAAGCAGTTGTTACCTAATTTACCTGTTTCTGCAACCGATTTTAAATTAGGAAAAAATCCAATGTTGATTTCGGGTAAAATGAAATCAGGAAAAATTGTTGGAGTTGATATGTTTATTGAAAGTGAAGAACAGCCCGAAGCTGTGGCTAAAAAATGTGAAAGCCACGCAGGTAATAAATTTAAATTAATTAGTCTTAGTAACCGCGGCACACAAGTTTGGCCAACAGGATCTGTTTACACAAATTTGGTAAACCAATACAATGCAAGATTTGAAGCAATTGCTGAAAATGAAATTTTCCAACAAGATTCAATTGAGCTGTACAGTAGGCTGAGTACTGATTTTAAAATATGTTCGTTAGAATTATTGAATGCTTGGGGAGACATTAAAGGATACAGTCTTGCGCAAGGGCAATAAATTATTGAGGAAATTTCTTTGCTTTTTTAACAGCTTTTAGCGAATTTGGATCGCCACTTAAAATTCGTTCTGCGCCAATATTTTTCCCATCAGTTGTACAACCATATTTTGGTGCAAAAACTTTATTCCAAATTTTACAAGAGGGTAAAATGAAAAATAATAAAAAGACAACTAATATTAATTTCGATTTTTTCATGTGTTATCTAATTCAAACGAAATAATTGGGTAATTATTATTTGCCAATTTCTGTTGGTAATTTATACCATTCAGAATAACGTACATAATTGTTTGCAATTCGGTCAATTTCTCCGCTGATCATTTCTTTCGAAATAGTTTTTACTTTTTTAGCCGGCACACCAGCATAAATACTTTCGGCTTCGCAAATGGTTCCCTCAAGCACCACTGCACCTGCTGCAATAATTGTATTGCTGTTTACAATTGCTCCATCCATAATAATTGCGCCCATGCCAATTAATACATTGTCTTTTATTTCACATCCGTGCACAATTGCATTGTGCCCAATGGAAACATTATTGCCAACCGTTGTTCCAAACTTTTTATAAGTGCAATGAATACATGCACCATCCTGAACATTTACTTTGTTTCCAAGTTTAATAAAATTTACATCGCCTCGAATTACCGCATTAAACCAAAAACTACAATCGTCTCCTGCAATTACATCGCCAATAATTGTTGCATTGGGTGCTATAAAACAATTTTTTCCCAAACTGGGGAATTTGCCTTCAATGGGAAGAATGATGGGCATGCTGATTTTTTTAGATTACTGCAAATTAAAAAATTAATGACATACAACTAAACTAAAAAGTAAAAATACTTTTACATCTTTGTGTCCTAATGAATCAACGCGAATTATTTTTTAAAAACATTGCACAAACTTCTACTTCTCCTTTGGCAATTGAAATTGAAAAAGCAAAAGATTGTTTGTTGACGGATATAAACAAAAAAAAGTATATCGATTTAATTGGAGGAATTAGTGTGGCAAATACCGGCCATTGCCATCCGGAAGTTATTAAAGCAATTAAAAAACAATTAGCCGCTTATTTGCATGTGATGGTTTATGGAGAATTTATTGAATCGCCGCAAGTGCAGTATGCAAAACAGCTTACGGATCTTTTACCCTTGTCACTCAATTCAGTTTTTTTTACAAACTCCGGCGCAGAAGCAACGGAGGGCGCCATGAAGTTGGCAAAAAAAGTAACTAACAGAACACAGATTATTGCATTTAATAAATCGTATCACGGATCTACGCAAGGGGCACTAAGCATAATGGGAGATGAATATTGGCGCAATGCGTTTCGTCCATTATTACCCGATGTATTGCATTTAGAATATAATTCATTTAAATCATTAGAACATATTACCGAAAAAACAGCTTGTGTAATTGCAGAAACAATTCAAGCAGAAGCAGGAATAATTGCTCCTTCAAAAGAATGGATGCAAGTATTGCAAAAAAAATGCAACGAAAAAGGAACTCTATTGATTCTTGATGAAATACAAACTGGTTTTGGAAGAACTGGTAAACTTTGGGGCTTCGAAAATTTTGACATTGTTCCTGACATTATTTTACTTGGAAAAGCATTGGGTGGCGGAATGCCGCTCGGCGCTTTTATTGCCGATAAAAAATTGATGAATCAATTGGCGGAAAATCCTGTACTTGGTCATATCACCACATTTGGCGGGCATCCGGTTTGCTGCGCTGCGGGAATGGCTGCGTTAAAAGTATTGTTGGAAGAAAAATTAATTGATTCGATTTACGAAAAAGAAAAATTGTTTCATTCTTTGCTTGTTCATCCAAAAATTAAAGCCGTTCGATCTTGTGGATTGTGGTTTGCAATAGAATTTGATTCTTTCGAAACAAATAAAAAAATAATTGACAGTTGCATTAAAAATGGATTAATGACGGATTGGTTTTTGTTTGCACCAAATTGCTTGCGCATTTCTCCACCGCTTTGTATAAATGAAAAAACAATAATTAAATCTTGCAAAAAAATAATTAAAGCAATAAAGCAGTCGACTAAAATTTAGATTGTATAAATTGTTATTCTTCTATTTCTACAATTAATTCTACTTCCACTGCAATGCCCGATGGTAAAGAACTCATCCCCACCGCTGAACGAGCATGTTTTCCTTTTTCTCCAAATATTTTAACCATTAAATCAGAATAGCCATTTATTACTTTTGGGTGATCAATAAATTCATCGGTACAGTTTACCATTCCTAACACTTTTACAATTCTTTTTACTTTATTTAAACTTCCTAATTCCGCCTTCAACACTGATAAATGATTGATAGCTGTTAGTCTTGCTGCTTCATATCCTTCTTCCAACGAAAGATTTTTTCCTACTTTTCCAATTACTTGGCTGCCGTCAATTTTATTAGGACCTTTTCCGGAGAGATACAATAGATTACCAACTCTAACTGCATTTACATAATTGGCAACCGGTTTTGAGGGAATGGTTAATTGAATCCCATTATCAATAATTTTTTGCTCCGCAGTTTGCGCTAAAGTAGAAATTGACATAAGATTTACAATTGAAAATAAGAGGAACAAAAAGTGTTTCATAAACAACATTTATAAAGCCATGCTGCCAATAATGCACCAATAATGGGAGCAACGACTGGTATGAGAGAATAACTCCAGTCGCTATCTCTTTTATTTTTTATTGGTAAAATAAAATGCGCAATACGTGGTCCTAAATCTCTTGCAGGGTTTATGGCATATCCTGTTGGCCCGCCTAATGACAAACCAATACCTAATAGTAATAATGCAACTGGTAATGCATCTAGAGTTCCTAATGTAGCTGCTGAAGGTGTCATTGCTAAAACACCAAAAACTAACACAAAAGTTCCAAGTGCTTCTGTAAAAGAATTATAAAAAGAGCTACGAATTGCAGGACTATTACAAAAAACAGCAAGTTTATTATTTGCATCGGTAGTTTCATCAAAATGTTGTTTGTAAGCAATCCAAACAAGTGTTGTTCCCAAAATAGCACCGCCAAATTGTGCAATCAAGTAAGGGATTAATAAAGAAGAATCAAAATCGTTAAATGCTGTCATGGCAATAGTTACAGCAGGATTCAGATGTCCGCTACCTCCCAATTTTACAGAAGTATAAACACCTAAAAATACAGCCATTGCCCAGCCAATTGTAATAACAATCCAACCGCTATTATTACCTTTTGTTTTATTAAGTACCACATTGGCTACTACGCCATTGCCTATAATTAGTAATAATGCAGTGCCGATAAATTCGCCAAAAAAAGAGGATGTAAACATTTTGTTTAAGTTTTAATTTGAATGAGGAAGATAATTCTTTGCAACAGAAATAAAGATATTGATTTGTTCTTTAATCCAGTTTTCGTCTTTGTTCATTTCAATTGCCATTAAGTTGGCAACAGTCGGAGTCGCTTCCATTGCGGCTTTCGCATCTAATTGCAAAGCCCTTGTTCTTCGACTCAGCGCATCTTCAACTGTTATACACATTTCATTTTGTACGGCCCATATTATTTCTGCTTTGATATAAGGAAGTGAAGGATGGATTAGTTGATTTAATTCTTTATTATTTTCAATTAGTGAATGAATTTTATGTTCATCAGATCCGTAGTAATAAAGAGCTTTTTCAAAATTTACATCATTTTTGTACCCATGAATATGCAATTTTTTTGTAACGCATTTTTGGTAAGGAAGCCCAATCTTACTACAGGCAATTTTCATTACATCTTCGGCCATTTTTCGGTAACTAGTCCATTTGCCACCTGCAATAGTGATTAAGTTAGATTTAGAAATTTTAATTTGATGATCTCTTTTTAACGATGCAGTGATTTTATTGCTGTTTTTTAACAAGGGACGCAATCCCGCAAAAACACTTTTTATGTCCTTATGTGTAGGTTTTGTAGTAAGGTATCTTCCTATATGTTTCAAAATAAAATCAATTTCTTCTTGAAAGGCAATAGGTTCGAGAGTTGGTTTTTCTGTTGGTGTATCTGTTGTCCCAACAATTGTTTTATTGTGCCAAGGAACTGCAAATAGTATCCTACCATCATCAGTTTTTGGAATTAGTATAGCCGTTTCTGAAGCAAGGAATTTTTTATCTAACATTAAGTGAATTCCTTGACTTGGCGCTAAGGTTGGCTTTGCATTTTCATCATCCATCTTTAAAATAGAATCAACAAAAACCCCAGTTGCATTGATGACAATTTTTGCTTTTACTTCGTGTTGTGAATTTGTTAAACTATCTGAAACAAGCACGCCACAAATTTTTTCGTCTGCTTTTAATAACATATCTACACTGAAATAATTTACTAAAGTTGCACCATAATCGGCAGCTGTCATTGCAAGATGAATGGCAAGTCTTGCATCATCAAACTGTCCATCATGATAAATAATTCCACCATTTAACCCTTCGGAATTTAAAGTAGGTAGGAGTTTCAGTGTTTCAGTTTTAGATAAAAACTTGGTAGAACCCATACTAAGTCCACCTGCCATCCAATCGTATATTTTTAATCCAATTCCATAAAAAGAATGTTCCCAAAAATTATAGTTTGGAATTAAGAAGGATTGATTTTTTACAAGATGCGGTGCATTTTGTAATAATAGACCTCTTTCTTTTAATGTTTCGAAAACCAATTTAATATTTCCTTGTTGTAAATACCTAACTCCACCATGAACAAGTTTAGTGCTTCGACTTGAGGTGCCTTTAGCAAAATCATATTTTTCAAACAAAATGGTTTTGAATCCGCGTGATGCAGCGTCAATTGCAATTCCTAAACCCGTTGCACCGCCACCAATAATACAGATATCCCACTCTTTTTGAGTTTTAAGTTGCTGTATCATTTGAATACGATTCATTGTTGATAATTTGAAAAAGTGTTGGCTTTGATTGGGACAATCAAATAAAAATTATTTTTCATCTGCCCATGCAATGCTTGCATTTACAGCACGTTGCCATTCTTTTATTTTTTTGGTTCTTTTTTCTAAATCCATGGTTGCAGAGAATACTTTTTCAATTTGCCATTGTTGTTGAATTTCATTTATCGAATTCCAAAATCCAATAGTAAGTCCTGCTAAGTAGGCAGCTCCAAGTGCTGTTGTTTCTGTAATTTTTGGACGAACTACTTTCGTATTTAAAATGTCGCTTTGAAATTGCATTAATTGCTCGTTGATTGTTGCACCACCATCTACACGTAGTTCAGCAATATTAATTCCAGCATCTGCTTCCATTGCTTTCAACACATCAAAAGTCTGGTAAGCAATACTTTCCAATGCAGCTTTTGCAATATGCGAATTACTACTACCTCTAGTTAAACCAAAAATACTTCCTCGGGCTTGCTGGTTCCAATGTGGCGCACCGAGTCCTGTAAATGAGGGTACAATATAAACACCTTCACTGTCACTAACTTGTTGTGCAAGGATTTCAACTTCAGAGGAAGTTGAAATCATTTTTAATCCATCGCGCAACCATTGTATTACAGCTCCTGCGATGAAAACACTACCTTCTAATGCGTATTCTGTTTTATCATTTATTTTCCAAGCGATTGTTGTGAGTAAATTATTTTTTGAATTCATTGCCACAGTTCCGGTATTCATCAACATAAAACAACCAGTGCCATAAGTGTTTTTAACCATCCCAGGTTGCACACACATTTGACCAAACAGTGCAGCTTGTTGATCACCTGCAATTCCTGCAATGGGAACTTTCGTATCCTGCAAATTTGCATCACCAAAAATAAAACTCGATGCTTTTACTTCCGGTAAAATTGAAAATGGGATGTTGAATAATTGCAATAAATCTTGATCCCATTGACAAGTATGAATATTGAATAACATGGTTCGTGATGCATTGGAAACATCTGTTGCGTGAATTTTTCCGTTAGACAGTTTCCATATTAGCCAACTATCAATTGTTCCAAATGCGAGTTCACCATTTTCAGCTTTTCTTCTTGCGTCGGGAACGTTTTCAAGTATCCAATTTAGTTTAGTTGCAGAAAAATAAGCGTCAATTATCAATCCTGTTTTTTGTTGAATTGTTTCTCTATTTCCTGCCAATTTCAACTCGTCGCAATAAGAAGCGGTTCTTCTATCTTGCCATACAATAGCATTATAAATTGGTTTGCCTGAACTGCGTTCCCAAACAACGGTTGTTTCTCGTTGATTGGTAATTCCAATTGCTGCCAACTGATTTGCAGTTAATTTACTTTTTACAAGTACTTCGTTAATTGTGTTGATTTGAGTTTCCCAAATTTCATTTGCATCATGTTCTACCCAACCTGGTTGAGGAAAAATTTGAGTGAATTCTTTTTGTGCTGTACTTCTGCAATTCCCTTTTTTATCAAAAACAATACTGCGGCTACTGGTAGTACCTGCATCGATAGCAAGAATGTATTTTTCCATAAATAATAATTAATAAAAGAATTAGAAATCTAACCCCATTGCTAAGTGCAACAATGGGGATTCTTTAAAAAATCCATTCATTTCCCAACCCGCATCCAATCTTAAAAAATAGCCCAACAACGTACTGCGTACACCAAAGCCGTACCCACCTGCAAATGGACCAATACCACCTGCTTTTATTTTTACAGTTAATGGAGATTGACCGTAAACAACAGCTGGTCGTTCAATTTTATCATAAGCACCATTCCATGCTGTTCCCAAATCAAAAAATTGTACCAATTGAAAATTTCGAAGCAGCGCATTATTTATCGGTCTATTTAAAAAAGTTGTAAATACAGGTAGGCGAATTTCACTATTGAGGATAAATGCATTGTTGCCATTTGCAACATTTTGATTGAATCCTCTGAGATTTACTGCTAAACTTTGAAATGAATAATCCGAATCAGGATCAGGTCGATTGCCATCATTGAATTTTGGATAGAGCCAATTGTCAACACCACCTAAGTAATAAATAATTTTTTGTGGTCCCCAAGAAATATCAAAAGCTCCACGAACGGCCCAAATCATATTGCGATAAATGGGTAAATAGTATCGCGTATCGCCACCAAAATTAAATGTGTAAGGATTCGTTTTTAATACTGTTTTGTTGATTCGAGAATTCCAATCAATAAAAAATTTATAACGAAGTCCATTCCAAATATTCAACGTTTTATTGATGGCATCATCGTGTACAAATTCAGCGTGCAAAAGACCATATTTATTTACTTGGTCTTCGAGCAATAATGTTAATGGTGGCGCAATTACATCATTTGCCAATACAACAATTCTGTCGGAACGATAACCAATGTTTACACGAATACTTTTTGAACGGTTAAAAGGATAAGCCACCGAACCTTGATAAAGATTGGTGAACATTTTTCCACTGAAACTAATGCCACTGCCTACCAGCGAAAGTTGGCTACTATTTCTATAATAAGTAAATCCGTAATCAAATCTTTTTTTAAGGTACTGCGTTGATAAAACGTATTCGTTGTCTTTAAAATCGGGGCTGAATCGAAAACCACCGGCAAATTTCCAGTCTTCCAATAAATCGGAAGTGCCAATGCGCATAATGCCATTAAAAGCATTGCCATTGCTGAGTTTTATTGGGCCAATGCCACCGCCGTAAGGTTGATAACGCGTTACTAAAACATTATTGTTAAATCCACTTACTAAATAATCATTGAAAAATTTTGAAGGACGGTACTCAAACAATTTTACATTGTCTAAAACAGTTTTAGGTTTTGATAAATTAGTTAAATCAGTTTGTATGATTGGCAATAATTCATTTTTTTTCTCTTGTGCAAATTCACTTTGAAAAAAATCTGCTTGGTTAATTATTGTGGAATCAAGTTGAACGGGTAGGTCAATTTCTTTTGAAGAAAATTTTTCTTCTTCCATTAATTTTTTCACATATTCGGTTGATCGTACTACAACATTTCTACGACGAAGTACATTTTCATCTACTTTCAATCGGTATAAAAATTTAAAATCTCCTTGCCGAACTACTTCACTTGTTAGTTGATTGCTTCCGGCAGTTCTTGTTTCTAACAAACTACTTTGATAATTAGTGATTGGAAAGACATAAGCAGAATCGGAGGAAACCGAGAAAAATCCAATGGAGTCAACATCTATTTTATCCCAATCTTTTAATACAGAATCTACTTCTTGTTGATCGGGATTGTGTAATATTTCATCGCCAACATAAACCAAGGTATCTAATCCATCTTTTTGGGTACTGAAAAATCCAGCAAAACGATTGTTGATTCCATTGGCATCACTTGTAAAAGTAAAATGAGTTGTATTGTATTGCGAAGGGAATCGAGCATTGCCTTGTTTTAAGTTGCTGAGTTGTGAAATTTGTTTAAACTCAGATTGATTCCAATTGTCCACTAAAAAGATATTGAACTTGCTACTTGGTAATGAATCATCGGAACTTACAGCTGTTGCTGATGGTCGATTACTTGCATAAATGATTCCTGTTTTATTGGGAAAAGTTACAAAGGATGCATCCAAATCATCATAAACATCATTCGTAATTTGCTCAACAGATTGTTTGTCTAATTTATAAACAAAAAGATCTGTTTGCCCACTTTTTACAGCACTAAACAAAAGTGTGTTTGCATCCAACATGTACTTCATATCCTGTACCTGACTGAATTGTGTCAGTACTACTTTTTGAATTTTTATACGATTCACCACATCGTAAACGAATAGTTTTATTTTTCCTTCTTCGCTGTACAAAACTGCTAATCGAGATCCTTTTCCATCCCAAGCAAGAATTGGATAGTTGGGATTTTTTTCTTCTTCGCGAACACGAGTTCCTAATTTTAAAATTACTTTTCTGCTAACAAAATTTTCATTCAATACAATGCTGTATCTGTTGTGTTTGAATTCGACAACCGCCCAAGTCATACTTCTGGGAACAGGATTTGCATTAAAACGAATGAAATCTTTTTTATCAATTAATTCAGAAACAGAAAGCTGTCCTTTCGGAACATTTCTTCTTCCTCGAATGTCTTTAAAATATTTCTGACTCTCCTCAGTCATAAAATCTTGAAGTAATAATTTAAATTTTTTCTTTTGCGTTACTTTGAAAGTAGCGGCATTTAAATTTCGATAAATGCGGCTGAGGTAAAGCATATAAGTGGTTTTGCTTTTTCCGTATTTATCACCAATAAAACGCCATAGAGAATGCCCTGCAAGTAGCGGTTTTTCGTGTGCTAATTGATAAAAATTATTATAACGTCCGCTCAACATTGCCGATTTTAATTCATCATCCAATTGAGTGCTCCAGTTTTCTCCAGCATAAGAAATAAATCCTGAAGTAAGCCACAGTGGCAAATCTAACAAAGCTTGGTTGGCAGCAAATTCTGTCAAGTCTTCACCAAATAACATATTGTCAACAAGTGCTTTTGCGATTCCTTGTTTTATTTGACGCTTTAAATTTTCGTGATTACCATCAAAAAAAACGACAATTTTATTGTTGACTAATTTGGTTACACCGCCTGTATTTTGCCAGTCAATTCCAATTCCAATATTGCTTTGTTGAAATGATTCGAAATTGTTGTACACAATAATATTTGCTCTTCGTTGCATTCCGTATTCGATAAATTCTTCGAGCGCCGGCAATTCTTTTTCCGCAATTTGTGCAACATATTTTCCCAAAGCCAATCCATCTTGACTAAAATAAGTGTTGAAATTATTGGTTTGATAATATTTCCATTTGAAGTTTTGATATTGAACTCTGTTTTTCCCAAATTCTACCGTACTCACTTGAGCGAAAATTTCATGTTTAGAAACAAAAAATACAAGCAAAAGAAAAAATGATTTTAAAAATTGTTTCATAGTAGATAACTTCTATTCGAAAGATTATGTGTTAAAAATAATTCAATTCTTAATTTTGTGAGTAGAAAAATTTCGCTACATCTAAATTACTAAAAAGCATTCATGTTAAGTGTTAAAGTCTTTACATTTAATCCTATTCAGGAAAATACCTATGTTTTGTACAACGAGGAAAAACAGTGTTGTATTATCGACCCAGGCTGTTATTTTTCGGAAGAAAAATTGGAGTTGAAAAAGTTTATAGACGAAGAGTCCCTGCAGCCACTATTATTACTCAATACACATTGCCATTTAGATCATGTTTTTGGAAACAAATTTGTTTATGAAACTTGGAAATTATCATTACATATTCACGAAAAAGAAAAATCGGTTTTAGGTTTTGCACCGCAATCTGGAGCAATGTACCAGTTGCCATTTGAAAATTACGATGCCGAATTAAGTTTTATAAATGAAGGAACTAAAATAGCGATTGGCAAAGATGAATTGGAAATTCGATTTACACCGGGCCACTCGCCAGGTAGCGTTAGTTATTATAACAAAGAAGGGAAATATATTATTGGAGGTGATGTTTTATTTAAAGGGAGCATTGGAAGAACAGATTTTCCCGGTTGCGATTTTTCAACCTTAATTAATAGTATTCAAACACAATTTTTTACTCTGCCCGATGAAACGAAAGTTTATTCGGGTCACGGACCCGCAACTACGATTGGGTACGAAAAAATGAATAATCCTTTTGTGAAAGAAAGTTAAAATGTAAATGGCCTTACTATTTTTTTAAGAAATGGTATTTTTTCAAATTCATTCTTTTCAACGGAGATAATATAAGTTGCAAATATTCCCATCAGTAAAAAAGCTAAAGCGCAATTAATCCAAATATTAGTGCTGATTGATATAAACAAACGATGAACGCCGAATAGCAAAACAGCACAACTGATATACGTCAAAAGTTTTTTCCAATCATAAGGCACCGGATAATATTTTTGTCCCAATAAATAACTTGCAACAAGCATAATACTGTAACAAAGAAGGGTGGCGATTGCACAAGCAAAATATCCAATTTGCGGAATAAAAATTATATTAAATAAAACGGTAATTGCAACCCCGCCAATTGTAATCCACGCACCAAATTTATTTCTATCCGTGAGTTTGTACCAGATGGAAAGATTGTAATAAATTCCTAAAAATATTTTAGACAAAGCAAGAATTGGAACAATTAAAATGCCTTGTGCGTATTCGGGATATTTGGTAGTAAGTAAAAGTTTCCACACATCGAGAAATAAAACGATGAACAAAAAACAAAGACAACAAACGATGACAAAAAATTTCATTACACGTGCATAAATTTTTGGCGCATCTTCTTTCTCAGCTTGTTGAAAGAAAAAAGGTTCAGCACCCATCCGAAATGCTTGAATGAACAGAATGATCAATATTGCTAATTTGTAATTTGCAGAATAAATTCCGTTTGCTGATTTCGCTTGTTCAACTGTGCCATTAAAAAAATGGAGTATTAATTGTCGGTCGATGGTTTCATTTATCATTCCGCCAAAACCCACTATAATCAATGGTAGCGCATAGATTATCATTTCGTTTCTTAACTTTTTATCAAACTTCCAACTTACAAGTAGCAACTCTTTTGAAAGCAATAAAAGTGTGATAATACTGGCAATCAAATTTGCAAGAAAAACATAACCAATATTCACTGTCGTATTAAACCAAATTGGGAAAAGCCAGAAAAAAACAAGTTGTAATCCAATGACTGAAAAAATATTTACGAGTTTGATAAATGCATATTTGCGCGGTTTGTTTTGTTGACGCAAAACACAAAACGGTAAAGCAGCAAGAGTGTCTGCTGCCACAATTAATGCAAGCCAACTAATCCATTCCGGATTATTTTCTATGTGCATAAAATCCGCCAATGGTTGACGATAAAATAAAATAGCAGCAGTGAATAAAATGGAAGTTCCAAATAATGAAAAAAATCCTGTGGAATAAACGGAATAAGGTTGTTTTTCTTTTTGTACAAAACGGAAATAAGCTGTTTCCATTCCATAAGAAAAAAGAATACTTAACAATGCCGCATTCGCATAAAAGATAGATACATCGCCATATTCCGCACTTTTAAACAGATACACATGCAAAAAAGTAAGCAAGTAATTTAAAAATCTTCCGCCTACATTACTTAGTCCATACCAAGCGGTTTGTTGTGCAAGTTTTTTTATACTACTCAAGGCAAAGAGAAATGTTTCAACAAAAATATCTTTTTGCAATGAATTGGGAAATACATTTTTTGTTAACTATTAAAAAGAATCATCTCGTAATTTTCTTCGCGTTTTTTTAATTTCTCCTTTTTTGATTTTTGCAATTTTGTTTTTTTCTTTTGCAGCTTTATTTTTTTTGGTTGCAATGCGGATTGTTTTCTTAATTAATGCTTTTTTAATTAATTCATTCATTTTTTGAATGGCATCTTCTTTATTTGAAAATTGCGTTCGATGTTTTTGAGATTTTACAAAAAGCTGTCCGGTAGCATTTATTTTACTGGCAAGTTTTTTTATAAGAATTGATTTTTGTTCTTCCGAAAAACAAACAGAAGCGGCAATGTCAAAATAAGCGGTAACGGCAGTCTCAACCTTATTTACATTTTGGCCACCTTTGCCGCCACTGCGGTAGGTTTTGAAAAACAGTTCCGATCGAATATTTTTCATATTAAAAATTTAAAGTAAGGAATTCTTAAAATTACTTATCCAAATGTAGAAATAATTAACTTGCTGTCATGAAAGCAGTCATTCAACGCGTAACAAAAGCCAGTGTAACTATTAATCAAAAAATTTATTCGAAAATAGAAAAAGGACTGCTCGTTTTTTTAGGAATTGAAGATGCAGATTTAAAAGATGACATCGATTGGCTTTGCCTAAAAATTGCCAACCTTCGAATTTTTGATGATGAAAATGGAGTAATGAATAATTCTATAAAAGAAATTGACGGCGAAATATTACTGGTCAGCCAATTTACTTTGCATGCTTCAACTAAAAAAGGCAATCGCCCTTCGTACATAAAAGCAAGTAAACCAGAATATGCAATTTCGATGTATCAACAATTTCTTCAACAACTTTCAATGGAGTTGGGCAAAACGATTCAAACCGGAATATTTGGAGCAGATATGAAAGTGGAATTAATAAATGATGGTCCAGTAACAATTTTGATTGATACGAAAAATAAAGAGTAATGAAAAATTTAACAATAAAAATGGCACAATTCCAAATAGATAATTGGATAAAAACGATTGGTGTCCGCTATTTTAGCGAATTGACGAATATGGCAATATTAACCGAAGAAGTGGGAGAATTGGCACGGATAATGGCGCGCAAATACGGAGATCAAAGTTTTAAAAAGTCGGATAAAAAGTATCACTTGAGTGATGAGTTGGCAGATGTATTTTGGGTGCTAATTTGTATTGCAAACCAAACCGGAGTTGATTTGAATGAAGCCTTACAAAAAAATATGGAAAAGAAAACGAAAAGAGATTTAACCCGGCATCGGAAAAATAAAAAATTGAAATCGCTTTTATAAAACATCTAAATTATTAGCCCATTATCTTTGCGCAATTATGGCTACAGATAGTAACAAGTTTCAAGCAATTATTTCTCATTGTAAAGAATATGGATTTGTTTTTCCCGGAAGTGAAATTTACGAAGGGCAACAAGCTGTTTATGATTATGGTCAATGGGGAAGTGAATTAAAAAAAAATATCAAAGATTATTGGTGGGAAAGCATGACACGTATGCATGAAAACATTGTAGGAATTGATGCTGCAATTTTTATGCATCCGACAACTTGGAAAGCATCGGGGCATGTGGATAATTTCAACGATCCGATGATTGACAATAAAGACAGCAAAAAGCGTTACCGTGTAGATCATTTAATAGAAGGATTTGCAGAAGAAAAGCTGGCGGCGGGAGATGAAATTTCAGCAAAAAAATTATTGGAAGCAATGAATGCTTTTTTAGCTGCGGATAATTTTACTGAACTAAAAAAATTAATTGACGACAATAAAATAAAATGCAACATCAGCAAAACATGCAACTGGACTGATGTTCGTCAATTCAACTTAATGTTTTCAACTGAATTTGGTGCAACAACTTCTGCCAACGAAGAAGACAATAAAGTTTATTTACGACCGGAAACAGCGCAAGGAATTTTTGTAAATTTTTTAAATGTGCAAAAAACAGGAAGAATGAAAATTCCTTTTGGAATTGCACAAATTGGAAAAGCATTTCGAAATGAAATTGTTGCACGCCAATTTATTTTTAGAATGCGTGAATTTGAACAAATGGAAATGCAATTTTTCATTCGTCCCGGCACACAAAAACAGTGGTACGAGTTTTGGAAAGAAGAGCGAATGAAATGGCATTTGAGTTTAGGAATTACTGAAGAAAAATATCGATTTCACGATCATATAAAATTAGCGCACTATGCCGACGCAGCTTGCGATATTGAATATGATTTTCCATTTGGATTTAAAGAAGTGGAAGGCATTCATTCTCGAACTAATTTTGATTTAAAAAATCACCAAGAATTCAGCAAAAAGAAAATGCAATATTTCGATAATGAAATTGATGAAGCAACCGGAAAACCATTTGGGAATTACATTCCTTTTGTTGTTGAAACTTCGATTGGATTAGATAGAATGTTTTTATTAACCATTTGTCAATCGTATAAAGAAGAGGATTTGAGTTCGGCTGAAAAGCAGGACAGTAGAGTGGTTTTAAAGTTTTCGCCAAAACTGGCGCCAATGAAATTAGCAGTGTTGCCATTAGTAAAAAAAGACGGGTTACCAGAAATTGCACGAAAAATAATTGACGAATGTAAAGCATCATTCCGTTGTTTTTATGAAGAAAAAGATACCATTGGGAAACGCTATCGTCGAATGGATGCAATTGGAACACCTTTTTGTATTACAGTTGATTACCAAACTAAAGAAGACAATACAGTTACGATTCGATACCGAGATTCTATGTTGCAAGAAAGAATTCCAATTAATAACATACTTTCGCTTGTACAAAACGCGATTAAATAATTCCAAAATTTATTTTATGAAAACAGGTATTTCAGTTTTATTTTTTTTTGTTTGCAATTAATAGCACTTCTTTTTCTCAATTGCAAAAAACAAATAGTGTAAAAGAGTACACTTACACTACATTTTTTGCAGAACTGGGTGGGCCCGGTATTTTATTTTCAGCTAATCTTGATAAACGATTTACCAAATCTCAATTTGGATGGGGAGGAAGAGTAGGACTTGGATTTGTATCTGGTTACATTATTCCTTATGACCCACCGACACAGCCACCTTATTATTATAACGATAAACAAGCTTCCGTTGTTACATTTCCTTTACAAGTAAATTATGTTTTTGGAAAAGTTGGTTCACCAAATACATTTGAAGTTGGTGGTGGCTTTACTATTGTAGGAAGAAAAATAGAAATAATGGACTTTTACGGTGATGATAGAGCAAGTTCTATTTTTGGCACAGCTTCTTTTATGTATCGTCGTCAGCCGGAAAAAGGGGGTTTTACTTGGCGTGTTGGATTTACACCATTAATTGCACACGGATATGTGCAAGCTTCGGCAGGCGCAAGTGTGGGTTATAGTTTTTAAACTCCGAACTGATTCAAATGATGGTCGAGATGTTTCCACATCATTTTTCCCCATTGTTCTGCAGTAAGTTTTCCGAAGAAAGGATGTACTTTATCACCAATTCCTAATCTTCCTGTTTGGTAAAATTTTGCATTTAATGTTTCTAATTCTTTTTTTTCATTGTTAAAATCTCTGTCATCATTTACAATAAAATAAGGAGAAGTAGGAAGATTTTTTGTCCAAGAAGTTTCGTTATACATTTTACTTTTTACTGACCAACCAATTAATCTTCCAATCAGACTTCTTTTGGTTGCTTTTTCTCTAAACAAAGATGTAAAACCTTTACTGCAATGTGCCAACATTTGACTTACAGTCATCTTTCCCCAACACTGTTGCGATTCAGGAGTTAAATTATTAATGCGATTTACAATTTCGTGATAAGATTCTGCGTCAAATAAATTTTTTATAAACATATTTTTATGCTTTATTCGAAGTAAGGAATTTCATCATTACTTATTGTTGTTTTTTGTTGCCAATAAGCCAGCGTAACTGTTTGTGCAGAAGCTGTTTTCAATGTTCTTCCAAAAATTGCATTGGTTGCGTTGAAGGAAACATCAGTAACACCAACAGTAAAAGTGGCAATTGGCGTAAATTCTGTTTCGTTTGGCATTGACGATACTTTTGGTGGTGGCGATGCGGAAACAATAACTGTAAAATGATTTGTTTCTAAAAGTGGTTTTAAAAAATTTACTCTTTCGGGCAGCACATTTTTTTCTACTACGGCACATTTTACTCCTTCCAAATCTTCAAATTCATGATTTTTATTGATTGCCATAAATCGCACTTTATTTAATTAATGAAAAAATGTATTGGTAGCAATTGCTATAAATACCAAGAATAATAATTCCTGCAACACAAATTATCATTGCCAATTTTGGTTGAAATGGAATTTTTATTTTTTCAATTGGATTTTCATTTGCATCCATAAACATTGCTTTGATGACACGCAAATAATAATACAAAGCAATCACCATATTTAATGCCGCAACAGTAATTAGTAAATAATTATTCTTTGCTGCACCCGCCATCAATAAAAAGAATTTTCCAAAAAAGCCGGCAGTGGGCGGTATTCCCGCTAAAGAAAAAAGTGCAATTGTCAACACCCAAGTGAGTTGTGGATTTGATTTGTAAAATCCTTTATAATCGCCAATCGATTCCTTATCACATTTACTACTTACCAAATTGATTACACCAAAAGCAGCCAAGTTTGATAAAATATAAATCAAAATAAAAAATACTACCGAGGCAGTTCCTTCCAGTGATTGTCCACTTATTCCTATTAATATAAATCCTACTTGTGCAATTGAAGAAAATGCAAGAAATCGTTTCATGTTTTGTTGACGCAATGCAAAAAGATTTCCGATTATCATTGTCAACAAAGACAATAAGAATAAAATAGTGTACCAATATTCAGATAGCGGTTCGAAAACTTTATATAAAACAGAAACCAATACGAATACAACCGCGCCTTTTGATATTACCGATAAAAATGAAGTAACTGAAATGGGCGATCCTTCATAAACATCGGCTGTCCATAAATGAAATGGAACAGCAGAAATTTTAAATCCAAATCCTGCTATTAATAAAACGAATGAAAAAATTTGTAATGCATTTCCGTTAAGTGTAGCGGGGATTTCAGCAAAATTTAAAGTTCCGGTTGTACCATAAAAAAATGAAATACCCAGCAGTAAAAGTCCGGATGAAAATGCAGAAGAAATAATCATTTTAAATGCTGCTTCTGATGATTTTCGTTTTTCCAAATCGAAATTACACAGTGCTGCAATTGGGATTGTTGAAAGTTCAAGTGCCAAATAAAACATTAGTAAATTATTGCTCGAAAGCATTAAAAACATTCCTAATAATGCTGAGAGTAATAATAAGTAAAATTCAATAAGGTGTTTGTGTTTCTTCAACCAATCATAAGATTGTAATGAAATAATTAATACACCAAAGTTTAAAATATTTTTTTCAAAAATAAATAGTTGATTTGTATTAAACATATCTCCAAAAAGAGTTCCTGTTTGCGAATTGAAAATTCCTGCAATCAAATTTATTAATAGTAAAATATTAATTGCGTTCAACAAAGATTCATTGCTTCTTTCTTTGCTCCCGAGTTTGATAAATACAAGAATAAAAATAATTGCAACCAGCAACAATTCTTGTTTCATCAATAATAAAAAATCAGTTAACATTTTAAAGCAACTATTTGTTTAATAATTTATTTACAATACTGTCTGTGCTTTGACCGATTAAATCCGTTAACCAAAACGGGCTTATGCCAATTGCGATAATTGCGGTAATTAACACAATCGCAGCTAATCGTTCGTACCATGCAGCATCCGAAAGTTTTAAATGATCATTATTATTTATCGGACCCATTATGGCTGTTCCGGTAGCTCTTAAAATATAAACTGCTGTTACAACAATTGAAGCACAAGCAATGATGGTAACCATTCTATAAAATAAATCTGGTTTTTCCCAAGCACCAACAAAAACAGTCATCTCTGCCACAAATCCACTAAATCCTGGAAGTCCTAATGAACATAAACCTGCAATTACAAATGCTGTAGAAATAAAAGGCATCACTTTTAATAATCCACTGAGTTGAGATAATTGTCGCGAATGAGTTCTGTCATAAATCATTCCAATAACAGCAAAGAAAAGAGCCGTCATCAAGCCGTGTGATACCATTTGCAATACCGCTCCATTGATTGCTGTTTTTGTAAGAATTCCAATTCCCAATAAAACAAAACCACAATGACTAATGGATGAATAAGCATTAATATATTTTAAATCTGTTTGCATCATTGTTGCAAATGCGCCGTAAATAATTGCGATGATTGCAAGTACAATAATAATTGTTGAATACGATTGCGCCGCATCGGGCATGAGATATGTGGCAACACGCAAACATCCGTAGCCACCCAATTTCATGGAAATGCCGGCTAAAAACATTGAAGCTGCAGTTGGCGCGGAAGAGTGACCATCCGGAACCCAAGTATGAAAAGGAAACAGTGCAGTAAAAATTCCAAAACCAATAAATGCAAACGGGAAAAATAATTTTTGTACAGCAAGTGGAAGTTGCGTATTTGCAATTTGAATCAAATCGAAACTATGCAATCCGTTAATATTTGTGTTGAAATAAATTCCTAAAAGACCCACAAAAACCAATGCAGAACCGGCCATCAACATCAATGCAAGTTTCATGGCACTATATTCTTTTTTTCCACTTCCCCAAATACCGATGAGTAAAAATTTTGGAATTACTGCAAGTTCAAGAAAGAAAAAAAGTGTGAAAAGATCGAGCGAAATAAAAAAACCATAAGTGCCAAGACTTAAAAATAGTAGTAAAAAGAAAAAATCTTTACTCAATCTTTCTTCTTTCCAAGAAACCAAAACGCCGGCAAGCACTACAAAACTCGTTAGCAAAATCATTGCGATGGAAATGCCATCTACTCCGATATGAAAATTAATATTCAGCGGAGCGTACCAAGTATAATTTTGTTCAAATGAAAAGAGAGCAGTATTTCCGTTGTTTTTTTCAGTTCGATAAAAATAAAAAAGAACAAAAGAAAAAATTAATTGTGCAACCGAACCCATTAAAGCAATGAACCTTATTTGCTTTAATGAATTAGCAAAAAGCAATGCCATGGCGGTCAGCAAAGGAATAAGCAGTATGATTAATAAGTTCATTTCCATAAATAAACAAATACGATTAACAATGAAATAATCCCACCAAAAAAATAAAGAAGGTAATGCTGCACTTTTCCGGATTGTATTCCTTTTATCATGTACGAAAATTTTTCAATTGTTCGGGCGGTTTCATTCACCAATCCGTCCACAATATTTTTATCAATCCATGCAGCTGGTCGCCCAATAAAATTGAAAATTATTTTTTTAGTAATAAAAATATAAAGTTCATCAACGTAAAATTTACGAAAAGCTGCTTGATAAATTTTACCCCAAAAAGAAGCAACTTTATTCGGTTTGTCATTTTCATTTTTATAAAAATACATAGCCAATAAAATACTTAAACCGCCAATTACTACTGGTGCGAATGAAAATCTAAAATCGAGATGCGATTCCAAAATTTTATTATCAGCAGCAACAAAATTTCCAAAAGGAATAAAACCAACAACGATTGAACAAATAGCTAAAACAACTAATGGAAATTTTATCGAAAAACTTCCTTCACTATGCGGATTTTGTATTTCCATTTGTTTATTATAAAATATTGAAAAATACAAACGGAACATGTAAAATGCAGTTATTCCCGATGTGAGTAATGCAATTCCAAAAACAAGTTTATTTGAATTGTATGCGGCCAATAAAATTTCTTCTTTACTAAAAAATCCTGCAAAAGGTGGAATTCCTGCAATTGCAAGACAAGCAATTAAAAAAGTTAAATGCGTTAATGGTATATATTTTTTCAATCCACCCATTGCACTTATTTCGTTGCTATGTATAAAATGAATAATAGTGCCGGCACAAAGAAAAAGTAAGGATTTAAAAAATGCATGTGTAAATAAATGAAAAAGAGAAGCTGTATATCCTAATGTATTTTCAGTTCCCGTCATTCCTAATGCAAACATCATAAAACCAATTTGCGACATGGTTGAATAAGCAAGAACTCTTTTTATATCAGTTTGTGTACAAGCAATTACTGCAGCAATAAATGTCGATGACAAACCAACTACCGTTATTACGGATAATGCAATTTCGGAAAGTGAAAAAATGGGAAATAAGCGGGCTACTAAAAAAACACCTGCAACCACCATTGTTGCAGCATGAATTAATGCGGAAACTGGCGTTGGACCTTCCATTGCATCGGGCAACCAAATGTGTAATGGAAACAATGCGCTTTTTCCAGCACCGCCAATAAAAATTAAAATTAGTCCCCAAGTTAAAATACTTATGCCGGCGAAAGTTCCTGTTGTAATAGCGATGGATTGCGAAGATTGTACATCCGTTAACTGACGAATCAGCGTACTGAATTCGAAAGATTCTCCATAATATCCAAGTAAAAGAATGCCAATCAAAAATCCTAAATCGGCAAAGCGTGTAACAATGAAAGCTTTTTTGGATGCAGCAACCGCAGATGGTTTATCAAAATAAAATCCAATTAATAAAAAAGAAGACACACCAACTAATTCCCAAAAAATATAAATCTGAAAAAGATTGCTTGAAATAATTAGTCCTAACATGGAAAATGTAAACAACGATAGAAATGCATAATAAGTTGCAAATCTTTTTTCGCCTTTCATATATCCCAAACTGAAAATATGAACCATTAAAGAAATAAAAGTGACAACAATCAACATCATTACCGAAATAGGGTCAATTAAGATTCCGATATCAATGGATAAATTTTTTGAAAAAGAAAGCCAGCTTGTATGAAATGCAGTAATCGAAGGGTAGGCTCCATTTATTATTCCTTCAGCAATAAAATAATTGTATGCCGTGTACAACGACAAAAGAGTAGAAACTAAAATCAAAACGGTTGCAATAATGCCGGAGCTTTCATTAAAATATTTTTTTCCGAATAAGCCCAATAAGGCAAAACCCGCCAATGGCAATAAAGGAATTAAAAAAATATAGGATGCGTAATTCATTTTTAAAATTTCATTTCGGTTGCATCATCCACATCAATTGATTGATGATTTCTGTAAAGATTAATTATGATGGCAATGGCCAAAGCTGCTTCGGCTGCGGCAATTGCAATAATAAACAGTACAAAAAAAACGCCATCTAATTTTTCAGGGAATAAATATTTATTAAATGCAACAAAATTGATGTTAACACTATTCAAAATCAATTCAACTGACATCAAAATCGTAATCATATTTCGTCGGGTAAAAAGCCCGAACATCCCAATAAAAAATAAGGCAGTACTTAAAACTAAAATATGTGTTAATGGTACTTCGTTCATTTTTCTTGCGGTTTAGATTTTATGGCAATTACAATACAGCCCACCATTGCAGCTAACAATAAAATACTTACTACTTCAAATGGAAGTGCAAACCCATCTTTTTCGACAGAGAGCATTTGTGTTCCAATTTTTGCAATACCGGAATCAAAAATTTTATTTTCAAGTTTGAAATCGAATTGAAAAATTAAAAGTGAAGTCATTACAAAACCAATAGCTATTGCAATAGTAGCAGCAATAATTCTTCTGAGAGAATTTTTTTGCATCCCCTTCCCCGATTGCTGGGTGAGAAAAATTGAAAAAATTATTAAAACAACAATCCCTCCCACATAAACTATTATTTGTACAGCAGCAATAAATTCAACTGATAACCAAAAATATAATCCGGCTATTCCTATTAATGAAAAAAGTAGCCAAATTGCAGCTCGAAAAATTTTAAGTGTTGTAACCGACAAGATTGCCGTAGTTAAAATAAGTGCTGATAAAATATAAAATATGATGGATGAATTTGCCAAAAGGTTTTTCTTATTTAATTGTTATTCAATTCCAGCTCTAATTTTTGAATCCGGGTTGTTTAAAATTTTTGTCAATTTACTTCTATCAAAAACACTGTGTTCAAAAGTGTTTGCCATCTTTATTGCATCGGTGGGACAAGCAACAATGCATAAATTGCACATGGTGCATAAATCTAAATGATACACAAATTTGTTTAGCGCTTTTTTCTTTTTCCCATCGGGCGAAATATCAAATTGTGTAATAATTTTTATTGTTGCATTTGGGCAAGCCAACTCGCAAGCAGTACATCCCGTGCAAGCATGTTCGTTGTTTTCATCGTGAATCATCACCACTTCACCTCTAAATCTTTCCGACAAATTCAGCGTTGCTTTATTGTCGGGATATTGTTGTGTTATTATTTCTTTATGGTTTGTAAAATAATAACCGGTCCGCCTCATTCCAATCAATAAAGATTTGACGGCGCCGTAAATATCTTGTATGTATTCTTTCAAAAACATTTTAAAAAAATTAAAAGTGCCAACCCAATATAGCCATTGCTGTTGCCAACAATAAATTTATCATACTTATTGGCAACAAATATTTCCATTCTAAATTTAATAATTGATCAATTCTCAATCGAGGGAATGTCCATCGAAACCACATGATAACAAAAATTAAGAAAAAGGTTTTTCCGAATAACCACAAAGAGGAAGGAATATAATCCATCATTTCATTGAACGTTGTATTCGTTCCAAAATGCAACGGCATCCATCCTCCCAAAAATAAAGTAGCACCAATAACGCAGACAATAAAAATATTTACATATTCCGCTAAAAAAAATAAAGCAAATTTCATTCCGGAATATTCTGTGTGAAAACCAGCAGTGAGTTCACTTTCGGCTTCTGCTAAATCGAATGGAGCTCGGTTTGTTTCTGCAGTTACTGCAATAATAAAAATTACGAATGCAATAATTGCCGGGATGTGACCTTTAAATATCCACCAACCATTTGCTTGCGATTCAATTATAGTAGAAATTTTTAAACTTTCACTGAGTACAACAATTGTAATAATGGAGAGGCCGGCTGATAATTCATAGCTTACAATTTGCGCACCGCTTCGCATTGCACCCAATAATGAATATTTATTATTGCTTGCCCAACCCGCCATTAAAATTCCAATTACTGAAACCGATGAAATAGCAGTTACAAACAAAACACCAATATTAATATCCCAAATTTGAAAATTTTTTGCAAATGCTAATGGCGCTAATATTAACATTGCGGCAGTCATTACAATAAATGGTGCGAGGTTGAATAAAAATTTATCTGCATTATTTGGCGTCATTCCTTCTTTTACCATCAACTTCAATGTATCTGCAACAGTTTGAAAAATTCCTTTTGGACCAACTCTATTTGGACCAAGACGAACTTGCATATAAGCAGAAACTTTTCGTTCCATAAAAATTAAAACCAATCCGAGAACTGAAAACAATCCAATCACCAAAATTGCGACAATGGTAAATTCCAACAACAATGCAACAGTAGCGTTGAATGTTGTGTATAACCAATTGTGAATGAAGTTGGCTATGTTTTCTAAACTCGGCATTTTGTTTTTAACTTATTTATTTTAAATATTATCTATCAATATCTGGAATTACTAAATCCAACGAACCCATTATTGCAATCAAGTCGCCAATTTTACCTTCTCTCGACATAAAATCTAATGCACTTAAATTGGAAAAACCCGGAGAACGAAACTTAATTCTGTACGGAGTAGTTCCACCTTCGCTTACAATGTACACACCAAATTCACCTCTTGCCGATTCTACCGAAGAATAAAATTCGCCTTTTGGTAATTTTAAAACTGCTTTTGTTTTTGCTTGAAAATCTCCATCGGGAATATTGTCAATTAATTGTTCGATTATTGAAATGGATTGTTTCATTTCTTTCATCCGAACTAAATAACGAGCAAAACAATCTCCGCCGGGTTCTAAAATTTCATCAAAATCTAATTGGTTATAAACTTCGTAAGGGTATAATTTTCTGATATCGCAACTTACGCCACTTCCTCTTGCAGTAGGTCCGCTGCATCCAAATGAAATTGCATTTTCTTTCGAAATAAATCCAACTCCTTTTGTTCTGTTTTGAAATATGATATTTCCTGTTAACAGTTCATCGTATTCATTGATTTTATTTTTGAAATGAATAATAAAATCTTTTACACTTTTTTGAAAATTTGTATTTACATCTGCCATTACTCCACCGGGCACCATATAATTCATCGTTAATCTTGTACCACAAGTTTCTTCAAAAATTGAAGTAATCATTTCTCTTTCTCTAAATGCATGAAAGAAAGGAGTGAGTGCGCCAATGTCCATTGCCATAGCTCCCCACCAAAGTTGATGGGAGGAAAGTCTTGTCAGTTCATCCATCAAAACACGAATTACTTGTGCTCTTGGCGGTACTTCTATTTGTAATCCTTTTTCTACACACATGGCACAACCATGGTTATTGATGTGCGATGAGAGATAATCCATTTTACTTGTTACATAAATGAATTGCCGGTAACTTAAACTTTCACACATTTTTTCAATAGAGCGATGAATGTAACCAAGATGTGGTTCTACTTTTTTAATTGTTTCTCCATTTAGTGTAACCACTAAATGCAACACACCATGAGTAGAAGGATGTTGTGGTCCAATATTAATTATTAAATTTCCTTCAACCGAAGACTCCTTTAAAATGTCTGTTTCTTTGTACATTATAATTTTATCATATTAATAGGGTCTTCAAAATCTTTTAGCATCGGTTTTTTATTTTCCCATCCGTCGGGTAAAATTAATAGTCGTAAATCGGGATGGTGAAGAAAGTTGACACCAAACATTTCAAAAATTTCTCTTTCGTGAAATTCAGCGGTTCTCCAAATTTTACTCACCGTTTCTATTTCTGGAAATGTTCTATCCAACTGAACTTTTACAACAAGCGATTGTCGATGAGTTGTTGAATTTAAATGATACACCATCGTCAAATGTGTTTTCCAATCTACACAAGTTTGACAAAACAAATAATCAAATTGCAAACTTGAATCATTTCTAAGTTGTGTCAAATAATTTAAACTATTAGCAGAACTAATATTTATGATTAGCCATTCACTGCTTTCATCAATTGAAACAGAGGAAAATAATTCTGTCAATTTTATTTTCAACTCTTCTTTTGTCATAATGAAATCAGTTCTGGTTTTGGCATTCTAATTTGTTCGCGAGTTAATCCACTCTTTATTTTTTCTTGTAATGTAATCATTGCATGAATTAATGCTTCTGGTCGGGGAGGGCATCCTGCAATGTAAACATCAACTGGAATAATATGATCGGCACCTTTTACAACAGAATATGTATTGTAAAAAAATGGGCCGCCACTTGTAGCGCATGCTCCCATTGCAATTACATATTTTGGGTCAGCCATTTGATCGTACAATCTTTTTAATACAGGTGCAATTTTATTTACAATCGTTCCTGCAATAATTATTACATCAGCTTGTCGCGGAGTAGCTCTTGCTACTTCAAAACCAAATCGACTCCAATCATATTTTGCACTTGCCGTACTCATCATTTCAATTGCACAGCAACTTGTTCCGAAAACCAATGGCCACAAAGAATTTGACCTTGCCCAATTAATAACATCATCAATTCTACTCAACAAGATACCTCCTGTTGGCGATTGATGTACTTCGCCGGGGAAACTCATACTTTGTTCGATACTTGATTTTACATCCATTTTAATGCTCCTTTTTTATGGGCGTATAAAAATCCAATAAATAAAATAAAAAAGAAAATTATAATTTCTACCAAGGCCATCCATCCAATACTTTTTGCTACTACAGCCCATGGGTATAGAAAAATAAGTTCGACATCAAATATTAAAAAGATAAGCGCAAACAAATAATACCCAACATTGAACTGAATCCAACTTGGTCCTTTTGTAGGAACACCGCATTCATAAGTTTCTCCTTTTTGTTTGTTTTTTGTAGCTTTTAAAACTAGTTTGGCAACGAGGATAGCAATTCCTGAAAAAGAAATTGCTGCTATCATTAAAACAATGAGCGAAGAAGCACCCATATTTAATTTGTGTTTTTACGAATATAGGAACTCCTTGCTAAAAATAATTATGAAAATTGGTTTTTTAAAAGTAGATTAACCGTATAATTCTTGATGAATAGATTTTCTGTCGTAACCCAAATCAGTAATTCGTTTTTTTGCTTCGTCAATCATATTTTTCCAACCGCACAGAAAGAAATGTGCCGATTGTTTTTCTGCACATAATTCTTCATAAACTGCATGAAGATAGCCAGATCTTCCTTCCCATTGCTCTCTTGAAAGTACGGGGATGTATTTAAAATTAGGGAGTACATTTTGCAATTCGCTAAGTTCGTCTGAATACAATAAATCTTTTTTTGTACGCGTGCCATAAATGAGGTAAATATTTTTATGTGCAAGATTATTATTTCTAATATGATGAGCCATGCTTCGAAAAGGAGCAATTCCGGTTCCGGTGCAAATGAAAAATAAATCTTGTTCTAAATCACTTTCTTTTAATGTAAACACACCAAGCGGTCCGCGAAATGTAAGTTCACTTCCAATTTTTATTTCTTTAAAAATATAGGGAGTTCCTGCACCAAACTCATTTAAAACAATTACTAATTCAAAAACATTTGTTCCATCGGGCCAACTTGCAATGGAATAACTGCGCCATCGTTTATTGGGTTTTTCATGAATGGGTAGATCTAATGTTATGAATTGTCCGGGTGCAAAATTAAAATCTGCAACTTCAGGAACCTTAATCCAGAAACGCTTTGTGTTGTGTGTCTGATCTTCGATTCGGATTACCGTTCCTTTTATCCAAGGTAATAGTGCCATTTTTTTATAAAAAATTACTTTGTAAAAATAGTTTAATCTTGAATAGGTTTACTAAGTTGAAAAATAAGGTTGTTATAAATGTGCATCGGGTTCTAATAATTTGATTTGTTTTGTAGAAGCAAAATATTTTTTTCCATTCCAGTAAAAACCAATTACTAATTCTGATTGTTTAATAAGTTTGTTAAGGTAAGTACTCGAGTTACTATTTTTATTTAACAAGTCGATTGGATAAGTTAATAAAACATTTTGTGAAGTAGGCGGCATTAATAGAACAGTGTCATTTCCGGAATTGGCGGTATAAATTATTTTTTTTACCGGAAGCGAATTGATGGTTTCAGATTTTGCTTTAAACCTAATTCCTGAAATCCATAAATCAACAATTTCAATTTTTTCAGATTTCTGAAATTCAACATAAATCCAATAGTTAAAAGTAGGTTTTCGCGATGCAATTATTTTGTTTCCATTTTCGTCAAAACTTGTTTGTGGAATTCCGGGAATAGTGGCTTGTTTATATGCGTGAATTTTTTTTATTGGCAAAATCAATTGAGAAAAAGAAGGGGCTGTAAAAAGACAAAACAGGAAACATCCGATAAAAATTTTCTTTTTCATATTCAGCCGATATTATTAATAGTTAAACAAGTATAAATTTTATTGGTGATGTGTTTGAAATTCTTTTAATTTTTTTCTTTGCTTCAAGATCAAGTTTTACCCATTCCATATACCACTCAACTGAACCTGTAAATTCTAGTTTACTCTTTTTAAATTCATTTGTTATTGATTGTAACATATCAGCATGTGTTGCTTCTTCTTTTATTTTTAAACAATTTAAAACATGTTTTTTTAACACATCGTACTTTGCTTTATCGATGCTTACTGCTTTTTTCCCGGTTGGATGTTGCAGTTGAATTTTCATTTTCAGTTATATAAATAAAAACTAATTAATAATTTTTTGAACATGCCGATATTTTCTATCATTACTTGTAATGCTGAGTATGTATGTGTTTTTGGAAAAACCATTCAATTGAATTACACCATCTTGGTAGCTCGTTTCATTTCTATAAATCTCTTGTCCGTTGGTGTTGAATAATTGAATCAATAATTTTTTTACTTCATATTTATCGCCAATTTTATATTGTACTAATTTGCTTCCAACAGTTGGATACACATTCGCAATAAATTTTTTATCGTTTAATATTGGGTTAACAATTCCTGTAATTGGATTAAAATTGGGGGTTCCTAAAAATGTGTAATAAAGGCCATTGCCGTGCGATCCTACTAAAAACACATTGTCCGTTGCTCGATACGCCAATGAGGAAATAATTGAGTAATTGATTACAGAAGATCCTTCGCGTTGCCAAGTTGGTGAACCACTTGCAGCAAGTGTTGTACCTAAATTTTCTACTCCAAATAAACCGGCTGCAGTTCCAACATAATATTCTGTAACGGGATTATTGCTTGCATCTTTTTTAACGGTTATCATACAACTTCGTGCAGAAATATATCCGGAGTTGATTGTGCCCGCTAAGTTTCCTTCTGCTTGAAGCCAAGTAGGACTTGCACTTTTTGCATTGTTCGTCCACCAAATATTTGTAATATTAGTAAGATTGTTGCCAGAGGTTACACCATAATTTGATACCACCAACATAACTTCATTATCGTTGTTGGGATTTACAGCAATATCTTGAATATTATATGTCGCAGTGCCCGATGGAGAAATATTTATTGGGGCGGCAAGGATTCCAGCATTGCGTGGATCATCCAATCGAAAAACTTTTCCATCGGTAGTTCCAATATAAAGTACATGTGCAGGGTTATAATTCCCACGCGTAAATGCCAATGCACGAATGGCAATATTGGTTCCATTTGCAGCATTAATTGCATTTGAAAATCCGGTAAGTTCTGTCCATCCCGACGTAGTAACCGTGGATGCAGCAGTTGTTCTAAAAAGCCGGTTGAAGTTGATGTAAAAAAGGTCTTCAGTATTATCAGGGTTGAGTTTGAAATTAGTTACAAATTCGCCAAACTCAGTCGTAGAGCCTGTATAAGAAGGAGTTAAACCGGATGGGCGAATATCTGTTGTACTAAATGAAGATTGTAATTGACCTCTTCGTAATGCGCCCAATTGAATTCCACAATATAAAAATTGAGTGCTACTAACTCGTTTTGAAATTCCAACGGCAGCACCATCTCCTCCAACTAGTCGACGATGATTATTACTATCACCAACTGCTAATCCTACAATTCCGGTTTTGTCTCTAAACTGTGTTCCATTATCCTGCGCACCACCAACGAAATTATTTGCACTAGTTTCCGGATCAATAGCTACATAATAATATTGCAAAGTTTGATAGTTGTTCATATTCGCCCATGCAACTGTTGATGAACTTGCAGTAATATCATTTGTTACTTGAATGCCTCCGTCGTTTGAACAAATTGCAATGTTTGGATTTGACGGATTAAAAACAAGATTATGGATATCGGGATGACTATTTGCATAAAAAGTAAGTGTGGGCATTGTGTTCCCATAGCCGCCAATCCACGATGTGCCAGTTGTTGAAGCAAATCCATTTATAGAGCGATACAAACTTGTACCACCCAAAATAACAAAGTCTGGATCGTTTGGTTTTACTGAAATAAATAAATCATAACCACCTTGGATAGCAAAAGGATCCGTTGCTTCGTGATTTCCACCAGAAAAATCCGGAAGGTTGGCAGAAAGATTTGTCCAATTGTTTCCAGCAGTCATATTTAGTTTAAACAAATCTGCTTCTTTATTAAAACTCGGACTTGCATTTGAAAGTCCATTTTGGTATAAAGTATAAAGGATGTTTTCGTTTGATGGGGCCAATGCCAACAATATTCTTCTTGTGTCATAATAATTTGATCCGCTTACAACTTGATAGCCGTATGCATTTCCTTTCCAGTCAGCCACAGAATCAACACCCAATGTCGTTCCACCTGCCAAACGAGTAAAAGAATTTTGATCACCGGTTGTTGATTTCCAAACACCTCGTAATGCCAAGTCGGGTGCAGCTCCTGTATATCCGATATAAATTTTTCCAGTTGCAGAGATTACTATATCGCATTGTCCGTTTGCCGCAAAAGAAGCCGTTGTACTTCCAAAAATTGTTTGAAAAGAAGTTCCACTATTTATAGAACGCATCACACGGCGATGACCGGCAACATACAAATCTCCATTAACAGGATTAATTGCCAACTTATGAACATAATCAAATGGATGATCAAACCGCTCGGCGATACCTGCAGCAATTGTATTTCCATTTATGTCGGTAATATTATTCAGGGGTAAACGTGTCCATGTTGCACCATTATCAGTTGATTTAAAAATTCCATGAGCAAAATAACCTGCACCAATTGCATCTGCAGAATTGCCAAAATATTCACCCCCACCTGCAAACCAAATATCTTGATTGCCCGAACGAGGATCTTGCACAATCGTTGACACATTATGAATTTCATTTGATGGAGAAACTCTTGTCCATGTAGCACCGCCATCTGTTGAGCGATGAATACCACCACTCACACTTCCTGCAATGATAACTCTATTCGTAGTTCCATTGTAGCGTACATCATATGCCAATGCTCTTGTGCGCCCACCAATATTATTTGGTCCTGCAGGAATATAATTATTCTGAGAAGCAGTTCTTGCATTTCCAAAAACTGTATTTCTAATTGGAATTGTTTTTGCAAATTCTATTTCTTGTTCGCGCATGCCAATTGGGACTTTACCTGTAATTGGATCTTTAATCATATCTGCATCATATTTCCATCTCAAAAAATGATATGCAGTTTGTTTTATTTCTTCATGCGGAAAAGCTTCTTTGTTTTGACTAATCCAAAAACCAGTTAAGATTAATAATAAAAACAAAAAGGCACCAGCAATTGTATTGGAAATCTTCATAAATAAAATAACTTTTTTCAATCTTAAAAATGTAACGAATAAATATACAGTTGATTTTTGAATTTCACTCTCTAAGAATTTGTTATTTTTACACCCTTCATGAGTGTACAGGGATTGTTGGATGCGTATAAAAATTCTCCCCGCCTTTTTCAATTGGCGAACGGGCTTTCTTTTGCCCATCCTCAAAAAATTGCTTTAAAAAATTTAATTGGTAGCTCCAAACATTTTGTTACCGCTTCTATTTTGAAAATTGAAAGTTGCAAAGAGTTAAATCATTTGATTGTTTGTAACGATGCTGAAGAAGCTGCGTATTTTCATAATAATTTAGAATCGCTTACTGATGCATTAGATCTTTTTTATTTTCCATCTTCTTTCAAGCAGCCAAAAGATTTTAGCAAACTGAATGGAAGTCATATCATGTTGCGCACCGAAGCGTTAACAAAAATTGCAACACAATTAAAACAAAATGGTAGCGTAAATAAAAAAATTCTTATTACTTATCCTGAAGCTGTAATTGAAAAAGTTTTTTTACCCGAAACACTTTCTTTACAAATTATTTATATAAAAGTTGGCGATGAATTGAATGTAGAAAATTTGTTGCTTCAGTTGTCCAATTACGGATTTGAAAGAACCGATTTTGTTTATGAACCCGGACAAATAGCTATTCGTGGAGGTATCTTGGATATTTATTCTTTTGGAAACGAAAAACCTTATCGAATAGAATTGTTTGTGAATAACGTGGATTCTATTCGGATTATTGATCCCGAATCACAATTGAGCGAAAGAAGACTTTTACAAGTAAGCATTATTCCAAATGTGCAAACCCAATTTTCACAAGAAGCTAAAATTTCAATTTTAGAATTTTTACCAGCGAATACAATTGTTTGGTGGCAAAATGAAGAATTGATAAAAGAAAAAATTAAAAAATACGAACAAGAAATTGATAAAGTAATATCCGAAACCACTCATGCTGAAATTGAAAATAATATTACGAAAAACGATTTTGTTTCGCTTGCCGATTTTGAAATAGAAGTTTTGAAATTTCATCAAATATTATTTGATGAAATTTTTTCAATTTCAAACAGCAACGATAAAAAAACGATCAGCTTTCAAACCTTGCCACAGCCGGCTTTTAACCGCCATTTTGATCTTTTAATTAACGACTTAAAAAAATGGGAATCGAAAGGGTTTCAACTTTATTTGTTTGCAGAAAATCCAAAACAACTGGAACGACTTTTTAGTGTTTTTGAAGATTTAAAAGCGGGAATTCATTTCACGCCAATCGTAAAAGCAATTCACGAAGGCTTTATTGACGAAGAATTAAAAATTGTTTGTTATACCGATCATCAAATTTTTCAGCGCTATCATAAATTCAAAATCAAACAAGCATACAACAAAAACAAAGCACTTACATTAAGATCTTTGCGCGATTTGCAACCCGGCGATTTTGTAACGCATATCGATCACGGTGTTGGTAGATTTAGTGGATTGCAAAAAATGGAAGTAAATGGAAAATTGCAAGAAGTTGTTCGCATACTTTATAAAGACAGCGATGTACTTTATGTAAATATTAACTCGCTGCATAAAATTGCAAAGTTTTCCGGCAAGGAAGGAACCATTCCAAAAATAAATAAATTGGGAAGTGATGTTTGGAATAAGTTAAAAGAAAAAACAAAAGCAAAGGTTAAAGAAATTGCGTTTGATTTAATTCAACTTTATGCGCAGCGAAAAGCACAACTCGGATTTCAACATTTACCTGACACGTATTTACAAACCGAATTAGAAGCATCCTTTATTTACGAAGACACACCGGATCAAGGAAAAGCAACTGCCGATGTAAAAAAAGATATGGAGTCGGAATCGCCAATGGACAGATTAGTCTGTGGTGATGTGGGTTTTGGTAAAACCGAAATTGCCATTCGTGCTGCTTTTAAATCTTGCACCGATGGGAAACAAGTTGCTGTATTGGTTCCAACTACGATTCTTGCTTTTCAACATTATAAAACTTTTACCGATCGATTGAAAGAATTTCCCGTAACGGTTGAATACATCAATCGATTCAAATCGGCAAAAGAGAAAAAAATAATTTTACAAAAATTAGAAGAAGGAAAAATTGATATTATCATTGGCACACACGGTTTGCTTGGCAAAGAAGTAAAGTTTAAAGATTTGGGTTTGCTCGTAATTGATGAAGAACAAAAATTTGGCGTTGGTCATAAAGAAAAAATAAAAACAATTAAAACCGCAGTTGATTGTTTAACCTTAACGGCAACGCCCATTCCACGAACCTTGCAATTTTCGTTGATGGGCGCAAGAGATTTAAGTATCATCAATACGGCACCACCCAATCGCCAACCCATTCAAACAGAATTATTGGTTTTTAATGCAGATCAAATTAGAGAAATTGTTTATTTCGAAACGGAACGCGGCGGACAACTATTTTTTATTCACAACCGCATTCAAGGTTTGAATGAAATGGCCGCAATACTTCAAGGGCTTTGCCCAGATTTATCTATTGGAATTGCCCACGGACAAATGGAAGGACATCAATTAGAAAATCAAGTATTGGATTTTATTGATAAAAAATTTGATGTATTGGTTTGTACCAATATTGTAGAAAGTGGAGTTGATATTCCTAATGTAAATACAATCATCATTCAAAATGCACATTATTTTGGGTTGAGTGATTTGCATCAATTGCGCGGAAGAGTTGGAAGAAGTAATAAAAAAGCATTCTGTTATTTATTGGCTCCGCCAAAAAATACTTTGCCAGATGATGCGCGCAAACGGTTACAAATTTTGGAACAGCACAGCGATTTGGGAAGTGGCTTTCAAATTGCCATGCGCGACTTGGACATTCGCGGTGCAGGTAATATGTTGGGCGGCGAGCAGAGCGGATTTATGACGGATATTGGTTTTGAAACCTATCAAAAAATATTGAACGAAGCTATTCGAGAATTAAAGCGAACGGAATTTAAAGAATTGTTCAAAGAAGAAATTTCAAAACAAGACAATTATGTAATTGATTGCAGCATTGACACGGATCTTGAAATTCTTATACCTGATGAATATGTAGAAAGTAGTACCGAACGATTGTCCTTGTATCAACGATTGGACAATTGCGAAACCGAAGAAGAATTAAATCAAATGGCAACCGAATTGATTGATCGTTTTGGTCAGCTACCCAATTCGGTAAACAGTCTTTTTGTTACGGTTCGTTGTAGAAAATTGGCAGTGGCACTTGGTTTCGAAAAAATAAGTTTGAAAGACAAAATAGCACGGTGTTATTTTATAAATAAACACGATTCACCTTATTTTGATTCGTTGGTTTTTCAGAAAGTACTTTCTTTTCTACAAACGGAAACAAATACAGCTCGCCTTAAACAAACCGGAAAAATGTTTCTGTTGAAAGTTGAGTCTATTAGTGAAATGGAAAATTTGTTTCAATTTTTATACAAGCTACATGCGTATTGCTTGAAAGTACAAACAACCTAAAATAAGCACACGAGTGTAGTTCCTTTATAATTTTTTTTGACGGTTCTGTTTATTTTTAAACATTATAAATTGTTTGTACTTTTGCCGCTTTTATTTAAGAAATTATTATTAATTTTCTCAACAATAAATCTTTTCAAAGAAAATATTAATTTTAATCAAAAAAATATATTTGTAAAGTTGAAAAATCAAGATTTAATTATTCGTGTGGCAGATGAACGTGATGTCATTTATTCAGAAATTATTACAAAAGAAATGGAAGAAAGTGCAAAGGCACGAGGTACAGGAATTGCAAAAAGATCACCAGAATATATTTCTAAAAAAATCAATGAAGGTAAAGCCGTAATAGCATTAACAAAAGAAAACGAATGGGTTGGATTTTGTTACATTGAAACTTGGGACGGTGAATATGTTGCAAATAGTGGTTTAATTGTTTCCCCAAAATTTAGAAAAAGTGGCATTGCAAGACAAATTAAAAAAATAGTTTTTGAGCTAAGTCGAAAAAAATATCCAAATGCAAAAATTTTTGGCTTAACCACTGGCTTAGCTGTTATGAAAATTAATAGCGAACTAGGCTATGAGCCAGTTACTTATTCTGAATTAACAAAAGATGAAGCGTTTTGGGATGGTTGTAAAAATTGTGTTAACTATGAAACACTTCTTAGCAAAGAGAAAAAAAATTGTTTATGTACTGCAATGCTTTATGATCCCAAAGATCATTTTAAACCAGAAGAAACTATTCAATATTTTAAAGAAAATTTAATTGGCTTTGAAAGGCTTATCAGATTTAAACAATGGAAATTTTTGAAAAAATATTTTAAATAATCTGATTTAGATACATAGAAGTAAGAAAGGTAAAAATCTTTTAAAAATGAATAAAAAATTGGTACTCGGTTTTAGTGGTGGAGTTGACACCTCTTATTGCGCATTATATTTTAATAAAGTTAAAAAGTATGATGTGCATAGTATTATTGTAAATACTGGTGGATTTTCTGATTCTGAATTAATAAAAATTGAAAACCACGCATATAAACTTGGCGTTAAATCTCACACAACAATTAATGCTGTAAAGGAGTACTATGATAGAATTATTAAATTTTTGGTTTTTGGGAATGTTTTAAAAAACAATACTTATCCACTTTCGGTTAGCGCCGAGAGATTAATACAAGCAATTTATATTGCAGAACATGTTAAAAAATTAAATGCTGATTTTGTTGCACATGGTAGTACTGGTGCAGGAAACGACCAAGTGAGATTTGATGTTGTATTCCAAATTTTAATTCCAAACATTAAAATAATAACTCCAATTCGTGATTTAAGTTTAAGCAGAGCAGAAGAAGTTGAATACCTTAAAAAGAATAAAGTAAAAATGAATTATGAAAAATCTGCTTATAGTATCAATAAAGGATTATGGGGAACAAGTATTGGAGGAGTGGAAACTTTAAAATCAAAAGGCGTTATTCCAGAAAATGAATGGCCAACGAAAGTTACAAAAACTAAAACTGAAGAAATAGAACTTGGTTTTGTAAAAGGAGAATTGAAATCAGTAAACAATAAAAAATTTTCTCATCAGACTGAAGCAATAAAATTTTTGCAAAATATTGCAGCACCTTTTGGCATTGGAAGAGACATTCATGTTGGCGATACGATTATTGGAATTAAAGGGCGTGTAGGGTTTGAAGCAGCTGCACCAATGATTATTATAAAATCGCATCACCAATTAGAGAAACATATTTTAACAAAAAATCAATTACAACTAAAAGACAATCTCTCTCAGTTTTATGGAAACAGTTTGCACGATGGACAAATTTTAGATCCCGTAATGAGAGACATTGAAAATTTTTTACTTAACTCTCAAAAAAATGTAACTGGAAAAGTTTTTATTCAGTTATTTCCATACCGATTTCAGATTATTGGGATTGAAAGTAAATTTGATTTGATGAGTAGTAAATTTGGAAAATACGGAGAAGCAAATCTTGGATGGAGCGGCGAGGATGTGCGTGGATTTAGTAAAATATTTAGCAATCAAACATCGATATATTACAAAGTAAATAAAGGGAAGAAATGAAAATCCGAGTTGGAATAATTGGTGCAGCAGGTTATACCGGAGGTGAATTAATTAGACTGCTATTAAATCATCCCAATGCTGAAATAAAATTTGCAAACAGCAATAGTTGTAATGGGAAAAAAATAAATTCAATCCATCAAGATTTAGTTGGAGAATGTGAGTTAGTTTTTACAAATAAAATTTCAAATGAAATTGATGTTCTGTTTTTGTGCGCTAACCACGGAGAGTCGCGAAAATTTTTAACTAAAAATAAAATTTCGGAGAAAATAAAAATCATAGATCTTTCGCATGATTTTAGATTAATTGAAAGTTCAAAATTCGGGAACAGAAAATTTATTTATGGCTTACCAGAATTAAATAGAGATAAAATTATTGGGGCGCAAAGCATTGCAAACCCGGGATGTTTTGCCACAGCAATTGAACTCGGACTTCTTCCACTGGCAAAGAAAAAATTATTAAACAATATTTATACAACAGGAATTACTGGGAGCACTGGTGCTGGACAATCTCCAACATTAACTTCCCATTTCAGTTGGAGAGAAAATAATATTCAAGCATACAAAGTTTTAACCCATCAACATATTTTTGAAATAAATGAAACACTATTTAGCTTGCAAAAGAAAAATTTTAATTTAAATTTTGTTCCATGGAGAGGAAATTTTACTCGTGGAATTTTTGTTTCATCTCAATTAAAATGCAGATTTGAACTAAAAGAAGTTTTAAAGATATACTCAGATTTTTATTTTGATTCAAAAACTGTTTTTATTTCGGAGGAGTCGATTTATTTAAAGCAAGTTGTAAATACAAATAAGTGTTTAATTCAAATTGAAAAAATTGGAGATAATTTAGTTGTTCACTCTGTAATAGATAATTTATTAAAAGGTGCAAGTGGGCAAGCAATTCAAAATATGAATTTAATTTTTGGTTTAAATGAAACCGTAGGATTAAAACTAAAACCGTCATCGTTTTAAAAATGAAAAATTTTTATTCAATTTCAGATGTTGTTGATTTAAACAGGTTAATTGAAAAAGCCTTATTCTATAAGGCAAATCCATTGGTTGATAAAAATTTGGGATTGAATAAAAGACTTGGTTTATTTTTTATGAATCCAAGTTTAAGAACAAGAGTTAGTTCGCAAATTGCTGCAGAAAATTTAGGAATGCGTTCTTTTGTAATAAATGGAAGCATCGAAAGTTGGGCGATGGAGTTTGATGAAAATGCAATCATGAACGGAACAAAAGTAGAACATGTAAAAGATGCAGTGGGAGTGATGAGCTCGTATTTTGATATTTTGGCTTTGAGAACTTTTGCATCTTTAAAAGAAATTACTGAAGATAATAGTGACTTTATTTTTAACCAATTTGTTAAGTATTCAAAAAAACCAATAGTAAGTTTGGAAAGTGCGCTACTTCATCCACTACAATCATTGGCGGATTTAATTACAATTAATGAAGTTTTAAATAGAATTCAATTAAATAAAAAACCAAAAATCGTTTTAACTTGGGCTCCGCATATAAAGCTAATTCCGCATGCAGTAGCAAATAGTTTTTCTCAATGGGTTAATTATTGGGGAGAATCAGAATTTGTTATTACTCATCCAGAAAATTATGAATTAGACAACGCATATACTCAAAATGCAAAAATTACAACAAACCAAGAAGAAGCATTAGAGGGTGCGGATTTTGTTTATGTAAAAAATTGGAGTAGTTATAAAAAATATGGAGAAGTAATTCCTATTAAAGAAGATTGGATGCTTAATTTAGAAAAATTAAAAGTTACCAACAATGCAAAAATTATGCATTGCCTTCCTGTTAGGAGAAATGTGGAAATTAGCGATGAGGTAATTGATTCAGAAAATAGTTTAGTTCAACAGCAAGCAGAAAATCGAGTTTGGAGTGCACAAGCTGTTTTATCAGAAATAATAAAAAGTAATGGATAAATTATTTATTATTAAAATTGGTGGCAATGTAATTGATGATGATGCTTGTTTGAAAAATTTTCTAAAAAAGTTTTCAAAAATAAAGGAGAAAAAAATTTTAATTCATGGTGGCGGAAAACTTGCAACAATAATTTCATCAAAATTAGGAATTGAACAAAAATTTGTAAATGGCAGACGCATTACCGACTTCGACACTTTGGAAATTGCCACGATGGTTTATGGCGGATTGATTAACAAGAAAATCATCTCGATTTTACAGGCTGAAACCTGTAACTCGCTTGGCGTTACTGGGGTAGATTTGAATTTAATTTTAGCAAAAAAAAGAACAAGTTCTGAAATTGATTTTGGATTTGTTGGCGATATTGTTGAAGTTAACTCAAGAGAAATTCAAAAAATTAGTGAGCAGGGAGTTTCATTGGTTGTTGCACCAATTACGCATGATGGCGCTGGACAATTATTGAATACAAACGCGGATACAATTGCAAAAGAGATTTCAATTGCAATGAATAAATATTTTGATGTTGAATTAATTTATTTGTTTGAGAAAGACGGAGTTTTAAAAAATTTTGACGATGAGAACTCTGTGATAGATGCTCTAAGTTTGACAGAGTATGAAAAATTAAAGTCCGATGGGAAAATATTTTCTGGCATGCTTCCAAAACTTGAAAATATATTTTCTGCACTTTCACTCGGATTAAAAAATATTACAATTGGCAATGCAGACAAAATCGAAGAAGTAATTAGTGGCAATAGTGGAACCAAATTTATTTTATGAACGATGAATTAAATATTTTAAAACATGAAGCAGTTAAATTATTAAAAGAAATAATTCAAATTCCGTCTTTTAGTAGAGAGGAAGAAAATGTAGTTGAAGTTTTATCGAAATATTTACAATCTAAAAATATTTTAACCGAAAAAATTGGGAACAACTTAATTGCAAAAAATAAATATTTTGATAATTCACTTCAATCAATCGTTTTAAATTCACATACCGATACTGTTCATCCAAATAAAAGTTATACATTAAACCCATTTGAACCAATTGAAAGAGATGGAAAAATATTTGGTCTTGGTAGCAATGATGCTGGAGGCTCACTCGTATCACTATTAATTACTTTTATTTATTTCTACGAAAAAGAAAGTTTAAAATTTAATTTAATTTTTATTGCAAGTGCCGAGGAAGAAATTTCTGGTAAAAATGGAATTGAATTGCTCTTACCACAATTAAATAATTTATTTTGTGCAATTGTTGGCGAGCCAACCGGGATGCAACTTGCAATTGCAGAGCGTGGCTTATTAGTTTTGGATTGTGTCTCAAAAGGCAAACCCGGACATGCAGCTCGCGAGGAAGGAATCAATGCAATTTATAATGCAATTAATGATATTAATTGGATAAAAAACTATCAGTTTCCAAAAATTTCTGACTTGCTTGGCTCGGTAAAATTAAATGTTACTGTTATTGATACTTTAAATAAATCACACAATATTATTCCTGATGAATGCAGATTTGTTGTTGATTGTAGAGTAAACGAATTTTATACTTTTAATGAAATAATTGAAACGATTCAAAAAAATATTAATGCAAAAATTACACCAAGGAGTTTGCGAATTTGTTCTACAATTATTTCAACAGAACATCCTTTAGTTGTTGCAGGGAAAAATTTAGGAAGAAGTGTTTATGGTTCGCCAACTTCAAGCGATAAATCATTAATGCCATGTCCAACTTTAAAATTAGGACCTGGTTTAAGCGAAAGAAGCCACACGGCAGATGAGTTTATTTTTAAAAATGAAATTTTTGAAGGAATAGAATTGTATATTAAAATAATTAATCAACTGTTATGAAAATTTGGCAAAAAAAATTTGATTCGTTAAAAATTGTAAATGATTTTACAGTCGGGAATGATCGAATGTTTGATCTTCAACTAGCACCATTTGATGTGTTAGGTTCAATTGCACATGTAATGATGCTTTCAAAAGTTGGGCTAATAAACGATAAAGAAAAAAATAATTTAGTTTTAGAGCTAAAAAATATTTTTAATTCAATTCAAAAAAATCAATTTAAAATTGATGAAAGTGTTGAAGATATTCATTCGCAAATTGAATTTATTTTAACAAAAAAACTTGGAGAAACAGGAAAGAAAATTCACACTGCTCGTAGTAGAAACGATCAGGTTTTATTGGATATGAAATTATTTCTACGAAGTGAAATTGAAAAATTAACAATTTCAATCGAGAAGTTATTTAATATTTTACAAAGGCAGAGCAACAGGTATAAAAATTATCTTCTTCCCGGTTACACGCATTTTCAAGTTGCAATGCCATCATCATTTGGACTTTGGTTTGGTGCTTATGCCGAGTCGCTTGTAGATGATTTGAAAATTTTAGAAAATAGCTATAAAATTATTAACCAAAACCCGCTTGGTTCTGCAGCTGGTTATGGAACTACTTTTAGAATTGATCGTGATATTACAACTAAATTATTAGGGTTTTCATCGTTAAATTATAATTCAGTTTATGCACAAATGACGCGTGGGAAAACGGAAAAAATTATTTCCTTTGCACTTTCAAATTTTGCCGATACACTTTCAAAACTAAGCATGGACTTAGTTTTATATGCAAGCCAGAATTTTAATTTTGTTTCTTTCCCAAATAATTTAACCACTGGTAGTAGTATAATGCCGCATAAAAAAAATCTGGATGTGTTGGAATTAATTAGAGCAAGAACAAATAAAATAAAATCGCTACCAAACGAAATCGCTTTGGTTCTTACAAATCTTCCAAGTGGATATCATCGTGATTTTCAAGTTTTAAAGGAAAATCTTTTTCCTGCATTTGAAATGATTAATAGTTCGATTGAGATTTTAATTTTGATGATTGAGAATATTAAAATCGAAAAAAATATTTTAAATGATGAAAAATATAGATACATTTTTTCTGTCGGCGAAATAAATAAACTTGTTGATAGTGGTAAATCATTCAGAGATGCGTATAAAATTGTTTCCGATAAAATTGAAAATAATGAGTTTATCAGAACCAAATTTGATAAAACTTCATTAGGAAGCCATAAAGGAAGTATTGGGAATTTATGTAATACAGAAATAAAAAAAGAATTTGTTAAAACCCTTTCTCAATTCCCATTTAAAAAAGTAAATAGTTCGTTAAACAATATTGTACTGTAAAAAGGGGGCTGGAAAAGGAATTCATTTATGAGGATTTTAAAACAAATCAATAATAGGTTAAGTAAATAAGCAAAAAAAAGGGGCAAGCCCCTTTAAATTAATTTTAATTTTTTTAAATTTTACCATCCTTGTTTTGCAAAACCAGCTTTAATAGCAGCCAATGCTTTTGCTTCATTACAAAGCGTAGTTAACTTGTTTCCTTTTCCGTCATTGCCTTGTGCCATATAAGCACCTCTGGCAGTTTTGGTAATAACAGCGTCCAAAATAGGAACGCCTTTTTCTTTAGTTTTTACATTGTAGGCGGTCAATCTTAAGTCACTCATGTTGGTAGTTTTTGTGTTAGTAATATTTGAAATTAAGCATTCCCCTTCAATTATATGGTAAAAAATTATAGGTTAAAATGTAAACAAGTGTGTATATCCATTTTAAAGTGTTAAAAATGAATAACTTGGATTAAATATCTATTTTAGCATATTTAGCATGACTTTCAATAAACTCTCTTCTTGGGGCAACTTCGTCGCCCATAAGCATACTAAAAACACGGTCAGCTTCAGCAGCGCTTTCAATGGTTACTCGCTTTAAACTTCTTGTAAATGGGTTCATTGTTGTTTCCCAAAGCTGTTCTGCATTCATTTCTCCTAAACCTTTATAACGCTGTACATTTACACTTTCATCTTTTCCACTGCCAATTTTTTGAACGAGCGCTTTTCTTTCTTCCTCACTCCACGCATAAGCTTGCTCTTTTCCTTTTTTTACCAAGTATAAAGGTGGTTGTGCGATATAAACATAACCTTGCTCTACTAATTCTTTCATGTATCTATAAATAAAAGTAAGAATTAAAGTAGCAATATGACTACCGTCCACATCGGCATCCGTCATAATGATTAACTTATGATAACGAAGCTTTGAAATATTTAATGATTTGGAATCTTCTGCCGTTCCAACAGTTACACCCAAGGCGGTGTACATATTTCTAATTTCCTGATTTTCGTAAATTTTATGCTCCATTGCTTTTTCCACATTCAATATTTTACCACGAAGTGGAAGGATGGCTTGGTAGCTTCTATCGCGGCCTTGTTTTGCAGTTCCTCCGGCACTATCTCCTTCGACCAAATAAAGTTCACATTTTTCAGGATTTCTGTCGGAGCAATCGGCCAATTTTCCGGGCAATCCGCCACCGCTTAACACTGATTTTCTTTGTACTAATTCTCTTGCTTTTCTTGCAGCAGCTCTTGCTTGTGCAGCAAGTATTACTTTACTGATAATATTTTTTGCGTCTTTTGGATTTTCTTCCAAATAAGCTTCAATTACTCGAGAAACGGTAGAGTCAACAATTCCCATTACTTCCGAATTTCCCAACTTAGTTTTTGTTTGACCTTCAAATTGTGGTTCGGGAACTTTTACTGAAATAATTGCACTTAGTCCTTCGCGAAAATCATCTCCTTCAATTTCTACTTTTGCTTTTTCAAAAAGTCCTTGCTTCTCGCCATAACTTTTAAACACTCTTGTAATGGCCCGACGGAAACCAGAAACATGCGTTCCTCCTTCGATTGTATTGATATTATTTACATAAGAATAAAGATGTTCGTTGTACGCATTGTTGTAAATCATCGCAACTTCAACGGCAACATTTGTGGCTTCGTCGCGTCCTTCCACATAAAGTACTTTTGGAATTAATGAAGCCCTGCCTGCATTTGCATCCAACATTTCTACAAATTCAATGATGCCGCCTTCGCTGTAAAATAGTTTTAAATAAGCTCCATTTCCTTCTTCTTGTTCGCGCAAATCATTAAGCGTAATTCGAATGCCTTTATTTAAAAAAGATAATTCGCGCAGCCTTGCTTCTAAAATATCTTTTTTATAAACTGTTGCAGTGAAGATGGAATCGTCGGGCCAGAAACGTACGGTGGTACCAGTTTTGTTGCTTGTTCCATTTTCGCGAACACTGTATTGAGGAATCCCTGTTTTATATTCTTGTTCAAATATTTTTCCATCGCGTTGAACGGTTACAATTAATTTTTTACTTAATGCATTTACACAACTTACACCAACGCCGTGCAATCCGCCGGAAACTTTATAAGAATTTTTATCGAATTTTCCTCCTGCATGCAAAACCGTCATTACAACTTCCAATGCACTTCTTTTTTCTTTGGAATGCATGTCGGTTGGAATTCCGCGACCATCATCTTCTACTGTAACCGAATTATCATCGTGAATGGTAACGATAACATTTTTACAATAACCGGCTAGTGCTTCGTCGATTGAATTGTCAACAACTTCATAAACTAAATGATGTAATCCTTTTTCGCTAATATCACCAATGTACATTGCTGGACGTTTTCGTACCGCTTCCAATCCTTCCAATACTTGAATACTATCTGCGCCGTAATCAACTTCCGAAGCAGGTAGGTTTGCGTTTAAAATATCGCTCATATTAATGCTTAAAATCTTCTAAAAATTAGTTTCGAAAAAGTGCAACGAAAGTACGAAAATTACAGGAGTAGAATGGCTTAAATGCAATAAATTTTTCTCCAGTTTTTGGAGTTTATTTTTTGCTAAATATGGGTAAAAAATAGGGTTATCTTTTTATGATTTGTGCCGAAAGTGTCGCTTCGGTACAAACTTTATTTCCTACGAAAACAGTTCCCTGCATTTCGCAAATACCGCGTCGAATGGGAGATACGAGTTCCATTTTTAGCAACATGGTGTCGCCGGGTTTTACCATTTGTTTGAATTTGCAATTTTCAATTCGTATAAAATAAGTATCGTATTTGCCTTCGGGGCTTAGGTTGATTGCAAGAATTCCGCCACATTGCGCAAGTGCTTCTATTTGCAACACACCCGGCATAATGGGATTGCCAGGGAAATGCCCTTGAAAATACCACTCGTCGTAGGTTACATTTTTTACACCCAAAATGTATTTATCGTTTAGTTCAATTACTTTATCAACCAATAAAAACGGAGAACGATGTGGAAGTATTGCTTCTATTTGCGGAACGTCGTAAACCGGTGTTTGAGACGGATCGTAAATGGGAATATTTTTATTGTGTTTCTTTTTTTTGATGTACTGTTTTATTTTTTTTGCAAATGCAACATTGCTATTATGCCCCGGCCGCGTGGCAATAATTTGCGTTTTAATTGGGTAACCAATCAAAGCCAAATCGCCCACAATGTCCAACAGTTTATGACGTGCAGGTTCGTTTGGAAAATGCAGTTCAACATTATTTAAATAACCTTCGCTTTTAACTTCTATTTTTTCTTTTTTAAAAATTTTATGAAGTCGTTTCATTTCATTGTCATCAACTGCTTTGTCAACTATTACAATTGCATTGTTGATGTCGCCACCTTTTATAAGGTTGTTGTCTAAAAGTGTTTCCAATTCATGTAAAAAACAAAAGGTTCTACAAGGCGCTATTTCATCTTTAAAATCGCGGATCGATTTTAAACCGGCATGTTGCGTACCCAAAACCGGAGAATTAAAATCAATTAATGTGGTAATGCTGTAATTGGTGGATGGCATTGCTACCATTTCAACTCGTTTTTTATCATCTACAAAATCAATGTTTTCATCAATGCTGTACCAAATTTTTGCAGCATCTTGTTCTACTATTCCAGCTTTTTGAATCATCTCAACAAACGGTGCAGAACTTCCGTCGATGATGGGAATTTCCGGACCATTTACTTCTATCAAACAATTGTCAACACCCATTCCCACAAGTGCTGCCAAAATATGCTCTACCGTACTAATTTTTGCTCCATTGGTTTCAAGTGTAGTTCCACGGCTTGTGTCGGTTACTAAATCGCAATCGGCTTTTATAATTGGTTGCCCCGGCAAATCGGTTCGTTGAAATTGAAATCCAAAACCTGGACTTGCAGGATTTAATTTCATTTTTACAACTATCCCCGTATGTAATCCTGTTCCCGAAATACTTACATCGGATTTTAAACTGTGCTGTTTATCTTGGTTGAATTTTATATCCATTCGGCATTATTGAGTTGCACAAAGATACAATTCAACTATGAAAAATTGAAGTTAGAATCCTTCTTCAATTGAATGGAAAATTAGTTCGTTGGCAAGCTATACACGGAACAACGCTTCATACCAACGAGAGCTTAAGCATACATTTATTTTTCAGAAAAAAAAATAACTATACGTTCTATTATCTGTGGCGTTACAATTTTTCTTGAAACATATGCCCCACCAATTATAGCAGGAATAAGCGATAGATAGCCATAATTAGTATACTTTTTTAAAAATATCATACTTGAAATGCTTAAAATTGAAACAATTAAAATTTCAATAATTAAAGGTATCTTCTTCCCTTTTTTCATTATACTTGTTTTTTATGGTATATAATTATAACCAACTTAATATTGGTTTTCCTACCTTCAGAATTAGGCGCTGTGTCAAAAAATTCCGCCGTTAATATTTTTGTTATTCAATTTCATCAATTCAAAATTAGAATCAGCATTTATGTGTTTCCAAAAAATTAGCTTAATATTTATCAGTAAATTGTCATGTATTTGTAATAAAACGCAAAAAAATCACCAAGCTGTACCACTTATCGGTAGTTTTTAAAAAAATTGTACGAGAAAAGGTTTAGAAAAGAAGTGATGCAATATTCTCTTATGTAAAAGTTTATTTTTTAGCTTGTAATTGTTTTACCAATTCTTCGAGTTCGTTAATTTTCTTTTCTAAATCGGGTAGTCGCCGTTTTATCGCATTGCTTCTAAGTGTGGCTGTATGTTCGTGCGCCGGTGTGCCACTTACTGTTTTTTCTTTTTCAATCGATTTTGTAACGCCGCTTTGTGCAGCAATTTTTACATTGTCTCCAATTTTTATATGTCCTGCAATTCCAACTTGTCCACCAATCATTACATGGCTACCAATTTTTGTACTGCCGCTAATTCCGGTCTGCGCTGCAATTACAGTGTGCGGACCAATTTCAACATTATGCGCAATTTGAATTAAATTGTCGAGCTTGCTTCCTTTTTTAATAGTCGTTGATCCCATTGTGGCACAATCAATCGTCGTATTGGCTCCAATTTCTACATCATCTTCAATAACCACGTTTCCAATTTGTGGAATTTTTTTATAACAACCATCTGCCTGCGGCGCAAAACCAAATCCATCGCTACCAATTACTGCACCTGCATGAATGATTACATTTTTTCCAATAATACAATCGTTGTAAATTTTTACTCCGGGATAAAGAATTGAATTATCTCCCAGTTTTACATTGTTTCCTAAAAATACTCCGGAAAAAATTTTACAATTATTTCCCAATTCTACGTTCTCATTAATACTTGAAAATGCGCCAACGAAAATATCGGAACCCAGCTTTGCTGTTGATGCAATAAAACTCGGTTCTTGAATTCCCACCAAGTTTTGTGTAGAAAATTGCTGGTATTTTTCTAACAAAATTGCAAATGCTGTGTAAGCATCTTTTACACGAATGAGCGTGGCAGGAACAGGTTTTTTTAAAACCAAATTTTCATTTAATAATACAACGGAAGCATTGGTGGAATATAAAAATTCTTCGTATTTGTGATTGGCTAAAAAGCTAAGCTGTCCTTCATTCGCGAGTTCAATTTTTTCAAAATTAGAAACAAGCCGTGCAGCATCGCCTTCTATTTTTCCATTTACGAGTTGTGCTATTTGTGTTGCAGAAAATTGCATAAGCAAACAATCAATTGTTCAAAAAAATCAATCTGTTTTTAAAAAACAAATGTAGTGTTTTTTAACTGCGCTAACGAGCTGTTGCTGAATTAGCGCATTGTCCACTTCAGAAATATCTTTCACCGATTCATCTTTGAATAAAATATGAATTCGTTCGTCAATTGGATTGTAAGTTGTGTTTGTTGCATGACCCGTAATTAGAAAGTAGTTTGCTTCTTCTTCTGTTATTGCCAATTGGGTTGCAATTTTTTTTCGCTTTGTTGCAAGCAGCGAATTGTCAAAAGGTTGCACTTGCAATTTTACTTTTAATAAATTTCGATTGACAAGCATTTGGCAAAGCAGCGATAAAATTTTGTCGGAATGTGTCATCCAATTTTTTATTGAACAAAGCACATCGTAATCATCCATGTTGCAAAAAAGCGACAAGTTGGTTTCTATTTCTTTGGTGATTTGCGAATGCTTTAAAAAAAAGTCGAGCGCCGGACTTGCTGCAAAAACCTGTTCGCCTTTCGCCGCCAACTCTCTTGCGCGTTGCACAATTTTAATTAACATCATTTCTGCACCGAGCACCGTTTTGTGTAAATAAACTTGCCAATACATCAACCTGCGTGCAACTAAAAATTTTTCGATGGAATAAATTCCTTTTTCTTCCACCATCAATTCGCCATTGTGAACAGTCAACATTTTTAAAATACGATCATATCCAATCACACCTTCCGAAACGCCAGTGAAAAAACTATCTCTCGTGAGGTAATCCATTCGGTCCATGTCCAATTGTCCGGAAACAAGTTGCGAAAGAAATTTTTTGTGGTATTGATTTTTAAAAATGTCAATGGCAATTTTTAATTGACCATCAAATTTTTTGTTTAACAATTCCATCAACTGCAAAGAAATTGTTTCGTGAGAAATTCCTTTTATCAGTTCACTTTCCAACGTGTGCGAAAATGGTCCGTGGCCAATATCGTGCAACAAGATGGCAATTTTTGCACCCAATTCTTCTGCTGTGGTAATTTCAATTCCTTTTGTTTTTAATTCATTCAATGCATTACTCATCAAATGATATGCGCCCAAAGAGTGATGAAATCTGGAATGAACCGAACCGGGATAAACCAAATGTGCAAATCCCATTTGAGAAATTCGCCGAAGCCGTTGAAAATAAGGATGAGCAATAATTTCTAATTCCAACGGATCGCCGACAGTTATAAAACCATAAACAGGGTCGTTAATTATTTTTCTTTTTTTGTGCATTTGTGAATAGCTAAAATTTATTTTTTGGCATTTATTTGTATAAACAAAACTACAATAGCTAAACTGAAAAAGCTAAATTTGAGTAATAACTATTATGCAACAAGTAAAAATTCTTTGGGTAGATGATGAAGTAGAAAGTTTGCAATCGCAAAAAATGTTTTTGGAAACGAAAGGCTATTCGGTTCATACTGTTGCCAATGGCTTTGATGCCATCGATTTTGTAAGAGCAAATGCTGTGGATGTGGTTTTGATGGATGAATCGATGCCGGGGATTACAGGCTTGGAAACACTTGCAAAAATTAAAGAAGTGAATCGGCACATTCCGGTGGTGTTGATTACAAAAAACGAAACTGAAAATTTGATGGAAGATGCCATCGGCTCGCAAATAAGCGACTATCTTATAAAGCCGGTCAATCCCAATCAAGTTTTGTTGAGTTTGAAAAAGATTTTGGAAAATAAAAAATTGATAGCTGAAAAAACAACTACTGCGTACCAGCAACAATTTCGAAATCTGTTTATTGCTTTAAACAGCAAACCCGATGAACAAGAGTGGATGAATATTTACAAAAAAATTATTTATTGGGAATTGGAAATGGAAAAAGCGGATAGCAAAGAAATGCTCGAAGTGTTGCATTCGCAAAAACAAGAAGCAAATACAGAGTTTTGCAAATTTATAAGTAAAAATTATTTGAGTTGGATGCAACCAAATCAAACAAACACGCCCATTTTATCGCACACTTTATTGCAAAAAAAAGTATTGCCGTTGATGGAAAAAGGAACTCCTTTATTTTTTATTTTGATTGACAATCTTCGTTTCGATCAATGGAAAGCCATTCAACCAATTTTTGCAGATAGTTTTAGAATTGTGGAAGAAGCTAGTTTTTACAGCATTTTGCCAACGGCTACACAATATGCACGCAATTCAATTCTTTCCGGTTTGTTGCCGCGAGAAATTGCAAAACAATTTCCCGGTCAATGGAAAAATGACGAAGAAGAAGGTGGAAAAAATTTAGCGGAAGAAGAATTTTTAAGAGCACATTTAAAAAGATTGGGTCACGACAGTTTGAAAATTTCATTTACAAAAATTTCAAATAATCAAGCAGGGCTTAATTTAGTCAACAACATTCATAATTTATTGAACAATGATATCAATGTAATTGTTTACAATTTTATAGATATGCTGAGTCATGTAAGAACAGAGATGGAAGTGTTGAAAGAATTAGTGAGCGATGAAATTAGCTATCGCTCCATTACACGAAGTTGGTTCGAACATAGTCCTTTGCACCAAGCACTGAAAAAAATTGCGGATAAAAAAATTAGGATTGTTTTAGCAACAGACCACGGAAGTATAAAAGTAAAAAAAGCTTGCAAAGTTGTGGGCGATAAACAAACATCAACCAATCTTCGCTACAAACATGGGCGGCAGTTGAGTTTTGAAGAAAAAGAAGTTGTCGTTTTTCACAATCCAAATGAAGCTGGATTGCCTGAATCAAATATCAATTCAACTTTTATTTTTGCAAAAGAAGATAGCTATCTCTGCTACCCGAACAATTACAATCATTATGCAAATTATTACCGCAATTCATTTCAGCACGGTGGAATAAGCATGGAAGAAATGATTTTACCCGTAATAAATATGGTGAGTAAATAAGTCGTTAAAAAGAACTTGATCCTACTAACTTTGGCACTTTACAAATTATGAAATATACACAAGCAACGCTCGATAAATTAGAAGCAATTGTAGAAGAAACCGGCTATGTGCTGCGTTACGAAAGAGGAACTTTTCAAAGTGGTTTTTGTATTTTGGAATTGAAAAAAGTAGTAGTGCTCAACAAATTTTTACAAGTCGATTCGCGCATAAATACCATGCTCGACTTGATTCCGCAATTGGAAATAAAAACAGATTTGTTAAGCGAAAGTTCCAAAAAAATGTATGAAAAAATAAGCGCAAATTTTAGCAAAGAAGAAACCGAAAACTAAGATTGCCTTTGCAAAAGACGATGTCTTTATTTATTTAAGAATTAAATTTGCTGCGTGAATTGCCCTCCTTTAAAAATTGTTTTTCTTGGAACCGGAACAAGTTGTGGTGTTCCCATGATTGCTTGCGATTGCGAAGTTTGCACTTCAACAGATAAAAAAGATAATAGGCTTCGACCAAGTATTTTAATTCAATCGGAAACCACAACAATCGTAGTTGACACAACTCCGGATTTTCGCTATCAAATGCTTCGACAAAAAGTAAAAAAAATGGATGCAATTCTTTTTACACATCCACACAAAGATCATATTGCAGGGCTGGATGATGTTCGTGCATTCAATTATTTTTATAAACCTGTAATGCCGGTTTATGTAAATGCGATTACGGAAAAAGGAATAAAGAGAGAATTTGAATATATTTTTTCCGGCGAAAAATATCCGGGTATTCCTGTTGTCAATCTTATTACAATTCCCGAAGAAGCATTTTTCATTGGAGATATTCCCGTTACACCCATCAAAACTTGGCATCACAAAATGCCCATACTTGGATTTCGGTTTGGAAAATTTACCTATATCACCGACGCAAATAAGATTGATGAAATTGAAAAAGATAAAATAAAAGGTTCCGAAGTACTTGTATTAAATGCGTTGCGAAAACAACATCATATTTCTCATTTTACCTTGAATGAAGCGACAGATTTAGTCGCAGAACTCCAAATTCCCCACGCATATTTTACTCATATTTCGCATCAAATGGGACAACATCAGCAAGTAGAATTGGAACTTCCAGAAGGAATGCATCTTGCATTCGATGGCTTGTGCTTAGAATTAAATTAGTAGAACTCTCAAACATCGGTTGCTAAAAAAATCTCGTGTATCTTGCGCCCTCAATTGTTTAAAAAATTATTTCGATGAATTTTCAATCAAACGAACTTACACTTCAAGTGGCGCAGACGGCAAAAGATTTTGCATTGCAACATATCAAACCATATATTATGGAGTGGGATGAAAGCCAGGAATTTCCTGTACAAGTTTTTAAAGAAATGGGAAAGTTGGGTTTGATGGGTGTACTTGTTCCTGAGCAATACGGCGGTTCCGGACTTGGCTATTTCGAATACAAAGCAGTTGTAGAAGAAATTGCAAAAGTTTGCGGATCAATTGGGTTGAGTGTAGCTGCGCACAATTCACTTTGTGTTGGACACATTTTGGCATTTGGAAATGAAGATCAAAAAAATAAATATCTACCAAAACTGGCTACTGCAGAACATATTGGTGCTTGGGGTTTAACGGAACCTAACACAGGAAGTGATGCCGGAAACATGCAATGCACTGCAACAAAAGATGGAGATGGATGGATTTTAAATGGGACTAAAAATTGGATAACGCACGGAAAAACTGGAAACATTGCCGTGGTAATTTGCAGAACTGGTGAGCCGCGAACAAAAAATAATGCAACGGCTTTTATTGTGGAAAGAGGAACAAAAGGGTTTTCAGCAGGAAAAAAAGAAAATAAACTGGGAATGCGTGCAAGCGAAACTGCCGAAATGATTTTTGATAATTGTCGCATCAACGATGCAAATCGTATGGGAGAAATTGGCGATGGATTTAAACAATCTTTGAAAGTATTGGATGGTGGAAGAATTTCCATTGCTGCACTTTCAATTGGAATTGCAAAAGGAGCTTACGAAGCTGCTTTAAAATATTCGCAAGAAAGACAACAGTTCGATAAGCCAATTTCTAGTTTTCAAGGAATCGCTTTTAAATTAGCCGATATGGCTACGGAAATTGAAGCAGCTGATTTATTAGTTCTGCAAGCTTGCGATAAAAAAAATAAGAACGAGTCGGTAACTAAAATTTCGGCGATGGCAAAATATTATGCAAGCGAAGTAGCTGTAAAAGTTGCCAACGATGCGGTGCAAGTATTTGGCGGATATGGTTACACCAAAGATTTTCCGGTAGAAAAATTTTACCGCGATGCAAAACTTTGTACCATTGGCGAAGGAACTTCGGAAATACAAAAATTAGTTATCTCGCGAGAGATATTAAAATAACCACAATAAAAAACCCCAATATAATTGTTGGGGTTTTTTAATTTAAAACGCTCTTTGCGGAGCCGGTGTTTTTTGCCAAAATATTTCCGGCATTGGTTTTTGCAATAAATTATTGTAATAAAAATTATAGGTTTCTGTTCTATTGTGCAAACCTTTTGCGCCACCAATTCCATGTCTTTCGGAAGGGTAAACCATAAATTCAAAATGCTTTTTTAGGTCTTGTAGTTTATTAATCAACTCCAAACTATTTTGCATGTGCACATTATCGTCCGATGTGCCGTGAATGATGCGAAGCGTTCCTTTTAATTTATCGGCATAATTCATCACCGAAGTTATTTTATAACCTTCCGGATTTTCTTTTGGTGTGTCCATAAATCTTTCGGTGTAATGTGTGTCGTAAAAATGCCAATCCGTAACGGAAGAATTTGCAACACCGTGCGTAAATACATCGGCGCCATAAGTTAAAGCCATGCAAGTCATATAACCGCCAAAACTTCCACCAGTGATGGCAATACGATTTCCATCAACAAATGATTTTTCTTTTAAAAAGTTGGCAGATTGCATATAATCTTCAATTTCATATTTTCCCAATTGACGATGAATAAAATTCATTCCCTTTTTTCCAAAATGACCACTGCTGCGGTTATCAAATGCTACTTGAATAATTCCTTCTTTTGCCCACCAAAGTTCTTGTGCAGAACTACGCCAACTGTCGTAAACGGTTCCAGCATTTGGTCCGCCGTAAATACTTACTAAAACGGGGTATTTTTTTGTAGGATCAAAATTGATTGGATATGTAATTTGTACGGGTAAATCGAATAAACCATCGGCAGATTTTACACGAGTTAATTCTTTTTTTGGAAGCTCGTAATTATTAAACTCTTCTCCTTTCGTATTTCCTAATTCACGAATTTGTTTTCCATTCATATCCATCAACACCAATGTCCCCGGTGTTTGTAAATTAGAATAAACCGCAGTAAAATATTTATTGTTTGGCGATAATTTGATTTCAGAATAAGAATAATCGCCGGTAGAAAGTCGGTTCAATTTTTTGCCGTCAAATGAAGCTTCATACAAATCCCATCGTGCTGAATTTTCTTTTCGCGCATTAAAATAAATCAATTTTGCTTTTTCATCAATTTTTAAAATTGATCCAACCGTAAAATCGCCAGTTGTAATTCTGCTGATTTCTTTTCCGCTCATATCGTGCATGTAAAATTGTGCCCAACCTGATTTGTCGGATTTTAAAATAAAATATTTATTTGATGGAAGAAATTCAATTCGGTCATCTTGATCCAAATCAATCCAAGTGCTTTGTTGCTCATCGTAAACAACCGATTTTTTTCCGGAGTTTAAATCAACATCATAAATTGTTAAATGATCTTGACCGCGATTCATCCAAGAAATCCACAGCTTATTTTCCGGCGACCAAATTGGAGTTCCGAAATATTGATCGTCTTTTTCATTAAAATCGGCCCACTGTGTTTTTTGTGTTTCAATATTTACAACACCAATTTTTACCTCAGGATTTTTATCACCAGCTTTTGGATATTGTTCGTTTTCTAAATATCCGTGTTGTTCTTTGATTACATAAATCGGAAAATGCGGAACTTGCGAATCATCAAAGCGCATGTAACAAATAGATTTGCTGTCGGGGCTCCACCAAAAAGCTTTGTAGCGACTTGCTCTTCCCAAAATTTCTTCGAAATAAACCCATGACGCCCAACCATTTTTTATAGATTCACTTCCATCAAAAGTGAGCTGACTTTCTTTTTTTGAAACCAAATCAAGTATAAATAAATTGTTGTTGCGCGTAAATGCAACTAAATTATTATCGGGCGAAGGAGTTGCATTTTTTGCATCAGTTATTGTTCCAATTTTTGGTGGAGTTGCTACTGTTTTATTTTCAACAACAACAGCTTCACCAGATTTTACACTTACCGAAAAAGTTTTCGATTTACCATCGGCATCTTTTCTCGTTTCCAAAAAATGATCATCATCCAACCATCCGGAAATTTGTGGAAGTGGTTTGCTGATGTTGGTTGGCTTCATTGCAAAAGCTTGTTCGTAAGTAACTTGTTTTTTTTGTGCAAAAGTTTCTGGGGAAACTGCAATGAACAAAAATGCAAGCAATAAACTATTTTTCATTTTTTCAAAATTTATGAATTGGAAAATTACGAAGGATTGAATTGCTAAACTTACCGCTGGTAAATTTTATTTTAAAAGCAATTAGCTAACATCCTGCATTTCTACTAATTTATTATAATAGCCCTTTTGTAATGAAAGTTGTTCGTGTGTGCCTCTTTCTACAATTTTCCCTTTTTGTAAAACGATGATTTCGTCAGCATTCCGAATAGTAGAAAGGCGATGTGCAATAACAATACTGGTTCTGTTCTTCATCATATTGTTAATTGCGTCTTGAACCAGCCGTTCACTTTCAGTATCCAATGAAGAAGTGGCTTCGTCCAAAATTAAAATTGGAGGATTTTTTAATAATGCTCGGGCAATCGTAAGTCGTTGTTTTTCTCCGCCGCTTAGTTTATTTCCACGATCGCCAATGTTTGTATTGTAGCCATTTTCTTTTTGTAAAATAAAATGGTGCGCATTGGCAACTTTTGCAGCTGCAATTATTTCTTCTTCCGAAGCATCGGGTTTTCCCAATTTAATATTATTGGCAATGGTGTCGTTAAACAAAATAGGTTCTTGTGTCACAATGCTCATTAAATTTCGAACAGATTGTAACGAATAATTTTTAATATTAATTCCATCTATTAATATTTCTCCTTCGGTTGCATCGTGAAATCGCGGAACCAAATCGGCCAATGTAGTTTTTCCCGCACCGGAAGTTCCAACGAGTGCAATGGTTTTTCCTTTTTCTACAATAAGTTGAATTTGATTTAATATTAAATTATCGTCGTACGAAAAACCAACCGATTTGAATTCTATTTTGTCAACAAAAGTTTGAATAGTTTTTCCATTTATATTTTCGTCAAGTAAGATTGGTGTTTCCAAAATTTCCTCAATTCTACCAATCGCCGCAGTTCCTTTTCGCATATTGCTGAACGAAGTGGAAAGTGCTTTTGCGGGATTTATTAAATTGTAAAAAATGCCGAGATAACCAATAAAAACAGAAGCCTCCATTGCAATTTCTTGATTGATAACCAAACTTCCTCCATAATAAAGAACGGCGCAAAACAAGGTTACGCCCATTACTTCGGAAAGTGGCGAAGCAAGATCGCGTCGGAAACCAATTTTATTTTTCACTTGCAACAAATCGGTATTGTTGCTTACAAATTTTGAGCGTAAAATTTTTTCAACATTGAATGCTTTTATTACACGCAAACTGCCAAGTGTTTCATCCAGAGTAGAAAGTGTTTCTCCATATTTATGAGCTACTTGTTGCGAATATTGTTTCAACGATTTTGTTATTCTTCCAATTACCAATCCTAAAATTGGAATTAATAACAATAGAAAAAAAGTAAGTCTGGGACTAATGATAAATAAAAATCCAAGCGTAATTATTATTGTCAATGGATCGCGAATCCAACCTTCCAATGTGCCGACAACTGAATTTTCCACTTCGTTCACATCATTCGTCATTCGGCTCATCAAATCACCTTTTCTTTTTTCGTTGAAAAAACCAATCGGCAAACGAAGTACTTTGTCGTAAAGATCTTCTCGAAACTGTGTTACAATCTTATTTTTTAACGGGCTTAAAATATAATAAGACAAATAGAGAAAAAAGTTTTTCAACAAAATGAAAAATATCATCAACAAACAAATAAATCCAAGTGCGGGAATTCGTCCTTTGTTACTTACCAAGTTTCCCAAATAAGTTTTTACAATTTGAATCAATTGGTTTTCGTCGGCTTTAATTACTACTACTTTATTGTTAAAAATTAATTCAAGAAAAGGCATCAACATTCCGATGGACACAATAGAAAACACAATGCTTAGCAGCGTGAAAAGTACATAAAGCAAAAGTTTTGCTTTATACGGCGACAGGTAATTAAAAATTCTTGAATATTTCCTCATGAGGTCTTACTGAAGTAGAAGCCGTAAAAGTAGTTAATTTTGTTGTTGATAAAATTGAATTAAAATGGAAGAAGGGAAAAGACAGAAACAAATTGCTGGATTATTAAATGAAGAGATGAATGTTATTTTCAAGCGATTGGGACTTTCAATGCTAAACGGTGGAATGGTATCAATTGCCGCTGTAAAAATTACACCCGATTTATTGGAAGCAAGATTTTATTTGAGTTTTTTTCAAGTAAAAGATGTTGAAAGTGCGTTAAAAAAAATAGAAGATCGGCAACACGAGATAAAAAAAGAACTCACTTCCAAAATCAGACATCAATTGCGCAGCATGCCCATTTTGCGGTTTTTTAAAGATGAAACCTTGGATCAGGTTTTTAAAATGGAAGCTCTTTTTCAACAAATAAAAACAGAACAAAAGAACGACGACAAATCAAAATAATTTTGGAACGATTTTTTTAACTTCAAATTCATCAATGCTTTGAACTTTTTTTTTGCTTGGCGCTATTTTAATGCAAAAAAATCTACCAACGCAATCAATATTATTGCATGGATTAGTATTACGGCTTTTACTTTTGGAACCGCAGTTTTAATTCTTGTGTTGAGTGTGTTTAATGGATTTGAAGGTTTGGTAAAATCGCTTTATTCTTCGTTTTATACCGATTTAAAAATTTTTCCTATTCAAGGAAAAGTGCTAACGCTAACGGAAGATCAGTTGCGAAAAATAAAATCAGTAAAAGGGATAAATGTTGTTTCATTGCTTGTGGAAGAAAAAGCATTGTTGCAAAATGGTCCACATCAATCCATCGTAAGTTTGAAAGGGGTAGATTCAAATTACCAAAATGTAAGTGGCGTTTCTAAAAATTTAATTAATGGAAGGTTTGAACTTGGCAACGAAAGCCAGCCGATGGTTGTACTCGGTGCTGGAATTGAGAATGCACTTGCAATTCAGTCCGACAGAAATGTATTGCCAATTCTCGTTCATATTCCAAAAAAAATAAAAGGAATGAATCTTCAACTTTCAGAAAACATTAGTACTGGAGCAGTATTTACTTCCGGCGCTTTTTCCATTCAAAGTGATTTTGATAATAAATATGCGATAACAAATTTGTCTTTTGTAAAACAAATGCTTGGATTGCAAAAAGATGAATTTACAGCAGTGGAAATTTCTGTGAGCAATATTGACCTAACCGAAAAATTGCAAAAAAATATTGCAGAATTATTGGGAGAAAATTATTTAGTGCAAACAAAGTTTCAACAAAATCAAGATTTATATTCAATAATGCAAGCAGAGAAATGGGTTATTTACGCCGTGCTTTGTCTTATTTTAATTATTGCCGCATTTAATATGATTGGCACTTTAACGATGCTTGTTTTAGAAAAGAAAAAAGATATCAGTGTTTTGCATGCGTTGGGTGGAAGCAATTATTTTATTCAAAAAATATTTTTAACCGCAGGAGTTTTGTTGGCAATTATTGGCGGAATAATGGGAATGTTGCTTGCGCTAATTATGGCTTGGCTTCAAGTTACATTCAAATTGATACCATTACAAGGCGGTTCTTTTTTAATTGATCATTTTCCCGTGCAACTTCAATTAGTTGATTTTTTATTGGTGGGAGTTACAATTTTTGTGATAGCAATTCTTGCTTCGTGGATTCCGTCAAAAAAAGCAGCCAATCAATCTTTTACTTTACGAACAGATTGATTTTTTTAATAATCGCCCAAAGTTTCGGGTAGTTGTGCAAGTGCTTTTGCTAGTTGTTCATCGTTGGGAGCAATGCCGTGCCAATTATGGTCATTTTCCATAAAATCAACTCCTTTACTCATTATTGTGTGCATCATTATTGCAATGGGTTTTCCTTTCCCAACTAGTTTTTTTGCTTTGTTTAATGTGGCTACAACTTCATCCATATCGTTGCCATTCATTTCCAAAGTAGTCCAACCAAAAGTTTCAAATTTTTGACGAATGTCACCAAGCCCCATTACTTTATCTGTTGGCCCATCTATTTGTTGGCAGTTCCAGTCAATAGTAGAAATTAAATTGTCCACTTTGTGATGAGCAGCAAACATAACAGCTTCCCAAATTTGACCTTCGTCCAACTCCCCATCGCCATGAAGTGAAAAAACCAGATTATTTTCTTTGTTTAATTTTTTAGTCAATGCTGCGCCAATTGCAACACTCATTCCTTGACCCAAAGAGCCGGAAGCAATTCGTACACCGGGAAGATGTTCGTGTGTTGCCGGATGCCCTTGTAAACGACTGTTTAGTTTGCGAAAACTCGCCAATTCTTTTATGTCAAAATAACCTGCACGAGCTAATGTGCTATAAAATACAGGAGAAATATGCCCGTTTGAAAGGACAAATATGTCCTCATCTTTTCCGTCCATACTGAATGCAGTATTGTGTTTCATTGCATTAAAATAAAGCGCAGCAAAGTAGTCAGCACAACCCAATGAACCACCAGGATGACCACTGTTTACATCGTGAACCATTCTTAAAATATCTCTTCTTATTTGGCTTGCAATTTCTTTCAAATTAGACATATACTTTTTTTATTATTAAACTTTCATTAATGTTGTGATTCAAACATCGCATAACGATTTTGCAAAAGTGCAATAATTAAGTTGAAAATTCGAAGTTGTTCTCATTTTTGTTTAATCGTTTATTTTTGTTTGATGCATTTAAAACCGAATGCAAGTTGAAAAATAATCAAAATCAAAACCAATTCTTATGCAAGAGATTAATGCATTAGGAGTTTCATTTTTTATTACCTATTTAGGATTAACTATACTAATTAGAGTTGCGGGAATAAATCCAGTTTTTGAAAAATCACACTTAAAAATTAGTGGAGAAGTTATAAGTCCAAGAATGGGTGGTGTTGGAATTATTCTCGGGTTTTTGCTAACCTTCAGTTTACTCATTTATGAGTTTAATAATTCGGCTGTACTTTATTTTGCTTTAGCAATTTTTTTGCAATTAATTATTGGGCTTAAAAAAGAATTGATAGGAATTTCCAACGCAAGTTTTTTTTGGGGACAGTTTTTTGTTGCATCTGTTATTGTTGTTTTAGGTGGGTTTAGAATTACCAATTTGGGTGGGTTTTTTGGTGTTGTCGCCATTCCTGAATTACTGAGTGTAATTTTAAGTTATATAACCGTTTTTGGGATTGTAGCTTTATTTAATTTTACAAAGGGGATGGATGAAATAGCTGCAATTACAACACTTTTTTCAATGTTGTTTTTTGGGATTTATTTTTTTATAAATGGAGAAAAAATCTTTACATTAATTGGGTTGGCAATGGTTGGTTGCTTGGCAGCTTATTTAATTTATAAATTTGGAAACTTGAATGAATTTTTGGGGTTTTCGGGTTTGTTGTTCATGGGAATAGTAAACGCCGGAATGGTTTTGAAATTTATAGCATATGCACCAACAGCATTATATTCTATTCAGTCAAAGGTTGCGGTAGTTGTTGCTATTTTGATTATCCCTATTTTAAATGCTGGTTGGAATTGTCTTAATTATTTTTTTCAAAAAAAATCAACACATAAATCCAGTAGAAAGAATTTGCAAAGTTTAATTATTGATAAAGGATTTTGTCAAAAGAAAATTTTAGTTGCTTATTTTATTGTTGGACTATTTTTTATTTCATTTGCTTTATTGCTGGATCGTTTAATAAATCCCAGTTTTAGTTTAGCGATAGTTTTGAGTGCTGCCTTCGTAATTCTTGGTTGGCTTTATAAAACCAAAAGAAACAATTTAATTATTGCATCAAAACAATTGGAAATAAAAGAAGTAGTTGTAAATGAAGAGAAGAGAAGAGAAGAGAGTATATGACTATTAATAGCTAATTGCAGAATTTATCTTCTTTATTATTTTTCCTTTTTGTAGATTTGTTCCCCAAGATTATTTTTTTATGAATTTTGAAGAACTAAAATCCATTTTGAGTACTGCTGAAGAAAGCATGAAAAAAGCAATTCAGCATTTTGAAAGCGAGCTGGTAAAAATTAGAGCCGGAAAAGCAAACCCACAAATGGTGGATGGAATAAAAGTTGATTATTATGGGTCACTAATGGAACTCAATCAAGTAGCAAATATTAGCGTGCTGGACGCTCGAACTATTTCTATTCAACCATGGGAAAAAAACATGTTACAGCCAATTGAAAGATCAATTATTGCTGCCAACATTGGCATTCATCCACAAAATGACGGAAATATTATTCGATTATTTCTACCACCACTAACTGAAGAACGAAGAAAAGAATTGGTAAAAAGATGTCAGGGTGAGGGAGAGTATTCTAAAATAGCTATTCGAAATATTCGAAGAGATGCAATTGAAGGGATTAAAAAATTACAAAAGAATGGGATGAGTGAAGATGCTTCAAAAGATGCAGAAGAAGATGTTCAAAACCGTACAAATACATTTATTGCTGAAGTTGAAAAACATTTAGCAGCAAAAGAAAAAGAAATAATGATTGTTTAATAAACAATCATTATTTCTTGCCTTGTTTGTTGGCGAGATAAACGCCAAATAAAATAATTCCGAGGCAACTCAATTTTAAGATGGTAATTTTTTCTCCATCTAAAAACCCCAAAAACAAAGCAACAAACGGAATGCCATAAGTAACCAGCGAAGCAAAGATGATGCTTGCTCGTTTTACTAACATATAAAATAAAGCAGTTGCAATTGCACTTCCAAAAACTCCCAAAAAAACGGTATAGCTAATTGATGTTTGAAGAATAGGATTGCTAAAATCGAGTTGCAAAAATTTTTGATTCCAAAGAATAATACCGGTTGGGATAGTCATGAATGACAATGAAACTGTAGCCAAATGAATGGGGTGAATTTCTGTAAAATATTTCCCAACCATATTCACATTTATTCCATAAAGAAAAGTTGCCAAAATAATTAGAAGCGAATAACCTAAGTTGTTAAATTGAATATTTTTTTCGCCAGTAAAAATTGGTAATAAAATAAGAAGTAAAAGGCCTAAAAAACCAATAACAACACCAATAATTTTTTCGATTTGAACTGTGATTTTAAAAAATAAAATGCCGATAACAATTACACAAATGGGTGTCAGTGAGTTTAAAATTCCACCCAACGAACCATCAATTTTGGTCATAGCTTCAGCAAACAAATAGGCAGGAATTAAGTTGCCAATTGCTGCACTTAAAATGACTAATCCTACTTTGTTCGTTGGAATTTTTGAAAAATAAATTAGTCCAAAAGGAACAAAAATAAGACCCGCAGAAAAAATCCGTAAACTGGCAATTTGATCGGAAGAAAGCCCAATAGTACTATCTTTCATTAGTTTGAAAGAACTTCCCCAAATACAACAAAGCAAAAAAAATATTCCCCAACTAATCCAATCAATTTTTTTCATAATGCGCAAATATCTACAAACAAAATTTAAACTTAACTTGAAAACAAAAAACTAAGTTGAAAGAGTATAAATTTTCTCATCTTAGTAAGCTAAAAAATAGGCATTAAAAATGTTTTCAAATTAGATATTAAACTATTATCTTTGATTCCACCACTACAAAAGTGGATGATTTTTAAAATTTTAACTAATAGGTATGAGAAAACTCATCGTTACATTTTTAGCTTTTACTTTTACATTTACTCTTTTGGCACAGCAAAAAAAAGCTTGTTGCAAAAAGGAAGCAACTGCAAACAAACATGGTTGGTCCACAAAAGGGAATTTCGCTTTTAATGTGGGGCAAGGGGGTAGCAGAAATTGGGCTGCAGGTGCGCAACGTTTTTCATTGATGGGAGATGTAACCCTTAATTATCAAGTAAATAAAAATTGGAGAAAAAATATTTGGGAAAATAATTTAGACCTTGCTTATGGACTTGTAAATACAAGTAAGCTTGGTTTTAGAAAGATTGACGATAAAATTGATTTAACGTCTATGTTTCGTCATTCTATTTCAAAAAATAATGTAGTAGGAATTGGTGCTTGGTTTAATATGCGTTCTCAATTTAATGACGGGTACGATTATACTGCAACAGGAAAAAATCGTATTTCTGGGTTGATGGCTCCAGGATATTTAACCTTGGGACCTGGTTTTGAAATCAGACCAAAATGGTTCAGCATGTTTGTTTCACCAGTTGCTTCTCGTATGATTGTTTTTACAAATGAACCATACAGCTTCAACTATCAAGGAGGTGTAAAGCCTGATGGCTCAAATGAAACTCCTTTATCTTGGTTCTATAATGTAGATCCAGAAAGAAAAGTTCGTTTTGAACTTGGAACATTAGTATCTACAAAATTTGGCTGTGATGTTGCAAAAAATGTTGCTTACAGATCTCGTGTAGATGTATTTTCAAACTATGTAGATGATCCGCAAAATATTGATGTATTTTGGAACAACTATTTTGAACTAAAAGTGAACAACTGGTTGTCAGCTAATTATAGTTTCGATTTAGTTTACGACGATGATGTAAAAATGTTTGGACCAACAAAAAATAAAGCAGCAACACAATTGCGCAGTCAATTGGGGGTTGGGTTTGTTGCCAAATTCAAATAAAGATTATTTTTTAAAAAAAGTTAAGTCCCGTTACTTTGTGGCGGGATTTTTTTTACCTAAAACCGATTCGTTTGAATAATACTTCATATCAGATTACGCTGCCCGAATTTGAAGGGCCATTCGATTTACTACTTTTTTTTATCGAAAGAGACGAGTTGGATATTTACAATATCCCAATCACTAAAATTACAAACGACTTTCTCGTTTATATTCATACACAAGAAAAATTAAATATTGAACTCTCCAGTGAATTTATACTTTTCATTGCAACACTGATGCGTATAAAAGCAAAAATGCTCTTACCAAGAAAAGAAATAGATGCGCAAGGAAATGAAATAGATCCAAGAATAGAATTGGTAAGCAAAATTTTAGAATACAAAAAATTCAAAGAAGCATCAGCAAAATTGTCCGAAATGGAAGCGGAAAGAATGCAATTGATAAAAAGAGGAAACTTGGAATTCGAACTTAACGGAATTGGAGAAGACGCTGCAGAAGGAACAGAAATACAAACCATAACACTTTTTCGGTTGATGCGTGCATTTGAAAAAGTAATGCAGCGTTATCACGATCAAAAAAACAAACCGGTACATACAGTTATTAAATATGATTATACAATGGAAGGTGTTCGAGATTTTATTTTAACAACAACGGCTAACTCTAAAACACTTTCTTTTGAAAAAATATTTAGTAATTGCGAAAATAGAGTGCATGCAATTTTTCAATTTCTATCGCTTTTGGAATTGGTGCAACAAAAATTTCTTAAAATAATAATGGGCGAAGGAAAAAATAATTTCATTTTAGAATACATCGAACCGGAAAACAGAGAAGAAGAAGTTTTAGAACAAATTCAATTACAATAAAAAAAATAATATGAAAAGATCAGCAACTGCAATTTGGAATGGTTCTGGAAAAGAAGGTTCCGGAAATTTAGCCACCCAATCGGGAGTTTTAAAAAACACGGCTTATGATTTTAAAAGTAGGTTTGAAGACGGAACAAGTACAAATCCAGAAGAATTAGTAGCAGCAGCACATGCGGGTTGTTTTTCCATGAAATTAAGTTTTGTATTAGGCGCAGCAGGTTTTACTGCAGAAAGTATAAATACACAATGCACAATTACATTGGAAAGTGGAACAATTACAGAAAGTCAATTGGAAACAAATGCCGTAGTGCCGGGCATTGATGCAGAAAAGTTTGCAGCTTGTGCATTAGAAGCAAAAGAAAATTGTCCAATCAGCAAATTGCTAAACACCAAAATTTCGTTACAAGCTTCGTTGGTTTAGTTTCAAAAAAAATACAATATTTTTTGAGTCAATTAGCTTGTTGCTAATTGATTTTTTCTTCCCAACCATTGGTGAAATTTTATAAAAAGGAAGAAATGTAAAAGTGCTGCTGCTTGCAATCCAATTATATAATAAGGCCATTCGCCAATGAGAAACGGATTGTTTGCAAGCGGTTTTTCTCTGAAATACATATAATTGGAATCGATGAAATAATTCAAAACACCGATAGTTGGTAGAGTGAGTTGTGTAAATGCAAGCACTTTCAACCAAGACCATTTTCGAGGAACATAGCCCAATCGAAGTGTGGCATAAATGCCGGAAATTAATATTCCGCCATGCGCAATGGTGTATTCAAAAAGGTTAAAAGTTGATCTGTTGGTTGTTAATTCTGGTGTAATAAATGAATGAATAGCGCCGGCACTCCAACAAAGTAATATTTCATAAACCCATTGGTTCCGTTTGTTCATAAGAAAGATAGAAAGAAAAACAGAAAGCGAACAAAGCTGCAGTGGCAACGAGTTTGAATAATGCCAAGTGTTGGTAAAAATTTCGTTTAATTGGCCTGCAAGAAAATTGAGCAACATAAAACCGCCAATACATTTTCCCACCAATTGTCTAGTAGCTTCGGATTTATTTTTTGTAAAAAATAATAGAAAAGTCAAAGCACTAATCCATGCAAAATTAATCTTCCACCAATCGGCACTTAATACATCAATTACATAATGGGTAGCGTTGGTATCCATAAGAAATTAGTTTGGGTTGTAAAATAAGGAAAAAAAATCTTAGTAAAACAATCGGAAAGTCGAGTTCAAAATATTATTCAAAACCGGAAATATGTACTTTAATTTTTTCATTCATCATTAACCGTGCAGTTTTGATGATGGCTTGAGTATCGTATTCGCATTCTTGGTGAAGTTCTTTCAGTGTGCCGTGTTCAACGATTGTATCGGGAATGCCAAGAATTTTTAGTGATGAATTATAGCCGTTTGCATTCATAAATTCAAGTACCGCGCTTCCAAATCCGCCAACTACGGTTCCATCTTCTACAGTAATTATTTTTTCATAATTTTTAAAAATGGAATGCAACATTTCTTCGTCAATTGGTTTTGCAAAACGCATATCAAAATGAGCCGGATTCAATCCGTCATTTATCAATTCTCGAATTGCAGCTGCCGCAAAATTTCCCGGATGACCAAAAGAAAGAATTGCAATTTCCTGCCCGTCTTTTAATTTTCTTCCTTTTCCAATTTCAATTTTTGCAAAAGGTGTTTTCCATTCTTGCATTACTCCTTCGCCTCGCGGATAGCGAATTACAAATGGATTTTTTGTAGTTTCCAATTGGGCAGTGTACATTAAATTGCGCAGTTCACTTTCATTCATCGGGGCACTTACAATCATATTTGGTACACAACGCATGTACGCAATATCATAACAGCCATGATGTGTCGGTCCATCATCACCAACCAATCCGGCGCGGTCTAAACAAAATACTACCGGTAAGTTTTGAATTGCTACATCGTGTACAACTTGGTCATAAGCGCGTTGCATAAACGATGAATAAATATTGCAAAAAACACGCAATCCTTGCGTAGCCATTCCTGCACTTAGCGTTACAGCATGTTGCTCGCAAATGCCCACATCAAAAGCACGATGCGGCATTTTTTCCATCATATATTTTAGAGATGAGCCACTTGGCATTGCCGGAGTAATGCCGATGATTTTTTCATTTTGTTCTGCAAGTTCTATAATGCTGTGTCCAAATACATCTTGGTATTTTGGTGGTTGGGGTAGGTCAAATTTTTTTTTGTGAATTTCACCGGTTATTTTATCAAACAATCCGGGTGCATGCCATTTTGTTTGTTCTTTTTCTGCTAAAGAATAACCTTTTCCTTTAACAGTAATGATATGTAAAATTTTCGGACCTTTTATTTGTCGTAAATCTTTTAAAGTGTCAACAAGTTTGGTAATATTATGTCCATCTACCGGACCAAAATATCGAAGATTCAATGCTTCAAATAAATTGGCTTGGCTACTTACCATTCCTTTAATTCCCTCGGTTAATTTGTGCGCCATTTTTTTTGAAAAAGACTTACCAACGGGTAATTTTTCAATCAAATTCCAAACATCATCTTTTACTTTATTATAAGTTGGCGATGTGGCAATATCTGTTAAATATTCTTTCAGTGCACCCACATTCGGGTCGATGCTCATGCAATTGTCATTTAAAATAATCAGCACATCTGCTTTGGAAACTCCTGCATGATTCATGGCTTCAAAAGCTAATCCTGCCGTCATGGATCCATCGCCAATAACGGCGATTGATTTTCTTTCTGTTTCACCTTTTACTTGTGCTGCTATTGCCATACCAAGCGCAGCAGAAATGGAAGTGGAAGAATGTCCAACTCCGAATGTATCGTAATTACTTTCACTTCTTTTTGGGAAACCGCTCAGTCCTTTGTATTTGCGATTGGTAATAAAATTATCGCGTCTGCCTGTAAGTATTTTATGTCCGTATGCTTGATGGCCCACATCCCAGACGAGTTGATCGAAGGGAGTGTTATAAATATAATGTAAGGCAACGGTGAGTTCTACCACGCCAAGGCTTGCACCAAAATGACCACCGTGCACACTTACAACATCAATAATATATTGGCGCAATTCATCACAAACTTGATGCAGTTTCTCTTGCGGCAATTTTTTAAGATCGTCCGGACAGTTAATAGATTGTAAAAGTGGACCTGCGGTTATTTGCATTTTTTGAGTTTCCGCGGTAAAATTAAGATTTTATAAATTTAATTTATCCAACACTTTTTCAATTAACAAAATGTTCGGAGTTGTAATTCATGCAGTTTATTTTCCACTTAGCGCAGTTATTTGCCATTAATCAATACAAGACGCAATTCGGGTGTTAAACTCTGTATTTTTGAAAAATAGAATTTTATAATATGATGGATGAAAAAAAATATTGGCTATTTCAAATTGGAGGTTGGGGTTCGGTTACATTGATAAATATATTTTTTGCATTTTCGTTCGACCGATTAGAAACAACACATGACCGCAACCTTATTTTTGGAAGACTTTTCTTTTTTATAGTTCTTGGCTTGCTGTTTTCTCATTTGATGCGATTAGTATTTAAGAAATTAAATGTTTCTCAAAAAGAAATCAAAAATCAATTGGTTTATTTTTTAATTATCACGCTCATTATTTCATTCTCGGCCTCTACCACTAATTATTTATTGGTAAAAGAGTTTAACTTTTTGTCGAAAAGAGAAATGGAATTTAAAGAAAATTTACAGCTACTTATTTTTAGTGGTGCTTTTTACTTTTTTCTTTATTTTTTAATTTGGAACCTTATTTATTTATCCTATCATTTTGTTGCAAAATCACAAAAACAACGACTAGATACTTTGAGGTTGGAAGCACTAGTAAAGGAATTAGAATTAAAGACGATAAAAGCACATATTAATCCGCATTTCATTTTTAATTCGATGAATAGTATTCGTGCATTAATAGATGAAAATCCAAATCGTGCAAGGGTTGCTATCACCGAACTGAGCAATATATTGCGTAGCAGCATGCAAACTGAAAAAATGGAAACCGTTACATTGGATAAAGAATTAAGTATTGTAAAAGATTATTTGGCTTTGGAAGTAATTCGTTTCGAAGATCGTTTGCAAGCAACTTACGAAGTGGAGGAAGAAACAAAGAGCAGGTTAGTGCCTCCAATGATGATTCAAATGCTTGTAGAGAATGCAATCAAACATGGGATAAGTAAAAAAATGAATGGAGGTAAAGTGAAAATAATTTCTAAAATTGAAAATAATTTTCACAAACTCGTAGTACAAAATACTGGAAAATTCAATGGAATGATAAGCAATGAATCTGAAACAAATTTTGGGTTGCCGAATACGATTGATCGTCTTCGGCTTTTGTATGGCGGAAAAGCACAGTTTGCTATTAATCAATCGGAGTCTGAATTAGTAGAAGCAGTAATATTATTACCATTATAGATGGACCTAAAAATCATTTTTTATGCGTACTATAATTATTGATGACGAAAGATTGGCAAGAACGGAGTTAAAAAAAATGCTCCAAAAATTTCCTGAAATTGAAATTGTTGATGAGGCAACAAATGGAAACGATGCTCTTTCGAAAATTGATAAACTTCAACCCGATTTAATTTTTTTAGATATACAAATGCCTGGAAAAAATGGGTTTGAATTGCTGAACGAAATGGACTTGGTTCCTTATGTGATTTTTACAACAGCTTTTGATGAATATGCTTTGAAAGCATTTGAAGTAAATGCATTAGATTATTTGTTGAAGCCAATCGATCCACAACGGCTTGCGGATGCTATTCTTAAGATAAATAACTTGGAGGCAAAAAATAAGCTGCTTGCTGTTGAATCGGTTACTAATAATCAATTGTCGGAATATGATCAAGTGTTTGTAAAAGATGGTGAACGCTGTTGGTTTGTGAATTTGAATGAAATTAGATTGTTTGAAAGTGTAGGGAATTATGCAAAAGTATTTTTTGGAACAAATAAACCCCTTGTTTTAAAATCGCTTAATTCGCTAGGAGAACGATTAGACGAAAAAATGTTTTTTAGAGTAAATAGAAAGCATATTGTCAATTTGCGAATGATTGAAAAAATTGAACCCTATTTTAATGGAGGGTTATTGTTAGAATTAAAAGGTGGTGAAAAAGTGGAAGTAAGTAGAAGGCAGACTGTAAAATTTAAAGAAAAAATGAGTTTGTAATTTTTTTCTTTAAACCTCTCAAACTTTAGTTAATTGTAACTTTCACACTATTTATAGCAGCTGCTATTTCAGCAATTAAAGTTGCATCTTTTTCAATTGCATTTCCCACAACAATAAGGTCAGCACCGGACTTGCAATTTAAAAAAGCTTTTTCTGGATCGGTGATTCCTCCGCCAAGTATTAAAGGGACTGTTATATTTTTTGCAACCGCTTCAATCATATTTTCGGTAATTGGTCTTTTTGCGCCACTCCCAGCATCCATAAAAATCAATTTCAAACCAAGCAACTCTCCTGCCAATGCAGTGCAAAGCGCAATATCGTTTTTATCTGCAGGTATCGGTGTAGCATTACTAATGTAGGAAACTGTTGTTGGTGCACCTCCATCAATTACCATATAGCCAGTTGAAATTATTTCCAAACCACTTTGTTTTACTTGTGGGGCAGAAATAACATGTTGCCCAATTAATAATTCGGGGTTTCTTCCAGAAATTAAAGAAAGGTACAAAAGCGCGTCAGCATGTATACTTACTTGAGCTGGATTGCCAGGAAAAAGTACAACGGGAATTGAGCAATTTGATTTTATATGTTGAACAACTTTATCAAGTTGATTATTGATAATTAAACTGCCTCCAACAAAAAAATAGTTTACCGAAGCTGTAGTTGAAAGTTTAATTAGAGCTTCCAATTTTGGAATTGTAATCTTATCTGGATCAATAAGAATTGCAAAAGATTTTTTACCCTCTTTTTTTTTCAGAGCTAACGAAGTATAAATTGAGTGCCTCATTTGTAGGTACAAAAATGCAATTTATTTTTTTCTTTTCTCAAGTAAATATTTTCAGAAAGGGATCATTTTTTTTGGAGTTAAAGATATTGTTGTTATGAGGATGAAAATTATTGTTTCTTTTTCTAAAACAAATTAAAAGCTATAAATGTAAGTATAATTGGCTTTTACAGACTTTTTATTGAGTGGATAAATTTTTTAGGTATTTGCAAATGATTTTCCAAAAGTTTTTACTAGAATAATTTATTTTTCTTGGTTAAACGGCTGAAATATACTGCTGTTCTACATTGTGGTTTAATTTAAAATTTTTCCACAGAATGTTGATAATTGAATGTTTGAAATTTGCTAACTAAAAAATAGTTTCGTTTTCACCTTTATCAAAAAAGGTAAAACCTAGAACTAACTCATTACTTAATTTTTTTATGGCAAATAAAAAGTCTACCGCAAAAAAGGGATTACAATTTCATCGAAAATATACAAGCGATGCGATTCCTGTTTTTGAAATGTTTGAATACGATTATCGTACATCAATCATTCGTAATCCGAATGGTGAAGTGGTATTTGAAATGAATAATGTTGAAGTTCCAAAACAATGGAGCCAAATTGCAACAGATATTCTTGCACAAAAATATTTTCGCAAAGCAGGAGTACCACAACCAGATGGTAGTCTTGGTCGTGAAACTTCGGCAAAGCAAGTAGCACATCGAATGGCAAATTGTTGGAGAGTTTGGGGAGAAAGAAGCGGATATTTTGCAAGTCCAAAAGATGCCCAAGTATTTTATGAAGAACTTGTATATTCCATCTTAAACCAAATGTGTGTTCCCAATAGCCCCCAATGGTTTAACACTGGTTTGTACGAAAGCTACGGCATAAAAGGAAAACCTCAAGGGCATTATTATGTGGATGGAATCGACGGCCAATTGAAAAAATCAACATCTGCCTATGAACGCCCGCAGCCACATGCTTGTTTCATTTTAAGCGTTAAGGACGATTTAGTAAATGAAGGAGGTATTATGGATTTATGGGTTCGCGAAGCAAGGATTTTTAAATATGGCTCTGGGGTTGGAACCAACTTTTCTGATTTAAGAGGAGCAGGAGAAAAACTTAGTGGAGGTGGGACATCATCAGGGTTGATGAGCTTTTTGAAAATTGGTGACCGTGCAGCTGGTGCAATAAAAAGTGGCGGCACTACTCGCCGCGCAGCCAAAATGGTTTGCCTGGATATTGATCATCCAGAAATAGTTGAATTTGTAAATTGGAAAGTAGAAGAAGAAAAGAAAGTTGCTGCTTTAATTGCAGCGGGCTATCCGAGCGATTATGAAGGAGAAGCTTATAGAACTGTTAGTGGACAAAATTCAAACAATTCTGTTCGTATCCCTAACGAATTTTTTTATGCACTAGAGGAAAATGGTGAATGGAAATTAAAAGGAAGGAAAGATGGTCAAATAATGAAAAAAATTCCTGCACGCGAACTTTGGAATCAAATTTCATACGCTGCATGGCGTTGTGCGGATCCCGGAACTCAATACGACACAACAATCAATGAATGGCATACTTGTCCAAAAGGCGGAAGAATCAATGCATCAAACCCGTGCAGCGAATACATGTTTTTAGATAACACAGCATGTAATCTTGCATCGGCCAACTTGATGAAATTTTACGATACAGAAAATAACACACTCGATGTTGCTGGATATGAATACAATTGTCGTTTATGGACTGTTGTATTGGAAATTTCAGTTTTAATGGCTCAGTTTCCAAGTAAAGAAGTTGCACAATTAAGTTATGAATATCGAACCCTTGGGTTAGGGTATGCTAATCTTGGTACTTTATTGATGGTAAGTGGAATTCCATACGACAGTGAGCAAGCCAGGGCAATTGCTGGCGCAATTACTGCAATCATGACTGGAGTTTCATACAAAACTTCGGCAGAAATGGCCTCTGTATTGGGTGTATTTTCTCGATACAAAGAAAATAAAGAAGATATGATGCGTGTAATGCGCAACCATCGTTTGGCGGCATACGATGCAGATGAATATGAAAAAATAAGTTTAAAACCTCAGGGTTTAAAAGCTGTTTACTGTCCCGATTATTTATTGAAAGCTGCTTGCAAAGCATGGGACGATGCAGTGGAATATGGCGAAAAATATGGTTATAGAAACGCGCAAGCTACTGTTATCGCTCCAACGGGTACAATCGGACTTGTAATGGATTGCGATACGACAGGTGTTGAACCAGATTTTGCATTGGTTAAGTTTAAAAAACTTTCTGGTGGTGGATATTTTAGAATTATCAATCAATCCGTTCCCGATGCGTTGAAACATTTAGGGTACACTGAAAAAGAAACTGATTCTATTATTAAATATGCAGTTGGTGCAGCTTCATTTGCCGGTGCGCCTTTTATCAATCATCAAACATTAAATGAAAAAGGATTTATTGCGGATGAAATTAAACGGTTGGATGCGGCTGCTGTAACTGCATTTGAAATTGGTTTTGTATTTAATAAATATACTTTAGGCGAAGAATGTTTACAACGCCTTGGGTTTACACCAGAACAATACAACGATTTTGAATGGAGTCTATTGGAAGCATTGAATTTTACCGATGAAGAAATTGATGCAGCAAACGATTATGTTTGTGGTACAGGATCATTAGAAGGAGCTTCCATATTAAAAGAAACAGATTTACAAGTTTTTGATTGTGCCAATAAATGTGGTAAAAAAGGAACGCGCTACATTCATGCAAATGGACATATTCGCATGATGGGGGCTACGCAACCTTTTATTAGTGGTGCCATTTCAAAAACAATTAATCTTCCAAATGAAGCAACGATTGATGAAATTGCAGATGCTTATTTATTAAGTTGGAAAATGGGGTTAAAAGCAAATGCTTTGTATCGCGATGGATCGAAATTATCTCAACCACTTAGTACAAAATCAGACAAAAAAAATAAAGTAAATACGACAGAAGAAAAAGCTGTTTTACAAGATTCAAACATTGTAAATCTTGGCGCATTAACTGTTGATGAGTTATTAGAAGAGGTTCAAAAAAGAGTGCAAGAATCTCCCGATACTAAATTGAAAAGAAAATTAGCAACCATTGTAGAACGACGTACATTACCTGCAAAACGTCGTGGATATACGCAAAAAGCAAAAATAAACGGGCAAGCAATTTTTGTAAGAACAGGTGAATACAACGACGGAACATTAGGTGAAATATTTATCGACATGGCAAAAGAAGGTGCAACAATGCGCAGTATGCTTAATTGTTTTGCTATTGCTATTTCTATCGGATTACAGTATGGTGTTCCATTGGAAGAGTTTGTAGAAAAGTTTGTATTCACAAAATTTGATCCTGCAGGATTTGTTGAACATCCAAATATCAAATCCACCACATCTATTGTTGACTTGGTGTTTCGTGCTTTGGGGTATGAATATTTAGGAAGAACTGATTTAGTACATGTACTTGATAAACCCGAAGTGATGAATACCGGAGCGGATGATTGGGACGAAATTCCAACAAATTTGGAATACGATAAATCACCCGAACTTTCAAGTGTTCGAATTTTAGGAAACACAGGAGTTCAACCGCAGAAAGTGCAAAAAATTACACCACTAAAAGCAGAAGTTGTAAGCTTAAGTGCCTTAAGTGCTGCTGCAAAACAAATGCAATCCGATGCTCCACCGTGTAATGTATGTGGGCAAATTATGATGCGTAGTGGTACTTGTTATAAATGTAATAACTGTGGAAACCAAGGTGGGTGCAGCTAATAACAATAGAAGTGAATAAAAAAAATCTCCGCAATTGTCGGAGATTTTTTTTTAGAAATTAATCAATAAAATCTTTTTCTTCTTTTGTGTTGTATTTGCTAAACATTTTTTCAATTGCACCTGAAAACAACGGCATTTTTTCTTTTGCAAAATCTTTAATAATTGTAATTGAATTTACAGCTTGCTCTTCGGTAAGTCCAAGTGCAATTAAACGCGTAATTAAGTCCTTCATAATAAAATAATAATTGTAACAATGATGAATAAAAGACTAAGCCACTTTCAATAAAGTGATTTTGCTTGAATCAAATTTTCTTTTTGAATACTCCATATCCAAGTTGAATGCTTTTTGATTTGTTCCGGGAAGTTCAAACATGGCATCGGTAAAAATACTTTCGCAAATGCTGCGCAAACCGCGGGCTCCTAAACTAAACTCAAGCGCTTTTTCAACCATAAAATCAAGAACTGCTGGTTCAATTGTAAGTGTAATTCCTTCTAGTTCAAATAATTTTTTATATTGTTTTACAAGTGCATTTTTTGGCTCGGTAAGAATGGAACGAAGTGTAGAAGAATCTAACGGATTTAGATAAGTAACTACGGGTAACCTACCCAAGAGCTCCGGAATTAGCCCAAATTTTTTTAAATCGGATGAGTTAACATAACTCAATAAATTATTTTTTACTGCTTCTTGGTGTTCTTTGTCAACATTAAATCCAATGGTATTTGTTTGCATTCTTCTTGCAATTAATTTATCAATACCATTAAAAGCACCACCGCAAATAAATAAAATATTTTGTGTGTTTATTTTAATCAATTTTTGTTCGGGGTGTTTACGACCGCCCTGAGGTGGAACAAGTACATCGGCACCTTCCAATAATTTCAATAAACCTTGTTGTACGCCTTCTCCGCTTACATCGCGTGTGATAGAAGGGTTATCTCCTTTACGCGCAATTTTATCAATTTCATCAATGTACACAATACCGCGTTCGGCAGCTGCAACATCATAGTTGCAAACTTGTAGTAATCTTGATAAAATACTTTCTACATCTTCGCCAACATATCCGGCTTCAGTAAATACAGTAGCGTCAACAATTGCAAAAGGAACATTTAAAATTTTAGCAATACTTTTTGCTAATAAAGTTTTTCCTGTACCTGTTTCACCTACCATTACGATATTGCTTTTTTCAATTTCAACCTCATTAGTTTTTGCTGAAATTGATTTGTGCTGCAATCTTTTGAAATGATTATACACAGCAACTGCCAATACTTTTTTGGCTTCGTTTTGTTCAATTACGTAATCGTCGAGGAATTTTTTTATTTCAACGGGTTTCTTAACTGAGAGGTTGAAATCAGCACCAGGTTTTACATCTTTTACATTTATTTCTTGTTCAATAATTTCACGAGCATGCTCCACACAGTTTTCGCAAATATGGCTTTCCAAGCCTGCAATAAGAATTTTCACCTCATCGCGCTTGCGACCACAAAAAGAACATATCAATTGTGTTTTAGCCATAATTTATTTATGAACGCGTTTTTGTTGTCGTTATTCTCAACAAAATTAAAAAAATCTCTTTAAATCAATTACAACTAATTTAAAGAATAACTTAAAGCATTAGGTTGTAATGTGTTATATTTTTTTTTGAATAGCATCAACAATGCCATAACTAATTGCTTCTTTGGCATCCATCCAATAATCACGATCAAAATCATTCATAATTTGATCGACAGATTTGCCGCAATTTTTTGCAAGAATATTTGCACCAATTATTTTTATTTTTTTAGTTTGAATTGCTTGAATTTCTAAATCGGCACTTACACCTTGAATATATCCACCCAATGATGGTTGGTGAATCATCACTTCGCCGTGCGGATAAATAAATCTTTTTCCTTTTACACCACCGCTCAGTAAAATACTTCCCATGGATGCGGCAAGCCCCATACAAATTGTACTGATTGGACTTTTCAACATTTGCATGGTATCGTAAATTACCATGCCGCTGGTAACTACACCTCCAGGACTATTGATAAAAAATTTTATTTCTTCACCAGGTTTATCGGCATCAAGCAAATGAAGTTTTGTTACAATTTCTTTTGCACTTTTGTCATCCACTACTCCCCAAAGATGGATGCAACGGTTTTCGAAAAAATATTTTTCAAGTCGCTTGTTCAGCATTTGTAAATCATCTCGTTTTTCTGCTCTTTCTTTTTCTTCGTCTTCTTGTTGCGTGTTAAATAAAAAATGCGTTGCCTTCATTTTATATAAATTTATTTTTTAGGAGTTGTCATTAATACTTCATCAATCAAACCATATTCTTTTGCTTCGATAGCTGTCATCCAATAATCGCGGTCGAAATCTTTTTCAATTTGTGCAGGTTCTTTTCCCGAATGATGGCTTATCACTTCATACATTTCGTGTTTTAATTTTTTTATTTCATTTACGGTTATTTCTATGTCGCTTGCTTGACCGCCAATAGCGCCACTTGGTTGGTGCATCATTACTCTTGAATGTTTCAAAGCAGCCCTTTTCCCTTTTGTACCTGCTGCCAATAATACAGAGGCCATCGAAGCTGCAACTCCAATGCAAATTGTAGCTACATCGGGAGAAACATATTGCATGGTGTCGTACAATCCCATTCCGCTGTATACATTTCCACCTGGACTATTTATATACATATTTATATCACGCGATCTATCTGCAGAATCTAAAAAAAGCAATTGTGCCATTACAATATTTGCCACTTCATCATTGATGGGATATCCAAGAAAAATAATTCGATCCATCATTAGCCGACTGTACACATCCATTACTGCAATATTCATTGGGCGTTCTTCAATAATATTTGGAGTGAGCGCAGTTACTAAATGACTGGCATAACTATTTAAAGTATTGCTCGACATACCGCGGTGCTTTACCGCATACTTTTCAAATTCAGTTTTTAAATGCATAATTACTATTTAGAGATTATCTGTTCAACAAATATCTGTCCAAAAAGCAAGCTAACAAAAATTACTGCCACTCCGACATAAATTATTGTAAGTTTTTAAAACAAATTGAGAATGGTTAAGTTTGTTGAAATAAGAGAAAAGAAACAAAATGAGAGTGATTGATTTTACATCATTATTGGGATTTAAACCTAAAACAAAGGAATACGGGATAAAAACCATTACAATTAATTTACCGCTTGAAGGTAGTTTAGAACTTGCACAGTGGCTACATCCACATTCAGGGAAAATAAATATTTTACAAGAAGAAATAAATTGTTTAAAAACATTTATCAACCCCGACGATGTTGTCATTGATATTGGTGCTTATACCGGCGATACGGCAATGCCACTTGCAATTGTAACCGGTACTTCGGGCGCTGTTTTGGCATTGGAACCAAACAAATATGTTTTCAAAGTGTTGGAAAAAAATGCTGCGTTATTGCGACATAAAGGAAATATTATTCCATTGCCATTTGCAGCAACCCCAACCAATTGCGAAATGGAATTTGAATATTCCGATTCCGGATTTTGCAATGGTGGTTTTCACGAAGGCATTAGCAAATGGAAGCACGGCCATGCTTATAAATTGAAAGTAGAAGGCAAAAATTTGGTTGCTTATCTAAAAGAAAACCACTCGGATTTATTATCGCGAATCCGTTATGTGAAAGTGGATGCGGAAGGATTTGATTGCACCGTTTTGGAAAGTATTTCAGAAATTATTGAAACACAAAAACCATTTATTCGTGTAGAAGTTTTTAAACATTCTGATTTAAAATATCGAAATCGTCTTTATAATTTTCTAAAAAACTATAACTATTCTATTCATTACTTTGGTGGATCAACCAATTACAAAGGGCCGCTTATTGAAGAATCCGACTTAATGAATTGGAGTCATTACGATTTGTTCGCAATTCCAAAAATTGATTAATGATGTTTTTTCTGATGCTCTTCTTGCATCTTTGAAAAATCTTCCATGCTTATTTCCACTTCAGTCGCATTTATTTTAGAACTTGCCCACTCCAAAATTTTCTGACTTTGAATGCGGTGATAAGTTTCTTGCATGAATTTTTGATCTTTCATCATTTTGTCCAAATAATCTTTTATCCAAGGTTGGTCTTCATCCATCAATCCCATCCCGCCCATGTAACTAAACAATTGCTGTTTGGCAAAATTGCGCAACTCATCGGATTCTACTTGAATGTTGTTTTCAGAAACGATTGATTCGCTAATCAACGTCCATCTTAATTGAGAAATAAAAGTTGGAAATTCATTTTCAATTTCTTCATCCGTTTTTATTTTTTTCCCTTTTTCAGCATTTTCATCTTGCGTTTTCAACCATTTTTTTAAAAAGGTTTCCGGAAAATCAATTTTGGAATGATCCAATAAATCGTGATAAGCTGCATGCTGTAAATGATTGTTAGATTGTGCATCGCACTGCTTTTGAATTTCTTCTTTTATTTTTTCTCTGAATTCAGTTTCTGATTTTAAATCTAATTGCGGGTAAACTTGTTTGAAGAAATCTTCATTCATTTCTTTTTTCTCCAACAATCCAAGTTTTACAATTACAACTTTAAAATATTTGTCAATTGAAGAAACATCTTCTTTGTTTAAACCAAGATCTCCAACAATCCATTCTCTTTCTTTTTCGTCAAATGCCGATTTTAATTGCAATACTTCGCTGTCGTCTTTTTTTCTACCCATCCATTTTCCGCGAGTAGCTTCTGAAAAATATTTAACAAGTAATGAATTTTCTTTTTTTATTCCACCCTCAACTTCTTCGCCGGATGCTGTTGTTTCAATAAAATTTACATTCAATACATTTTCTTCGGAGGTAACTGTTTCTGGTTCAGTCATATTCCCAAAACGGCTTTGCAAACGAGTTACTTCGTCGTCAATCATTGTATTTGTAACTGTTATTTTATAGCGTGTAAATTTTCCTTTTGCTAAATCAGAAATTACAACCGGCCCTTTTGTTCCAATTTCAAAATGAAAAGTATAATCAGTTGGATTGTTAAAATCTAATTGCTGAAGATTTATATCAATAGGAATCGGTTGTGCAAAAATGTTAAGTTTTTCTTTTTCAAGATAAGCCATCAGTTCACGGTCAACCGAGCGCAAAATTTCATCGGTAAAAATAGAAGCACCGTGCATTTTTTTAATCAAATTGGTGGGAACCATTCCTTTTCTAAAACCTGGAATATTTGCTTTTTTACTGTATTCTTTCAACGATTTTTCATAGGAAGGGAAGTAATCGTTTTTGTCCAATTTCAATGTCAATTTTTCATTTAACAAAGCGATATTTTCTTTTGTAACTGTTGCCATTATTAATAATTATAGTTTGAAATTATTTGAATTTGATAATCTTCGTAGGCAGAAAAAGCAAGTAAATCCTGAGCAATCATACTTTTAAACTGTGCGGGTGGAGGGACTCGAACCCCCATGCCTTGCGGCGCCAGATCCTAAGTCTGGTATGTCTACCAATTTCACCACACCCGCAAAATTGGGGTGCAAAAGTAGGGTTTTTATAATTAAAAATTCAGTTGAAGAATTCGTTTGTTTTTTGTCCAATTGCAGAGAAATTAATTTCTACCTTCATAGCATAAACTGGTTTTATGAAATTATATTTATTACTCATTTCAATTTTTTTTGGTATCTCTTGTTGCAAGAAAAAAGAAATAATAGATGAAAATGAAACGTACAAACCTGTTCAGGTAAATTGCATTCTCTCAAAAAATCTTGATTCAGCAAAACTCTATATCGCTGGCGCATGGAATTGGGTAGAGGAAAAAAGAGTTGACCGAAGGCAGCAAAAATTTATTTACCTGACACCGCAAACAGAAGGTTATTCCCTTGTTATGAATTTTCGAAATGATACAGTCCGTTTTTTTCGGAATAACCAGATAGACTCCGTTTATACATATAAAATATTACTGCAGCATGAAATTACAGGTACAAACTACCCCGAAGACCAAGAACCAGCATTAGTGTTTTATAGGTTGTATGATGGGTTACGTAGTGGTTATGTGCCTTTAAAAATTTGTGAGAATTACTTATTACTTCAACATCAATATGTTTCAAGTGTAGTAGGGGGAAGAATTTGGAAAAAACAATAAATCAAACCAATATGAAGAGAACAATCATTGCACTTTTATGTGCCAGTTTATAGGGGGTTGGTACAGTTGTTTTCACAACTTAAAATCATTGACCGTATGGGTAATATGAAGAAACAGGTTTCTTTTGCATCAACATCAAGAGCGACAATCAATATAAATGAACTGCCTGCCGACGTTTATCGAATTCGAACACTTGTTAATAACAACTGGCGAACGGTAACATTTATAAAACACTAACTAAAAATTTTTATTCAAAAAAAACCGCTCAAAATAGCGGTTTTTTGTCTTTATATAAATGCGTCACAAAATCCATCTTGTTAATTTTGAATGTAATAATTTTTATTATTGGTTGTTGAAAAAACAGGTCGAAAATTAAGCCAACTATTTTTTATTTTCATTTCACAACTATTCATGAAAAAAAGGCTGGGAATTAATTCGTAAATTCGTTAATAATGGAAATGACAGCGCACTTACACAAATACAGTTTGGATGAAGAGCAGGAAAAAAAAATAATTCTGCGCGAATATCGGAGCTTGCTTCGTGCATTAAAATCCAAGCTAAAACCAGCAAGTAAAAAAATGATTCGAGCTGCTTTTAAAATGGCAGCAGAGGCGCATCGAACCATGCGCAGAAAAAGTGGCGAACCGTATATTCTTCACCCGCTAGCTGTTTCAAAAATTTGTGCCGAAGAAATTGGATTAGGCGTTCGATCCACTATTTGTGCATTGTTACACGATACAGTTGAAGACACCGACATTACTTTGGAAGATGTAAAAAGAGAATTTGGAGAAGAGATTGCAAAATTGGTAGGAGGACTTACAAAAATTTCGAACGTAATTGATGTAAATGCATCGAAGCAAGCAGAAAATTTTAAAAAAATATTGCTTACGCTAACCGATGATCCGCGTGTGATTTTAATAAAACTTGCTGACCGACTTCATAATATGCGCACATTGGATTTTATGAAAAAGGAAAACCAATTAAAGATTGCATCCGAAGCAATTTACATCTATGCTCCACTTGCAAATAGAATGGGTTTGTACAATTTGAAAACGGAGATGGAAGATTTGGCGATGAAGTATTTGGAACCGGAAGCATTTAAAGAAATTGTAAGAAAATTAAACGATACCAAACGCGAACGAACAAAATATATAAATGAATTTATCAAGCCAATAAAAGAACAATTAGAAAAAACTGATTTGGATTTTGAAATTTACGGACGTCCAAAACACATTCATTCCATTTGGAAAAAAATGAAAAAGAAGGGCGTAAGTTTTGAAGAGGTGTATGATTTATTTGCTATTCGAATTATTCTAAATTCAGCTCCAGAAAAAGAAAAAGAAGATTGTTGGAAAGTGTATTCACTTATTACAGACCAATACAGTCCATCCACTGAACGACTGCGCGATTGGTTGAGTAATTCTAAAAGTAACGGCTATGAAGCGTTACACACAACGGTTATGGGCCCGCAAGGAAAATGGGTGGAGGTTCAAATCAGAACTAAAAGAATGAATGACATAGCCGAAAAAGGTTTGGCCGCACATTGGAAATATAAAAGTGATGGCACAGAAAATGCCCGAGAGGAAAATAGGTTTGAAAATTGGTTTCAACAGATTCGAGATGTTATTGCGAATCATGATACCGATTCTGTAGATTTTTTACATGATTTTAAAACAAGTTTTCTTTCCGAAGAAATTTATGTGTACACACCAAAAGGCGATGTAAAAATGTTGCCTGTTGGTTCTACTGCACTTGATTTTGCATTTGCAATTCATAGTGCGGTTGGTACAAAAACGATTGGAGCAAAACTTAATAACAAATTAGTGCCACTAAGTCATCCACTTCGAAGTGGCGATCAATTAGAAATTATTACATCCAACAAACAAAAACCTTCGGAAGACTGGTTGAACTTTGTTGTTACTTCAAAAGCCCGAGGTAGAATTCGAGATGCGCTCAAAGAAGAAAAAAGAAAAATTTCAGAAGACGGAAAGTACAGTGTTCAAAAAAAATTGGAAGGAATTGGTGCAGTTTTTCAATCCAACAATATTGATGAATTGGTAAACTTTTATAAGCAAAGTTCTCCACTCGATCTTTATTATCAAGTAGCGGTAAAAAATATTGATCTTAAAGAATTGAAGAGTTTTAAAATTCAAGGCGATAGAATTGAAGCACCGAAACCTGTAAAAATTAAGGAGTCAATTAATGAGCCTATTCCTCATACGTTTTCTAAAAAAGACTCAGAACTAATTATTTTTGGAGAAAGCAGCGACAAAATAGTTTATAACCTTGCCAACTGTTGCAAACCAATTCCAGGAGATGCAGTATTTGGTTTTGTTACCACAGGAAAAGGGTTGACAATTCACCGCACGAATTGCCCAAATGCTGCAAAACTTATGGCCAATTTTAGCCATCGTGTAGTGAAAACTAAATGGGCAAAAAATAAAGAAATTTCTTTTTTGAGTGGGTTAAAAATTGTAGGATTGGACGATGTGGGTGTTGTGCACAAAATAACCAATCTTATTTCTGGCGAAATGAAAATAAATATGGCTGCTATTACTATTGAGGCCAAAGATGGCCTTTTTGAGGGAGACATAAAAATTTTTGTAAATGATAAAGAAGAATTAGACACACTTACATTAAGGTTAAAAGAATTGGAGGGGATTGAATCGGTAGAACGATATGTTACAGAATTGGCGCCTAATTAATTTTTCAATAAATAATAATTCTATTATTTATATTGCAATTAATCGCTTTATTTAAAATTTATTTTAATGTTGAAACTTGACTGTAGAAAGTTAGTAGTATTTTTTTTAGGCACAATTTTTTTTAACATAAAAAGTAGTGCACAAAGTTGTGTTCCTACAGGTAATAATAATGCGGTGTTCAACTACGCGTGTGGTATAAATTGTGATACAATTAGTCTGCGTGTTCCCAATTTAAAAACAACGTCTACTTATGTTTTAGACAATATTCCTTTTAATCCATTCTCGTTTACTGCAACAGGTGGTACTGAGCTTACAGAACTTTATGTCGATGACGAGTTCAGTGGAAAAATAGAACTTCCCTTTAATTTTTGTTTTTACGATTCGATGTTTAGTAAAGTTGTTGTTGGTTCAAATGGACTAATAACTTTTGATACAACAAACGCTTCTTGTGCAAATGCATGGACAATCAATCCACAAATCCCGTATGCGCTGGGAACACAATGTTCAGCTGGATCAACTTATTATCCAAAAGCATCCATCATGGCTGCTTATTCAGATTTGGATCCAAGATTAATAGCAAGTCCCAGTGATCGAAAAATAGAATGGCGCATAGAAGGTGTTTCGCCTTGTAGAAAATTTATTGCAAATTTTTATAAAATTGGGGTTTTTGGAAACAATGCATGTGGATTAAATACACCCAATATTTTTCAAATAGTATTGTACGAATCAACCGGCATTATTGATTTATATTTTGAAAAAAAGACTTGCTTCTCAAGTACAAATACAGGCAAAGCAATTCTTGGAATTCAGGATTGGACAAGGACAAAAGCCATTGCTGGAGCGAATAAAAATGCAACACAATGGAATGCAACAAATGAAGCGTATCGATTTACTCCAAATGGTGGGGCTACACGTTTTCTAAAAGCTGAATTATTTACACTAAGTAATACATTGGTTGCATTAGCTGATACAGCTTCAACTGTTGCTGGTTTGTTGGATATTAATTTTTCAAATGTTTGTCCAGCAGGTAATTCACAACAGTTTATTGTAAAAACTACTTACATGGGTTGTAACGGCCCAGATATTTTTTTAGAATCATTTGATACAATTACCGTAAACAAAACAAACGGACTTAATGCTGTGGCAGTAGTTACCAATATTAATTGCTTAAGTGGAGAAGCGGGCTCAATTACTTATAATGTACCAGCAAATAGTGGCATTCCTCCCTATCAATATTCATTGAATGGAGGGGTGTTACAATTAAGTAACTCTTTTACAGGGCTTGCAGCAGGTAACTACACAGTTTTTGCAACAGATCCAAATGGTTGCAACTCTACACAAAATGTTACCATTACTCGTATAGGAAATATTGGTGTAAGCGTAAATACAATTGCTACTTCTTGCCCGGGAGTTAATAACGGAAGTGTTACCATTACAGCAAATGGTGGGATGTCTCCCTTTCTTTATTCATTAAATGGAGGTTCAGTACAAAGCAGTAATATTTTTTCAAATTTGGCACCTGGTAGTTACAATATTTCAGTTACAGATGCTTTGGGTTGTGTTGGAAATCAGGTAGCAAGTGTATCACAAGGTGCTGGTTTAACTGCAAATTTTACAACTACGGCAACGTCCTGTGCCGCAGTTAATAATGGAAGTATAGTTGTAATACCCACAAGTGGCTCTACCCCTTACCAGTATGCAATAAATAGTGGAACATGGCAGGCGAGTGCGAATTTTAATGGACTTGCAGCTGGAGTGTATTTAGTTTCAATAAAAGATGCGAATAATTGTATTTCCAATTTTAATGTTACAGTTGGAATTAGTGCTCCTTTAAATGCAAATATTATTTTAACAGATGTTTCGTGTAATGGGGGTAATGATGGAGTTATTAATGTTAATATGACCAATGGAATTTCACCCTTTCAGTATTCGTTGAATAATACAACTTGGCAATCGAGTAATGTTTTTAATAATTTAACTGCAGGTATTTATACTGTTTATTTCAGAGATAATAGTACTTGTTTTAATTCAGTTTCTGTAAGCATTACACAGCCACTTGTGCTGGATGCTACTGTAGTTTTTCAGCCAGTGCTTTGTAATGGACAAAATAATGGGGTTATAACTGTTTCAGCTTCTGGAGGGACCGCTCCATTTTTATATTCTTTAAATGGGATCGCTTACCAAGGGAGCAATATTTTTAATGTAGCCGCTGGTTCATATACTGTGTATGTAAAAGATAACAAAGGTTGTATGAAAACACAAACAATCAATGTTACTCAGCCAAATATTTTAGTTGCTAGTTGTACAATTAGTAATGCAAGTTGTGACGGAGGTAATGATGGCGTAATAACGGTATCATCTATCGGAGGAAATGGTGGAAATCAATATTCGATTGATGGGATTAATTTTCAGATATCAAATATGTTTAATGTTGCTCCAGGGAATTATACCGTTACAGTGCGGGATTCAAAAAATTGTACTGGATCACTTGCAGTTTCAGTTGGGCTAAACAATAATTTAACCTTAACACCAGCAACAGATAAAATAATTTGTGAAGGAAGTTCAACTCAGTTAAATGTAACAACTAATGCCACCCAATTTTTATGGACACCAGCTACAGCATTGAGCAATACAATAGTTCAAAATCCAATAGCAAATCCGATAACAACCACTCAATATATTGTTACAGCTACACTTGGTCGTTGTTCGGCAAATGATACAATAATTATAAATGTAAACACAGCACCGATTCCAAATGCAGGATTCGACGGAGATATTTGTTATGGTCAATCTTATTTGATGCAAGGGTCTGGTGGGGTTCAGTTTCAATGGACACCGGCAACTTATTTGAATAATAATATTTTCCAAAATCCTACAACTACACCAAATCAAACAATCACTTATAGTCTAAATGTAGTTGATGCAAACGGATGCCCTTCGTTAATTCAAGATCAAATTTTAGTAAAAGTAACTCCGCCAATTGTTGTTCAAACTTTTCCCAAAGACACAATTGTATATTCCGGAGATCAGTTTCAATTGTTAGCTACATCAATTGCAACAAATTATAATTGGTTACCTCCGTTTGGCTTAAACAACCCAGCGGTTAATAATCCGACATTAACAGTAAATGCAGATATATTATTTACTGTTGTAGCTTCTACTTCAGCTGGATGCAAAGGAGAAGGAACTATAAATATAAAAGTTTACAAAGGCCCAGATATTTATGTTCCAACAGGGTTTACTCCAAATAATAATGGAAAAAATGATAAACTAATTCCTTTTCCGGTTGGAATAAAAGAATTGAAATATTTTAGAATTTATAATCGTTGGGGGCAATTAATTTATTCAACGAATAAATTGCATGAAGGGTGGGATGGAAGAATAAAAGGAATAGAACAAGCCGGTGGCAATACGTATGTTTGGATGGCACAAGGAGTGACAAAAGATGATAAAGTAATTACAAAAAAAGGAACAGTAATATTAATTAAGTAATTTTTTTTATTACTAACATCTTTATTTCTTTCGATTGGATTGCTTTGATGTATTATTTTTGCTACCTCATTTATAATTTACAAATTTATGGTTGATGTAATTCTTGGGCTTCAATGGGGAGATGAAGGGAAAGGGAAAATTGTAGATTTTTTTGCTCCCAATTACGACATTATTGCTCGTTTTCAAGGTGGTCCAAATGCAGGGCATACACTTTATGTGGGCGGAAAAAAAGTAGTATTGCACCAGGTTCCGTCCGGAGTGTTTCACGAAAAAACAGTTAATCTAATTGGGAACGGAGTTGTTTTGGATCCCATTACTTTAAAGAATGAATGCAATACGGTAAAAAGTTTTGGAATAGATCTTAAAAAAAGTTTATTTGTTTCGGATCGTGCACATCTTATTTTGCCAACACATCGAGCATTGGATAAAGCTGCAGAAATTTCAAAAGGCGATCACAAAATTGGTTCTACTTTAAAAGGAATTAGCCCAGCTTATATGGATAAAACCGGTAGAAATGGTTTGCGTGTAGGCGATTTATTAGATAAAAATTTTACAAGTTCTTATATCAAATTGCGATTGAAACATCAGCGCCTGTTGGATACTTTTTCTTTTAATGAAGATATCTCTGTGTGGGAAGATGAGTTTTTCGAAGCAGTTGAATTTTTAAAACAATTGAATATTGTTAACGGAGAATATTTTATCAACAATGGAATTTCTGCTGGTAAAAAAGTATTAGCCGAAGGAGCACAAGGAACTATGTTGGATATTGATTTTGGGACTTTTCCTTTTGTAACATCTTCCAATACAACTTCAGCCGGTGTTTGTTCCGGACTTGGAGTAGCTCCGCAAAAAATTCGTGATGTCATTGGTATTACAAAAGCGTATTGCACAAGAGTCGGAAGCGGGCCTTTCCCAACAGAATTAGATAATGAAACAGGAGAACAATTACGAAAAATAGGATCTGAATTTGGCGCTACAACTGGAAGACCCCGACGTTGCGGGTGGATGGATTTAGTTTCACTGAAATTTGCTTGCATGATTAATGGAGTTACTAAAATTGTAATGACCAAAGCAGATGTTTTAGATTCTTTTCAAGAATTACAAATGTGCACAGCTTATGAAGTGAATGGCAACGAAGTCAAAGAAATTCCTTTCCAATTAGCTAAGTTGAATGTGACTCCAATTTATAAATCTTTTATGGGATGGCACAAGGACACAACCAAAATTTTAAGTGAAGAAAAATTGCCAGAGTCGATGCAATTTTACGTTGAATTTATTAATAAATATTTAGGAGTAAATGTAAAATATATTTCAAACGGACCAGAAAGAGAACAGTTGATTATATTAAAATAAAAAGTAAAAAAAAGTTCAAAAAATTTGGTGATTTAAAATCTTCGATGAAATTTTACATTGAATAATTTATTAAAGCATGACTTTCAAATCAGGAAAATCAAGTACGAACAAATTGGTTTCAACCACAAAGAGCAGCACAAAAAAAGTTGAGTTTGTTTCTTCTAAAACTAAAAAAAAGGAAGAGGTCGAAGATGAAAATTTAGATGATGATATACAAGATCAAGATCCCGACTTTGAAGAATTTGATATCCCTGATTCCAAATCAAACAAATCGCGTGAAAAAAAAGACGATGATGATTTTGAATTAGAAGATGATTTTAATGATTCGGATAATTGGGATGATGATTTTGAAAAAGATAATGATGATTACTAAATTCGTACAGCCTCTCTGCGAGCAGGTTTAACTATTCTATTTTCTTTATTCAAGTTTATTCTTTGTTGATTGTTCTGGCATGGATTGGTGAAATTTGTTCAATAACAAATGCAATGATTCGTTTAGAATTAGCGATCGCTTTGCATTAAATAATTCTAATTTATCAACGGGCAACCGCAATTCATAAAAACCATCCACACTAATTGTTTTATCAAAATTTGGATTGTAACGATTGAATTCAATTGGGCTAATTGCAAGATATTTTGAAATGACAACAGCTAAAAATTTTCCGTTGATTGTTTGAACTTTTGAATTTTTAAATTCTTCTTCAGTAATATTTTTTTCAATTGAATTTAAGTTGGTGAATTCTTTTGCTTCAGCATTTGTTTGCGTTGTAATGCTGCCGTTTCCTTCCATAATATAATGTGTCGCGATAAATTTTTTTACATGATTTCTTGATTCTGCCGGAAGAAAATTTTGCAATTCCCAAAAATTTTTGCTGTTGCTGCGTCGAATGGCAGTATTTACATTTCCCGGTCCGCCATTGTAGGCAGCAATCACTAATAACCAATCATTGTAAATGGAAAATAATTCGTTTAAATAACGAGCAGCAGCATGTGTACTTTTAAAATAATCCGTTCTTTCATCAATAACATTGTTTACGCGCAAACCCATTCTTTTTGCAGTAGCTGGCATAAACTGCCAAGGACCAACAGCACCTGCCCAAGAAACAGCATAAGTTTTTAGATAAGATTCAATAACTGCCAAATATTTTAACTCTCGTGGTAAGCTGTATTGCCCAAAAATTTCATCCATCAAATCAAAATAGGGACGCCCCCAAGTTTTCATATTTTTCAAATTCTTTTCGTGGCGCAAAAAATAATCTTGAACAAAATTTGCTGCTTGAGGATGCAGTTGAACTGTTTCTAATTGGGAAGGGGTGTTTAAAAATAGATTTTTAAACACTTGTTTTGGATCGGTATTAGTGTGTGCCCAGTTGGAATCGAGCAGTGAAGATTGGCAATCTCCTTTAAGAAAAATAATAAGAACAAAAAAGAATGAAAAAAGTTGTTTCATTATTCTTTAATAAAGAAAAAAACTACTTTTTGTGTAGTAGTAGCTAAAATAAAATTCGTAAAAAAATAATCGATTAAGAATTTAGACGATCCTTCTCGGATACACTATCTTCTATTTCTTTTTTAACATTATTTTTGGCATCATTAAATTCGCGAATACCTTTTCCCAATCCACGCATAAGCTCAGGGATTTTTTTACCGCCAAATAATAAAACGAGAATTAATAGAATTACAATCCATTCTGTCATTCCGATGTTTCCCATATTGATAATTTTTACTAGTTTGTAATATTAAATCAAAGGTAGTTGTTCTAAAATAAAAAAGCGAAACTCAACTTGTTTTCGCTTTTTTATTACTTTATGTTAATTTTTTATTTTGCAGTTTTTTTATTTACAACAACCCGCTTTTCACGAATTCTTGCACTTTTACCACTGCGGCTGCGCAAATAAAATAATTTAGCGCGGCGTACCCGACCTACTTTATGTACTTCAATCGATTCAATGTTTGGCGAAAAAAGCGGAAAAAGCCTTTCAACACCTACACCATCGGAAATTTTACGAACTGTAAAACTTGCCGTTGCTCCGTTACCTTGACGTTTGATAACATCGCCTTTAAAACCCTGGATTCTTTCTTTTGTACCTTCGATAATTTTATAATTAACGGTGATATTGTCGCCAGCTTTAAAGGAGGGAAGCTCCTTTTTTGTGGTCAATTGTTCGTGTATAAATTTTAGTGCACTCATAGTTCAATCTTTAAAATTGGGTCGCAAAGATAATTGTCGGCAACCGATTAAACAAATTTCGATGGTTTAATATTGCTAAATTTGTTTAATGGTATCTGTCGAAAGGCACGCCTAGCTACTAATGTTTTCAAGGAATGATTAGTCATCTCCATCATCTTCTTTTTCGTCACCTTGTTCTTGCGTTGTTGTTGTTACGTTGTTGATTTCTGTGTGTCTAATTTGGCCACCTAAATAACCTGTTCTTGCAACTAAGCCGAAACTAATTAAGGAAGTAAATAAAACCACAAAAGCTATTTTCTTTGTCAGAGCCGACTTTCTTAAAGTTAGGAAAAGTCCAATAATAGACGCAACACCAAGTATTATTAATGATATTAATGCAAAAACTGCAAAGTCTTCATGTAACTCAATTGTACTTTCTGCAATTCCTTGAATTTTTTCTACTGTTTCTTCGGCTCCTTCACCAGTCAGGTAAGCAATGCCAGCACCAAGTGCAGAAATTATGAAAATGTAGTAAGCTGCAATTTTTGTTTGAATGCTTTTTGCCCAAAGCCCGATTATTAAAACAAGTACACCAAAAAAAGATCCAAAAATTGGGAGATGGGTTATCGCTAAATGTAAGTGTGTCTGATTCATAAATAATAAAATTTTACTCGAAGGTCAGCATATATAATCCGATGAAAAATGATTTATGTCATCAAAGAACATAATTTTTATGGGCGGTCAATTATTACTGCTAACGGTTTGATGCAGTAGGGTATTTTTTAACACAAAACGATGCATTTAGATAGATGGTGATGTTGGCGATTCGGTTATATTGTCGCCAATATTTCCATTATTTTTTTTTCTTTTTCTGAAATTATTTTTAAAATATCTGAAGCTTGTTGAATATATTTTAATTCTCTCGTTTGACTTACTTTTTCAAATAATTGAGAAACTGAAGTCCAAAGCTCAGCAATTTCTACAAATGCTTCGAATCCAATTTTTAGTTTGTCAAGTTTTAGCAAGTCGTAACTTTCTTTTAAAAAATCTCGGTATAAGTTTCTAAATAATGCTCCACCTGTTCCTGCTTTCTCCATAAGCATTGCAGATGTTTTAAAGTCATTTTCAATGTCTTTACTTGTCTTAAACCATTTAATTATTTCAGAACTTGTTTTGTAAATTCCTTTGTAACCAATATTTGTAATTGGCGGATTTATATGTTCAGTTGCATTATTTCTAATCGCAGTAGTTATTACATTCTTTAAGTCAAATGTTTTGTTAGTTTTACGCAAAGTGTAATACAAATTTTTAGAGGACATTGGTCCTTTTTCTGCTCTTGCTAATGCTAAACTTTTCAAAGTTGTTTTCACTTGTCCACCTTGTTGTTTTGTATCCACTAAAAAAGCGTTTTCGTTGTCATAGCCGTAAAGTGCAACATAATGTCCTGCAAAATGAAATGGTCGTGAAAAATATTGTAAATGAAAACAGTCTAATTTTAAGCCTACCACTATTCCGTTGTCAATAAGTTTTTTTACATTATCCCAAGCCTTTTCGGTTGATGAAGTTTCTTTTACGGTCAATTCAAGGTTTAGATTTCGTGCAATATTTTCAGTCAAAACGTCTGGTTTAACTCTTCCTCCAATGAAAGGAAAATTCATTGATTTCATATTCCAAAAGATAAATCCAAGTCCTTCGCCCAAACCAAAAAGCATTGGTTCGGTAAGTTCAATTCCGATTTGTCGCAACAAAGTTCCTGTTGCCGTCGTTTCGCAATGTTGCCCGTCAAATGGTTTTGTTTTTTCTATTCTCATTGTCTACCGTGATATTGTTTTAACTGATTTTTATTGGTTCCTTGTTTTAAAAGTAAGATTTTTTTTTGCCAAAAAAGCAAAGGTGCCATCACATTTGATGGCACCTTTCACTTTCGGTTATCAAAATTATAGGTTAAATATTAATTTCATACTTATATTTCTTCCCATATTAAAAATTCCGTTTCTACCTGTCAATGGATTTTGTGGTGCATATTTCAGTTTGCTTAAATGACTTTGATAAGCTACGTTAGCTAAGTTTTCCGCACTAATATAAATGCTCAAAAAATTACTTCGGTTAAATGCTTTTACGTTACCACCAAATCCTGCACTTAACAATGAGTATGCTGGAGTTTCTGTTTCGGTTTCGTATGCTTTAAAAAATTTATCTTGTTGAAAGTAGTAGTTGATACTAAAATTTATGTAAGTATTAGTTAAGTATTTACCCACTTTCTTAAACTGTGCTTTCAATTCTCCTTTGTATTTGGATGCAGGAATAAAAGGTAAATATTTAGTGCTGTCTGGCTGGTTGTTTTGCGTAGCTTGAATAAAAGAAAATGAATTTTCGATATGCAACCAATCAAATGGATGAGGGTGAATATCTAAATAAATTTCTCCACCAATTAATGTTGCATTCCCTTGCGTAAACTTATAAGCTGGTGCGGGGTCGGCTGGGTCGGGTATTGAGTCGCCACCAAATGAACTTGTTAGTTTTTCCGAAAAAATGTAGTTAGATATAAAGTTTGTAAATGGTGTAAATTCAAACGAAATGTGGTCGGAATTCAAAAAATAGGCAAGGTCAATTTGATGACTAATTTCTGGCTTTAATTCTGATGTGCCATACTCAAATCTCAAAGTCCCTTCGTGTCGTCCGTTGGATGCAATTTCAGAAATGTTTGGAGCTCTAAACCCTCTTGATAAATTAATTTTAATGGTTGCTTTTTTATTAATTTGATAAGTCAATCCAGCACTTCCCGAGTAACTACTATAATTCCTATTGAATGATTTGAATTTAATATTTGTGTTAGTGTTTTCAACGCTTGTAGGAACTCCCAAGCTATCTAAAATTAATTGTTTTGTACTTAAGTTTCTGTTGTCGAAACGTACACCTCCTGCTAATGTGAGTTTGTTAAATGTTTTTTGAGTGAATACAAAACCGCCAATATCAAAAAGATTGTATTCTGGAATTAAGAATTCTAAACCCTTATTTGTGTTATTTTGTTGCATTCCGCTAACACCAATCGAAGTTTCCCAACCTTTCATTTCGACTAAATTGTATCTTAAGTTGTAGTTGAAAGTATTTAAGTCGAAAAATAAAGCCTTGTCATTTTGATTTAATACATCGCCAAATTCCTTTCGTTTATTATTTTGGTACCCTAAATCTAAATTGATAGCTCCTTTTTCAAGTATGAAATAGTTATTTGTGAGAACTTTCAAATGGTTTACTTCTTGATGTGGAAAACCTATTTTATATCCGCTTAAATCATTTGCAGTTGCTGAAACTTCATTTGTAGAGCCACTTCCGTCTGGTGTTTCAAAAATAAATCTACCTACGCTGTCTCTATCACCTTCAACCATATTTAATATAGTGTTGAACGTGTTTAAATTCAAATGCGAATAGCCCCATTTTTTGTTTACTCCTAAAAACAGACTTCCGTTATACTCTTTAAATCCTGAGTTGTAAACTTTTTCGTCGTATTTATTTTGATAATTCCCTACAAATTTGTTGCTAAATCTACCAAGCCATTGAATACCATTTTTGTTTCCTGCATTTGAAAGGGAATAGCCGATTAAGTTATTATTGCTTTGATAATTTGAAATAAGTTGTGTTTTGATTTGGTCAATATGTGGTGCTTTAGGCGAAATAAAATTTAAAACGCCAGCTATTCCGTCTGAGCCATACATCAAACTGCCGGGTCCTTTTACAATTTCAATTCTGTCAATTGAATACTCATCAATTTCAATTCCATGTTCGTCACCCCATTGTTGCCCCTCTTGACGAATACCGTTGTAAAGAGAAATAACTCTATTGTAGCCAAGTCCTCTTATTGTTGGTTTGGAAATTCCTGCACCAGTGGTAATTTGGTTAACGCCAGGAACATTTTTTAAAGCGTCTATCAAATTTGTAGAGCTGTTTTGATTAAGAACACCAACATCAATAGGTTTTATGATAATCGGACTTAATTTTAATTCGGTAGAACGGGTAACGGCTGTAACTACAACTTCATTTAATTCTGACACAGATTGACTTAATAAAAAATTTAAAACGGTGTCTTTGCCAATGTAAACACGATCTACTCTTTTTTTATAACCTATATAACTTATTTCAATAAGGTAATTCCCTGTTTTTATTTTTTCTATTTTGTAATTCCCTTCTTTGTTTGTGGTAGCACCAGTTTTTAGATCGCTGATATATACTGTTACTCCCGTTAGATTCTCTTTTGTTTCTTCGTCTTTTATATTGCCCGATATGTTATTTTGAGCAACAATATTTTGAGATATGAAAATGAATACAACTATTGTATAAATGAATTTTAGTTTCATCTTGTTTGATTATTAAAATTAAATAAATGAACATACAGGACAATCAAATTTGTCCTATAAAAATACTAAAGGATAAAAAACGAAAACGAAGGAGGTCCTCTGTTAGAAAAAGTAGAGGGAACTTGTAAATAATAATTTTCCGAAACTTGTAAATAGTTTCCTCTGAGTTCTTTTCGGAAATATTCAGTTAAAAAGGGTTGAAAAGTATAGGGAGAAACAGTATGATTGTCGCACAGCCAACATTTTTCAGATATTTTACTTATATGAGTTTTATGTGTACAGTTGTCGGTTTTATATGAATAGTAAATAGTTTTTTCACAAGGGGTTGCTTTTTCGTATGAGACAATGGCTGATTGGTGGTGGTGAAATAAAATAGAAGGACTGTTACTGAATAAATAAATCAATAACAGTAATAGTACTTTAAATGTTATGTTGTTGTGCTTCTTCAAAATTTGCAAATGAAACAAGGGTGTAAAAGTAGCAATATTTATGAAGACGTAAATTGTAATTCAAAGATTTAACAAGTTGTTTAATATTTCGGCGGGTACGATGGAGGATTTATTAATATTAAAGTTTTATAGAATGAAATTAACTACTGTTATCTGGAATAAAATTTTGAAAAGAGTTGATTTAAAAGATTCTTCTTTTGTCATTTTTTCTTTGAATCCATTTCTTTAATGCTGTCTTTTTTTACATTTTCTGCAATTCTGAATGCTACAATTTTATTGATTAAATCAAACGGAATTGGTTTGTCCAATGGAAATTGAATGCTTCCTTTTCCGGAAGTTTTGTAAAAAGAAAAATCTTTTTCAAATGCTTTATTGGCTTTTGGAACGGGATAAACGCCGATATGCTTTTTATAACCCGCAAAATAAATTACAAACCGTCCATTTAATTTAAAAGCCGGAATACCATAACTAATTACTTCCTCCGCACCGGGAATGAATTTAAGAATGGAAGCACGAATTTGTTTTAAAATTTTTTGAGTTGTGGAAGGAAGTTCTGAAACATATTGTTTAAAGTTGGCTGGCTTGGTTGGATTCACTTAATTATTGTTTCTTGCTTCTAAAATAGATTATTTTTGTCCGAATGAAAATAGAATTGAAGTTAATTTCAGTTGATTTGTTGAAGCAGTATTGCAAACAGGTGGATAAGAATTTGTCAAAAAAATTTGACAAACTGAAAGATGCTGAAATATCTACCAAGGCATTTAGTTTCTACACTTCGGTTTCAGCTATTGCATCATCACGAATGGAAGGAGAACAAATGGAAGTAGACAGCTACCTCAAACATAAAATGCTGAACATAAAATACCAGCCAGACCTTGTGCAGAAACCCAATGATTTATACAACGCTTATTTGTTTGCACAGAAAAATAAATTGACCAAAGCCAATTTTTTAAAATCGCATACCTTGCTTGCAAAACACTTGTTGCCAGGGGCCCAGCGAGGTGTAATGCGAACAAGCAACATGGTAGTAATGGAGCATAAAACAGGGTGCATACAATACGAAGCGGCACTTGTTACAGATGTAAAAAAACATTTTGAATTGCTTTGGAAAGACATTGCCACATTGAAAAAAGAAAAATTTACACATCGGGAAGTATTTTATTTCGCTGCATTTATTCATATCGTGTTCGTAAACATTCATCCGTTTGAAGATGGCAACGGCAGAGCAGGAAGATTGTTAGAGAAATGGTTTATAGCAGAAATGCTTGGAAATAAAGCTTGGTTTCTGCAAAGTGAATTAAACTACTACAAGCATATAAATGACTATTACAAAAATCTAAACCGCTTAGGAATGTTTTATGAGCAATTGGATTATAGCAAAGCACTTCCATTTTTACAGATGCTTCCCAGTTGTTTGAACTATAATTAACGTGTAATACTCCGAAAGTGAATTGATAGGAAAAATAATTGATACTGGTTTTCAAACCCTTCCACATATTGTATAAAATTGGCC